>JBBIKK010000001.1:0-114758 GCA_037445475.1 Chloroflexota bacterium
GTCCTAACACCCCTAAAATCCCCAATCTATGCTGGGTGTAGCTTTGATTCTTATGGTAATTGTGGGGGTACCTGCAGTTGCGCTGAATGCGGGACATGTTTTTGTGCTCGGGTTTGGGGTTATTGTATTCCAGACGATGCCAATTGTTATTCTAAATACTGCGATCGCTGGCATCAAGAACATTGTGCTTATGGCTGTAATCCTACTTGTGGTGGTGGTATATGTAAATCACCACCACCCACCAACACTCCCACCACCGCCCCACCACCAACATACGCCCCCTCTCCAACCACCGGCCCAGGCCACGCCACCATCATCCCCAACCTCACCCTCTCGCCTTATGAAGAACGCTGTGGCAGCGGCAAATGCAATAACGGCTTTTACTGCTGCCAAAACCGCGACGGCTCAGCTGCCTGCTGTCCAGTCGGCAGCCCGCCACCAGACGGCGGCAGAACAGATCCTACCAATACCCCAATCCCAACAAATACCCCAATCCCAACAAATACCCCAACCCCGACTCCCGGGCCCTTCATCAAACTCAAAAACACCTCCAGCCTGTGTTGTAGGACAGACCTTTGGTCTGTCCGCACAGGTCGGAGACCTGTGCTACGTCCGCTTGTAGGACAGACCTTTGGTCTGTCCAGACAGGTCAGAGACCTGTTCTACGTCCGCTTGTAGGACAGACCTTTGGTCTGTCCGGAACAGACCGGAGACCTGTGCTGCGGCTTGATTCGACGGGATAAATCCCTGCCTCAGCGCATGGAAGTCAGCCAAAGGCTGACTTTTTGGCAGCCCGCCGACATACGTCCTGTGCCGTTCTGTCAGATGAGATTAAAATGTGAGCCAATCCGCTTCTCTCCAAACAACCCTCAGGAGATGTTCCCATGTCCCGCTCCCTGACCCCTGCCCGATTGCTCACTGTTCACTGCCTCCTGCTGACCCTCCTCCTCGCCGCCTGCCAGCCTGCCCGACCCCCGCCGCGCCGACCTTCACCCCGCCGCCGACTCGGACCCCCGAGCCCACCTCAACGGCAACCCCCACCGAATCCCCTGTAACCCTGCTTGAACTGGGCGTCAAAGGCAAAGACGCGCCGCGAAGTGACGCTCGACGGAAAACCGATCCAACTCAAACCGAAGGAATACGAATTACTCGAATTCTTCGCCTGCCACAAAGGGCAGATGCTCTCGCGCGAATTCATCCTGGAGCGCGTCTGGGGCTGGGATTACATCGGCGACAGCCGCACCGTGGACGTCCACGTGCGCTGGCTGCGGCAGAAGATCGAAGCCGATCCAGCTCATCCGCGCCGCCTCGTCACCGTGAGGGGCGGGGGATACCGCTTTGAAGGTTGAAAGAGGTAACTGGTAAGCGGTCATGGATTACAACCTCATTTTTACTGTTACCTTCCTCGTCCTCGCCGCCTGGTTTGCGTGGCGGTATTACAAACTGCGCCGCAGCATAAATGAGTTTGCCAAGTCCATTCGCCAGAACCGCGAAGAATCCGTCTCAGAAATCAGGGAACTTGAAAACCTCTCCAGCGCAGTCTCTGCCCTCATTACAGCCTTCAACCTTCGACTATCCACTTTGGACTCCGAGCGCGCCCGCCTCGCCGCTGTCCTCGAGCAGATGACCGATGGCGTTCTCATTGCCGACGAGTACGGCGTGATTCAATTTGCGAATCCCGCCGCCGGCAGACTATTTCAAACTTCCAATCCCGTTCATCGAAGCGTAACGGAAGTGGTCCGCCATCATCAACTCGTCGAAGCATGGCAGCGCTGCCAGCAGACAGGTGAAATGCAGAGCGAATCCGTAGAAGTGCCGTTACGCCGTCAATATCTGCAACTCGTCATCATCCCCGATGGACACTCCAACGGCAGCCTGCTGCTCGTGCAGGATTTGACGCGCGTCCACAGACTCGAAACCGTCCGCCGCGACTTCATCAGCAACCTCTCCCACGAACTGCGCACCCCGCTTGCCTCGCTCAAAGCCCTGATCGAAACCCTGCAAGACGGCGCTCTCCGCGACCCCGAAGCGGGGCCACGTTTCCTGGGCCGCATCCAGGCCGAGGTCGAGGTGCTGAGCCGTATGGCCGGGCAGTTGCTCGATCTCTCGCGGGTCGAATCGGGGCAGATCGGTCTCGAACTCGCTGCCCTGGCGCCGCGATCCCTCCTTGAATCGGTCGCCGGGCGGATGCGTCTGCAAGCCGAGCGTGCTGGCCTGAGCCTGAGGGTGGAATGCCCGCTCGATCTGCCGACGGTGCGCGCCGATCGCTCCAGCCTGGAACAGGTGCTGGTGAATCTGATCCACAATGCCATCAAGTTCACGCCCGCGGGTGGGGAAGTGGCCCTTTTCGCGGAATCCACCTCGGGCGAGGTGCGCTTTGCCGTGCGTGATACGGGTGTTGGGATTCCTGCCGATGACCTGCCGCGCGTCTTCGAGCGGTTCTATAAATCCGATCGCGCCCGCTCTGGTGGAGGTGCCGGGTTAGGACTGGCCATCGCCCGCCACATCATCGAGGCGCACGGTGGCAAAATTTGGGTGGAAAGCGAAGAAGGCCGGGGCAGCACGTTTTACTTTACCGTGCCGCATTCTTAACTTGATTTAATCTCCACCTGCTATAGTATAAGCTTTGGTACGCCACGCCTGCGCGCCGTCTTCCGTCTCTTTTGGATGGGAGCGGCGTTTTGCATTGGGAAATTTTTGATAATGAGAAGAGAATGATCATCAAGACCTTACTGGAAATCCTTTACATTGTCGCCCTGCTTGGCCTGGCCTTCTACGGGCTGGGCAACGCCCTGACCGTTCTGCTCTACTGGCAAACGAAAAACCGCCCCATGCAGCCAACGCCGAGGGCTGAGTGGCCAGCGGTCACAGTGCAGTTGCCCGTCTTCAACGAGCGCTACACCGTTGAGCGTTTATTGAACGCTGTTACCGCTTTGGATTATCCGCCGGAGAAATTGCAGATTCAGGTACTGGATGATTCAACCGACGATACCGCTGTTTTGGTCCGTCATCTGGTGGAGCAATGCCGCGCCCGCGGCCATGCGATTGAACTGATTCAGCGCCGCCATCGCTTCGGATTCAAGGCGGGCGCGCTCGCCGAAGGGATGAAAACCGCCCGCGGCGAATTGCTGGCGATCTTCGATGCCGATTTCGTCCCGCCACCCGACTGGCTGAAAAAGACCGTGACTTATTTCAACGACCCGAAGCTGGCCTGTCTGCAGACCCGCTGGGGGCACCTGAACGCCGGCAATAACCTTCTCACGCGGGCGCAGGCCCTGGGCATTGACGGCCATTTTATCGTGGAGCAAACCGCTCGCTCTCGCAGTGGCCTGTTTTTGAACTTCAACGGCACGGCCGGCCTGTGGAGAAGAACTGCCATCGAGGAGGCAGGCGGGTGGCAGTCCGACACCTTGACGGAAGACCTGGATTTGAGTTACCGCGTCCAATTGCAAGGCTGGCGCATTGGCTATGTGCCGGAAATCGTGGTTCCGGCCGAATTGCCGCCGCAGGTGGAGGCGTTCAAAAAACAGCAATATCGCTGGGCGAAGGGGAGTTTTCAGGTGGTGCGGAAAATATTTCACCGCCTGTTCACGGCAGAGATGCCCGAGGCCAAACGTCTCTTTGCACTTTTGCACGTCACCGGCTACTTCGTTCACCCGTTGATGCTGATCACACTGCTGTTGATTTTGCCGGTGGGGTTGCTCTCGCCATCTTTCCTGCGCGTTTTCCCGTGGACGATGATTACTGCTTTTGGGCCGCCTCTGCTCTATCTGGTTTCTAAAACAGAATATCACCCCCGCCTGGTGGAACGTCTGCGCCTGTTGCCGGCGTTGGTCTTGATCGGCTTCGGGCTTTCTTTGAATAATACCCTGGCCGTGCTGGATGGGCTGTTCAATCGTAAAATGGGCACCTTCACGCGCACCCCTAAGTTCAATGTCACCAGCCACAACCGCGATTGGGCGGGATCGGCCTATGTGGTACACATCAGCCCCATGATCTGGGCCGAGATCGGACTGGGATTCTACGCGCTGTTCTCCATGCTGGTTTTGATTCCCCATGCAGGCTGGGGGGTAATGCCATGGTTGACAGTTTACATGGCCGGATACTGGTTCATTTCTATTTTCAATCTCTTGCAACACCGGCAAAGCGGCCACCTGCGTTCGGCGGAAGCCAGCGTTGCCTGAGAGACTGCGGGGAATGCTTGTAAAAAACGGCAGAGCCCGGCATGGGCTGGGCTCTGCCCTCGAACAGGATTTGGAGATTGCTTGAGAAGCCATGCTATGGCTGGCCTGCGGAGCATGAGCCTGCTCAGGGCGATCAAGAAACGACTGCCGTCTCTCTCAACAAGCCACCAAGGCAACAGATGTTACAGGCCGGCTTCCCCGCCAAAACGCTGAACAATTCGTCGGCCGAAAGCCGCTCGTTTGGAGCGGCCTTTTTTGGTACACTCGTAGCGCCGGATTTATCCTGCAACCCGACCGCGACATCCATCCCCTACGGGGACAATGTGTCGCGGCACAGAATCTTTGCGGTTGTAGTAGATTCTCAAGAGCAATACTGTCATGAATGTAGAGTGCATCCCCCTTTCTTCCCTCTCGGAGCAACCATGAACTACCAGAAAATTATCATGAAGCCCGATAAGAAAATCGCCCTGGTGGCCCACGACAATAAGAAAGGCGACTTGCTGGAATGGGCCAAATTCAATCGCCAGTTGCTCGCCCACCATGAGATCTATGCCACCGGCACCACCGGCACACTCCTGGAGCGCGAGTTGGGCCTCGCCATCCACAAACTGCAAAGCGGCCCACTGGGCGGAGACCAGCAAATCGGCGCCAAAATCGCCGAGAATGAGATTGATTTCCTGATCTTCTTTTGGGACCCGCTCGAACCCCTTCCCCATGACCCGGACGTGAAGGCCCTCTTGCGCATGGCGGTTGTCTGGAACATCCCCATTGCCTGCAATCGTGCCTCGGCAGACTTCATGATCTCCTCGCCGCTGATGGATGACAAATACGAGCGCCTGGTGCCGGATTACGGAAGCTATCTCCAGCGAGGAATCGTCCGCGAGTGAACTTCCTGCTTTTTCCATCTTTGCGGTGGCAGTGCAGTAAAACGTTGGGCGGTCAATCTCAAACTTTAACAAGACGTTAACCCTTTCTTCTCTCCCTGTTAAAAACCGCTTGATAGCATAAGGCCGGAAAAAGACAAATCACAAGGAGAGAAGAAATGTCCAAAATCGTTCACTCGTTGTTCTTCGTGTTCCTTGCGGCAGGTTTGCTGCTCGCCGCGTGTGGCGTTCCCGCTGCCTCTACGCCGATCACGCAGGCAGAGACTAGAGTGGTGGTCGTCTCCCCTACTCCCGGCCCTGTGGAAGGTACCATCCTCGTGGACGGCTCCAGTACGGTCGCGCCGATCACGGCCGCGGTGGCGGAAGAATTCCAGGCGGAGTTCCCCGAAGTGCGCGTGCCGGTCGGCATCTCCGGCACGGGCGGCGGCTTCAAGAAGTTCTGCGCGGGCGAGACCGATATTTCAGATGCCTCCCGCCCCATCAAAGAATCCGAAACTGAATTGTGCAAACAGAACGGCGTCGAATACGTTGAACTGCCAGTCGCGTTCGACGGCCTGGCTGTGCTGGTCAATCCCGAAAATGACTTCGTCTCCTGCCTGACGGTGGAGGAACTCAAGAAGATTTGGGAACCTGCCGCTGAAGGTGTGATCACCAACTGGAGCCAGGTGCGCGAGGGCTTCCCCGACCGGCCGCTTGCCCTCTACGGCGCGGGCACGGACTCTGGCACGTATGACTACTTCACCGAAGCCATTGTCGGCAAGGAAGGCTCCAGCCGCGGCGACTTCCTCCCCAGCGAAGACGATAACGTCCTGGTGCAGGGCATCGCCGGCGACCCGAACGCGCTCGGTTTCTTCGGTCTTGCTTATTACGAAGAGAACAAGGACAAACTCAAACTGGTGGCGATTGACAACGGCGACGGCAACTGTGTCCTGCCGAATGCCGAAACCGTTGCCAGCGGCGCCTACCAGCCGCTCTCCCGCCCGCTCTTCATCTACGTCAACCGCGAGCGCATTGACCAGAAGGACGAAATCAGCGCCTTCATCGAGTTCTACCTGAGGAACGCGGGCGTGCTTTCTGCCGAGGTTGGCTACATCCCCCTCACCGACGAAATCTACGCCCTGGCGCAGAAACGCTACGATAACCGCATCACCGGCTCCATCTTCGAAGGTCTCGGCTCCACCGTGGGCGTCTCGCTTGCAGACCTGCTGGCAAAAGAAAAGTAAGCCTGCATCCCTCACCCCTACCCCCTTTCCCAAAAGGGAGAGGGGAACTCCCTTCCCCCACTGAGGGAAGGGCTGGGGATGAGGGAAAAGGATTCTGTATGCAGGAAAACCAACTCATCCCATCCGGCCTCCTTCTGCGCCCCCGCGCGGAACACGACCGACGCGAAAAAATCATTCGCGTCGTGCTGCTGCTTTTTGCCGCCGTGTCCATTCTCACCACGCTGGGCATCATCGCCGTTTTGCTCCAGGAGACCATCCTGTTCTTCCAGGAAGTCTCCATCGTGGAGTTCTTCACCGAAACGCGCTGGACGCCGCTCTTTGCCTCCCAAAAATTCGGCGTTCTTCCGCTGGTAAATGGCACCATCCTCGTTGCGGCGGGAGCGATGTTCATTGCCCTGCCGCTCGGTCTGCTCGCCGCCATCTACCTCAGCGAATACGCCAGCCCGCGCGCCCGCAAAATCATCAAGCCCCTGCTCGAAGTGCTGGCAGGCGTGCCGACCGTCGTCTATGGGTATTTCGCGCTCACCTTCGTCACGCCCCTGCTTCAGAAAATCTTGCCCGAAACGCAAGCTTTCAACGCCCTCAGCGCCAGCATCGTCATGGGCTTCATGATCCTGCCCCTCGTCGCCTCGCTCTCCGAAGACGCCATGTCTGCCGTGCCGGGGTCGCTGCGAGAGGCGGCGTATGCGCTTGGCGCGACGCGGCTCGAGGTCACATTAAGAACCGTCGTTCCCGCCGCGCTGTCGGGCATCTCGGCGGCGTTCATCCTGGCGGTCTCCCGCGCCATCGGCGAGACGATGATCGTCGCCATCGCCGCGGGGCAGCAGCCCAAACTCACCCTCAACCCGCTCCAATCCATCGAAACCATGACCGCCTACATCGTCCAGGTCAGCCTCGGCGACACGCCTCAGCAAAGCATCGCCTACAAGACCATCTTTGCGGTGGGCATGCTGCTCTTCGTGATGACGCTGGGGATGAACCTGCTCAGCAACTGGATGACGCGCCGCTATCGGGAGGTGTACGAATGAACGGACTCTCCACCCACGAGAACGGACGCTTCGAACCCCGCCTGGGCCTGCGTCTGCGCTTCGGACGCTTTTTCCAACTCCTCAGCCTCGCCGCCGTGACCCTCGGCTTGTTCCTGCTTTCCGTTCTGTTGATTGACATCATCCTGGACGGCTACAAATGGCTTCGCCCCGAATTCTTCACCGAATTCCCCTCGCGCTTCCCCGAAAAATCGGGCTTGCGCTCTGCCCTGCAAGGCTCGTTATGGATGATCGGCTTGACCGCGCTGATGGCATTTCCCATCGGCGTGGGCGCGGCGATCTACCTCGAAGAATACGCCAGCGATAACTGGTTCACGCGCTTCATCGAAATCAACATCTCCAACCTGGCGGGCGTGCCGTCCATCATCTACGGCTTGCTGGGGCTGGGCTTGTTCGTGCGCGGATTGGAACTGGGACGCAGCGTGCTGGCAGGTTCGATGACCATGGCACTGCTCGTGCTGCCCATTCTCATCGTCTCAGGGCGCGAGGCGATTCGCGCCGTGCCGCAGTCGGTGCGTCATGCCTCGCTGGCGCTGGGCGCAACCAAATGGCAGACGGTGCAGCATCACGTCCTGCCGTATGCCATGCCGGGCATTCTCACCGGCACCATCCTTGCCATGTCGCGCGCCATCGGCGAGACCGCTCCGCTCATCACCATCGGCGCGCTGACCTACATCCGCTTCGACCTCAAAGGTCCGTTGGATTTGTTCACCGTCCTGCCGATTCAAATCTTCAACTGGGTTTCGCTGCCCAAAGCGGAATTTCAGCAGTTGGCGGCGGCGGGCATCATCGTGTTGCTGGCGGTTCTGCTCAGCCTGAACGCGCTGGCGATTGTGTTACGAAACAGACTGCAAATTCGATGGTAGATGCTTCCCTCACCCCCTACCCCTCCCCCAAAGGGAGAGGGGAGACTCCCTTCCCCCTTTGGGGGAAGGGCTGGGGATGAGGGATAAAAAGGCAACTTCATGTCTGAAACTCACGAAATCGCTCTCTCGGTCAAAAACCTCAACGTCTATTACGGCGGTTTTCGCGCGCTGGAAAACATCACGCTGGAGATTCCGGCGCGGCAGATTACCGCCATCATCGGTCCGTCGGGCTGCGGCAAGTCCACTTTTCTGCGCTGCTTCAACCGCATGAACGACCTTGTTCCCACCGCCCGCGTGGAAGGCGAAGCGCTGTTCTACGGGCAGAACATCTACGACCCGAAGGTCAACCCGGTGGAAGTGCGCCGCCATGTCGGCATGGTGTTCCAAAAGCCGAACCCCTTCCCCAAGTCTATTTACGAGAACGTGGCATACGGTCCGCGCATCAACGGCTACAAAGGCAACATGGACGAACTGGTGGAACGTTCCCTGCGTCAAGCCGCGCTGTGGGATGAAGTGAAAGACAACCTCAAAAAATCTGCGCTGGCGCTTTCGGGCGGTCAGCAGCAGCGGCTGTGCATTGCGCGCGCCATCGCTGTCGAACCGCAGGTCATCCTGATGGACGAACCCGCCTCCGCCCTCGACCCGATTGCCACGCTCAAAATCGAAGAACTGATGCAGGAACTGAAGAAGGATTACACCATCGTCATCGTCACCCACAACATGCAGCAGGCCGCTCGCGTCTCCGATCACACCGCCATGATGATGCTCTCCAGAGAGGGGTCACGCGCCGGCACGGTCATCGAGTTTGGCCCGACGGCGCAAATCTTCACCAACCCGAAAGACAGGCGCACCGAAGATTACGTCACCGGGCGCTTTGGCTGAGTTTGTGGTTATAATCAAACCAAAGCGAGGGCTTATGCTTAGAAAAACATTTGAGAACGAGTTGCAACAAATCAAAGACGACGTCCTCCTGCTGGGCAGTCTGGTCGAGCAGGCCATCCTGAATTCGGTGGAGGCGCTGAAGAAGCGCGATCGAAGGGCTTCGGAACGCATCCTGGAAGCGGATAAAGAGATCAACGCCAAACGCTACGCGATCGAGGAACAGGTGATGATCCTGATCGCCACCCAGCAGCCCATGGCTCACGACCTGCGCCTGCTGGCCTCCATCCTGGAGATCGCCGGCGAACTGGAGCGCATGGGCGATTATGCCAAAGGCATCGCCAACATCAACCTGCGCATGGGCGATGCGCCTTTGCTCAAGCCGCTGATCGATATCCCGCGCATGGCCCAGAAGGATGTAGACATGCTCCACCGCGCCCTGACGGCCTTCATTAACGAGGACGCCGAAGCGGCGCGCGCCATTCCGCGCGAGGACGACGAGGTGGATGCTCTCTACAATCAGGTTTACCGTGAACTGATGACCTTCATCATCCAGGACCCGAAAACCATCGAGCGCGCCAACTGGTTGCTGTGGGCTGCCCACAACCTGGAACGCGTCGCCGACCGCGTTACCAACATCTGCGAGCGGACGATCTTCATCGCCACCGGCGAACTGATCGAGATCGACGGTAGCGATGACGAATCTCGGTCCCAATAGCGACTCTCCCGCAAGATTTGGAGAGCATCAGCCAGGAGGCGAAAAGATGACAGAACAACTCCTCATCAAATGCGTTTCACTGTAGATGAGCGTACGAGGCCTCATGAAAACTGTCCTCTTCCTCTGCACCGCCAACTCTTGCCGTTCCCAAATGGCGGAGGCCATCGTCAATGCCCATCTGGGCGACCGCTGGCAGGCCTTCAGCGCCGGGACGCGACCGGCCGGCTACGTCCACCCCAAAGCCATTCAGGTTCTGCGGGAGATCGGCTTGACCCATGAGGGGCGTTCCAAAGCAGCGGACGAATTCCGCGGCTACACCTTCGATGCCGTGATCACCGTCTGCGATGAGGCCAGCGAGCAATGCCCCGTCTGGTTGGGGAAGGCCGGGCGGCGCCTCCATGTGGGCTTCCCTGACCCGGCCAAGGCCTCCGGCAGCGAGGAGGAAATCCTGGAGGCCTTCCGCCGCGTGCGCGAGGACATCCAGGCGCGCCTTCTGCCGCTTTTGAAAGAACTCTCTGGCTCTGGAGAACCCCTATGAATGACGAACCGCTTCGTGAAGTAGGCCTGCCCGCGCGCGAAAAGCGCCTGCGCGTCCATGTGCCGGCACGTCACAACACCCGCCTGCAGCGGGTGATGGAAGCCGTGCAGCAAGACGAGGAGCTCTATGCCCTCTGGTATTGTCAGAACGTCAATGCCGTGACGCGCCTGGGCATGTCGGATCACGGGCCGGTTCACATGCAAATCATCGCCAACCTGGCGTTGCGGATCTTGCGCATCCTGGTCGGGCGCGGCATCGAACCGAGCATCGTCCGCGATCACGGCCTGACGGTGGATGACGCCGAGGTGGTGGTCGTGCTGACCTCTCTCTTACACGACGTCGGCATGAGCATTCACCGCGCCAACCACGAGGAATACAGCCTGATCGTCGCCGACCGCAAACTACCTGCCCTGCTGACCACGGCCTACCCCGATGCGGCCCAGCGCGCTGTGGTGCAATCGGAAATCCTGCACGCCATCATCGCCCATCGGAAGGAGGGGAAGCCACTCACCCTGGAGGCCGGCGTGGTGCGCGTCGCCGATGCGCTGGATATGGCCAAGGGACGTTCGCGCATTCCCTTCGAGCAGGGCACGATCAATATCCACTCGGTCTCGGCCATGGCCGTGGAAAGTGTGGAGGTCGAAGAGGGGGATGAGAAGCCGGTGCGCGTGCGCATCGCCTTGCGCAACTCGGCAGGCATCTTTCAACTGGATTCGTTGCTCAAAGAGAAACTGCATGGCTCCGGACTGGAACCCCATCTCGAGGTGCAGGCCTCGATCCAGGGAGAGACTGAGGTCTCGCTGGTGCAAACGTTCCGTCTGTAGATCGTGGCGGTCGAACAGGGGAAGATTCTGCGAGGGCCGTGGGAGGAATCAACGGCTCAGGCGAATGGGCAAAGCATCGCTTTGGGCTGTACGGAACATGGCGCCCGCTCCAGGCATAAAGCGTGTGGCTCAGGACGGCAACTGAACGGCCCTTTCCGGGGCTTTGGTTTTGCCCAGGCGCAGGAAGAACCCCACCCCGCCGAAATAGAGCAGATAGGCCAGGACTTCCGTCAATGAGGGGTTGCCGTTGTACCCGAATAAAGCCTTGAGCAGTTCGCCGAGCGTGGATTTCTCGTTGAGGATCCCGTTGAGGTCCCACACGGGCTCCACGATGGCCGGAATCCAGCCGACCTCGTTGAATTCATGGACGCCATGCGCGATCAAACCGGCCGCGAACAGGATGAGGAGCGCGCCGGTCACCTGGAAGAATCGGCGCAGGTCGAGGCGGACGGTCGTGGCAAAGAGCGACCAGCCGAGCAGGATGGCTGTGCTGAGCCCAAGGAAGGCGCCGAGGATGGTCTGGATGGCGCTCGAAGCAAACACGGTTGCGGTCAGGAACAGGGCCAGTTCGATGCCTTCGCGCAACACGGCGAAGAAGGCCAGCGCGAACAGACCGCGCCTGCCGGCCCGGCCTGCCGCACGGTGAACGCCGCTCTCGAGGTTCTGCCTGAGATAGCGCGCCTGGCGATTCATCCAGAAGATCATCCAGGTCAGAATGCCGGCGGCCAGGAACATGGTCACGCCCTCGAAGATTTGTTCTGGCCCTCCCTCCAGCCCGAGGCCGAAGAGGGTCAGGAGGATGGCGGCAACCAGACTGAGCAGGGCGGCGCTCCCCGTCCCGAGCCAGACGGCGGGGGAGAGATCGGGGCGACGCATCTTATACAGTGCCCCCAACACGATTCCGATGATCAGGGCGGCTTCGAGGCCCTCACGCAACGAGAGCAGATAGCTGGCGAGCAAGGCAACCTCCGGTCAGGCGAAATGTAAATCAGCCTTTATCGGCTGATTTGCGCGCATTCTAACACATGTTGCCCGTGTTTGCAAAATTTTTATCATAAAATTTACAGAAATTTGTCGTCACAAAGAAGGGACAAGGCGTCACGTTTTTGTCGTCTTGCGCCTGGAGGGTCTGCCATGATAGGCCGCTGCCGTAATGCCGAGGATTCTGCACAGGCGCGCGTCCAGCAGGCGCGAGTGGATGCGCGCGTCCAGCTCCTCCAGGGCGTCGGCGGCAATCGTGATCACCGTCGGCAATTCGGCGTTGTAGCGATAGGTGAACAACTGATAGAGTTTCTCCCGCACCCAGGGTGTCATGGACTGTGTGCCGAGGTCATCCAGGATGAGCAGAGGGGCCGTGCGGATCTCGTCGAAGCGGTGGTCGAACGTGATCGGGCTGTTGGGGTTGAAGGTGGCGCGCAGATGGTCGAGCAGATCGGGCACCATGATGAACAGGGGTGGAGCGCCCAGCGCGGCGCGCTGGTTGGCAATGGCGGCTGCCAGATGGGTCTTCCCGCAAGCATAATCGCCGGTCAGGACCAGCCAGCCGCGCGGCTTTTGGGCGAAGTTCTGGGCCGCCTCGTAGGCTTCCTTCAGGGAGCGCAGGGCCTCGGCAGGCAGGCCTTCTTCTCTGCGCAGGGAGAAGTTCTCGAAGGTGCGATTCGAGAGCAGGTCGAGCGAGGAGAGTTCGGGGTGGCCGGCATCGCTGATCGGGCGGCGATAGTCGGGGGCCTGGATGCGCGTCTGGGTCACCAGTTCGGGGTCCGAGAGGCGCGAGCGGATGCGGGGCTCGATTTCGTCCAGGGCGAGGTTGGTGGTGATGACCGTCGGCAATTTGTTGATGTAGCGGTAATTCATGATCTGAAATAACTTCTCCTGCGCCCAGGCGGTGGCATTTTGCGTGCCGAAGTCGTCCAGGATCAGGAGGCGCGCGTTGCGGATCTCATCGAAGCGTTCCTCAAAGGTGGTATCCTCGCTGCCGTAGGCGAAGCGCAGGTTGTCCAGCAGGTCGGGGACGGTGAGGAACAGGGTTGGCACGCCCATGCTGACGGCCTGGTTGGCAATGGCGGCGGCCAGATGGGTCTTGCCACAGCCGTAACCGCCCATCAGCAAGAGCCAGCCTTCCAGACGGCGAGCATACAGGCGGGAGTGGTTGAACGCTGCTTCTAATGAGTCGGCCTGCAGTTTGCCCAGGCCCTTCCGTCCGCGCGGCTTGAAGGTCTCGAAGGTCAGGTCCCGGAGTTCATCGAGGTGGCTGAGGGCGAACAGGCGCTCGCGCACCGCTCGCGTCACCGCCGGCAGGCGGCAGGAGCAGAGTTGCACCTTGCCAAAGTCGGGGTGGCCCACAGGGACCTCGAGGCGCAGGTAGCCCACGCCGTGACAGCGGGGGCAATTCGGGTCGCCGGGCAGATCGAGGGCGGAGCGAGGCGCCTCAGCGGCCGATGAACTTTTTGATCTTTCTCTCGATGTCGCGTTGGCGAGATGACTGAGGGTCTCGTCGATCTTGCTCTTCGGCACGGCCTTGTTCCTTCCAGCTCTTCAAGATGGCTTCGATGAATCTCCAATGGCGGGCGTTGCGCTTCACGGCGATCTCGATCGCCTCGGCCACCCAGGCCTCGGAATACGTTTGTTCGGCATCCTTGAGGGTGTCGGCGATGAGCGGCGTGAGGGGGCCGATGTTCTCCTCGTAAAGCTTGAAGACATTCGGGCGCTCCAGAGGCGCGGACAGGATGTGGGCCGGGGCCCGCCGCTCGCCTCGGGCAAAGGCCTCGGCGGCGGCGCGGCCGCGCGGCGAGTTCAGGAAGTAGAACACATCCGCCGCGTGCACGGCCTTCAACAGGCTGCCGCGCTGCACGGCCTTCTCCAGGCCCGAGGCCATTTCCTCGCTCGTCAGACCTAGCGAGGCGGCATCGAAGTCCGTCTGAGACAGGGCGCGGAATGGTCCATCCATGTGTTCGATGCGCCACAGGGCATACAGTGTGACTTTCATTTCACCGACCTCGCGGATCTCCGCCAACAGCTTATGGAAGAACGAGTCGGGAATGGAAGTAAAGGTTTCGGAATCGCGAAAGCCCTTGAACATCCTGGCCTACTCGTACTTCGTGGCCGCGTTCTCGAACTTGGCCAGGGTTTTGCGGAACACCAGCTCCACGCTCCCGACCGGGCCATTGCGATGCTTGGCGATGATGATCTCGGCAATGTTCTGCTTGAGGGTGTCCTTCTCATACTGGTCGGGGCGATAGATGAACATGACCACGTCGGCGTCCTGTTCGAGGCTCCCCGATTCTCTCAAATCCGACAGCACCGGGCGCTTGTCGGTGCGCTGCTCCACGGCGCGGCTGAGTTGCGCCGCGGCCAGCACCGGCACGTGGAGTTCGCGTGCCAGGACTTTGAGGTTGCGCGAGATGTACGAGACTTCCTGCACGCGGTTCTCGCTGCGATAGTCTCCGCCCATCAGTTGCAGGTAGTCGACGAGGATCAAGTCGAGGCGGTGTTCCAGGTGCAGGCGGCGGCATTTCGTGCGCAGCTGGAGCGGTGTGATGGCCGGCGTATCGTCGAGGAAGATGTGCGTGTCGGAGAGGACCTCGATGGCATGCGTGAAGAGTGGCCACTCGTCCTCGCTCAGCCGCCCGGTCCTCAAGCGCTGGGAGTCGATGCCCGTCTCCTGGGCGATCAGGCGCTGCACCACCTGCTCGTTGGACATCTCCAGCGAGAAGATGGCCACATGCTTTTTGTGGATCAGGGCCGCGTTCTTGGCAGCCGAGAGCAGGAAGCCGGTCTTGCCCTGGCCCGGGCGGCCGGCGATGATGATCAAATCGGAGGGCTGCAGCCCGCTCAGCATCTTGTCGAGGTCGATGAAGCCGGTCGGGACGCCGAAGATTTCTTCGGAGCGCTTGGCGAGTTCATCAACGCGGTCGTAGTACTCGCTCAGGACGCTGGAGATGGGGCGCATCTCGTGGTGCAGGCGGCGCTCGCTCACGTTGAAGATGGCCTTCTCGGCTTCGTCCATCACCTGATTCACGGCCGCGCTCTCATCGTGGGCCAGCGTGGCGATGGCATTGGCGGCCTCGATCATCCGCCGCCGAATGGCATGGCCCTCGACGATGCGCCCGTAGGATTCGGCGTTGAGCGAGGTGGGCACCTGATTGAGCAGCGCTGTCAGGTAGGCCGGCCCGCCGGTCTCCGCCAGGCGCCCGTGGCGATCCAGCTCTTCGGATACGGTCAAGACATCGATCGGGATGCGCTGTTCGTGCAGGCTGTTGAACGCCTCCCAAATCCACCGGTGTCGATGAATGTAAAAGTCATCCGCCTGCAAGAACTGAGCGACGTCGTAATACACTTCGGGGTTGATCAGGACCGCCCCGATGACGGCCTCTTCGGCTTCTCGACTGTGGGGGATGAGGGGAACGGCCGGGGCGTCTCCGTAGGGAGTCTCGAGAGGCAGGGAATCGGTCATTTCTTCTTGGGGCGACCGGGTTTGCCGGGCTTGGGCGGAGCATCGGGCTTATTGCCTTGCTCCTGGTCCTCATCGGGCTTGTCTTTGTCCAGATCGAGTTTCTCGAGGAAGTCTTCGAAGACGGACAGTCGCTCGCTGCTGACCTCGCCGGCGGGAGCAGAGCGAGGCGGGGCCGAACCCTGGGCCGGCGCGGCGGTCGGAGTTTCGATGTTGGCCTCGGGCAGGATGCCGGCCGTTTGCATGACGGCCTCATCCACCAGGATGGGGGCGTGGGCGCGCACGGCCAGCGCAATGGCATCGGAGGGACGCGAATCCAGATTCATTTCCCTCCCATTCACCTCGGCCACGATGTTCCCGTAAAAGATGTCTTCCTTGAGGGCGACGATCTCCACCCGTTTGATGCGAGCATTGAAGGCCGTAAACACGTTCTTCAGCAAATCATGGGTGAGCGGGCGGATGACCTCCACTTCCTGCAAGGCGATGGTGATGGCCTCGGCCTCGTACGGCCCGACCCAAATGGGGAGGTACCGCTCGCGGCCCACTTCGCGCAGAACGACCAATCTCTGGGGCGACATCAGGTTGATGCGCACGCTGTCGATCATCACTTCTATCATAGGGGCTCCATCTCTGCCGAGAAGGCCCTCGGCCTGGCATAATTCTATCATACCACCAGAGGGCGTTTCGAGGTGGCAGGACCCTGCCTCGAGGCTTTTTGAAGCACCTGCCTGGCCGCCCGGTGGGGGCAATCCCTTAGCCGTTGAAAGCGGCTGCAAGCGCCGCCCCCCGAGTCCGCTGCGCGCAGCGCCCTTTCGGGTCGAGCGGACTTTCATGACCCGCTGCTGCACAGATTGATCCTTTTATGGGCGAGTTGTGCCCGATGCCCCGGCGGGCTGGAGGGAGTAACTTTTCTGAATGCCCAGTGTTTTCAAGGTTGTGTTTCTTAATCTAATGGCATGTAGCCGGCCTGCACGCCTTCTGGCCGGGGGATGCAGAGGAGGTGATCCCCATCGTTACATAAAATCACTCGCCTGTCATGTGCCCGTTACTTCTGCTTTCTCTTGGGAGGAACCAAAATGTCTCGTAACACTGTTTTGCACCTGATGAGTCTGCTAGCGCTCATGGCCGTGCTCCTGACCGGAGTCGCCCTGCCAGTCTCGGCCCAAGGGGGACAGCCCCCTGTGACGCCCGGTGTGCCCCCGGGCAATCCACCGGATGTTGGCCCCGATGTTCGTCATGATGTCTCGCCGCCGCTGCGCACGATTCCGCCGATCGAACCCCCCGGCCCGCCCGAGGAGATACGCGAGTGGTTGGAATTTCTGCAGACGCGGCACATGCAGCGTGGCCCGCAGATCGTTGACCCCGTGCTTCAGGGTGATCTTGTAGGGCCCGCGGCCCCGGCTGCCATCAATAACTTCGAGGGCGTCCCCAACCTGGATGGTGTATACCCGCCGGACACCAACGGCGATGTCGGCCCCAACCATTACGTGCAGATGGTCAACCTGCACTTCCAGATCTGGGACAAAAACGGGAACTCGCTCTACGGCCCGGCCGCCAACAACACCCTGTGGAGTGGCTTTGGCGGCCCCTGCGAGACGCGCAATGACGGCGACCCGATCGTCTTGTATGACCCGATCGCCGACCGCTGGATCATGTCGCAGTTCACCGCGGCCAATCCCTATGGCGAATGCATTGCCGTCTCCACCACGGGCGACCCCACCGGTTCGTGGTATCGCTACTTCTTCCAGTTCAGCACCAGCGTGTTCTATGACTACCCCAAGTTGGGCGTGTGGCCGGATGGCTATTACCTGAGCGCCAACCGTTTCAGCACCGTTGCCTTCCTGGGGGCCAGCGCCATTGCTCTCGACCGCGCCAAGATGCTAAACGGTCAGCCGGCCACCTACCAGGAGTTCAAGACCGGCACCACGTATGGCACGCTCCTGCCCGCCGATTTGGACGGGGCCACCTTGCCCCCGGCCGGCGCGGCGGAGACGTTTGCCGAGATCGGCACGAGCGCCCTTCACCTGTGGAAATTCCATGTGGACTGGGCCAACCCGGCCAATTCCACCTTCACCGGCCCGACGACGCTGAGCGTGGCCGCCTACAACCAGCTCTGTCCGAGCACGCGTTCGTGCATCCCCCAGCCGGGCACCTCGGTTGGCCTGGATGGCATCGGCGATCGTCTGATGCATCGCCTGGCCTATCGAAACTTTGGCGATCATGAATCGCTGGTGGTGACGCACAGCGTCAACGCGGCCAGCAGCGGGACGCTGGCCGGCGTGCGCTGGTACGAGATTCGCAATCCCAGCACGACGCCGAGCCTTTACCAGCAGGGCACCTTCGCGCCCGACACCACTCATCGCTGGATGGGCAGCATCGCCATGGACCGCTCAGGGAACATGGCTTTGGGCTACAGCGTCTCGAGCAGCAGCGTCTATCCCGGCATTCGCTATACCGGGCGACTGGCAGGCGATCCACTGGGCCAGATGACCCAGGGCGAGACCACCCTCATCGCTGGCAGCGGCTCGCAGACCGGCACGGGTTCACGCTGGGGCGACTACGCCATGATGGCGGTGGATCCGCTGGACGACTGCACCTTCTGGTTCACCACCGAGTACATCCCCACCACCGGCACGGCGCCGTGGCGCACTCGCATTGGTTCCTTCAAGTTCCCCTCCTGCGGCGGTACGCCTCCGACGGCCACTCCCACGTCCGCCCCGACCAGCACCCCCGCGCCGACGAACACCCCCACGCCAGGCGCGACCAGCACGGCCACCCCTGTTCCAACCAACACACCGCTCCCCACACCGACTTACACTCCAACGGGCGGCACCAACGTTGTTGTCAACCCGGGCTTTGAGAGCGGACCCGGAGTGGGGTGGGCGGAGTACTCGAGTGGTGGCTACGAGCTCATTGATACCACCCGTCCGCATAGCGGCTCGTACAGCGCCTACGAGTGTGATTACAACTACTGCACGGAGTATGTGCAGCAGACGATCACCATCCCCAGCGGCGCCAACCTGACCTACTGGTGGTATATGACCAGTTCCGAGGGGACGGGCACAGCGTATGACTACTTGCGTGTGCGTTTGTACTCCACCAGCGGCGCTTTGCTGACCACTCTCCGCACGTGGAGCAACAGGAACACGCGCAACACGTGGTCGCAGGACACGATCAGCCTCTCGGCCTATGCTGGGCAAACGGTGATTCTGCGTTTCATGGCGACCACAGACTCCTCCTTGCGCACAGCCTTCTGGGTTGATGATGTCTCAGTAAAATAACCGCTGCGCTACAGGCGAGCTGAATCACAATGCCCTCCCCTTCATGAGCACGGATCCCGTGAAGGGGAGGGCGCTATGTATTGCCCTTGAGTATCTATTACAACCGTAAAGATTCTGCATCGTGACACATCGTCCCCTGGGGAATGGATGTCGCGTTTGGGGTGCGGGATAAATCCCGCGCTACGATTTATGGTATAATGGCATTGCTTCCGTCAAGGAAGCACATCTTGCCTGGGACGGGCAGGAAGCGTCCCTGAGCGGGTATGGGATCCCCGCTAAACCCACTCCGTTCCGCAGCCGCTCTGGCTGTATGTCGGGAAACGGAAGCAAAGTTAGGAGAGAATATGGCTGCTATTTCCATGAAGGCTCTGCTGGAGAGCGGAGTCCACTTTGGCCATCGCACCAATAAGTGGGACCCGCGCATGAAGCCTTATATCTTCACCGAGCGCAACGGCATTCACATCATTGACCTTCAGCAAACGGTCAAGATGCTCAATCAGGCCTGCAACGTCGTGCGCGAGAGAGTGGCAAACGGCGGCACGGTGCTGTTCGTTGGCACGAAACGTCAGGCGCAGGAAACCATTCAGGAGGAAGCCACGCGCTGCGGCATGCCGTACGTCACCGAACGCTGGCTGGGTGGAATGCTGACGAACTGGTCTACCATGTACGCCCGCATTCAGGAATTGGAACGTCTCGAACGCCTGCGCGACAGCGGTGAGATCAATCGCCTGACCAAAAAAGAGGGTCTGCTTATCCAGCGCGAGATCGATCGCTTGCAAGTGCGCCTGGCCGGTGTCCGCACCATGAAGCGTTTGCCCGATCTGCTTTTCGTCGTCGATGTCTGCCGCGAGGCAGCTGCTGTGCACGAGGCGAATTTGTTGAAGATCCCGGTTGTGGCGTTGGTGGATACCAACTGCAATCCTGAGGGGGTGGATTACATAATTCCATCCAACGACGACGCGATCCGTGCCATCAAATTGCTAGTGGCGCGGATTGCCGATGCGGTGCTGGAAGGCAAGGCCATGCGCAAAGAGGAGGAAGCCCTTGAGGCAGCCCCGCAAGCCGAGGCGAAGGGTGCGGAGAAGCCACGCATCCGCCGCATCCCCGAAGTTCTCGAAGTGGATGAAGAAGTGGAAGAGGACCTTCTGCTGGGCGAGGCCACCCTGGCCAAGTTGAGCGCCTCGCGCAAGCCGGAGGTTGAGGAGGGAGAGGGGGTCGAGAAGGAGATCGAGGAAGAATCCAAGGACCGCAATCGCCCCGCTGGCGAGGCGGATGAGACAAAGGGCAAGTAAATGGGCGAGAAAGGGAAAGACATCGAATATGGAAATCACGTCTGAGATGATCAAAGAGCTGCGCGCCGCGACCAACGCCGGCGTGTTGAATTGCCGTAAGGCCCTGCAAGAGAGCAACGGAGACTTTCAGAAAGCGCTCGAATGGCTGCGCGCGAAGGGCATGGCGATGGCGGCCAAGCGCGCCGACCGCCAGGCCATCAACGGCACGATCGAGTTGTATTCGCATGGCGGCGGGCGCGTCGCCGTCATGGTCGAGGTCAACTGTGAGACGGACTTCGTGGCTCGCTCGGAGCCGTTTCGCAATCTGGCGCACGAAATCGCCCTTCAGATCGCTGCCAACGCTCCCAGGTACATTAGGACGGAAGACGTCCCCGAGGCGGAATTGGAGCGGGAGGCCGAAATCGCACGCGCCCGCGCCCGAGAGGAGGGAAAGAACGCGGCCGTCATCGAGAGAATCGTGGCCGGCCGCCTCGAGAAGTATAAAGATGAAGTCTGTCTGCTGCGTCAGCCATACATCCGTGACGAAAACATCACCGTTGAGAAACTCGTGATGCAGAACATTGCCGCCATTGGCGAGAACATCGTCATCCGCCGCTTCCAACGTTGGGAGTTGGGCGAAAGTGCAGATCAGAAATGAGCGGAAAGGCCAACCACCCGGTTGGCCTTTTCCTTAAAAAGCCCTCGCATACTCAGGATTCCAGGAGCATGAGATGTCTTACCTCAAATATAAGCGCATTCTGCTCAAACTCAGCGGGGAGGCGCTGGGAGGGCGCGCCGGCTTCGGCATCGACGTAGAAGAAGCAGAAGCCATTGCGCGCCGCATCAAAGAGGTGTACGAAATGGGCGTCCAGGTCGCCGTAGTGATCGGTGCCGGCAACCTGTGGCGCGGCAAACAAGGCCTGGAGCGCGGCATGGACCGTTCGACGGCTGACTACATGGGCATGTTGGGCACGGTCATGAATTCGCTGGCTCTGATGGATGCCCTGGAGCGCATTGGAGTCTACACGCGCGTGCTCTCGGCGATCGAGATGCGCGCTGTGGCCGAACCCTACATTCGCCGCCGCGCCATCCGTCATCTCGAGAAGGGACGCGTGGTCATCTTCGGCGCCGGAACGGGCAACCCGTTCTTCTCCACGGATACCGCAGCCGCCCTGCGCGCCTCCGAGATCGATGCCGATGTGGTCATCAAGGCCACCAAGGTGGATGGCGTCTACGACTCGGACCCCAACACGAATCCGCAGGCCAGGAAGTTCCCCACGTTGCGCTACATGGAAGTGATCAATCGTCGCCTCGAAGTGATGGACAGCACGGCCATCACCTTATGCAAGGATAACCATTTGCCCATCATCGTGCTCAATTTGTGGGACCCGCAGGCGCTCATGGCCGCCCTGAGGGGCGAACCTGTTGGGACGCTGGTCGCAGACTGACCGGCCTTCCCCTTCGAACGGATGAGCCGGCTTCTGTGAGCCTGCCGGCCTGGAACCATGCCCTGCCCCGGCTGCCGCACGGCTGTTGAAATGGCGTATAGTCTGGAGTCCGATAGTCTGATGGGCCGGGGGCTGAGAGGCGGAGGGGTGGACGATGGATAGGGGTTGGGGTCGTCGGCGCAGGCCGACTTCGTAAATGAGCCCGCAACTTGAGTCGCAGGGCGGGAGTGTTGCTTTCCCTTGCCCATCTTGGGGTGGGGCTTCCAGGGGCCAGGCAGGAGGCGCGCGGCCAAAAGCGATTACAATCGAGGTATGAAACGCAAACTTCCCGAACATGGCTGGTGCTTTGTGTGCGGGTCGGAGAATCCGCACAGCATGGGCCTGAACTGGTACCTGGATAAGCAGGGCAGGCTGGGGGCGGAGTTCACGTTGAACGAGGCGCAGCAAGGGCCGCCTGGCTATGCCCATGGGGGCGCCTCGGCTGCCATTCTGGATGAAGCCATGGGGCTGGTCGTGTGGGCGGCCGGCCTGAAGGTGGCCGCCGTCAACCTGGAGATCAACTATCACAAGCCTGTGCCTCTTCACCAGCCGCTCTCTCTTTTGGCGCGCATCACCGAGCAAGATGCGCGCAAGGCCTTCTCGGTGGGCGAGATCCGCCTCGCGGATGGCACGCTGGCGGTGAGCGGGAGGGGCATCTATGTCGTGGCCCCTCAGTTGTTCGAGAACATGCATGTGGGGCAGAAGGCTGCCGGCCGGGGAGGGGCGCGCCCTCGGAGGTAAAAGATGGGCTTCGAGGAGATCCAGCACACCGCCGACGTCGCCCTCCGCGTCTGGAGCAGGGAGTTGCCCGATCTCTTCGCGGAGGCAGCGCGGGGATTGAACGCGCTGGCGGGGGCCGTGCCCGTCTCGGGTCGAGGCGTGAGGCGCACCTTCCAGGCCGAGGCGCCTGATGTGGAGAGTCTGCTGGTGGCTTTCCTGTCAGAGCTGATTTACTACGCCGAACAGGAGAACCTGGGCTTTGAGGCGTTCGATGTTCAAATTGCCGACAATCGAATCTCGGTTGTGATGGAAGGCGCTCCCCTGGCAGCGCTGCGTAAGGCCATCAAGGCGGTTACATTTCACAACCTGGCGATTCGCCGCAACGAGCACGGCTACGAGGTTGAGATCGTTTTCGATGTGTAGGAGGCTGAGATGATTCGCCTGCAAGATCTGGTCCGGATCAGCGATTACGAGTGGGAAATCCCGCCCTCCTTTCGCAAAGATATGCGCGGGGCGGTGCGCCTGTTTGCCACGCGCCGCCTGCTGGAACAGATCGCCGAGGATCAATCGTTGCAGCAAGCCATCAACGCCACCACCCTGCCGGGACTGGTTGGCGCGGTGATCGTCATGCCCGATATGCACCAGGGTTACGGCTTCCCCATCGGCGGCGTGGCTGCCACGGAATATCCACACGGCGTGATCTCGCCCGGCGCGATCGGATACGACATCAACTGCGGCGTGCGCCTGCTGGCCTCCGGCATGGAGTACGAGACGGCGAAGCCTCGCCTGGATACGCTGGCGACGTTGCTGAATCGCTATTGCCCAAGCGGAGTGGGCAGCGAGGGCGCGATCAAGGTGAGTGTGCCGGAACTCGAGCGGGTGTTGCGCGAGGGCGCGCGCTGGGCGCTCAAGAACGGCTATGCTACGGAGGCGGATCTGGCGCGGACCGAGGAGGGGGGCTGCCTGGAAGGCGCGGACCCGGCTCAGGTGTCCGAGCGTGCTAAGCAGCGCGGCCGCGAACAGATCGGCTCGCTGGGGGCGGGCAATCACTTCATCGAGGTGGATGTGGTGGAGCACATCTTCGACGAACAGGCCGCCTCGATCATGGGACTCCGGGCCGGCTGCCTGACCATTCAGATTCACTGCGGCTCGCGCGGGCTTGGCCATCAGGTTTGCACGGATTATGTGCAATCCTTTCAGAGCGCCGTGCGCAAGTATGGCATCGAACTGCCCGATCGGGAGCTGGTCTGCGCGCCGATGGATTCCCCGGAAGGCCAGGCCTATTTGGGCGCGATGCGTGCGGCGGCCAACTTTGCCTTTGCCAATCGGCAGTTGCTGGCTCATTCCGCTCGCCGCGCCTTCGAGGAGACGTTCCGGGGTGCGCAGGCCCAGTTGCATCAGGTCTACGACATTGCTCACAACATGGGCAAGATCGAGGTGCACGAGATCGAGGGGCGGCGGGTGAAGGTCTGTGTGCACCGCAAGGGAGCGACGCGCGCCTTCGGGCCCGGAGCAGCCGAGTTGCCGGCGGAGTATCGCCGCCTGGGTCAGCCGGTGATCATCCCCGGCTCGATGGGCACGGCCTCATGGGTGCTGGTGGGCACGCAGGCCAGCATGAAGCGCTCGTTTGGGTCGTCCTGTCATGGGGCCGGGCGCGTGCTCTCGCGGGCGAAGGCCAAGCGCGAGGTGCGCGGGGAGGCTCTGCGAAAGGAACTGGAACAGCGCGGCATCGCCGTGCGCGCCGGTTCCATGGCGGGCCTGGCCGAGGAAGCGCCCCAGGCCTATAAGGATGTGGATCTGGTGGTGGAGACCGTCAGCGCGGCCGGCATTGCCCGCAAGGTGGCGCGCCTGCGGCCCGTGGCCGTGATCAAGGGCTGAAGAGAGGCGGCAGGGAACCCGACTCGCCGGGGGAACGTCCTGAAGACGAAGGAGGTGGCCATGTTTCGCCCGATCATGCCCCTGTTGCTGACATCTATGCTGGCCGCTTGTGCGGCTGTTCCCGCCTTGCCCCTCGCGACCGCAGCGGGAGCGGCCGTGAGCCCGGCTCCGCCTCGCGCCACTGAAGCGGAACCATCCAGGAAGCCGACCGTGATTCCAACCATTGGAATCCCTCCCGTTCCGCCTCGGATGCCTTATGCCCCTCAGCCCGGCGATGAGCGGCTGAGCCGCGGGAATGTGTACATCGACTCGGCGACCTTGCTCCTGGCAGAGAGCTACCCGCCGCAGGTCTTCTTGGTGCTGAGCGGCTCCCTGCCCACTCCCTGCCATCAATTGCGAGTTGAGGTCTCCGCGCCGGATGCGCAGAATCGCATCCGCGTGGAGGCCTACTCGCGGGTGGACCCGAATGTCATTTGCGTTCAGGTCTTGAAGGCGTTCGAGGCCAGCATCCGCCTCGGCTCGTATGCGAGCGGACATTACACGGTGTGGTTGAACGGGAGGAGGGTTGGCGAATTCGACTCATGATCAGACCCACGCGGCTATCCCCCAGGATTCTCGTGGCTTGCTTGCCGCTCGTTCTCTCGGCCTGTGCCCCGCGCCAATCTCTGCAGCCCTCTCCTTCGCCCCAAACCCCGTTTGTGCTGGCCACGCCCTCCAACCCCTATGCGCCGCAGGCTGCCGATTCCATCCTGCGACGCGCGGGGGTGCAGATCATGTCGGCCAATCTGGTGCGAACGACGGATTCGCCCGCGCAGGTGCTCTTGCTGCTCAGCGGATGGTTGCCGACCCAATGTCACCAGCTGCGCGTGGAAGTCCTGCCTCCCGATCGTGACTACCGTCTCGATGTAAACGTGTACAGCGTCGTCCGCCCCAACCAGAGGTGTGAGGATGTGTTGGCCAGTTTTGATGTGGCCATCGCACTGGGCGAGTACTCGGCGGGGATCTATACGGTGTGGGTCAATGGGGGGCGGGTAGGAGATTTCAACTCCGCTCTTCCGTAGGGCTGCTCACGGATAGGAAACGGGCGCGCGTCAACCGCGCCAGGTCGGCCACATGGAGTTTGAGGTTCAGTCCCCTCTGCCCGCCGGAGACGTGAATCTGGGTGTAGCTTTGGGCCGAGGAGTCGATGATCACCAGAAAGCCTCTGTTCAGGAGGGCCAGTGGAGAGATGCCGCCGGCTTGCAGGCCGGTCAGCGCTTCGGCTTCGTGCTCGGTGGGCAGGCGCAGTTTCTTTTCTCCCAGGGCGGCCGCCAGCCGTTTCAAATCCACCGTTGCGGTGCCCGGCACAAGCACCAGCAAGGGTTTCTTCGTGGAGGGTTTCTCGTGCGTGACAACGATGGTCTTGAACACAATGGCGGCGTCGACGCGGAGCAGGTGCGCCGTTTCGAGGGCGCCGAGTTTTTCCGCGGGGAGTTCGTAGGCGGTGTAGGGCACCCCGTGCGCATCCAGCCAGCGGGTTACGTTATTCGCGATGGCCATGAGGCTTTACCTGAGCAGGGGGCAGGAGGGCAGAACAGGCCAATGCATTTGACACATTTTATCGGGTAGTGGGATAATTGTGAATGGTTATGAATGAGGTCGTGGATAAGATGAAAAGCGCCCTGCGAGATTCCGACCCTCGTCGCCGGGTGCTTTTTGTTGCCGTTCTGCTGCTGGGGATTTTTGCGCGCACCTGGGAGTTCGGTCGCTTGCCCGCCGGACCAACGTGGACGAGGCATCGATAGGGGGTTGACGCCTACTATGTCTACAAATATGGAATAGACCGAAACGGGGTCTCATACCCCACTCAGTTTGTTGCCTATGGTCAAGAGCAAAACGCCCTGTATGGCTATCTGTTGATACCTTTCATTGCCGCGTTGGGATTGAAGGTTACCGTCATCCGACTGCCGATGCTCGTCCTTGGGGTTTTGACGCTCCCGCTGGTTTACCTGGTGGCGAAGCGGACATTTGGTGAGAGGTTGGGGTTGCTTTCTATGTTTTTTGTTGCCATCAGCCCATGGCACATTATGCTTTCGCGATTTGCCCTGGATGTGAATCTTTTCCCTTTTATTTTCACTCTGGGATACGCCGCTCTCGTTCGATCGCTGCGGAACAGTCAGTGGTTTCCTGTGGCGTGTTTCTTTTTTGCGCTGTGTTTTTACAGTTATGGCCCTTCCTATTTCATTGTACCGGCTTTCCTTGCCGGTGCCCTCTGGATGCTGATTAAGAAAGGGCAGGTGAACCCTCGATATGCAGTGGCCGGACTGGCCGTATTTGGCGTCCTGGCCATTCCGATTGGTCTTTTCATAATCGTCAATGCTTTTGGCCTCGATTCAATCCAGGTGGGCCCTGTGACGATCCCGGCCCTGCCGTCTCCACCGCGCTTCCTTTCTGAAACCAGCCTCCTGCATGGCTCCCTGCTTCCGACGTTGGGTGAAAATCTCTGGAGGCTTCTTGTTCTTTTATTCAGTCAGATGGATGGGCTCGTGTACAACGCCTACGAACCCTATGGCTATTTTTACAAAGTCACCTTTCCCTTTTCCGTCCTGGGGGCGGTTGTTCTCTTGCAAAATCAGCGGCTGAAGTTCAAGACAGAAGAATCGCTGTTGCTTCTGTGGCTGGCCGTCTCTCTGGTCTTCGGGATCCTTCAGCCGGTGAACATCAACAGGTTGAATATCGTTTTCATTCCTTTGCTGATTTGTGCTGCCGTTTCGCTGGATTGGATTGGGCGGCAGACCAATCTTTTTTTCATACTGGCGATAGGCGGGCTGTTGATCGGCTTCCTCTCGTTCACGGCTGACTACCACGGAGAGGCCTACAAGGCTGTGGCAAGCAGGAAGTTTCGATTGGGTCTGCTATCGGCCATACAGTATGCCAGCGCAATCAGCCAGGGCCCGATTTGTGTGACGGACGAGCTGGACCACCCATACATTTATGTGCTATTCGTGGAGAAGCCCGATCCCGTCACGTACCTGGACAGCATAGAGTACGAGAACAGGCCTGGCCCCTTTCGATACGTTCGCTCGCTTCTGCGTTACACGTTCGGGAAACAAAACTGCCCTCTTCAACCCCTGCCTGTATATGTGCTCGCGGTTGGCGAGTCTCCTCCCCAGTTGGGCAAGAAGTACGAGCTTGAGTTTTTCGACAATTATGTAGTCTACTACCCGAGCCCTGATGCAGGACGGGGGTGGTGATTTGCCTCCCCACAGTTCGCATAGGGGCAGAATCGGCATGGTGGATATGTTCCGCAAATGGCTCTCGATAAACGTCAGCAAGATTGCCTGGGATATCGGCGCGGTATGCGCGCTTGGCCTCTTTCTTGCAGTCGCCGTGCGCTACGGCCTGCTCGACTTCAAGTCAGTCGATTACTTTGCCTCGCTCAAGCCCTGGTACAACATCATCAAGGCGCAGGGTTTTTCTGCCTTTGCCACAGATTTTTCGAACTACAATCCGCCGTATCTTTACCTTCTCTACGTCATTATCCGTTTCTTTCCCGATCTGCCGGCGGTGATTGCCGTCAAGATTCCCTCTTTGTGCGCGGATTTCATCCTGGCCTATTTCGTTTATCGCATTGTGAGGCTCAAGACGACAGACCCAATGATCCCCGCCCTGGCCGGGCTGGCCGTTTTGTTCGCGCCGACGGTCATGACCAATGGCGCCTTTTGGGGGCAGGCCGATAGCCTCTATACGGCCGCTCTGGTGGGCTGTCTGTACTACTTGCTCGGCGGCAGGCCAACGGCCTCCATGCTGGCTTATGGAGTGGCCCTCGCGTTCAAGTTACAGGCCATCTTCCTGGCTCCCTGGTTGTGCGCCCTCTTTTTGAGGAGGAGCATAGGTGGGAGGCAGCTTCTGCTCATTCCCGTGGTTTTGTTCCTGGCCATCCTGCCGTCCTGGATGGCCGGGCGGCCGCTCGTTGAATTGCTGAACATCTACACCTTTCAGACCTCCCAGTTCGAGTCGATCACCATGAATGCTCCATCCGTCTACACCTGGTTGCCACAAACCAAGCAGGTCTTCAACTTGTTTTACCAACCCGGCCTGCTGCTCGCCGCCGCGATGGCCTTCCTGTTCATTGCCGTTGTTTACAAAAGCACGATGGAGCTCACCCCGCCCATGCTGCTTGAGCTGGCCCTGGTGTCCGTGATGACGGTGCCCTTCTTTCTCCCCAAAATGCATGAGCGCTATTTCTTCCCCGCCGATGTGCTGTCCATCGTTTACGCCTTCTATTTCCCTCGCTTCTTCTATGTTGCATTGGGAATGAATGCAATCTCGTTCCTCTCCTATGAGCCATATCTCTTCAATGCCGAACCGATCCCGTTCCCTTTGCTGACCTTGGGGCTTCTGTTGCTGATCAGCCTGACCGCCAGGCATGCATTCGTGGGACTCTACGCCGGGACGCGTTCGACACCCACGAACGATTTTGGGGCGAGCGGCGCGGGACGGAGCGTGCAGCCAGGAGCTCGCATTGAAAACGTGCTTGGCGACTCGATCATGATTTTCGTGGCTCTGGCGCTGGCCGTTGCATTACGCGCAAGCCTGCTCGACTTCAAATCAGCCGATTATTATGAGTATACAAGAGTCTGGTATAACACCCTCAAGAGCGAGGGCTTTTCTGCCTTCAGCACGGACTTCGCCAACTACAACCCTCCTTACCTTTACGCGCTCTATGTGCTCATTCGACTCTTTCCCGATCTGCCCAGGCATATTGCTGTGAAGATTCCATCCCTGATCGCCGATTTCGTGACGGCCTGGTTTGCCTATCGAATCGCGCGCCTCAAGCACCTGGCAGGGCCCTTGCCCTTGTTCACGGCCTTCGCCCTCCTGTTCGCCCCCACCATCGTGCTGAACAGCGCTTTTTGGGGGCAGGCCGATGCGCTCTACACCTCCATGCTGCTCGCGAGCCTGTATGGTGTGTTGACCAGAAAACACGGGTTATCCATGTTGGCTTTTGGGGTGGCCGTGTCGTTCAAGGCGCAAGCCTTGTTCCTCCTGCCCCTTGTGCTTGCCCTCGTTTTCAAGAAAGAAATCCCGCGCCGTGCCCTCTTCCTGATTCTGCTCCCCATGGTGCTGGCATTGCTCCCGTCCTGGATAGCCGGCCGGCCTGTGGGCAGCCTGCTCAACATCTACCTGGCGCAGGTTGAGCAATATCAGCAGTTGACCATGCACGCTCCCTCCCTCTTTGCTTTGATGCCCGATGGCTCCAGAACGTATCCCTACTTTTACCCGCTGGGGCTGAGCGTAAGCGCCCTGGTCGCGCTCTGTTTCATCCTCCTGGTTTCCAGGAGCAAGGCGACGCTCTCTCACGCGCTCTTGATCGAACTCGCGCTGGCCTCTGTCATCATGATGCCCCTCTTGCTTCCCAAGATGCATGAAAGGTATTTCTACCCCGCCGATGTCATTTCGATCCTCTTTGCCCTGTACTCGCCTGCCTATTACCCGATTCCAATGGCCGTGAGCCTGATTTCGTTTTTCGCCTACCAGCCCTTTCTTTTTGGGCAAGAACCCATCCCCTTGCCGTTTCTAGCCCTGGCCCTGCTGGCCGTCGCCTGTATCGTGTTGTGGAAGACCTTCCGCGGCTTATATCCAGACGAGAGCGGGGCACGGGTGAGGCGGTGATCTCGCATGGCCCCTACCAGGAGGCTCAATCCACTTCGGCCAGCACCTCGCTGACCGCGTTCAACACATCGCCGGCCAGGACGGAGGCCGTCGTGCCCAGAGCATCGGCGGCATACAGGCCGGCCTGGGCATGGATCCACGCCCCGGCCAGGGCGGCCTCGAAGGCCTCCACCCCTTGAGCGCGCAGCCCGACGATCAGTCCGGCCAGCACGTCTCCGCTCCCGGCCCGAGCCAGGGCCGGAGAGGCGACGGGGATCAAGCCGTAGCGTCCGTCCGGCGAGGCCACCACCGTGAACGCCCCCTTGAGCACGAGCACCTGTCCCCATTCCTTTGCGAATCTCAGTGCCACGGCCTCGCGCTGGCGCTGAATCTCCTCTTTCGAAAGGCCGCTCAAAATAGCCATCTCGCCGGGATGGGGTGTTAAGATCGTGCCGGAGGGCAGTAACCTCGGCCACTCTTTGAGCCGCGCCAGCAACTTCAGCCCGTCGGCGTCGAGGACCAGCGGGGGCAGGCGCGGGCCCTCTGCTGGTTTTGTCGCCCCTGCGCTGTCTCGCACGAAACCGATGGGAGCAGGGGACTTCTTGGGCAGGGCCTTGCCCGTCAGCAGCTGCTCCAGGAATTCCTGCGTCGTATCCTCCAGGCCGAAGCCGGGCCCGAGCAGCATGGCTGTGGCGCGCTCCAGGTTGGCGGCGATCACCTCTGCAGCCTCGGCCGCGATCACGCCCAGTTCGTGGGGCAGCAAAAGCCAGGTGGCCTCGGGGAAGTGGCCGGCCAGCGCGCCGTGCAAGGGCGAGGGCACAGCCAGCGTGACCAGCCCGGCCCCGACGCGATAAGCCGCCCGTCCCGCCAGCAGCGTTGCTCCGGTGTAATTGACCGAGCCGGCCACGATCAGGGCTGTTCCAAACGTCCCTTTGTGCGCCTCGAGCGGGCGTCGGGGCAGGATGCCTGCTACTCTGTTCCGGTCCGCCACTTCTGCCTGGATGGCCTGCCAGGACGGAAGCGTCTCCGGCAGGCCGATGTCCACCACGAGCAGCCTGCCGCTGAGCTCGAAGGCGGGCAGGCGGATCAGGCCGCGTTTCACCGCCGCCATGGTGACCGTGAAATCGGCGGGGATTGACTCGGGCGCGGCCTCTCCGCTCTCGCAGTCCACGCCGGAGGGGCAATCCACGGCGATGACGAGAGGCGGCTCGTCCAGGCCATTCAGGATCGCTTTGGCCTTTTCCAACACCTTTGCCACGTTTTCTTTCAGGGGCAGTTTGATGCCCGTTCCCAACACGCCGTCGAGGAGAACGGTCGTCCGTTCAAGGCAAGAGGTCAGGGTTTTATAGCGTTTATCGGTTTCGGCGTAGAGAACCTCGCCGCCGGCCGCCTCGAGGCGGCGCGCGAGGGCATCGGGGCGGCGCTGGAGCAGATAGGCGTGCGCTGACCATCCGTCGGCGGCCAGAAGCGAGAGGGCGACCAGGGTGTCACCGCCGTTGTTGCCGGGGCCGACCAGCCCGACGATATCCTGCTGCTCTTTCTCGATCTCCAGATTTTGAACGACGCGTGCCAGTCCCCGGCCGGCGTTTTCCATCATCTGCTCATAGGTCAGGCCAGCCGCGTTCGCCTCCTCCTCGATGGCTTTCATTTCGGCAACCGAGACCAGTTTCATTCCTCCTCCGAGGCATCGTTCCACAAGTCTGCGGCGATCTCCTCCAATCCGAGGGCGAGCAGTTTCTCTCGCGACGGGTAGCCGGTTTGGGCGTCCCAGCCGCGCGCCCGGTAGTAGGCGGCGAGCATGCCGCGCAAATCGGGGACGTAGCCCTCCGTCCCGCCGCCCGTCAGAGGTTCGAGCAGTGCCTTGGGCAGGGTGTCGTTCCTGGCAGTGAGGCCCAGGCGATTGTTGATGGCGCGTTTCAGATTCCAGCCGCGCTCCCCGGCCTGCAGCATGTCCTCGATGGTCCAATCATAGCCGCAGGCAGCCTGGATCAAGCTCACCAGCATGGAGGGGGAGACATTGGCAAACAGGCACATGACCAGGGAGTTGTACACGGTGCGCCAGTCCTGATGGCGGGCGACGCTGGCGGCTTTTTCGGCGCCGGCGTGGCGCCCATGATATGCGATGCCGAGTTCGGGCTGGGCATGCCCCCAATCTATGAAGAAGTAATCGGATTGATTGTGACAGGCCCCGCGCGGCGAGGTGGCGTACACCAGCGCCATGCCCGAGACGCCGCGTGGATCGTGGTAGGCCACCTCCAGGCCGTTCACCTGCACGGCTTCCTCCTCCACCCCGAAGTGCCTTGCCAGTTGTCGCGATCCCTGTGCCAGCAGGTCGCCGATTCCCTCGCGGCGCACCATCATCTTCAGCAGTTGGCGTGCGGCCACGGCATCGCCCCATTTCAGTTCCAGGCCGCCGCTGTCCTGAGTGGTGAGGAGGCCTTTTTCGAACAGGTGAAAGGCCAGGCCAAGGGTGTTGCCGGCGCTGATGGTGTCCATCCCGTAGCGATCGCACATCTCGCCCAGACGCGTGATCTCGGAGAGGTCGTCAATCAACAGGTTTGAGCCGAAGGAGGCAATCGTCTCGTATTCGGGGCCCTTGCGCCTGGCGCCATCTTCGAGGCGCACGACGCGCCCGCAGGCGATGACGCAGGCGTGGCAGGCGCTGTAGCCGGCCAGGATCGTTTCTGACATGGTTGAGCCGGAGATCTTATCCACAGCCTCGAAGCCGCCCTGATGGTAATACCTGGCCGGGAGAGCCCCCAGGTATTCGGAGTAATTGGCCACGCTGGCGGTGCCCAATTCGTGCAGGACGCGCGCCTCGTTATCCTGTTTGAGGGCGCGGTTGGCCTCAGAGCGCAGCGAGGCATACTGTTGCGGACGGGCCAGCGGCGGCTTGTGAGTGCCGCGCACGGCCACGGCTTTGAGATTCTTGGCAGCCATCACAGCACCCAGGCCGGTACGTCCGGCGGCGCGGCCGTGGTCGCAATAGATGCCGGCGAAGACGATGCCGCGTTCGGCCGCGGGACCCACGACCGCCACATGGGTTGCTGGCCGCTCGAGTTCCTGTTTGATGCGCTCCTGCGTCGCGTACGTCTCTTCCCCCCAGAGATGGGCGGCAGGACGAATCTCGAGGCGGCCATCTTCAATCCAGAGATAGACCGGCTCGGGGGCCTTCCCGCTCAGCCACAGGCCATCGTAACCTGCGAAGCGCAGTGTGGGGCCCCAAAAGCCTCCGCAGTTCGATTCGGCCCACAGGCCGGTGGCCGGCCCCTTGCCGCAGACCACAAACCGTCCGACGGCCGGGCCGGCGGTGCCGCTGAGCGGCCCGTTCAGGAAGAGCAGGGGGGCCTGCGGCGAGAGCGGATCGAGGTCCGGCGTCAGGTGCTTGTACAGCAGGCGCGCCGCCAGGGAGGCGCCACCCAGGAAGGCCCTTTCCCATTCCTTTGGGATCGAGTATGCCTCCGACTTGCCTGTGCTGAGGTCAACTTTGAGAATGGGCTGCATAGGCTAGAGGATGTCGGTTGTGATCTCGCGGCAACAGCGGACAAAATCCAGCACGGTGGGGACGTTGCGCATCATGTAGGAGAGACGGCCCTCCACCTTGAGTTTGCTGGTCAGCATGGCGGTCATGGGGTCGAGTTTGCCCAGCAGGATGGCCGTGAAGTTCGAATAGGGGGAGCGCAGGATGAAGGCCGGCTTGGGGTACTTCGATGGGTCGGGGTTGTAATCCACGGCGCGGCATTCTCCGTGCCACAGGTCAAGGTACATGAAGGTGGAGCGGGTCAGGTTGCCGGCTGGCTGAATATCGAACAGCAGATCGCCTTCCCAGTTCCGGGCGATCTCGTGGTAGCGCGCGTCGCGGTTCAGCTTATCCTTGAGCGCGTTCAGCCATTCCGCAGAGGGGAAGACGATGGACATGGGACCTCCGGAGACGAACAAGAATATTTTACCATTTCCTGGTAACTGCCTGTCGTGCTCACCCCCGGGCGCAGAATCCAGAAAGATTTGTCGTTTTTGGGTAACTGCCTGCTCCGGTTTCCTTTTTGCATCTCGTCGGCAAGCTAAAGCCCTGCCTCCATACATGGAAGCCCTGTGGGCCGGCGCAAGAGTCGGATTCATCCGACTTTTCATGACCTGAGGAAGGACTTCCGTCTGCCCGAACCGGGCGGGTAAAATGGTTACGTTTTTGGTCACAATCTCATTCTGGTTGCCAGTTCCATCCCCCTTTGGGAGGGGGTCAGGATGAGGGCAAGTAGTTGCAGAATTTGATGTAATCCCCTGCTTTGGCTGCCGCACGATTTGTTGAACAGCCTGTTGCGGCGAAACTGCTCCGCGGCGGTTGAAAGGTTCGGCGAGGGCGGGCTGTGCGAAGCAGTCTGCGACTTGAGTTGTCGGGCGAAAGGGCACAGATGGGTTTGGGTAGGTAACTGCCCCTATCGAGTGGAAGCGATAATGTTTGCCCCTGGCGTCGCCGACCGCGGCGCAAATGAAGTGCAAGCCGTTCGCGCGGGGGTCGCTTTTTCATTCCTGTTCTTTCCTCGCCGTGCCCGGAGGTTTTCCCGCAGAGAAGAGGGGGTGCGAACAATTTCTTCTATCTCGACCGGCAAACTCAGGAATTTGCCGGTGCACTGAATGCGCCTTCTTGACAATGCGCATTGTAGTGTTATAATGCAGCAAGACATCGCATCATCATATCATCGTATCATCATACCTCAAACAGATGTATATTTCTCTTCACACCGAACGCCTTTACGAGCGAATTGTAAATCAAATCGAGCAACACATCGTTTCGGGGAAACTCAAGGTGGGTGATCAGTTGCCTTCCGAGTATGAACTCGCGGAACAATTTGGCGTGAGTCGCACGGCGGTGCGAGAGGCCATCAAGGCTTTGCGCGAAAAGCGTCTTGTGGAAGTTCGTCCCGGCAAAGGAACGTTTATCACCAATGGTGCTCCCGAGACCATACGCTATTCGCTTGGTCTGATTATGCGGTTTGGAGCTGCGAACGCCTCTTCCCATCTGGTGGAGGTACGGGAAATCCTCGAGCCCGAGATCGCGGCTCTGGCAGCCACGCGCATCACCGAGGAAGGCATCTCTGCCATGCAGAAGGCTGTCGAGACGATGGACCATGCCTTGGATAACGTGGACCTGTTTGTCGAGGCTGACCTGGATTTTCACCTTGCCCTTGCGGAAGCCACCCAGAATCCCATCATCCCCATTCTCATGGACTCGATCATTGACCTGCTTCGCGAGCAGCGCAAACGAATCGGGCTCACGAGCGGAGGGCTGGAACGTGGGCAGTTTCATCACAAGAGGATCCTGGAAGCCGTTATCCAACGCGATCCGCGGGCTGCGCGCCAGGCGATGCGAAAGCACCTTTTGCAGGTCCGCCAAGATTCTGCCCTTTCTCCCGCGTAGTCGGGCAAGGGCATTTCAGGAGGCATTCGTGGCCAATCTCGGATTCGTTGGGTTGGGCGTCATGGGGGGACGCGTGGTGAAGCGCCTTCTGGGTGCCGGACACCATGTTGTCGGTTATAACCGCACGCGCGCGAAGGCTCAATGGCTGTTGGAGGCGGGCATGGTCTGGGGGGAGACGCCGCGCGCGGTCGCGCAGGGCGCGGAGGTCATCTTCAGCATGGTAACGAACACCTCTGCGCTTCAGAGTATAGCCGAAGGCCGCGAGGGTATTCTGGCCGGCTTGGGTCCTGGCAAGGTTTATGTAGATATGAGCACTGTCAGCCCCGCCTACAGCCAGAGCCTTGCCAGACAGGTGGCGGAGAAGGGCGCTTCTATGTTGGACGCGCCGGTATCGGGCAGCGTTGTTACTTTGGAGGAGGGGAAGCTTTCCATCATGGTGGGTGGCGATCAAAAGGTGTTTGAGAAGGTTAAGCCCATCCTGTTGGACATTGGCCCAAAAGCAACCTATGTCGGTGCGAATGGCCTGGCTGTGACAATGAAGATCGCCACCAACCTCAGCCTGGCGGTACAGATGCTGGCCTTCAGCGAGGGGGTGTTGCTGGCCGAGAAAAGCGGCATCCGGCGCGAGATTGCCGTGGAGGTGTTGACCAACAGCGTGATTGCCTCGCCGATGGTCAAATACCGGGGCCCGTTCGTGCTTGCGATGCCGGAGGAAGCCTGGTTCAACGTCAACATGATGCAAAAGGACATGAATTTAGCGTTGGAGCTGGGTCGTCAGCTGGATGTGCCTTTGCCTACCACAGCGGTCACGAATGAGTTCCTTACGGCCGCCCGCGGCATGGGGTTGGAGGCAAAGGACTTCGCGATTGTGTTCGAGGTCCTGGCACGGATGTCGGGAGTAGAAAGATGACAAAGAAAGCCGAAAAAGTTGCGCCCTCTCAACCAGGCGCCACGGACGTCGAACTCTGGCTGCAGGCCTATGAGCAAATGTATCGAATCCGTGAGTTCGAGGAAAAAGTCAACGAACTCTACATGAAAGCCTTGATGCCTGGCCTGGCGCACCTTTATTCCGGGCAGGAGGCGGTGGCCGTTGGAGTGTGCCTGACGCTGCGGCGCGACGACTATATCACGAGTACCCATCGTGGACATGGACATTGCATTGCCAAGGGTGCCTCTGTAGATCGCATGTTTGCGGAACTGTTGGGAAAGGAAGCTGGCTACTGTCGTGGAAAAGGTGGTTCTATGCATATTGCCGACCCTGACACCGGCAACCTCGGTGCAAACGCCATCGTGGGTGGGAGCGCCGGAATCGCGACCGGGGCGGCATGGTCTGCCAAAATGCAGGGCTTGGATCGGGTGGCGGTTTGCTTTTTTGGCGAGGGCGCACTTGGGCAAGGAGTGTTGTACGAAGCCATGAACATGGCTTCTCTTTGGAAGTTGCCTGTGATCTATGTGTGCGAAAACAACCTGTATAGTGAATACACCCATTATACCGAGACGTTGGCTGGTGATGTTACCGCGCGCGCCAGGGCCTTCGGCCTCTATGCGGAAACGATTGACGGCCAGGATGTGCAACTCGTGTATGAGGCCGCGCGCAGGATGGTTGCACGAGCGCGACGCGGCGAGGGGCCGTCGTTTTTGGAATGCCTCACCTATCGCTATTATGGACATCATGTTGGCGACATCAACCGTTCCTATTATCGTTCGAAAGAAGAAGAGCAAGAGTGGCTTGCCAAGCATGACCCCATCAAGTTGCTGGCGAAAAAATTACTCTCGCAACCGGTTTCCGATCAGAGCGTTCTTGAACGCATTGAGGCAGAGGTACGGGCGGAGGTGGAGGCTGCCGTTCAGTTTGCCATCCAGGCGCCATTCCCGGATGGAAGTGAGGTTGGCAAACATGTATTTGCCTGATCACTTTCGGAGGCGCGCCTGGGTCAGCGGCGGGGCGATTCGAGCGGAGACACCTTCCAGGAGTGCCGACTATGCCTGAACGAGAACTGACCTTCGCCGAGGCGATCCGCGAGGCGCTGGCAGAGGAAATGCGGCGCGATAAGCGAGTGTTCATTGTAGGGGAGGATGTCGCTGAGGCCGGGACGCCCTTCAAAGTATTATCGGGCCTTGTGGAAGAATTCGGCACGGGGCGCGTCATCGACTCGCCCATTTCGGAGGCCGGCTTTACGGGCATGGGGGTCGGCGCAGCCATGACGGGCATGCGCCCCGTCGTGGACATCATGTTTGGGGATTTCATTACTCTCGCGATGGATCAAATCGTCAATCAGGCCGCCAAGATCCATTACATGTCCGGCGGGAAGCATAAGGTGCCGATCGTTTTTCGCACCACGTTGGGTGCGACGCGCCGTTCGGCAGCCCAACATTCGCAAAGCCTGCATGCTTGGCTGAGTCACGTCCCGGGCCTGAAGGTAGCCATCCCATCAACGCCCTATGATGCCAAGGGGCTGTTGAAGACGGCCATACGCGATGAGAACCCGGTCGTCTTCTTTGAAGACAAAATGATGTATAAACTCAAAGGGCCTGTGCCGGCGGATGATTACGCCATCCCGTTTGGCGTGGCGGACATCAAACGCGTGGGCAGAGACGTCACCCTGGTCGCGACCAGTTCGATGGTGCACGTGGCCCTGGGAGCGGCCAGGAAGCTAGAAGAAATTGGCATCCAGGCTGAAGTGATTGATCCCCGTACTACATCCCCCCTCGATAAGCAGACGCTGATCGAGTCGGCGAAGAAGACCTCGCGCGTGATCGTCGTTGATGAGGGCTATGAAAGTTATGGGGTTACGGCCGAGATCGCCTCCGTAATTGCAGAGGGCGCTTTTTACTACCTCGATGCCCCTGTGAAGCGAATGGGAGCAATGGATGTGCCGATTCCATTCTCTCCGGTGTTGGAGGACCTTACGGTCCCTACTGAGGAAGCCGTGTTCCAGATGGCGAAGAAACTATGTGAAAGGAGTTGAAATGGCTATCAAAACGTATGGAACCATGGCGGTTGACTGGGAGCAGCGCATCGATTTCGAGCGATTGCGGCGCGAGCGCCTGGAGCGCGCCAAATCCCTGCTGCGGCAATCCGAGATGGGCGCGCTGCTGTGCTTCGACATGAACAATGTGCGCTATCTGACCGCGACTCACATTGGAACATGGGCACAGGATAAGGTCAATCGTTTTACGCTGCTGCCGCAGGATGACGAACCGATCCTGTGGGATTTTGGCTCGGCGGCCAAGCACCATCAACTCTATGCTCCTTGGTTGGGTGAGAAACGCTCGCGGGCCGGCATCTCGTTGCTGCGTGGAGCCATGTCGCCCGAGATGGGACGCGCCGAAGACGTGGCCAACAAGATCTGGACCGAACTCAAAGAGCGAGGGCTGGAGAGGGAACCCGTTGGCGTGGACATCGCGGAGGTGCCGATCCTGTTCGCATTGCAGAAACGGGGGCTGAAGATCGTGGATGGCCAGCAACTCATGTCGGAAGCGCGCCTGATCAAGACGCAGGACGAGATCGCTTTGCTCACCCATGCCGCGGCGCAGGTGGACGCGGCCTATGACGAACTGTATCGTGCCATGAAACCCGGAATGCGCGAGAACGAAGCCGTTGGCCTGGTGGCGAAAGTGCTGTATGACCTCGGCTCGGAATACGTCGAGGCCGTCAATGCCATTTCGGGAGAACGCTGCAACCCACATCCGCATGTGTTCTCCGACCGCATGTTGCGTCCAGGTGACCCCGTCTATTACGATATCCTCCAGTCGTACATGGGCTACCGCACCTGTTATTACCGCACCTTCGTCATCGGCTATGCCACTCAGGCGATGGGAGATGCCTATAAACGCTGTCGTGATTATCTCGATGCGGCCATCGAACTCGTCCGCCCCGGACGCACGACGGCCGAGATCGCCTCCGTATGGCCAAAGGCCACCGAGTTCGGCTTCCCCAATGAAGAGGCGGCCTTTGCCCTCCAATACGGGCATGGCGTCGGCCTGGCCATTTGGGAGCAGCCGGTCATCAGCCGCCTTGTGTCGTTGGAACACCCGATCGAGATCAAGCCGGGGATGGTCTTTGCCCTCGAGACCTACTGGCCGTCCTCGGATGGTTGGAGCGCGGCCCGCATCGAGGAGGAAATCGTCGTCACCAAAGACGGACACGAGGTCATCACACGTTTCCCCGCCAACGACTTGATGGTGGCCGGGCATCATTACTACACTGCTACCGGACCGCTGCCCACAACCCGCACGCACGAGCCGGAACCCAATCGGAACGTGGCTGAGATGGTGGCTGCTGTGCGAGGTTGAATGGCAACGAACCTGATCATGCCCGCTCTCGAAATGGCCCAGGAGTCGGGGCGACTCTTGCGCTGGCTTAAGCGAGAGGGGGAGGCCGTCTCGAAGGGCGAACCCATCATGGAGATCGAGACGGATAAGGCCACGGTCGAGATCCCGGCTCCTGACTCCGGGATTCTGGGCGGACTCTTGATCAAGGAGGGCGACGTGGTGCCGGTTGGCCAGACCATAGGCTGGATCCTGGCCCCAGGCGAAAAGCCGCCCGCCTCGGCCGACGTAATCGCCTCCGAGCGTGCCGGGGGTGCTTCATCCTTCCGAGTTGATGCCTCAGCCTCTCAGACAACTTTGCGCATCGAAGCCTCGCCTCTGGCGCGCAAGATTGCGGAAGAACATGGGATCGATCTGGCCTTGATCGGCTCAGATGGCAAGCGCATTGAAAAAGCAGACGTCCTGGCATACATCCAGGAACAGGAACGCCTCGCCCAGTTTGTCCCGTCTGCGGAAAGCCGCAGTTCGAAGGCTCGCTTGAGGCCGGCCTCTCCGATGGCCAGGAGACTGGCCCTGGAGCGCGGCATAGACCTGGACACCTTGCGCGGCTCGGGCCCGCAGGGTGCCGTGCTGGCTGCAGATGTGCTTGGGGTGGCGACACCGGCTCGCTCCGCCGGCTTTGCAGAAAGCGTGGGCACGGTCTGGCGGGTAATGGCCGAGCACGTCACGCATAGTTGGACTACGGTGCCGCATTTCTACCTTGTGCGAGAGGTGGATGCAAGTGGTTTGCTCCAATGGCGCGCCCGCCTCATCCCCCTTTTGGAACGGCGCCTGGGCATTAAGCCCACATTCACCGATTTGCTCGTCAAACTGATCGCTGTTGCCCTGCGCGATCATCCACGCCTGAATGCCACCTGGGTGGGGGAGAGCATCCACTTCAATCCTGCAATCAATATCGGAATCGCCACGGCCATTGAGGAAGGACTGGTCGTGCCCGTCATTCGTGGCGCTGATTTGCTCTCTGTGGGTGAGATCGCCGCCCGGCGTCAAGACCTGATCGAGCGGGCACATAATCGCAAGCTGCGCCCGGAGGACCTCTCGGAAGGCACGTTCACGATCTCGAATTTGGGAATGTATGGTGTGGACGCCTTCAATGCGATCGTCAACTTGCCCCAGGCTGCGCTGCTGGCTGTGGGACGCATTGCGGATCGAGTTGTGCCCTTGAATGGCCAGGTCGTTGTGCGCCCCATGATGGTCATGACTCTTTCGTGCGATCACCGCGTGGTGGATGGCGCCCGGGCGGCACAATTCCTCGATGACCTGGGAAGCCTGGTCGAAGATCCTTTGAGGTTGCTGTCATGACCGTTGGAAGACAATTAGTAAGGAGGTGAGCAAAGACGAGGAATCTGCTTTGGAACACCGTCTAAGCGTCGTCGAAATCCCACCATGTAATCGCCTAAGGAGATGTACTATGAAATCCAGAATCTGGCATTTGCTTCTCAGCGTCGTGGTTGTCGCCTTGCTGGTTGCTGCCTGTGGCACCCCCGCGACCCCGGTGCCTACTGAGCTTCCCACTACGGCGCCGACCGCGGCGCCCACGGCCGCGGCCCCCGTCAAGATTGGCGCCTCATTGCCGTTGACTGGCGATTTTTCAGAGCCGGGCACGGCTGCCAAGAAGGGGTATGAAGTCTGGGTGGATGTAGTCAACAGATCGGGTGGATTGCTCGGCCGCCCGGTTGAGTTGATCATCTACGACAATGCCTCGAATCCCGATACGGCTGTGGCGGATTATGAACGCCTGATCACGCAGGACAAGGTCGACCTGGTGGTGGGGCCCTTCTCCAGCCGCCTGGTCATTCCGACCTCTGAGGTCGCTGCGAAGTACGGATATGCTTTCCCAGAGCCGGCCGGCGGCGCGCCCCACGTCTTCGATCGCGGCCTGACCAACATCTTCTTTGCTCAGCCCGCCCCTTCCGCCGACCAGGCGATTCCTTTTGCAAAGCTGGTGCTCAGCCTGCCGGAGGATAAGCGCCCCAAGACCTTTGCTGTGATTACCAATGACGATCCTTTTAGTGTTGCGGTCGTTGAGAGCGTGGAGAAATTGTTGACGGAGGGCGGCCTCACCCTGGTGCTCAAAGAGACGTACCCTCCCGACACCACCGATTTTTCCTCCCTGGCTGCCAAGGTGGCGGATAAGAATCCCGACCTGTTGGTTGGCGGCACCCAATTTGAAGACTCTGTTGGCCAGATCAAGGCCTATCAACAGGCTGGCTACCAGCCGAAGGGAGCCGTATTCACTACGGGCCCCGGTCTGCCTAAGGAGTTCAGCGAGGCCTTGGGCCAGGCTACGGAAGGTGTCTTCGCGCCGATCTCCTGGTTCGAGGCGTCTACTGTGGAAACCAATGCAGAGTTCGTGGCTGCCTACCATGCGAAGTTCGGCGATGAACCCATCGCCGAGGACTCGGCCAATGCTTTTACGGTTGGCCAGGTGCTCCAGCAGGCCGTGGAAAACACCCAAAGTCTGGATAACGCGAAGTTGATCGAGGAGATGCACCGGGCCACTTTCAAGACCGTCGTGGGTCCGCTGTCATTCGATGAGGCTGGCCGGCCCAAGGGGTCGTATATGGTCTTGCAATGGCAAAACGGAAAGATTGTGATCGTTGCGCCTGATTTTGCCAAGCAGGCTGATCCGATCTGGCCCAAGCCGAACTGGTAGACTCATTGGCAACAGCAGTCGGACAGATCAGGGGTGCGGTCGATGGCCCCTGATCTGCCAACATGAGATGCCTCATGGTCATTCCATCTCTTCATCTCCTGGTTCAAACCTTGATTTTGGGCGTGTTGGTGGGCGGCGTGTATGCGCTCATGTCCTCAGGCTTGACGTTGATCTTTGGCGTCATGCGCGTCATCAATGTGGCGCATGGCGTCTTCCTGATCTTGGGGGCGTATATCACTTATGTGCTGTTCCAGAATTTCAAGATCGACCCCCTGGTTTCGATTTTGATCACCGTGCCTCTCCTCTTTGGCCTGGGATGGGTTGTTCAGCGCTATCTTCTTTCCCGCATCGAGAACCCAGAGCAGACGTCGGTCCTGGTCACCTTTGCACTCGCCTTGGTCATCGAGGGACTGTTGGGTGCTGTTTTCCAGACGACCATGCGCTCGGTCAAGCCGAGTTATGCGACCGAGGCCATTGTGCTGGCCACCTATCGATTTCCTGTAACCCGCCTGATGGCTTTTGTGGCTGCCGTGTTGATCATGGCCCTGCTCTATCTGCTCCTGAACTATACGAATCTTGGTCGGGCCGTCCGGGCCACCATTCAGGATCCGCGCGCCGCCCAGCTGGTGGGAATCAACATTTCGAAGATCGCTGCCTTTACGTTTGCTCTCGGAGTCTCAACGGCGGCAGCGGGTGGCTCCCTGTTAAGCATGATCTATAGTTTTAATCCGGCCAGCCAATCTGACTGGATCGCTCGTACCCTTTCCATAATTGTCCTTGGTGGCATGGGCAGTCTGCCGGGCGCGTTGGTAGCCGCTACTCTCCTGGGCGTCATGGAACAGCTGGCAGCCATCCTGATCACTCTGTACTGGTCGCCGATCGTTTTTTATTTCTTCCTTTTCATCACCCTGATCGTTCGCCCGCAAGGATTGATGGGCGAAATCATTCGGGAGAAAAGTTGATGGCCAAGATGCGCCTCTTTTCCTACGCCCTGATTGCAAGCGCGTTCCTTGTGCTGCTTTTTTACCCCCTTCTTGAACGCTCCCAGTATTATCAACACATCATGGTCATGACTCTGATGGCTGCCGTCCTGGCCTCCAGTTGGAACATCATCGGTGGGTATGCTGGCTACACCTCGCTTGGACATGCGGCTTTCTTTGGGCTGGGCGGCTACCTCGTGGCTCTGACGCACAACCGTTATGGTTGGCACCCGTTCATTAGCTCATGGCTCCTGGGTTTGGTGGTTGTGGGTGTGGCGTTCATCTTGGGCTGGATTTCCTTGCGCACACAAGGCTCTGCTTTCGTGGTCGTGACCATAGCCCTGATTTTTATCTTTCGCCTCTTGGCGCTCAATTTGAGCAGCATTACGAACGGGGCCAAGGGGCTGACACAGCCCCGTCCGGGCTGGGGAGGGGTTCCCTGGTCGCCAGAGATCATTAAAATGCCTTTTCACTACATCATGCTGGCTTTGCTATGTCTGACGCTCTTTGCCTCGTGGAGGATCAGGCATTCGAAATTCGGCATGGGGTTGATCGCCATTCGAGAAGATGAAGGTAAGGCCGAGGCGGTGGGCATTGACACGATGATGTATAAAGTCCTGGCGTTCGGCTTCAGCGCGTATTTTGTGGCCGTGGCCGGCGGTATCTATTCCTACTTCTTTACGTTCATTGACCCGTCCTTTGTCTTTTCCATTCTCACCAGTGTGACAATGGTGCTGATGGCCATTCTGGGTGGTCGAGGCACGCTGTGGGGGCCCGTGTTGGGCGCGTTTATCATGCAGCCGCTCTCGCATTGGGTTGTCGGCGCTTTTAGTGGCAGCCAGATTCATCTGACCGTTTTCGGCGGCGTCTTGTTATTCGTCATGCTGTTCATGCCACAGGGCATTCTCCCGACCGTGAGCGAGGCTTTCAAGAGGCAGGCCAAGGCGCGTGCAAGAGCCACCATCAAACCAGAGAGGCGCTGAACCATGCTTCGAGTAGACAGCGTCACGAAGGCGTTCGGCGGCATCAGGGCTGTGGATGCCTGCTCGCTGGAGGTCAAAGCCGGCACGATCACCGGCCTGATCGGCCCCAATGGCTCGGGCAAGACGACTCTTTTCAATGTCATCACGGGTTTCTACAAGCCCGATTCGGGTAGCATTCACTATAAGCAACGCCCGATCCATGGCCTCAAGCCAAACCAGGTGTATCATCGGGGGATTGGGCGCACGTTTCAGATTACACGCTTGTTTTGGAAGATGACAGTTCTGGAGAACATGATTGTTCCCGTGCGACGCCTGGGCTGGCGCACGCTGTTCAGCCAGGGGATAAAAAGACACGAGGAAGAGCGCGCCATGGAGCTGTTGAGTTGGGTGGGGCTGGCACGATATCGCGATGAAGAGGTACGCAAACTTTCCTACGGCCAGCAGAAACTGGTCGAGTTTGCATCCGTTCTGATGTCGGAGCCCGACTTGATCCTTCTGGATGAGCCGGCGGGAGGCGTCAACCCCGTCATGATCGAAAAAATGATGGAAATGGTGGAGGCCCTCAACCGCCAGGGCAAGACCTTCCTGTTGGTGGAACACAACATGCGCCTGGTCATGGAATTGTGCCAGCACATTGTTGTCCTCGACCATGGCCAGAAGATTGCCGAGGGCGGCCCCTCCGAGATTCAAAACAATCCGCTCGTACTCGAAGCCTATCTAGGGAGCACTCAAGATGTCCATGCTCGTGCTTGAGAATGTGGTGGCCAGTTATATAGCGGGAGTGGAGATTCTATGCGGGGTGAGTCTGCGTGTTGAACAAGGCGAGATTATCTGTCTGGTTGGGCCCAATGGAGCTGGAAAATCCACAGTCTTGAAAACCATCTCGGGCTTTCTGCGTCCCTCCAAGGGCAGCATTGTGTTCAACGGCAAATCTATCGCCGGGATGCCGCCGGAACAGATTCTCAGGGCGGGGATCGTCCACGTGCCCCAGGGGCATAGTGTCTTTCCCAAGATGACCGTTCACGAGAATTTGTTGTTGGGCGCTTTCATCATCAAGGATAAGGCTCTCATCTCGAAGCGCCTCGAAAAGGTGTACGCGCACTTTCCGCTCCTCAAGGAGCGCATGCATGAAAAGGCGGGAAATCTGTCCGGCGGGCAGCAGAAGATTCTTGAGATTGGCCGGGCGCTCATGCTGGACCCCCCCTTAATGCTCCTCGATGAGCCCTCCCTCGGGCTTGCGCCTAAAACCATGACGACCCTGTTTCACATCGTTGCTGACCTCAACCGTGCTGGCACGACGATCTTGATGGTGGAACAGAACGCGCGCCAGGGATTGGCTTCCTCCCATCGAGGCTATGTTCTCGAATTGGGGAAGGAAAAATTCGAGGGGCCGGCTCAGGAATTGCTGAGCAGCCCGGAGATGGCGAAACTCTACCTGGGCGGCTCCACTGAGAATGGTGATTCCTATCGCCGTCGCAGCAAAACTGCTGCGGCGAATCTTCCCTGAGAACTATGAGCGGAGCCTTGTGGGCAGTGGCAGCCGGGGTCGGGTTTGGCCTGTTCCAATCCCTGAATCGACAGGCCGTGCGCGGCATGGATATCTATGTGGCCACCTTTGTGCAGCTGGCCGTTTCCGCGGGGGTGCTTACTGCAGTCGCGGTGTTGAGCGAGGACCTCGCCTCTCTGCACGCTGCGCCGCCCAGGGCGTATCTCTATTTTATTGTGGCCGGCTTCTTTCACTTTCTGATAGGGTGGACGTTTTTGAATGCCAGCCAAAAACGGATCGGCGCGGCGCGTACAAGCCCTCTGATCGGAACGAATCCCCTCTTTGCCACCCTCATCGCAGCCGTGACCCTGCGAGAATTTCCGACTTTGTTGGAATTGATGGGCATTGGGATCATCCTGGCAGGCGCCTACCTGGTCTCCAGCGAGAATCGGGACGATGAGCCTCACAGCAGAGCCTCCAGATCGCTGGCTGTCATCTTGCAAACGTCCTGGCTTGGACTGGGAGCGGCCTTCTTCTGGGCGCTCAGCCCCATCTTTATAAGGCTTGGGTTGGAGGGCCTGCCTTCTCCACTGCTGGGCGTGACCCTTGGCATTACCGCCAGTGCCATGGCTTATGGGGCGATTCTGCTCTGGCAACGCAGGCGTTGGGCGGGCGTGCCCATTTCGCACCAGGCCTGGGTGTATAAACTGATCGCCGGCGTGCTGGTTGGGCTATCTACATGGATGCGTTGGGTTGCGCTTGGCCTGGCGCCGGTAGCCGTTGTGCTGGCCCTGAGCATGATCTCCACCCCTTTGGTGATTATCCTTTCACCATTGATTTCCGGAAAACACCTTGAGCGTGTGACAGCCATTTTGGTCCTGGGAACAGGATTGATCCTGGCTGGCGCGCTCTTGTTGATCTTTGTTTAGCCGCGGTGAGTGTATGATTGTAGACTTGCATGCTCATGTCATCGTGCCCGAGATTTTGCGTCAGGTTGCCTCGTCGGAGGAATGGCGCCCACGGGTAGTATGGGAGGATGGCAGGCAGATCGTCGAGTATGGCGGGAAGCGCATTGTTTCTGCTCGGCGGGAGTTTGTTGATGTCGAGAAGATATTGAGCGAGATGGAAAGGAGTGGCGTTGACGCGGTTCTGCTCTGTCCGTGGGTCTCGCTGGCGCGATATGATGCCTCACCCTCGGAAGCATTGGCCGCTTGCCAGATCCAGAACGACGCCCTGGCCGCCTGGAGCGCAAAACACCCCAGGCGCATTGCCGCGTTGGGGATGGTGCCTCTCCAGGATGTTCCGCTTGCGGTCCGCGAACTTGAGCGCCTCATGAAATCGGGTTTGAAAGGCGTCGAGATCGGCACGCAGGTCAACGGCCTCTATCTTGGGGATGTTCGCTTTCGTCCTTTCTGGGAGGCGTGCGAGTCGTTGGACGCTTTCGTTTTTATCCACCCCCTGGAGGGTGGGGGACGTGCCGAATTGCGGGACTTTTACATGTGGAACGTGATCGGAAACCCGTTGGAGACCACCATTGCCGCGGGGCATTTGATCCTGTCCGGCGTGATGGAGGCCTATCCGAACCTGAAAATCCTGCTGGCTCATGCTGGAGGGGCGCTGCCCTATCTGCATGGACGACTGGATCGCGGCTTTGCACAGCGCCCCGAGATCAACACCGTGATCCGACGCTTGCCCAGCGATTGCCTCAGGCAGTTCTATTTTGATACCATTGCCCATGCCCCCATGGTGTTGAAGTGGTTGGTCGAATTTGCTGGTGCCGACCATGTCTTGCTTGGCTCGGACTATCCGTTTGATATGGGAAACGAGGATCCGCTGGGCTTTGTTCGATCGGTCCATGTAGGTGAGGAGGCAGAGGCGCTGATCCTCGGTGAAAATGCAAGGCGCTTGCTTTCCTGGGAGGCTTAGATGGCCGAATCGCAGTACGGTCACACAATGGACGGAAGAGTGCAGGCCGCCATCCACAACTGGGCGCCGCGTTTTATATCTCAGGGCGTGGATTACAACGACTTCTTTCGTACCACGGCTCGCATCCGAACATGGGAGGCGTGGTGCCGGGAGTGGGTCGTCACAGGCGATGAGCACTATGATCGGGCCGTGGAGGCCGCAGCAAAAGGGAATCGGCTGACGGCAGGCGAGGCCTATATTGCAGCCGCGCTATGCTATCACTTTGGCCGCTTTCTTTTTCAAGATTATCCTGAAGAGTATGCCTCGGCTTCGAGGAAAGCCGTGGAGGCGTTTGCTAAGGGACTCGGGTTGCTCGATCCGAGCGCAGAGCGCATCGAGATCCCGCTGGGAGAGGCACTCATGGTTGGTATATTGCGCCGCCCCCCAGATGTCACGCGCCCTCCGCTCATCTTGCTCCTGCCTGGGCTCGATTCGACAAAGGAGGAATTTTTCTACTGGGAAAATGTGTTCCTCCGGCGTGGGCTGGCGACCTTCTCGCTGGAGGGGCCCGGACAGGGTGAGTGTGGCTATCATTCCCATATTCGCCCCGACTATGAGGTGGCTGTGGCAGCGGCGCTGGATGGGCTAACCGGGCGGCAGGATATTGATGCCAGGCGGATTGGCTTGGCAGGCGTGAGCCTTGGCGGTTACTATGCGCCGCGCGCCGCCGCTTTTGAGAAGCGCGTCAAGGCTGTTGTGGGCAACTGCGGCCCGTGGAACTTTGGGGAGTGTTGGGAAAACCTGCCCTCCCTTACGCGTGCAGCTTTTTGCTACCATTCAGGCGCCCGAAACGACGAAGAGGCACGCGAGCGGGCATATCAACTTACACTGGAAGGCGTGGCCCAGAAGATCAAGCAGCCTCTGTTGATCATTCATGGAAAACTCGACCGTTTGATTCCCTGGCAGCAGGCACATAAGATCGTCGCGGCCGTCGGGAAAAATGCTGAGTTGGCGATGTTCGAAAACGGCAATCATGTGTGCAACAATATTCCCTATATCTACCGCCCGTTGACGGCGGATTGGCTCATGGAAAAACTGGGATGACTTACCCGCGCTTTTTTGCCGCCGACTTCGATCGCCGCCGCTTGGCCTGCGAGATGATGCAACAAGAAGGCTGGGGACTCTGGCATGTATTGCCACAATCGGGCCAATGTCTACTGGCTCACGAACTATCTCGACTGGCACCATGACTACTTGACCTTCCATTTGCATACTCGCGGGATTGCTCGATCACGTTCCGGATGCGCGTGCTGTTTCGATCATCTCCGATGTGAGGCAGCCCAATCCGACCACGCTCGACGAATGGATGGAGCTGCAAGTGGGCAGGTTGACGCGCATCACGCCAGATGGCGCGGTCAGTTTGCAGCACCATCCGCTGAGATTCGCAGTGGTGAAAGGATGAGCACGGCAGGTCGATTGTCAGGAAAACGATGTGAGCGTGCGGCGGATGCCCGGCCATCTTTGGCCACACAGCGGTAGCCTCCAGACTGCTCTGGCCAATGAATGGGACATCCTCGGCTTGCCCAACATCACGAAACAGGCACTGACTGAAGTTTTCACTGGAGTCGTGAAAGGAGCGTTTCTATGCAGATCAAGGATGTATTCCTCATCAAGGCGCCTCAGGAGGAGATTTGGCAATTCATGTTCGATGTCCCGCGCCTGGGCCGATGTGTGCCGGGCATCCAAGCGCTAGAAATGGTGGGCGAGGGGGTGTATCGGGGCCGATTGACCGTGCGGGTTGGGCCGATCCGGTCGGAGTTCAAAGGCACTGTTACCCTGACAGAGATCCTCGCTCCGCAGCAGATCGCAGGCGTGGTGGAAGGGGATGATGCCTCCAGCGCCTCCTCTATCAAGGCAACATTCCGCGGGGCGTTGCGGAGCGTCGAGGGCGGGACGGAGGTTTCCTTCCAGGTGGAAGCCAATGTACGCGGGCGCCTGGCGCAATTCGGCGCCCCTGTCATCACGGCTACGGCGAAGAGACTCACGGCCGAATTTGCAAAGAATTTGAAGGCGGAACTTGAACGCGAAGTTTCTTGAACCCGAGAATCTGAGCGAGGCCATCTCCCTGCTGATCCACTACGGCGATGAGGCCAGGATCATCGCCGGCGGTACGTCGGTTGTCCTGATGCTGCGGCAGAGGCTGATTGCCCCCGCCATCCTGGTCAGCCTCGGACGTGTTGCCGAGCAAGACTTTATTCGCAGCGAGGCGGATGGATTGCATCTCGGTGCGATGACGCACTTGCGCGAGTTGGAATCTTCACCGCTTGTGCGCCGATTTTGTCCAGCCCTGGCGCATGCTTTCAGCGCGGTGGGCAATGTGCGTGTGCGCCATCAGGCCACATTGGGCGGCAATCTGTGCGCCGCGGATTATGCCGCCGACCCGCCGTCGATCCTGACGGCGCTGGATGCACGCCTGCGTGTTCAAGGGCCGGGAACGAGCCGCGAAATTCCTCTGTCTGAATTTTTTCTTGGTTTCTATACCACTGTTCTCAAGCCGACCGAAGTCGTAACCGAGGTCTTCGTGCCCCGCTTGCCACCCTCTGCCCGCGCAGTTTACCACAGATACACCTCGGTTTCGGCAGAGGGGCGACCGTGTGTGGCCGTGGGCGTGATTGCAGATTTCAATCCCGATCGAACATGCCGAGACCTGCGCATTGTCGTGGGCGCAGCTGTCGAAACGCCTCAACGGGTGGCAGAGGCCGAAGCCTGGGCGCGGGGCCAACCCCTGACGGACGATTTGATCGCGGCGATTGCCGAGGAATACGTCAGGGCGCTCGACCCGTTGACGGATGCGCGCGGTTCGGCCTGGTATCGCAGGGAGATGATCCGCGAGTTTGTGAAACGCGCGACACGGGAGGTGCGAGATGGCCATCGGTGAATCTGTGCCCATGCTCGACGCGCTCGCGCGCGTCACAGGCACGGTGGATTACATGATCAACCTTCGGCTGCCGAACATGCTCTACGGCAAGATCGTGCGCAGTCCACTGCCTCACGCGCGAGTGTTGAATGTCGACCCTGCACGCGCCCTTCGCGTGCCCGGTGTGATGGCTGTGCTCACCGCCTCGGACCTGGCTCCGAATCTATTTTACGGAGCGGCTGTCAAAGACCAGCCCCTCCTGGCGCTGGATCGCGTCCGTTATGTGGGTGAGCCGCTTGCTGCCATTGCCGCCGAGAGTCCGGAGGCGGCAGAGGAGGCGGTGCTCCTTGTCGATGTTGAATACGAGGAGCTGCCCGCCGTGTTCGACGCGCTGGAAGCGACTCAAGCGGGCGCGGTCGTGTTACACGAAGCTTTCCCGAACAACATCTTTATCCATTCGAAATTGCGACAGGGAGATGTGGAAGCAGCATTTGCGCAGGCCGACGAGATTTTCGAGGACACTTTCACCAGCCCGCCCGCACAACAGGCCTCTCTTGAACCGCATGTTACCGCAGCCCGGTGGCAGGGGGATCGCCTCACGATCTGGACAGCCTCCCAGGCGCCGTTCATGGTGCAGCGTGTGCTTGCCGAGCTTTTCGAAATCCCGCTGGAATCCGTGCGCGTCATCGTCCCGCCCCTGGGGGGAGCCTATGGAGGCAAGGGACATATTCGCCTCGAACCATTGGTTGCGGCGATGGCGCGCAGGACGAATGGCCGCCCGGTCAAATTCGTGCTCACGCGTGCCGAAGAGTTCGTTACCGTTACAAAGCACGCGGCGCGGATTAAACTCAAGACCGGTGTGAAGCGAGATGGCACTTTCACGGCCCGCCAAGTTCTCATCCATTGGAATGGCGGGGCGTATGCGGATGCCAGCCCATTGCTCATTCCACAGGGCATGGTGCGCTCCATTGGGCCGTATCGCATTCCTGCTGTTCGTGTGGACTCGTATGGCGTGTACACCAATCTGCCCCCAGCTGGAGCCTATCGCGGTGCAATGAGTTCGCAAACTGCATGGGCTTACGAATCTCAGATGGACATCATTGCACACAAGATGGGCTGGGACGCGCTGGAGTTTCGCTTGAAGAACCTGTTTGTCTCTGGCGACCATTTTGCCACGGGGGAGGTCTTGCACGATGTGCATTTTGTGGAGTGCCTCCAGGCAGCGGCCAGGGGATTGGGGAAGCCGCCTCCTTCTTCCCCCTCTGATAAGGAGAGGACCAGGAAAGTGGGTCGTGGGTATGGTGTGATGATGAAGAGCACGATCTCAACCTCGAAATCGCAAGCGCGCTTGAGACTGGCAAAAGATGGGACGCTCACCCTCTTCCTCAGCACAGTCGAAATGGGGCAGGGCAGTCATACAGCCCTGGCACAAATTGCCGCGGAGGCAATGAACATTCCCCTGAGTGCGATTCGCGTGGTTGGGCCGGATACGAGCGTTACGCCGTTTGACTCGACTACCTCTGCCAGCCGTTCTACATCCATGATGGGCAGCGCCATCCTGGCGGCGGGAGGGGCGTTGAAAAGGAAACTGATCGAGTTCGCTGCGCCCCTCTTGGAGATTCCTGCCGAACATCTGTGGACCGAAGAGGGCTGCGTAAGGGCTCGGGAAGGCTGTATTTCGTACGGGGATATCCTCAAGCACAACAACCTGGAATCAATAGAGGAGTTGGGTGAATATGCAACCGATTTGAAACTCGATCCAGAAAGCGGGCGGGGAGTGGCAACCCCGCACTGGCATCAGGGGGCCGGCGCAGCAGAGGTGGAGGTGGATACGGAAACGGGGCATGTAAGGGTCTTGCGCTATTCGGCCGCCTCCTATGCAGGGCGAGTTGTCAACCCGCGTCTGGCGCAACTTCAAAATGACGGCAATGTCATCTTCGGGCTGGGCCCAACGCTGATGGAAGAAATCCTCCTGGATGGAGGCCAGGTGATCAACCCGAATCTATCAGACTACCCCATTCCTTCCATGCGGGATATTCCGCAGGAGTTGATCAGCCTCTGCATCGAATCGGAAGAGGGCGAACTGCATGGCATTGGCGAGATGACTCTGCCTCCCGTCGCGCCCGCCATCGCCAATGCGATCGAGGCCGCCGTGGGGGTGCGGATTCGGGATCTGCCCATCACCGCCGAAAAGGTCTTGCGAGCGTTACGGGAGATGTCGGAACGATGATCCTACACGTGAACGGCGTGCCATACGAGTTTCCGGAAAGGGCGCGCACCTTGCTCGAGGTCTTGCGCGAGGAGCTTGGTTTGGTTGGCACAAAGGAGGGGTGTGGAATCGGGGTGTGCGGGGCGTGCACCGTCTTGGTGAACGGCGAGCCAATGAGTAGTTGCCTTGTGTTGGCCGAGCAGGTGGCTGGGAAGGAGATTATCACTATCGAGGGGCTCATGCGAGAGGGGCAACTGCACCCTGTTCAGCAGGCGTTTCTCGATGAAGGCGCTTTCCAATGTGCCTATTGCACACCTGGTTTTATACTCTCTGCGGTGTCGCTTCTGAATGAGAATCCCTCGCCCACCGAGGATGAAATTCGCGAGTATCTGGCGGGGAATCTCTGCCGCTGTGGTTCGTATCAAAACATCCTCCGGGCGGTGAGGGGCCTGGCGCGGCGAGCGGAGAGATAGGCTCCCTTTCACAGGCCGCGTTATCTTTTTCGGACGTGGGTCCGGGTGCGCGCTTCCCCGCTTGCCGCTTCCCACTCGAAGGGCGGACGGCGGTTGAGCCACAGCAAGCGGGCATGGGTTTCTCCCAGCGCCAGCAGGGTCACGGAAGCCGTGTCGCATGCCAGGCGCTGGAAGTGATCGAGGGGCAGGCCGAGATAGTGCGCGACGGCCAGTTTGATGGGATCGGCGTGGAAGACGCAGGCGAGGACATCTTTGGGCCTGTGGCGGCTGAGGATGACCTCCAGAGCGGCAACCACGCGCGTCTGGCATTCGTAGAACGTCTCGCCATCGGGGAAGCGAAAACGGGAGGGCGCGCCCTGCACGATTTTCCAGACTTTCGTCCGCCGCAGGACTCTCCAGGGCCGGCCCTGCCACCTGCCGACATGGGTCTCCAGCAACCCCGCCTCGATCTGGACCTCGAGGCGGTGTGCGGCGGCGATGGGCGCGGCGGTTTCAAGGGCGCGCTCCAGCGGGCTGGCGTAGATGGCCCGCAGGGGGACATGCTTGAGCGCCTCGGCCAACTGCCGCGCCTGTTCGCGCCCGCGTGCGTTCAAGTGAACATCGGGCAGGTGCCCGGCCAGTCTTCCTTTCCGAGTGAAATCGTTTTCGGCGTGGCGAATGAGCAATAAGGTCGGCATGCTGGAAGGTCGGTGTTGAAAAGCAGCTCACGCAAACCCGCGACCTGCAGGCTGAGGTTACTTGATTTTCCTCTTCATTTCCTTGATTTCTTCCTCGCTCATGGCGGGAACGTCCTCCCGTCTTTCGATTCCCAGTGCCTTTCTCTGCGCCGCGCGCCATTTCTCCAGACGCGCCGCGACCTGAGCCTCGTATCCCTCGCCGGAGGGGGAGTAGAAGTACGTGCCCAGCAGGTGTTGCGGCAGGTATTGTTGGGGGACGAAATGTCCTTCGTGTTCATGAGGGTAAACATAGCCCTGGCCGTGCCCCAGGCCGATGGCATCGCGACTGCTGTCTTTGAGATGAAGGGGCACCTCGCCGAGGCCCTCTTTTTCGATCCGCTGCATAGCCTTGAAGTAGGCCGCGCTGCTGTTGGACTTCGGCGCAGTGGCCAGATACAGGGTGGCTTCCACAATCGGATAGATGCCCTCCGGCAGGCCGACGTAATCGAAGGCGTGCGCGGCGGCGCTGGCCACCACCAGCCCCATGGGGTCGGCCAGGCCCACGTCTTCGCCGGCCAGGATCAGCAGGCGGCGCAGGATGAAGCGCGGGTCCTCGCCGGCATAGAGCATTTTTGCCAGCCAGTACAGTGCCGCGTCGGGGTCGGAGCCGCGCACGGACTTGATGAAGGCGCTGATGGTGTCGTAGTGGGCATCGCCGTCCTTGTCGTAGAGCACGGCGCGACGCTGGATCGACTCCTGGGCGATCTCCAGGGTGATATGAATCACACCGCTCGCATCGGGAGGCGTGGATTCCACGGCCAGTTCGAGGGCGTTGAGGGCGTTGCGAGCGTCGCCGCCGGAGACGTCGATTAAATGGGCACGCGCCTCGGGGTCCAGGCGGATGCGGCGTTGCCCATAGCCGCGCTCGGCCTCGCTCAGGGCCGCGTCCAGAATCCTTCCCACCTGTTCGCCTGTCAGCGGGAAGAGCTGGAAGATGCGCGAGCGCGAGACCAGGGCGCCGATGACCTCGAAGTATGGGTTCTCGGTCGTCGCTCCGATGAAGATCACGGTGCCGTTTTCAACGTGCGGCAGGAGCGCGTCCTGTTGCGCCTTGTTCCAGCGATGGACTTCGTCCACGAACAGGATGGTGCGGCGATGGTAGAGGCGCCGCCGCTCCTGGGCCTCGTGGATGACGCGCCGCAATTCCGGGATGCCGGCCAGCACCGCCGAGATGGTCTCGAAATGCGATTGGGTGCGGTTGGCGATGATCTGCGCCAGCGTGGTCTTGCCGCTGCCGGGTGGCCCCCACAAGATGATCGAGGAGAAGAGTCTGTCGGTTTCGATCGCGCGGCGCAAGAGTTTGCCCGGCCCGAGGATGTGCTCCTGCCCGACGAACTCATCCAGGTTGCGCGGCCGCAGGCGTGCAGCCAGCGGGGCCTCGTGCCGCAAGCGCTCTTGCATGGCGTGCTCGAATAAATCGGCCACGCTGTGATTGTACCAGCAATTCATACCCCGGAGTCTGGCAGAGGCCCCGAGGGCCTGGCCGCGAAGCAGCTCAGCCCTTCCGATAGATGCCCTTGGGGTCGAGTTCTTCTCGCAGGATCTTCAGTTCTCTTTCGGTGGGCGGCTCGGTCGTGCGGAGTTGGGGCGAGACCTTCAGATCCCAGCCGGTGTTGGCCCGGGCTTCCTCTGCGCTATGGCCTGGATGGAGGGCGGTGAGGATCAGTTCGCCCTCCTCGTCTGGCTCCAGGATTCCGATGTCGGTCACGACGGCCAGCATCCCGCCGCCCCGCACTCCGCTCGCCTGGCGCGCTTTTCGGCCGTGGAGGAAGCCGGCCGAGGTCATGAAATCCACCTTTTCTGGGAAGCGGCGCTTCTGATGGGGTGTCATCAGGTAACAGCGATTGGCCCAGGCGGCGATCTCCTGCGATCCGCCCGAGCCCGGCAGACGAACTTTGGGGTGGCGGTAGTCCTCGCCGATGAAAGTGGCGTTGATGTTGCCGTATTTGTCGATCTGAGCGCCACCCATGAAGCCGACATCCACGTGGCCGCGCTGGAGGTAGAGGGCGAAGATATCGTACATGCTGACGACCGACAACGCTCCGCTGACGAGCGTGGGATCGCCAATGGAGAGCGGCAGGCGGGCCGGCTGCGCGCCGATCACGCCGGCTTCGTAGATCATCACCAGGTTGGGGGCATGCGTGCGCTTGGCGAGGTTGCATGCCAGGTTGGGCTGCCCGACGCCCACGAACACCACGTCGCCATCCCGCAGCAGGCGCGCGGCGTTGATGATCATCAGTTCGGCAGGAGAATAGTGCATCTTGCCTCGATCGATGCTGGCTTTCTATAATTTTGCCCGCACATCGTCGTTCTGGCAAGGGGTTGATTCAGGCTTTGCCCTTGCGGACCTCCTCGGTGACCATGTCGCCGATGTGGGTCGTGCTCAGGCCGCTGCGGGCATCCACCGAGGGGATGGCGCCGCTTGAGAGCAGGTGGGCGACGGCGCGTTCGATGCGTTGGGCGGCCGATTTCTCTCCCAGGTAATCCAGCATCATGTGCACGGCCATGATGGCGCCCAGCGGGCAGGCCACGTTCTTGCCGGCGTATTTCGGCGCCGAGCCGTGGATGGGCTCGAACATGGAAGTCTTGCCCGGATGGAGGTTGCCCGAGGCGGCAATGCCCAGGCCGCCCTGCAGCGTCGCTCCCAAGTCGGTGATGATGTCGCCGAAGAGGTTGGCCGTCACGATCACATCGAACCACTCCGGATTCTTGATCATCCACATCGTGCAGGCATCCACGTAAGCGTGGTCCTGCTCGACATCGGGGTACTCTTTGCCGACCTCGGCCATGGTGCGTGTCCAGATGTCATGCGGGCGGATGGCGTTTGCCTTGTCGACCAGGGTGAGACGGGCCGGCTTGCCGGGATGGGAGGCGGCGCGGGCGCGCGCCAGCTCATAGCCATAGCGGATGGCGCGCTCGACGCCCTTGCGGGTGTAGATGCCGGTCACTGTGGCGACCTCGTCGGGGGTGCCCTTCTTGAGAATGCCTCCGATCTGGGCGTAGAGGCCCTCGGTGTTCTCGCGCACCACGATGAAATCGATATCCTTGGGCGTCTTGTCTTTGATGGGGCAGAGATGTTCGGCGTACAGTTTGATCGGGCGCAGGTTCACGTAGAGATCGAGGCCGAAGCGCAGGCCCAGGATCACCGAGCGTTCCACCAGGCCGGGCTCTACATCCGGGTGGCCGATGGCGCCGAGGAAGATGGCATCCAGGGTGCGCCATTCGTCGATCACCCGTTCGGGCACCAGTTCCTTGGTTTTGAGGTAGTATTCGCCGGAGTAGGGGTATTCAACCAGGTTGCACTCAAATCCTTCCAGGCTCTGAACGGCCCTCAGAACTTTGAGGCCTTCGGCGACCACCTCCGGGCCAATGCCGTCCCCCGGGATGACTCCGATGTTGTATGTTTTCATGACGTATGCCCTCCAATGGGTAGAAAATCAGATAGTCAGATAGTCAAATGGTCGGGAGTGGTTATGAGGCTGGCGGCTCCTGCGTCAGATGACGGGAAATGATAAGGCGCTGGATCTGGGCCGTGCCTTCGTAAATTTGCAGGATCTTGGCATCACGCATCCATTTCTGAACCGGGTAATCGCGCATGTAGCCATATCCGCCCAGGATTTGCACGGCATCGGTCGTGGCCTGCATGGCGACATCGGCTGCAAAGAGTTTGGCCATGCTGGCCTCTTTGGTGCAAGGGATGCCCCGATCGGCCAGATAGGCCGCGCGCCAGGTGAGGAGGCGGGCAGCGTCAATTTGGGTGGCCATGTCGGCCAGCATGAAGGCGATGGCCTGATGCTGGATGATGGGCTTGCCGAACTGGACGCGCTCCTGGGCATATTGCAGGGCATACTCCAGCGCAGCACGCGCTACCCCCACCGCAGAGCTAGCGATCTGTGTGCGGGTGTATTCGAACGTTTTCATGGCGATGCGAAAGCCCTCGCCTTCCTGACCCAGGAGATTGGCAGCCGGCACGCGCAGGTCCTCGAAGGCCAGCGTGGCCGTGTGCGAGGCGCGAATGCCCATCTTCTTTTCTTTGTGTCCGACGATCAGGCCGGGAGTGTCCTTTTCAACGATGAAGGCGGTGATGCCGCGGTGGCCGAGGCGGATATCTACGGTGGCAAAGATGATGTAGAGGTCGGCAATGCCACCGTTGGTGATGAAGGTCTTGTTGCCGTTGAGGATGTAGGTGTGTCCCTCGCGGCGGGCCTGCGTGCTCAGGCTGGCCGGGTCGGAGCCGGCCGAGGGCTCGGTGAGGGCAAACGCGCCCAGACGGGGCGTGTTGGGATCGCAGAACATGGGCAGGTAGCGGCTCTTTTGATCCTCATTGCCGGCCAGCAGGAGGGGAGTGATGCACAGGCTTGTGCCTCCCAGGATGGTGCCCACGCCGGCGCAGCCCCAGAAGATTTCTTCCTCGACCAAGCAATGCGTGAGCAAGTCGGTGATGCCACCCCCGCCGTATTTTTCCGGGATGTAGTACGAAAGAAAGCCAGCCTGGGCCGCCTTGCGGATCACGTCCCAGGGCACTTCCTCTTTCTCATCGTATTCCGCCGCGACGGGGCGAATCTCCTTCTCGGCAAAACGATGTGCCAGGTCGCGCATTTCGCGCTGTTCCTCTGTAAGCTCAAAAGCAATCATGGGGACACCTCAGAAGCAGTCTCTCTGGCTTCTCTTGCCAGTCTTTCTTCCACATAGGCCAGCAACCCACCGCAGTCAATGATGCGCTTGAGGAACTCGGGGAAGGGCGCGGCCCGAAAGGTTTGTCCGCTGGTCAGGTTGCGGATCAGGCCTGTGGCCAGTTCTACTTCCACCTCATCCCCCTCTCGAATCCCGTCCTTCGCTTCGGGGCATTCCAGGATGGGCAGGCCGATGTTGATGGCGTTGCGGAAGAAGATGCGGGCGAAGGAGGTGGCGATGACGGCCGAGACGCCGGCCGCTTTGATGGCCAACGGCGCCACCTCGCGCGAGGAGCCGCAGCCGAAGTTGGCGTCGGCCACAATCACATCCCCGCGATGCATCTTGCGGGCGAACTCCGCATCGGCATCTTCCATGCAGTGACGTGCCAGCTCGCGCGGATCCACCGTGTTGCAGTGGCGGGCCGGGATGATGGCGTCGGTATCGATGTTCTTTCCGAAGACCCAGGCGCGGCCGCGAATATAGACGCGCTCGCGCAGATACTCCTTTTGCACCGCCCCGCCGCCGCGCCGCGGGAGCGAGTCGAAGAAGAGAATGCGGGCGGGCAGGGAGTATTCAGGCAGATGGCCGGCGGCAAAGGCGAGCAATTCCTCGGCCTGGAAATCCGCTCCGGGCTGGCGCACGACGCAGGCGTAGATGCGTTCGCCGTAGATCAGGTCGGGCACGCCGACGACGGCCGCCTCCTTGACGCCGGGGAACGAGCGCAGCACGATCTCCACGCTGGCGGGATGGATCTTGAAGCCGCCGCAGATGATGACCTCCTTCGTGCGTCCGACGATGCGCACCACGCCGTCGGCGTCGATCGTGGCCAGGTCGCCCGTGTGCAGCCAGCCTTCGGGGTCGAGGACGCGCGCCGTCTCCTCGGGCTTCTCCCAGTAGCCGCGCATGACGTTGTAGCCGCGCACGCACAATTCCCCCTCCGTGCCCGCAGGGGGTGTGTCCCCTTCGGGGGTGATCAACTTGATCTCCACGCCCTCGATCGGGCGGCCGACGGTCTCGGTGGCGGTGGCCGGCCCATCGTCCAGGCGTGTCATGGTCACGGCGGGCGAGGCCTCCGTCAATCCGTAGGCCACGATCAGGTTCAATCCCATCTCATGACGCACGCGCTTGACCAGTTCCGGTGGGCAGGGCGCGCCCGACATGATGCCGGTGCGCAGGCTGCTGCAGTCGGTGGCGCGGAAGGCCGGGTGGTTGAGCTCCAGGGCGAACATGGTGGGCACGCCGTGATGAACCGTGACGCGCGCCTCCTGGATCAGCCGCAGGGCTTCTTCGGCGGAATAGCGCGGCAGGCACACAAGTTGCGCCCCAGACACGGCGCAGGCCAGGATGGTGGCTGTGAGCCCGAAGGTGTTGGAGAAGGGCACGGTGGCGAGGAAGACGTCCTCCACCGTGCAGGCCAGGGAGGAGGCGATCGCGGCGGCATTGCGCACCAGCGCGCCGTGGGTCAGCATGGCGCCGCGCGGCTCGCCGGAACTGCCCAGGGTGTGAACGATGGCAGCCACATCTTCCGGGCGGATGTGTGGCGCCGGGAGCGGGGCGGTGGCTTGCAGCAGGTCGTCCCAGGCCAAGAACTCCTTTTCCTTTGAAGGGAGCGGAGAGACGGTGATCAGGTGTTGCAGATCGGGCAGCTGGGGGCGCAGATCGCGCACCACAGCGGCATGATCCATGCCCTTGAAATGCGCCGGCTCCGAAAACGCGATCACGGCTTTGGGGCGGGTGGTCGTGAAGCGCGCGAGGATGCCCTGCGCATCGCGGCGCACGTTGACCGGCACCAGGATCAGCCCGGCTCGCGCCGCGGCGAAGATGGTGACAACATAGGCCGGGATGTTCGGCAGGATCACCCCCAGCCGCTCGCCGGCTTTCAACCCCAGGGTCATCAGGCCGGCTGCCAGCGCCGAAGCCTGATATTCCACCTCCGCATATGTCTGGCTTTGCGCGCCCGAACGCAGGAAGACCTGGCGCGGATAGCGCGTCGCCTGAACGCTGAGCAACTCCCCCAGCGTGCTGTGCTTGAACATCTCATAATTCATGCGCAAACCTCCACAGATTGAAATGCCTGCCAGTCACCTCGCCGGTTGGAGCCTTTTTGCCCGGCTGCTCAAGTTGCGGGCTGCTTCCACGAAGTCGGCCCGCGCCGACGGCCCTGCCCGCCGTCCACTGTCCACTGTTCATCATCCACCGTCCGCCTTTCCGCTTGTCCAGCTCCAGACCATCCGACTCCGGGCTATATGACCATTTCAACGGCCGTGCGACAGCCAAAGCGGGTGGTTATGTATCTTTAAAATAAGCCATGCCATGCAGTTCGGCGATCAGGTTGTGACCATCGGTGACGGTGATGCGATACAGGCCGATGCGCTGGCCGCGATGCACCTCCTGCGCTTCGGCCACCAGCAAAGCCTGGGGGGCGGGCGAGGAGACAAAGTGCACGTCCATGCTCAGGGCGACCGCGGCGCGTCCGTGTGAATTGCAGGCTGCGGCAAAGGCGAAATCGGCCAGGGCGAAGATGGCCGCGCCGTGCGGCATTCCCAGGCCGTTGACCATGTAAGTGGCCAGGGGCAGAGCGGCGCGACTGTAGCCGGGACGCAGGTCGCTCAGTTCGATGCCCAGGTGACGGGCAAAGGCATCCCGCTCCGCCACAGCAGAGACAGGGCCGCTCTTCATGCCTGCCTGACAACCTCCGCCGGCGAGGCGATGCAGCCGGCGATCGCCGAGGCCGCTGCGACATAAGGATTGGCCAGATAGACCTCGCTCTGTGGATGCCCCATGCGGCCGCGAAAGTTGCGGTTGCTGGTGGAAACGCAGCGCTCGCCGGCCGCCAGCACGCCCATGTGCCCGCCCAGGCAGGGTCCGCAGGTGGGGGGACTCACCGAGCAGTTGGCCTCGAGGAAGATTTCGATCAGGCCCTCGCGCAGCGCCTCCAGATACACCTTTTGCGTTCCGGGAATGATGACGGCGCGCAGGCGCGGGTGAATCTTGCGCCCTTTGAGCACACTGGCGGCGGCGCGCAGGTCTTCCAGGTTGCCATTGGTGCACATGCCGATCACCACCTGATGGATCTCCAGTCCGGCCACAGCCGAGATCGGGCGCGCGTTTTCCGGCAGGAAGGGCACGGCCACGATCGGCTCCAGGCTGGAGATTTCGAACTCGTGCACGGCGGCGTAGGCGGCATCGGGATCGCTCTGCCAGTAGTGTCCATCGCGGCGGCCGCGCTGACGGAGGAAGGCGCGCGTCTTCTGATCGGCCGCGAACAGGCCCGTCTTGGCCCCCGCCTCGATGGCCATGTTGGCCATGGTGAAGCGGTCGTGCATCTCCATCTGGCTGACCACCTCGCCGCTGAATTCCATGACCTGGTAGCGCGCTCCGTCCACGCCGATCTTCCCAATGGTGTGCAGGATCAGGTCCTTGCCGCCAACCCATTTGGGCAGCCGGCCGTGGTACACCAGCTTGATGCTCTCCGGCACCTTCAGCCAGATCTCACCCAGGGCCATGGCCGCGGCGGCATCTGTGGAGCCAATGCCGGTGCCGAAGGCCCCCAGGAAGCCGTAGGTGCAGGTGTGCGAGTCGGCCCCGGCCACCAGGTCGCCCGGCGCCACCAGGCCCTGTTCGGGCAGGAGCACGTGCTGAATGCCGGCCCGCCCGACGTCGTAGAAGCGGATGCCATGTTCTTGTGCGAAGGCACGGCAGCGCCGGACGATCTCGGCCGATTGGATATCCTTGGCCGGGGTGAAGTGATCCATGACGAAGACCACTTTCTGCGGATCGAAGATGCGCGCCCCTTTGATCTTCTGGAACTCCTCGATGGCCAGGACGCCGGAGAGTTCCGACGCCAGCACGATGTCGACGCGGGCATTGATGAACTGGCCGGGCCAGACTTCCTTCTGGCCGCATTTGGAGGCCAGGATTTTTTCGGCGAGGGTGTGACCCATGTCTCTCTCCTGTTTACTTCTGTTTCAACCGCTCCCGCACGGCTTGCAGGGTTTCCATCTTTTTGGCGAAGGCGAAGCGCACCGATTTGCGGCCCAGGCCGGGGGTGGCATAGAAACTCGAGCCCGGCACGGCCGCCACCCCTCGTTCGGCTGCCAGGGCACGCACGAAGGCATGGTCATCTCCGGCGAAGTCCCAGCGGCTGAAGTCGGCCATCACGTAATAGGCGCCCTGGGGACGCAGGGCGCTCAGCCCGATTTCCTCCAGGATGGCCAGGATGAGCTCGCGCCGCTGCGCGTATTCCTCTTGCAGGCGTTGGTAGTAAGAATCGGGCAACTGAAGCGCCGCCACACAGGCAGCCTGCAACGGGGTCGGGGCGCATACGGTGGTGTAATCGTGCACCGTGCGCAGGGCTTCGCTGAGGGGCGTGGGGGCGCAGGCGTATCCCAGGCGCCAGCCGGTCATGGCAAAGGTCTTCCCGAAGCCGCTCAGGGTGACCGTGCGTTCGGCCATGCCCTCCAGCGTGGCGAGGGGGATGTGCCGCTGGCCATCGTACACGATGTGTTCGTAGATTTCATCGGTGATGGCCACCAGGTCGAATTCCAGGCACAGGCGGGCCACGCCTTCCAGTTCTTCCCGATGGAAGACTCGCCCGGTGGGGTTGTGGGGCGTGTTGATCAGGATGGCGCGCGTGCGCGCCGTGATGGCCGCCCGCACCTGCTCTGCCTCCAGGGCATAATGCGGCGGGCGCAGGGTGACAAAACGCGGCCTGCCCCCGGCGAGGATCACGGCAGGCACATAACCCTCGTGGAACGGCTCGATCACGATCACCTCATCGCCCGCATCGAGCAGGCCCATCAACGTCACCAGGATGGCTTCGGTCACGCCGCAGGTGACGGTGATGTGCTCCTGCGGGTCGAACTCCAGGCCGTATAGTCGCCTCATCTTCTCAGCAATGGCCTGACGCAGGGCCGGCAAGCCCCAGGTGATGGTGTATTGATTGAGGCCCTCATCCAGGGCGCGGTGTGCGGCAGCCAGCACCTCCGGCGGCGGATCGAAATCTGGGAAGCCCTGCGAGAGGTTGATGGCCTGATGCTGCATGGCCAGGCGGGTCATCTCTCGGATAAAGGACTGACGGATGTTGCTGAGGCGTTGTGCTGCGGACAGAGACATGGAGACCTCGAAATGAGTGCTTGACAGGCTTACGGCAACTCGGCGATCAGGGCCTGGATGGCGGCGGCGCGCTCTTCGGGCAGGCGGCCCTCGCGATCCCAGCCGCGTTCGGCGTAGTACTCATCCAGCATGTGTTGAAATTCCTGACGGTCAATGTGATGGCCCTGGGTCTGGCGAGCCGGCATCGGCTCGTCAAAGTAGCGCCTGGGCAGGGTGTCGTCGGCGCGGGTCAGGCCGAGGGCGATGTTGATCAGACGTTCGGTGTCCAGCACGCGCCGTCCGACCTGGCGCAGGGTTTCGGGGGTGTATTCCAGGCCGGTGGCGGCCGCGATCAGATCACAGAATTCCGGGTAGCCCAACAGATGCGGGCTGTTGAAGCCGCGCGTGACGAACTTGCAGATTCCCAAACTGTCGGCGATGGCATAGATGTCGTCGCTCCAGGCGACGATCAGGCCTTTGTCTTTGTAGCCGGTGGGGTCGGGGTCGTTGGCGCGCCCGTAGAGAGCCGCCCGCACCTCGGCGGGGAGTTTGAAGATTTCCAGCGTGGGGCGGTTGCGCAGATGATCGGCGCCGCGGCTGGCAACGGCAATGCCCAGGGCGAAGCCCTTGAAGTAGCGCACGTCGTGCGGGTCCGATTGGGGCAGGCCCTTGACGGCGATCAGATAGTCGCGTGCCTCGGGCGGGAAGAAGCGCGCCGCCTGCGTGCTTTCGGCCAGAACCTCGCCGAAGTTGCGGCGGTAGGCGATGTCCTCGATCAGCCCGTAGATGGTCTCGTAATCGCCCCAGCGCAGCGGCCCGCCGCTCATCTCATCGCCGATCAGGCCGCGCTGGTAGAGTTCCATCGCCCAGCCGATGATCGTCCCGGTCGAGGAGGCGTCCAGCCCCAGGTCGTTGACCAGATTGTTCAACTGGATGACCTGCTCGGTCGGGGCGATGCCGAGGTTGGCGCCCAACAGACCGATGGTCGAATATTCGGGGCCCTCCCCGCCCAGGGTGTTGCGGTGGCGGCAATGGACGACGCACGAGGTGCATCCCAGCATCTTATCGGAATACTTCTCGATCTCCTCGGCGTTGAGCGTGTCTTCAAAGAAGTTGTCCTGGCTGTTGCGGGTGCGGATCGCTCCCAGGCGGTTGCTGACCTCATAGAGCAGGGAGGTGCCCACTCGCCCGAGCACCTGGACGATGCGCGAGGACTGCAGGGCGTGCTGTTGCTGGAGGCGCAGGGCGCGCAGGGTCTCTTTCTGAGCCACGGCGATTGTCTCGCCGCCGTGTGCGACGATCGCCTTGATGTTCTTGCTTCCCATGACGGCGCCCATGCCGCCCCGCCCGGCGGTGTCTTTCTTGCCGGTCATGATGCAGGCCATGCGGACGCAACGCTCGCCAGCCGGTCCGATCACGGCCGAGACGGTGCCGGGGCCGTGCCGGACTTTGAGTTGCTCCTGGGTCTCGATGGCTCTCCTCCCCCACAGGTCGCCGGCCGGCAGGATGTGGATCTTCCCCGCCTCGAGCAGCAGGTAAGAGGGCTGTGGGGCGCGGCCCAGCAGGATCAGGCGATCGAAGCCGGCCTTGCGCATGGCAGCGGCGAAGAAGCCGCCGCAGTTGGCATCGCCCAGGATGCCGCTCTCCGGCGAGCGCGCCGAGACGTTGAAGCGCGCCGCATTGGGGGCGATCGTTCCGGTGAGCAGGCCCGCGCCGAGAATGAGCGGGTTGTCGGGCCCAAGCGGGTTGACCCGGCGGGGATCACCGGCAGCAGAGAGGTAACGCAGCAGGCAGGCCATGTTGAGGCCGCGCCCGCCCAGGTAGGCGCGCAGCACGTTCGGCGAGATGACCTCCAGGCGCACCTCGCCACGCGTCAGGTCAACAATCGCACACCTCGATTCAAAGGTCATGCGAGCCTCCGGCCACCGGCCAGACGAGATGCACCGCGCAGCCGTCCTCCAGAAGGGCCTCCGCCGCCACCTCCTGGTCGCCGAGGAAGACATGCGGAGGCGCTTCTGTGAATTCCCGCTCCAGCGCAGGGTAGTGCCGGCGAAGCAGGGCGAGCAGGTCCGAGACGCGCGCCCCCTCTTGCAGTTCGATCTCGAGGTGGCGCCGGCCAACGCTGCGCCAGAAGGGCTCTGCCAGGCGAACGCTGATTTGCATCCTGTTCCTTCCTGGGCTAGTCTTTGTAAAGATCGCGCTTGTCAATGATGCGCTTGGCTTTGCCGATCGAGCGTTCGATTGTGCCCGGGCCCATCACCTGCACCTCCGCGCTGATGCCCAGGGCGGCGAACAATGCTTCCTCTGCCTTCTTGCGCAGCGTCTCGATCGCCTGCGTATCCACCGGGGCGAAGTAGTCCTTCCGGGCTTCTATCATCACCACCAGGCGGTCGAGCAGATTCTTCGGTCGATCGACCACGATCTGGTAGTAGGGTTCCAGGCCGTCCACTTGGAGCAGGGTGCTCTCGACCAGCGAGGGGAAGACGTTCACGCCCCGCACGATGAGCATGTCGTCCGTGCGGCCGCGCACCTTCTCCATGCGTACCAGGGTGCGGCCACAGGTGCACTTTTCTGCATGCAGGATCGTGCGATCGCGGGTGCGGTAGCGGATGACCGGCATGGCCTCCTTGGTCAACGTGGTGAACACGAGTTCGCCTTCCTCGCCATAGGGCAGGGGTTCGCCTGTATCGGGGTCGATGATTTCCGGCAGGAAGTGATCCTCGAAGATGTGCAGCCCGTTGTGCTGCTCGCATTCCACCGAGACGCCGGGGCCGATGATTTCGGTCAGACCGTAGATGTCATAGGCCTCCAGGCCGAGGCGATCCTCGATGGCGCGGCGCATCTCGTTCGTCCAGGGCTCTGCGCCGAAGATGCCGACGCGGACTTTCATGCGCTTCTTGAAATCAATGCCGGCGGCCTCGGCGGCCTCGGCCAGGACGAGGGCGTAGGATGGGGTGCAGGTCAGCACGGTGGCGCCGAAGTCCTCCAGGAGCATCAGTTGGCGCTCGGTGATGCCTCCCGAGATGGGCACGGTTGTCGCCCCGACGGTTTCAAAGCCGAGGTGGAAGCCCAGGCCGCCGGTGAACAGGCCGTATCCATAGGCGTTGTGGGCTACATCTTTGGAGGTCACCCCGGCCGAGGTGACCGTGCGGGCCATCACCTCGGCCCACAGGTTGAGGTCGTTGCGGGTGTACGCTCCGACGGTGGGCTTGCCGGTCGTGCCGCTGGAAGCGTGAATGCGCACGACCTGTTCCAGGGGCACGGCCAGCATGCCGAAGGGGTATTCGGTGCGCAGATCCTCCTTGGTGGTGAGGGGCAGGCGCTTGAGGTCGTCCAGGCCCTTGATGCTCTCGGGCTTGAGGCGCGCCTCCTTGAACTTGCGCTGGTAGAACGGCGCCCGCTCTGCCACGTAGGCGACGATCTCACGCAGGCGCTGGCTCTGAAGTTCTTTCAACTTCTCGCGCGGCATGGTCTCGAATTCCGGGTTCCAGATGGGCATGGCTTTTTTTCTCCTTTCTGTGAATGAGTGCATGGCTGGTGGTTTTGAGCATACTCTGTTGCAAAGATGCCTGAAGAGGCGGGCTCATCGCTTCTTCCCTCACCTGCCCCTCTCCCAATATGGAAAGTTGAAAGGGGGTGAGGATGAAGAATGGTTTCACGGCGAGTTGAAAATGTGTTTGCAACAAAGCGAGTCTTACACATAGCGCGGGATTTATCCCGCAACCCAAACGCGACCTCCACGTTACAGAATCTTTACGGTTGCAACAGATTTTCAAGAGCAATACTACGGGGCGCAAGATTGCAGGCCTGGCTCACCTCCCTCCGCTCGATGGTAAGGAGGAGGAGACGGGGCGGCTTGATTCCCAGGTCCGTTCGCGCCCGATTTGGAAGGCCTGGCGATTGATCTCGCGATGCTGGGCGGGCACGCGCGCCTCGATGATCTCCAGCCAGAGTGGGGGAGCGGGCGGCAGGTGCGTGGAGAGGGCGCCGAGCAGAACGCTGTTGGCCACGCGACGATTGCCCAGTTCCTGCGCCACCTGCTCGGCCTCGACCAGCAGAATCCGGCCTGCGAGCGAGCCCATGACCGAGAGGACCTGTTCCTCCGAGGGATACTGCGCCGCGCCGAAGACGGTGGCTGTGGGAGGAAGTTTGCAACGGCTGAGGATGACGCTCGCGCCGCGGCGCAGGTAGTGCAGCCAGCGCAGCGCTTCCAGCATTTCCTGGGCGATGAAGTAATCCACCGTGCCCGCCTCGCACAGGGGGGAAGCCACGCGCGGCCCCCAACGCACATGGCTGACCACCGCCCCGCCTCGCTGGGACATCCCGTGCACTTCGGATTTTTTCACATCGTAACCGGCTTTCAACCCGACCTCGGCGAGGATGTCGCTGGCCAGCAGCGTGCCCTGTCCCCCGACGCCGGCAAACAGGAAATTGATCGCCTCTTTTTCCATGCTCCTCTCCTTTCAGAGCGCGGCCGGCGCTTTTTCTGCACCGGGCAGGATGGCCTGCCGGGCGCAGACATCGAAGCACAGGCCGCAGCCCACGCACTGCACAGGATCGATCCAGGCCTTGGGGCGGTGATGCTCTTCATCCATGACTTCGCTCTTGAAGATGGCCGGGCAGCCGATGCGGAAACACAACGTGCAGCCGTTGCAATCCTCGAGCACGACCGTATAGGGTTCGCGCGGATGGCTGGTTTCGAAGATGCAGACGGCATCCACCACGACCACTGCCGGGCCGTTGAAGCGCATCGCCTCCCGAATCGCGTTCTCCACCTCCTTGAGGTCGCGCGCTTTGACCTCTTTGACCCAGGTCACCCCCAGGCCTCGCACCGCGGTGGGAATGTCGATCCGCGTTCCTTTCTCGCCGCGCAGGGTGATCCCGGAACCGGGGTGGCCCTGGTGGCCGGTCATGGCGGTGGTGTGGTTGTCCACGATAATGAGGGTGAGGGGCGCCTGGTTGTAAACGGCGGAGGCCAGGGCCGGCAGGCCGGCGTGGAAGAAGGTGCTATCCCCGATGACGGCCACGTTGTTGTTTTCCAGGCCAGCGTAGCGCATGCCCATGGCAACCCCGATGCTGGCGCCCATCGCCCCGATCGTATCGGTGGCCTCGAGCGGCGGCATCACGCCCAGGGCATAACAGCCGATATCCGAGTTGACCGTCACTTTGAGTTTGCGCAGCACCCAGAAGAGATCGCGGTGCCCGCAGCCGGCGCACAAGACCGGCGGGCGCGGCGGCAGTTCACTCGCCTGGGGCGCCTGCTCCTTCCCGTTGCTCAGCAGGCCGGCCCTGACGGCCGATTGACGCACGCGCTCCGGCAGCAGCTCGTCCACCAGTGGGAAGATCGCCTTTCCCTCCACCGCTAGGCCCAACTGACGCACCCATTCCTCCAGGAAGGGGTCCAACTCCTCCAGGACGATCAGACGCTGGACGCGCGCCGCGAAATCCAGAATGCGTTGTTTGGGCAGCGGCCAGGTCATCCCCAGTTTCAGGAGGCTGGCGTGAGGGAAGATTTCGCGGGCGTATTGATAGGCTGCCCCGCAGGTCACGATGCCGAGGGCCGGATCGCCCTCCTCGAGGCGGTTGATCTCCGCCGTCTCGGCCCACCGGAACAACTGCTGCATGCGTGCCTCGACCACAGGGTGCCGCCGGCGGGCATAGCCCGGAATCATGACATACTTGGGCGCGTCTTTCTTATAAGGACGCTTGGACACCGGGCTGCGCGGGGCGACCGCAACGACCGATTTGGCATGGGAAGTGCGGGTGGTGGTGCGCAGCAGCACGGGGGTGTCGAATTGCTCGCTGAGTTCCAGCCCCAATCGCACGAAGTCCCGGGCTTCCTGACTGTCGGAGGGTTCCAGCATGGGCACTTTGGCAAAGCGGGCGTAGTGGCGGTTATCCTGTTCGTTCTGGGAGGAGTGCAGCCCCGGATCATCGGCGGTGACCACCAGCAGGCCGGCGTTCACCCCCGTGTAGGAAGAGTAGAACAGGGCTTCCGAGGCGACGTTCAGGCCGACGTGCTTCATGGTGGCCATGGCGCGCTTGCCGGCGTAGGCCGCGCCGATGGCGATGTCGAGGGCCACCTTTTCGTTGGTGGCCCACTCGGCATGCACCTCTTCATAGGCGGCGAGGGCCTCCAGGATCTCGGTGCTGGGGGTGCCCGGATAGCCGGCAGCCACTTCCACCCCGGCCTCCCATGCCCCGCGTGCAATGGCCTCGTTGCCACTCAAGAGCATCTTCATGGCTTCACTCCTTTCCGCTTCGGATGTCTATCCATGCGACCCAGATAGGCTTTTTTCACTTCCTCGTTCGCGATCAAATCCTTCGAGCGGCCGCTGAGCTCGATCCGACCGGTTTCCAGCACGTAGGCGCGATCGGAGATTTCCAGGGCCTGGCGCGCATTTTGTTCCACCAGCAAGATCGTTGTTCCTCGCCGACGCAGTTGTTCCAGGGTGCGAAAGATCTCTGCCACCAGCAAGGGGGCCAGCCCCAGGGAGGGTTCATCCAGGAGCAGAAGCCGCGGGCGCGCCATCAAACCGCGGCCGATGGCCAGCATTTGCTGTTCGCCTCCGGAGAGCGTCCCGGCCAGTTGCTGCTCCCGTTCCTGCAGGACCGAGAAGAGGCAGAAGATATACTCCAGGTCTTTGACCACCTCCTGCTTCTTTCCCTGACGCAGGCGCAGGTAAGCGCCCAGCAGGAGGTTGTCGCGCACGGAGAGAGTGCTGAAAATCTGACGTCGCTCCGGAACCTGGCTGATTCCTAAACCGACAATGGCATCAGGCGGCCGGCGGGTGATTTCCTGCCCATCGAACACGATCTTTCCCTGCCGGGCAGGCACCACGCCCGAAATGCTGTTCAACAGGGTGGACTTGCCGGCCCCGTTGGCGCCGATGATGGCCACGATCTCGCCCTCGTAAACCTGCATGGAGATGTTCTTGAGGGCCACGATGTGCCCGTAGGACGTCCAGAGGGCCTGGATGTCGAGGAGGACGCGCCCCGGCGAGAGGTTCGCTTCAGCCATGATTGTTCTCCGCGCGCTCCCAATCGGTTCCCAGGTAGGCCTGGATCACGTCGGGGTTGGCCTGGACGGCGGCGGGGGAGCCTTCAGCAATCTTGCTCCCGTAATGCAGCACAACGATCTGGTTGGCGATGCCCATCACCAGGTCCATATCGTGTTCCACCAGCAAAATGGTGAGGCCGTCGTCTCGCAGGCGGCAGATCAGGTCGTCCAGGGCCATGGTCTCCTCCCGGCTGAGGCCGGCGGCCGGCTCGTCCAGCAGCAGGAGTTTCGGGCGCGCGGCCAGGGCGCGCGCGATTTCGAGCATGCGCTGCTGGCCGTAGGGCAGGCTGTGAGCCGGATCGTCGGCGCGCCCCTCCAGGTTGACCAGTTCCAGGCAGCGACGGGCCATCTCCCGCAGTTCCCGTTCCTCCCGGCGAGCGGCCGGAGTGCGAAAGGCTGCGGCCAGCCAGCCGCTCTTCCCTTGCAGATGCGCCCCGACGGTCACGTTTTCCAGTACGCTCATGTTGTTGAAGATCTGCAGGTTCTGAAATGTGCGCACGATGCCTTTGGCGGCAATCTGAAAAGGCGCCAGGGCATCGATGCGCTCCCCGTTGAAGTGGATTTCGCCGTGATCGGCCTTGTGGTAGCCGGTGATTAGGTTGAACAGGGTGGTCTTCCCGGCTCCGTTCGGCCCGATGACCGCCGTGACCTTTCCGGGCCACACATCGAAGGTGATGTCGGAGAGGGCCATCAGGCCGCCAAACCCTTTGCGCACATTGCGAATGGAGAGGAGCGGCAGGGTGGAGTCGTTCATGACCGCTCCTCCACGCGCTCTTCTCTCCCTGCGCGCTGGGGAGTAGATGCCCGCCGGCGCCAGGCCCCCCGGCGCCGCGCCGCGCTGGCTGCTATCCCCTGCGGGAGGAAGATCATGATGGCGATCAACAACAGGCCGTAAATGAGGGTCTCGTGCTCGCCCGAAGCACCCTGCAGCAGGATGCGCAGACGGCTGCGCAGCACTTCCTTCAAGATGAGCACCAGCGCGATCCCAAAGGGCGCGCCCCAAATGCTGGACAGCCCACCCACCGCCGACATCACGAGCAGCTCCAGCGAGGCGACAAAGCCGAATGGGGCCGGCGAGACGGCGGCCTGGAAATGAGCGTAGAGACTGCCGGCCAGGCTGGCCAGCACGGCGCTGAGGGCAAAAACCCGCGCCTTGTAGGTGGCCACGTCTATGCCTAGCGATTGCGCCGCGGCCTCGCTGCCGTGAATGGCGCGCAGCGCGCGCCCGCTGCGGGACTGGATCAGATTCAACCCGAACGCGATCACGAGCAAAGCCACGAGCCAGGCGAAAAAGTAGTATCGCGAAATCGGCCAGATCTCGAACGCGCCCAGCCGCAGCCTCGGAATCCCGACAATTCCATCGTATGTCCCCGTAATGTGCTGCCCCTCGAACCCCATGTTTTCCCGAAACAGGGTATAGATCATCACGCCCAGCCCCAGAGTGGCCATGGCCAGATAGTGACCGCGCAGGCGCAGAATCGGCCGCCCGATCCAGTAGGCGAGCATTCCCGAAAGAAACATGCCCAGCATCATGACGACCCACGGCCACCACCAGGATTGCAGCACCTCCTCCGGAACGCCGAATAGCTCTCCGGCACGTACGCAGAAGATGGCCGAGGCGTATGCCCCCAGACCGTAGAAGGCGGCGTGCCCCAATGAGACCTGGCCCGCATAGCCGCTGAGCAGATTCAGGCCAACCAGGACGATGGTGAAGATGGCAATGCGCACCATGGTATCCAGGGTCACCAGGCCGGCCGTGAGGCTGGAGAAATTGAGGCCGAATGGCTTCAGCATTTCCACCGCCCCGGCCAGAGCGATGACCAGCGCCAGAAGGAACAGGCCGATGAGATTTTCGGAGAGGGAGAAGCGCACCTTCATGTGGTCTCCTCCTCGGCGCGCGTCTGACGGATGCCCATCAACCCTTGTGGCCGGAAGAGCAGCGTGAGAATCATGATCAAAAAGGCGAACACGTCCTTCATGCCGGCTTTCGTCACCCCGGCGATGACGTTCTCCAGCAGGCCCAGCAGCAGTCCGCCCAACACCGCGCCGGTCGGATTCACCAGGCCTCCCAGAATGGCCGCCACGAAGCCCTTCAAGCCCAGCATCAGTCCAATGTCAAAGGAAGGCCGAATGAGCGGGGCAATCACGACGCCTCCAATGGCACCCACCACGGTGGCCAGGCCGAATGCCGCCAGGGACATTCTCTCCGGGTTGATGCCCACCAGTTGCGCGCCGCGCCGGTTCACGGCACAGGCGCGGAGGGCCTTCCCCAACAGGGTGCGCTCGAAGAAGTAGGCCTGTCCTGCCAGGACGAGCGCGGTCGTCCCCCAGATCCAGAAACTTTGCGCTTTGATCACCAGGCCGGCCCAACGGTAAGTCTGATCCCCCATTTTCAAAGTGGTGAAGGCGGGGAAGATATGCGCCCCGGCCCCCCACAGCAAGAGCGCCAGCCCCTGAAGCGTGATGTAGACGCCAACGGTGATGATGATCAGCGTCAGGGGGGAGGCATGGCGCGCAGGATGGATCGCCACCCGTTCGATCAAGAGGCCTGCCAGGAAGGTGGCCACAATGGCCAGGAGGAGGCTGAGCAGCAAATGCCACGCAGGGGGCAGCGGCACCTCCCATTCCCAGAACGTGACCGCCAGCATGGCCCCCAGCATGACAAAGGCGCCCTGCGCAAAGTTGATCACCCCGCTCACGTTGTAGACGACGATGAAGCCCATCGCAATCAGGCCATAGATGGCTCCGCCGCGCAAACCATCCAGGATCAGCTGTGCAAATTGCAGCGCCCCAAGATTCTTTTGCAGACCCAGATGGAGGGCCAACATGACGAGGGCCGCGAGCACGCCAAAGAAGAGGACACTCCTCTGCCAGGCAGCCTCAGAAAATTTCATGGCGCTCCTTCCGATGGTCAGGGATCGGGCATGGCCCGACCCCTGACCCATGGCCGCTTATAAGGTCACTTCTTCCAGGCCTCGGGTGGGTAGTAAACCCATTTGCCGTTTTCGACTTTCACAAACGTCAGGCTGGTGTACTCGAGACTGAAGTGATCGTCGGCAGAGAGGTTGTACACGCCGCTGATGGCTGGCCAGTTCTTGACCTTGTTTTCCAGGGCGTCGCGCACGGCTGCGCGTTGAGCTGCCAGATCGAGCCCATCGGGCAGGGAGGCCAGCGCGTTGATGGCCAGCATCAGCGCGTCCCAGGCATGCCCGCCGAACGTGCTCACCGGCTGGTTGGCGAAGGCCGTGTAATCGTCCACGTACTTCACCAGAACCTGTTTCTGCGGATCGCTGTTTGGCAGGGTATCGGCCACCATGACCTTGCCGCACGGGCTGACCATGCCCTCGGCCACTTCCTTCCCCATCAGATCGATGTGATCCTGATTGCAGGTGCCGTGCCCGTGAATGATGGGGAGATCGGGATACTGATCGCGCAGCGCAATTGAGATGTTGGACGAGGCCGGCGGAATCGCGCCGACCACCACCGCCTCACAACCGCTGGGACCGACGTTGACCACTTGCGGAAACTCCGTGGCGGTGCGGTCGAACTTGTCGGAGAAGACGATCTCGATCCCCGCCTCTCCAAACGCCTTCGTAGCCTGCTTGAATGTGTCGGCGCCATAGCCCGAATCCTCGTACAGATGGCACACTTTTGTGTAGCCCATCTCTTTCAGATACTGAGCCTGCCACAGCGCCGAGGCGTAGTTGTCCTGCGCCGTCTTGAAGACCCAGTGGCGCACCTGCCCGCTATCGGGGTCTTTGACAATGGCGACCGAGGAGGCCATCGAGATGTAAGGCACCTCGGCCTCGGTCACAACCGGGACGATCGCCAGGCTGACGCCGGTGGTCGTGCCGGCCACGACAACCTGCACCTTGTCCTCCTCGATCATCCGCCGCACCACGCTGACGGCGGTATCCGGCTTGGTCTCCGTATCGTAGATGATGATCTCGAGCGGGTGGGTGACGCCATCCGGCCCGACCACGCTCTTGATTTGTTGCGCCAGCATCTGACCGGTCTTGTGCTCTGCCGCGGCCAGGCTCGCGCCGGGGCCGGTGATGTCGGGCGCGAAGCCGATCTTGTAGGGCGCGCCGATCTTCGGCGCCGGCGTGGGCGTTGGGGCCAGGGTCGGCGCCGCGGTCGGGGCCGCGGTCGGGGCCGGCGCACAGCCTGCCACAACCAGGCTGACAATCGCCCCCCAAACGAACAGGGAGATGGTCTTGCTCCTCATTTCTGCCTCCATTTTTTGACGAAAAACGAATCTGCCTCAGGATGTGCAAGGTATCAAGAAAGGTGCCCCGTTTCCACGCTCACCTCCTTCCCCGGGAATGCCCTCGATGATGTGCGGCGTACAGTCCCTCGACCCTCTCGGTTGAGGGGCCGGTATTATCCCAGTTCTTCATCGCGTATCTCCAGGCCGGCCTTCATCCGTTCCTGCATGACCCTGACCATGCGCAAGACGTCCTCCTCGCCCAGGATGCGATTGGAGCGTTTGGCGGCGGCCAGGATTTTCTCCAGGAACACCGCTTCGGTCTCGATGTTGCGTTGGCGCAGGTAGTAGCGCACGTTGTGTTCTCCCGACATCGGGCCGATCTCGATGCCCAGGTCGCGCCCGACCATGCTGGCCGGCACCCCACAGTACACCCGCTCCGCCAGCCAGGGATCGTTCTTGCCCAGAGCCTTGACGATGGCCGCCGCGTGCACGCCGGTCGCCGTGCGGAAAGAATCGGCGCCTACCACCGGGTAATTGAAGGGGATGGGCACGCCGCACTTCTCCGAGATCACCCTGCAATACTCCGGCAGGCGCCTCAGGTCGCGCTCGGCCCAACCAAGCAGGTTCAGGTTGACCAGCAGGAGTTCCATCGGGGTGTTGCCGCTGCGCTCGCCGATGCCCAGCCCGCAGGCGTGGACGCGGTCGGCGCCGGCCTCGATCGCAGCCAGGGTGTTGATGATGTCCAGCCCGCGATCGCGATGCCCGTGCCAGTCGATGCCCACCTGGGGGTTGACCTCCTCCACCAGGCGCTTCAGGAACGAAACCAGGGCGCGCACGCCCTGCGGGGTGGCGTGCCCGACCGTGTCGGCGGCGCAGATGCGCTGCGCACCGGCGCGCATGGCCGCCGTGTAGACCTGACGGAGCGTCTCCGGACGGGCGCGGGTGGTATCCTCCGTTACGAACATCACCGGCAGGCCATGCTGGATGGCAAACGTGACCGCCTCCTCCGTCTGGCGCAGCAGAAAGTCCAACCCCCAGTCTTCGGCATACTGGCGGATGGGACTGCTGCCCAGGAAGATGCAGGCCTCAATGGGGAGGCCGGCCTCCTGCGAGGCTTCCACGATTGGAGCGATGTCGGCGATCAGGGTGCGGGCCGCGCTCTGCGGCTGAATCGGCATGCGCTGGGTGGCGATCTCCCGCGCCAGGACGGTGACGTGATACTTGAACTTCTCGCCGGCTCCACACAAACCCAGGTCGGCCGCGTCGATCCCCAGATCGCGCATCAGGTAGAGCAGGTACACCTTGTCCTGAATGTCCGGGTGAGTGACCGATGGCGATTGGAGGCCGTCGCGCAACGTTTCATCGGTGACCAGGATCGGTCGCCCCGGCTCGAACGACTCCTCCTTCAGATTCCAATCGTAAATCAACTCGTGGCTATCGGGACGGTGGGTGGACATGGGCTTCTCCTGTTACTCTAAAAGCAGAACGTCACGATTCGGCTTTCACGCTTTTGGGCGAGGTCTGAGGTTGGATCGGGGCTGCGGCGGCCTGGGGAACAAACTCCCGACTTGCCTGGCGCCCGGCGCGGAAGGCCCGCAAGTTGCCTTCCAGGAAACGCGGCGGCAGACGCGCCTGCAGCGTCTCCTCCCACGTCTCTTGTGGGAAGGGCAGGAAGGTGGAGAGGACGCCCAGCATGACCACGTTGGCCATGCGGCCATCTCCCAGGTCGCGCGCCATCCGAGAGGCGGGCAGGGCAAACACCCTCAGCCCCCGGCCGCGCAGGTAATCGATGCTCTCGTGGGGATACAGGGCCTCGGCGTTGCTCACCGAGGGAGGCACGATCTCGAACTCGTTGACCAGGATGAGGCCATGTTGCGGTTCAACGTAGTGGGCGAAGCGCAGGGCTTCCAGTTTCTCCAGCGCCACCACGAAGTCCGCCGTGCCGGGGGTGATGATCGGCGAATGGACCTTCGGCCCGAAGCGCACGTGAGTTTCAACGCTCCCACCGCGCTGCGAGACGCCGTGCACTTCGGACTGCTTCACATCGTGCCCGGCGCGCACGGCCGTCAGGGAGGCCAGCTCGGCCATGAGCAACGAGCCCTGCCCGCCGACGCCCGCAAACATCAGACTCCAGGTCTTGTTCATGCCACCACCTCCAGCGGCTGAATGGCGTCGGTTGGGCAGACCTGGGCGCAGACGGTGCAGGCCGTGCAATCCTCCGCCACAATGAACGGATATCCCTGTTCGTTGCGCTTGATGGCCGGGCACCATACCTTGAAGCAGGCATCGCATTGGGTGCACAGCGTCTCGTCCACGTGGAAGGGGGCGAGGTGGCGCTGTTTCATCTCCGGCAGTTGCTGACAGGGTCCGCGCGCGATCAGCACCGAGGGCCCCTCGTAGGCCAGGGCGGCGTTGAGCGCCCGCACGATTTCCTTGCGCTGCCAGGTATCCACCACGTCCACCTTCTGTACGCCGGCCGCGCGGCAGAGCGCCTCCAGGTCGAGTTTTGGAGCCGGCTGGCCAAGGGCGTTTTTGCCGGCCGCCGGGTGAGGCTGCCCGCCGGTCATGCCGGTGGCGGAGTTGTCCAGGATGATCAGCGTCAGTTTGTCGCCGTTGTACACGGCATCGATCAGGGGTGGGATGCCGGCATGGACGAAGGTCGAATCGCCGATGATGGCTACCAGGCGCTTCTGCCCGCTGTGCTGCAGGCCGACGGCGGTGCCAATGCTGGCACCCATGCAGAAGGTGGTGTGCTCGGCCTCAAAGGGCGGCAGGGCGCCCATGGTGTAACAGCCAATGTCGCCGGAGACGATCACCTTCAACTGGCGCAGGGCAGCGAACACCGTGCGATGGCCGCATCCAATGCAGAACATCGGCGGGCGCGGCAGCAGAGCGATGCCCTCGCTGTAGGGCTGAGGCGGCGATCCCAGGCCGAGCGCCTTTTGCAGCCGGCCCGGCGAATATTCGTCCATCACGCCGAAGAGTTCCTTGCCCTGAATGTTGGCGATTCCCAGACTGCGGGCGTATTCCTCGATGAACGGCTCGCCCTCCTCCACGATGTAAACCGTCTCGTAGCGAGAGCAGAAATCGCGCAGCTGTTTGGGCGACAGAGGGAAGGTCATGCCCAGGCGCAACACGCCCGCCTGGGGCAGGACCTCTTTGACGTACTGGTAAGCCACGCCGCAGGTGATCACCCCAATGGGGCCGTCGGTGTGTTCCACGCGCTGGAACGGGCAGTCTTCCGCGTATTCGGCCAGGGCCTGGATGCGCTTCTCGACCTCGGGCCGGCGCAGGCGGCGATAGATGGGCACGGAGAAACGCCTCGGATCGGGGAGGAATTCCTTCTGCGGCACTTCGCGCCGCTCGCCGACCTCCACCAGTCCCTTGTGATGAGCCAGGCGCGTGGTGGTGCGCAGCATGACCGGCGTCCCGAAGCGTTCCGAGAGTTCAAAGGCCGCCAGGATGAAGTCATGACATTCCTGGACGTCGCTTGGCTCGATGACCGGCACCTTGCCCATGCGCGCCAGGTAACGGTTGTCCTGTTCATTCTGCGACGAGTGCATGCCGGGATCATCGGCCGAGATGACCACGAAGCCGCCGTTCGTGCCAGCGTACGGAAACACCATGAAGGCGTCGGCGGCCACGTTCAGCCCGACGTGCTTCATGGTGACCAGGGCACGCAGCCCGCCGATGGCCGCGCCCATCCCTTCCTCGAAGGCCACCTTCTCGTTGGCTGACCAGCGTGGGTTGGTCTCGGGGAAGCGGGCGGCCAGGGTCTCGATGATCTCGGTGCTGGGCGTGCCGGGGTAGCCGGCCGCGAACCTCACTCCCGCCTCCCAGGCGGCACGGGCAATGGCTTCGTTACCAAGCAGGAATTCACGCATAGACACCTCTCCAGACACTCTCATTTGTTTGCGGCGGCGCGGGCGCCCTCCACGGCGGGTAACTTCAGGATGCGCGCCGCGTTGTCGTGCAGGATGGCCTGTTTCGCGCTCTCAGAAATGGGCAGCGAGCGAATGGCCTCCACGTTGCGCCGCAGATCGGGGTTGCCCGGCCAGTCCGAGCCATAAATCACCTTGTCAGCGATCTCCTCTAAGCGGGGGAAGTACTCCAGCAGTTTCTTGCCCGGCAGGCCGGAGATTTCCATATACACGTTGGGGTGCCGGCGCGCCATCCAGTAGGCCTGTTCATACCAGAACGGCCGTCCGCTGTGCGCCATCAGGAGGGTGAGATTGGGGAAGTCAATCGCCACATCGTCCAGCAGCAGCGGATCGGCGTATTTGATGCGCGCCCCGCGGAAGACCGAGGAGCCGGTGTGCGTCATCACGGGCAGGCCGAGTTCCTGAGCCTTGGCATACAGCGGATACATGCGGGCGTCGTTGGGGTAATGGTGCTGATAGGGAGGGTACATCTTGAGGCCGCGAAAACCGAATTCCCGCACCAGGCGTTCCAGCTCGGCAGGCAGATCGTTCACGATGAAGGGGTTGAGGCTGGCGAAGGGGATCAACCGCCCGCGCGCCCCGCGGGGCGGATCGGGCAGGGCGTTTGCCTGCGCGCACAGGCGACCCACGAACTCGTTGCTGGCCCAGCCGGTCGTGATCGGCGAGACCTCGGCCAGGCCAACAGCCCAGTCGATCTCGTTCGCCTGGAGAGTCTGCCGTAACCCGGCGGGGGTGAGCACCTCCTTCGCCATGGCGTCCAGATCGCCGGGAAAGTTGCCGCGCATCCAGTCCAGCACCCAGGGCTGTTCGTGTTCCGGCAAACTGAGGTGGATGTGAAAGTCAATGATCATGGCAGGACAGCGCACTCTTTCTACGGCACGACCACCGAGCGGAGGCCCTCCCCGCGGCGGAGGGCCTCGAAGGCGGCGTTGATCTCCTCCAGCGGGAAGTGGGCCGTGACCAGTTCCCGGACTTTGATCTTGCCCTGGCGGGCGAGTTCCAGCACGCGCGGATAATCCACCGCGCGGCAGCCCAGCGAGCCGACGATCTCCATCTCGCGATACATCACGCGGCTGACCTCCAGCGTCATGGGCTTGTCGGAATAGCCCACCACCACAAAGCGTCCGCCGCTGCGCAGGGAGGCAAAGGTCTGCGCCTGTGTGGCCGGGTTGCCGATGGCCTCAAAGCCGATGTCGGCGCCGCCCCCTGTCAGTTTGCGCACCTCTTTGTCCACTCGCTCGACCTGACGGGCGTTGATGACGGCCTGGGCGCCGAGGCGGCGCGCCCACTCCAGTTTTTCATCCAGGATGTCCACGGCGATCACCTGAGCGCCGAGAGCGGCCGCGATCTGCACCAGGTTGAGGCCCACGCCGCCGCAGCCGAAGACGACCACGCGGTCGCCGGGCCTGACCTGGCCGCGATGGACCACGGCGTGGTAGGGGGTGGTGATGGCGTCGGCGATGATGGCGCCCTCCACGAGCGGGATCTCCTGTGGCAGGCGGATGACGTCCTTGGCCGGGGCGAGCACGTACTGCGCGTAGCCTCCATCCCGGTTGTTGCCGAACATCACCATGTGCTCACAGATGTTCTCTCGCCCGCTGCGGCACATGACGCAGCTCCCACAGCCGTAGACCGCCGGCAGGAGGACGCGCTCGCCCTCCTGCCAGGTGCTCACCTCGCGCCCCAGGGCGGCGATCGTGCCGGAGATCTCGTGTCCCAGGATCAAAGGCGGCTTTTTGAAGGTGGGCACGCCGTGGTCGAGGTAATGCAGGTCGGTGTGGCACACCCCGCAGGCCGCGACCTGCACCAGGACTTCTCCCGTCCCCGGCTTGGGGGTCGGGACTTCTTCGATGCGCAGAGGGGTGTTGGGAGCATGAAAGACGGCAGCCTTCATGAAAGCACCTTTCGTAATTCATCCGGTATGGAGGCCTTCTGGCGGCTCTGGCGGTGGATGAGCACAACGGTGATCTCACCCGTGGCAATCTCTCGCCCGTCTGCCTGAGCGAAGACCTGGAAATCGAAGCGCAGGCTGGTGTTCCCGATTTTGCCGGGGCGACAGTGCACGCGCAGCGCCTCATCGAAGTAGGCGGGCGAGAGGTAAGCGGCGTGGCTGTCCACATAGAACATATCCAGTCCGGCCTCCAGCATGCGCTGATAACTGTAACCCACGCGGCGCAGGTACTCGATCAGGGCGACGTCGAAGTAGTTGAAATACCAGGCGAAGTTGACGTGCCCCTGGGCGTCGGTCTCATTGAAGCGCACGCGCAGAGGGGTGAAGAACGGATACGGCTCGCTCATGGCCGTTTGTTTGCCTCGCTTACTTTCAACACCACGGCGGCGGCGGTATCGCCTGCCGCGCAGCCGGTGAACAAGCCGTATCCGCCGCCCAGCAAGACCAGTTCCTCGATCAACTCGACGATCAACCTCATGCCGGTTGGTCCCTGGGGGTGACCCCAGATGAGCGAGCAGCCATAGTTGTTCATCTTATCGAGAGGCAGGTTGAAGGCGCGGCTGAGGAAGCAGTCATTGACGGCGAAGGGGTTGTGGGTTTTGATCGCTTTCAGATCCTTGAGGTCTATGCTGGCTTGTTCCAGAGCGCGGCGCACGGCCGGGGCGTTGGCCTTGGGCATGTAACCCTTCTCGGCCCGCCCCTCGGCAAAGGCCAGCAGTTGGATTTCAACGTCGGCCTCGCGGCTGAGGTCCCGCGCCCGCTCGCGGGTGGTCACGATCAGGCCGGCATTGCCGTCGGCCGGATAGGTCTGCCCGCCGAAGGTGATCGTGCCCTCGGGCAGCACCGGCTTGAGTCGCGCCAGCCCCTCGGCGGTGGTGGGGAAGATGCCTTCATCGTCCGTCACCGTCCCGATCACCTTGCGTCCGCTGGGGTTGACCTCCACAGGGGAAATCATGTAGCGTTTGTGAAAGGCGGCCTCGTTGGCCAGGGCCTGCTGGTATTGGGCATAACGCATCAGGACGACCTCGTGCTGTTCGGCGGTGGAGATCTCGTACTCGCGCGCCACGTTCTCGGCCGTCTGGATCATGCTGTTGCCGGCGAAGGGGTCGAGGTTGAAGTTGTCCCACACCCAGTCCTCGGCGTCGCCGCGTCCGCCCGGGTTGAGCGGATTGGGGTAGAGCAGGTGTGGGCCGTTGGAGGTGCGGTCGGCGGTGATGCACAGGATGACGGGGCCGGCCGCGGCGCTAGCCTCGACCGCCTGCGCGGCGCTGCCGATCACCCGCGCCGAGGTGGCACAGGCCTGCGAGAAGGTCGGGCCAGTGATGCCCTCGGCGCCGATCAGGCCGGCCAGCCAGGGAGCGCCGTAAAAGGAGTGGGGCGCGGGAATGGTCATGCCGAGGTAAAGCGCGGTGAAGGTCTGCGGAGCCAGGTTGCGTTGCGCCAGAGCCCGCCGGGTGACCTCCGCCGCGAAGAGGAGCGGATGCAGATTGGCAAAACTGCCCTGCCAGCGGCAGAAGGGCGTGCTCCAGTAGCCGCCATAGGGAATGAAGGCCTTTTGGTAAGCCATCTCAGCCTCCCGCTTTGGGCTAGGCGCCTGTGGTCAGGCCGCCGTCCACGAAGATGACCTGACCCGTGATGTAGGAGGCCTGGTCGCTGGCCAGGAAGGCATGCACGGCGGCGATTTCGGCCGGCTCGGCCATCCTTTTATAGGGGATCTTCTCCAGCAATGCGGCCAGGATGTTTTCGGGGATGGCGGCAGTCATGCGCGTCTTCACCGCACCGGGGGCGACGCAGTTCACGGCGATGTTGAAGCGCGCCCATTCCAGAGCCAGGGTGCGCGTCAGGCCGATCACGCCGGCCTTGGAGGCGGAATAGTTGGCCTGGCCAACGTTGCCCAGCGCCGCCACCGAGGCCGTGTTGACGATGCGGCCATATTTCTGCTGGATCATCGCCACCGAGGCGAGCTGCGAGCACAGCCAGGTGCCCTTGAGATTCACATCCAGCACCGACTCCCATTGCTCGTCGGACATGAATTTGACCTCGCCCTCCTTGATACGGGTGGTGAGCGCGTCGCGGGTGATGCCGGCGTTGTTGATCAGGATATCCAGCCGGGCATGTTTCTGCAAAACGGTATCTACGATGCGCTGAACATCCTCTCGCCGGGCGACGTTCCCGGTCAGAGACAGCACCTGACCCCCGGCCTGCTCGGCCTCCCGGCGCGTTGCCTCCAGCCCGGCCTCGTCCAGATCACAGATGGCTACCTTGGCCCCTTCCTGAACAAAGCGCAGGGCGGTGGCGCGGCCGATGCCGCTCCCCCCGCCGGTGATCAAGGCCACTTTGTTTTCGAGTAACATGCTGCCCTCCGTTTTATGTTCACGTATAGCATTGTTCTTGAGAATCTGTTACAACCGTGAAGATTCTGTGCTGCGATGTGGACGTCTGGGTTGCGGGATAAATCCCGCGCTACGCCATGCACGCGGCGCTATCCGTTGTTCGTTCTCCGCATCATCAACGTCCACTCTCCATCGATCACGACCTCGTCGCGCTGGTTACAGACGCGAGCGGCGAATTTCACCACCCCTCGATCGGATTTGGATGTGGGCTTCTTCTCCACCACTTCCAGTTCGAGGTGGATGGTGTCGCCGAACCTGACCGCGCCCTTGTAACGGATGACCTGCTCCATCAGGGCCAGGGTGGTGCCTTCGAAGATGCCCGTCCAGTTGGCCATGCCGGTCGCCATGGCGGCAATCAGCATGCCATGGGCGATGCGTTCGCCGAAGGGGGTGGCGCGGGCGAATTCGGCGTCGGTGTGCAGCGGGTTGAAGTCGCCGGAGAGGCCGGCGAAGGCCACCACGTCGGCTTCGGTCACGGTGCGGGCCGCCGAGCGGTAGCGCGCGCCGACCTCAAATTGATCGAATGTGAGTCCACCCGCATTGCTCATCGTCCCTTCCCTCCACAATTGTTGATTCGTCGTGCCTCTTACCTGTGCTTCCATTGCGGTTGCCTCTTTTCCAGGAAGGCAGCCAGGCCCTCGCGGGCGTCGCTCGTGCGCATCAGGTCTTGCAGGTAAAGGCGTTCCATTTCGGGCAGGGCTTTTGCCCAGTCTTCGAAGCCGAGGCGCAGGGCGCGCTTGGTCAGCGCCAGGGCGACCCGGCTCAGGCCAGCCAGACGGGCGGCTTTTTCCTGCACCCAGCCGTCCAGCTCTCCGGCCGGCACGACCGCGTTGACCAGCCCCAGGCGCAACGCCTCCTCGGCGCTCAGGCTCTCGCCGCCGAGGAGCAGATCGGCAGCGGCGCGGTAGCCGACCAGGCGCGGCAGGCGCAGGGCTGCCATGGGAGCGAGCGCCGCCAGTTGAATCTCCGGCTGACCGATTTTGGCGCCCTCGCCCATCACAGCCAGGTCGCAGCACAGGACGAGTTCGCAGCCGCCGCCCAGGGCATGGCCATGCACCACAGCCAGCGTCGGGACGGGGAAATCGGCCAGGGCGCGGCAGACGCGGTCGAAGAGCGGAAGCATTTCGCCGACCTTCTCGGGCGTGTGGTCGGCCACCTCCACGCCGGCTGAGAACAACTTGCCTTCCGCGCGCAGCACGAGGACGCGCACGCCCTCCTCGGCCGAGAGCTTTGCCAGCCCATCTTCCAATTGCCGCAGCAGGGGGATGTGCAACACGTTCAGCGGCGGGCGGTTGAGGGTCAGACGCGCAACGCCGTTCTCGACCTCGAGGGCGACAAAGGACGGAGATTCCGCGCTCATAATTTTGCCCCGCATGCGCCGCAGAAAGAGAACTCCTCCGGCAGGGCTGCCGCGCCGCAGGACGGGCAGGTCCTGGCGTAGGCTCCCCACGGAAACTCGCTGCTCTTGCCCTGGGCGGCGCGCTCACGCAACAGGCGATAGCGCGAGGGGCGCTTTTCGACAAAGGCGGTCATGCCCTCCAGCGGCTCCCAAGAGGTGTAATGGATGGCGAGCCAATCGCGGGCGTGGCCGATGGTCTGATGCCAGACCAGATTCTTCCAGAAGTTGGTCTGCTCTTTGGTGTAACGCAGGCACTCCGGGAACTTGTCCACCAGTTCCTGGGCCAGGGCCTCCACGGCTTCATCCAGTTTGGACAGGTCGAGGCTGTACCCCTCGGCGCCCTTCTGTGCCAGGGCGATCTGTTCGGGCGTGGCGTGCTCGATGAACTGGCCGTTCTTCTTCACCGAGGGCACGACCTGATTGACCAGGCCCCATTCCAGCGCCTGGTAGGCCGGGATGCGGCGATTGGTCATCAGCATATAGCGGGCGCGGCGGTCGCCGATCAGGATCGGCAGCCACTGGGTTGCGCCGCCGGCGGCCACGCTGCCCACCCCCACGCCCACCTGCCCCAGCCAGGCGTGTTCGGCGATGACGGCCAGGTCGCAGGCCATCTGCGATTCGTTGCCGCCCCCGACCGCCATGCCGTTCAGGCGGGCGATGACCGGCTTGCCGCTGTGGAGGATGCTCTCGATGTACGCCCCGAACAGCCGCATGTACTTCCAGTAGTCGTGAGGCGAGCGCGTGTATCGTTCCTGGTATTCCTTTACATCGCCGCCGGTGCAAAAGGCTCGATCGCCGGCCCCTGTGAAGACGATGACGGCCACCTCGTCATCGAAGCTGGCCTGGCGAAAGGCCAGCGCCAGTTCCTCCAGCGCGTTGGTGCTGTAGGCGTTATAGACGTGCGGCCGGTTGATGGTGATGCGCGCTACCCAGGCGCGCTTCTCGTAGAGGATTTCCTTGAAATCCGTCTTTCTGTCGCGCAGTACATCCATATTCCCTCCCGAGGATAAGGAGAATGCCCTCCCGGACGCATCAGACCGTAGAAGGGGAACGAGAACGCTCGACCGAAGCCGCGGCTCCATCTCTGCCCAAGACCTCATCCACGAAGTGATCGGAGGGGGCTTCCAGCAAGTAGCGGTACGCCTCGAATAGTTGTCGCGCCTTGAATCCGATCCAATCGGGTGGAAGCAAGACGGTGGGCAGGTTGGGATCGTCGCGAGGGAACGATTGGAAATAATGCGTCAGCCAGAAGCGGCGCACGAAACAGGTTTCTGGAGACAGGCCGCCGTTGGCCTGACATGCCTGATATTCGGGTTCGAAACGCTTGATGAACTCTTGATAGCGGGATTCCAGTTTGGTTAAATCCCAGCAGCGCTGTACCAGGTCCTGGTCCCGTGTGGGGCCCACGTGCATGGCGGAGAACGTGGCCACGTACTTTTGCACGCCCAGTTCGCTGCACACGTTTTTCACCTCGGCTTTGCGATTGTGCGGAGAGATCCAGGTGTTGAACGTTAGCTGGCCGAAGCCGAGCCAGACCAGCCACTGGCGCAGAAGGCGGCGCAGGTGGCGCTTCTTCTCCGGCAGGGAATATACAGCGATGTGCCAGAGGCCGTCCCAGTTGTCGAGGGGGGGTTCGAAGATGCGTTGCTCGCCTTGCTTCAAGAGCGCCCAGCCGCGCGGCGTGAGCGAGTAGCGGGCGCGGCGGCCCTCCTTCTGCCGCGTCAGCCAGCCCTTGCGGGCCATGCGCGAGAGCGCCACACGGGCGGCTCGCTCGCTCACCCCCAGCCGCTCGAGCATCGAGAGCAGGCTGAATGTCCAAACGGTTCCACCGCGCGGCAGGATGTAATCACCGAAGAGCGTGAAGATGAGGAACTGGGTTCGGACGGAGGTGCGCTCGCTCATTTTCTGCCGAGTCTGATCAAAACTACGGGTGCCGCATCTCGGGCATCCCCTCCTGACGGATCTTCTCCAGACGGCGGTGTCCCAGCACGGCCGCGCCCAGGGCTGTGGTGAACTGAACCATTTCGCCTTCGGGCACGTTGACCTCGGCCTGCAGTTGCTGACGCAGGACGTGGCGCATGGGTTCGAAGCGCAAGATGCCGCCGATGAGCGTGAATTGCGGCAGCATCCCGACCCGCTTCATCAACTGCACCGAACGTCCCACCAGCGATACCATCGCGCCCAGCATGATGTCGGCCGGCGCGGCTCCTTGCGAGAGGTGGTTGATCACCTCCGACTCGGCGAACACGGCGCACACGCCGGAGATCGAGACGGGTTGCTTGGATGTGGCGGCCAGCGGCCCGATCTCCTCGGTGGTATAGCCCATGTAGCGCGCCGTTTTTTCCAGAAAGGCGCCCGTGCCGGCCGCACACTTGTCGTTCATGCGAAAGGATTTCACCCGGCCGTTCTCGCCGAGCAGGATGGCCTTCATGGTTTGTCCGCCGATATCCATCACGGTGTGGGTTTCAGGGAAGAGGAAGGCAGCGCCGCGCGCACTGGCCGTCAGATCGGTCACCGTTACATCGCTGAAGGTCGCCTGATGGCGGCCAAAGCCGGTGGCGACCGCATAAGCCACCTCCTCTCCATTCAGGCGCGCTTTTTTGATGGCGAGATCGAAGGCCTGACGGGCGGCCTCTGCCAGACGGAAGCCGGTCCTGACCATCGCCCAGCCGAGAATCTCCTGGCCATCCCGCAGGATCACGGCCTTGGTGTAGGTCGAACCGACGTCGAGGCCTGCGGTATAGGGGCTCATACGCTCTTCTCCCGCACGCCGCTCGGGACGCGGCTGGCCAGGATGTGGTCGAGGGCGAAGAGCGCCGCTCCCAGGGCGCCCATGAAATGCGATTCATCGCTCACGTTCAACGACAGGCCCAGTCCCTCTCCAAGAGCCTTGATCATCGCCACGTTCTTGGAGACTCCGCCGGTAAAGGTCACCTGTTCCTCGATCCCGACGCGCCGCAACAGGGCAATCGAGCGTGCGGCAATGGACAGATGGACGCCCCACAGGATGTCCTCGATCTTCTTGCCCTTGCCCATCCAGGAGAGCACCTCCGATTCGGCGAAGACCGTGCAGGTGGTGCTGATGCGCACCGGCTTCTCGGCTTGCAGAGCCGTCGGGCCGAGCTCGGAGAGCGGGATGTCCAGGGCCACGGCGGCGGCCTGCAAGAAGCGACCGGTGCCGGCTGCACACTTGTCGTTCATGCAGAAGTCCCACACCTCGCCTGTGGGGCGGAGGCGAATGGCTTTGGTGTCCTGCCCGCCCATGTCCAGCACCGTGCGCGTGGCGGGGAACATCTGCACGGCGCCGCGCGCATGGCAGGAGATTTCGCTGACCTGTGAATTCCCAAACGTGACGCGGTAACGGCCATAGCCGGTGCCGATCACATATTCCACCTCTTCCTCACGCAGGCCCCCGTTTTGAAGTGCCTCGGCATAGGCTTTTTCTGCCGCCAGGGTGACGTTGGCGCCGGTGTCGATCAGCGCCCGGCTGACGATCTCCCTGGCTTCGTTGACGATGATCGCCTTCGTTTGAGTCGAACCGACATCCACTCCTGCTGCATAAGCCATAAACAAACCTCCTGCTCAAACGTTCAACCGGCCACGGCGATCCGCCTGCGCGCCTCCAGACCTTCGAAGAAGGCGTCGATGCGGTTCTTGAGTTGTGCCTCGGAGACGACGCGTTTATCCATCATGTCCGATTCGATGAACAGGCTGGGCACATCCACGGCAGCCATCAACGCTCGCCGCCCATCGGCCAGGCCGGTGGACACCGTGCGACAACTCTTGATGGGGTGATACACCACGCCGTCCAGTGAGAACTCGTGAGCCATCTCTATCAAGACGCGATCCTGATAGAACATGCTATCCATGGCATCGCGCACACTGATCAGCGTGCCCTCTGCCAGACTCTCCAGCGGGCGCCTCAGATCGTACTCGAAGCCGCGGTTGGCTCCGCCGGAGGCAAAGTACAGGTAAGTCGAACTCACGAAGGCGCCGCCGGCGCCGCTGAACATCTCGTTGAAGCGCCGGAAGATGGGGTAGCATGGCACGCCGACGAAGGCCAATCTGTATTTCTCTTCATATGGCGTGCCGATGCCATGGGCGGCCTTGTATTCCATTTCTTCCACCAGGTTCTTGAAGAAGGCGCTTCCCTGGGGCGTGCCGCGAAAAACGTTGGAGACGCCCAGATAGACCGTGCCATCGGTCAACGCATTGAACGGCGCGGGGCGACTCCTGTTGAGTTCGATGACGCGCCTCCAGCCCAGATTCATATCGTTGGCGTGACGCATCGCCTCGCGCAGGCGATCGAGATCGAACTTTTGGCGGGTGACCTGCTCACACAGCGCAATCAACTCTTTGATTTGTTCCATCACATAGTGGCGATCGCGTTCGAATTCGGGGCTGCCCGGCCAGGATTGCCCACCTGCCGTGCGGCTGCCGGGAACATCCAGCGTAAAGACCGGAACGTGGTACATCCGCTCCCAGATTTCCGCCCACTTGATGTAGGTGTTGCAGGCATTGGTCAACACCACCAGGGCCGGCTTGGGCACGTTGCCCATCGGATGCTGCCCCTTTCGTAAGTGCAGGCCGACATCGGCCTTGACATAGCCACAGATATCCGGCGAGTAGCCGTAGTCCTCTGCCTCGGCCAGGTACTCATGCGCCACGTGACGCACGGCCGTTTGCAGCGAGGTGATCTCCGGCAGGACCAGCGGCAGATCGAAGGCCTTCAATATCTCGGCCATGCTGCCCATGACGAAGACGTAGGCCGCCCCCCGACCGCTCTGCGCGGCCTCGCCCAGTTCCTCGAACCACAGGCGAAACAGGTTTGCCCCCTCGTTGTTGCCGCGTCCGACGATTCCATCCGGGTTCCTGGTGTCGGTCATGTTTCTTTCCTGTATAGTGTTGCTTTTGAAGACCTATTACGACCGTAAGGATTCTGTGCCGCGAGGTGGATGTCGCATTGGGGTTGCGGGATTTATCCCGCACTACATCTCATCGCAGAAACTGCGCCCATCCGAAGAGGTTGTCAGGCAGACCACTCGCCTGCCCGGCGGCCTGCGCTTCAGGCAAACAGAATGTTTTCCACGAACGTTTCCAACTGGATTTCTATCTGGTCAAAGCTGGTCATGTTCTCTTCGAATTCACCGATGAAGTAAGGGATGCCCTCTTTGTCCAGCGCCCGCGTGTACGCCACCTGTTCCTCCAGCCCCGGCTCACACATCTTGGCCGCGGTGATGATGGCCGCCTCGGCCCCGGCGTTCTTGATGCGTTGCAACAGCATTTGCTCTTTCGGCTTGCGCAGATCGTGCTGCACGGGGCTGTAGGTGGACCTTTCCAGGTAGGCCTCAGCCAGGTTGTAGAGGGGATCGCCCTCGAGGGGAACGTCTTCGAGAATCCAGCGCATCCCGATCAGCAGGTCGTCATCCACGATGTAACAGGATTGGGAAATAGTGCGGATCAGATCGAGTGGTGGTTGCTCGCAGAACCCGCCCTCGAAGACCACCCGGATGCGATCCTGACGTTTGGCCGGCCGGCCGCGCACGAGCGGGATCGCGGCTCGAAGCAGGTCATTGTGTTCCTGGCGCGGGATCATTCCGCCCACAGCCATCAGCACGTACGCCTCGAAGGCGGAAAGCAGCCAGGGTTGCTGGCGCTTGATGGCATACAGTTCGCGCAACAAGGCGCGGTTTTCGTTGAAGAGGGCGATCGAGTGCCTCAGGTCGTCATCGCTCACTTTCTTCCCCGCTATGGCTTCCAGTTCGCCTTTCAGACGGGCATATTCCTCGCGCAGATAGTGCGCTGCATAGGAGGAGTTTGCATTTTGAGGCAGGTAGAGGATCTGACAGGGATAGGAAAAGTTGCGCCCCCACACGGCCGCCAGATTGCGCGCCGCATCGCAGATGGGGTGGGTGACGAACATGTCCAGCTCCACCCGTCCGCTCAGAGCCAGTTCCAGGGAAGTTTTGATGATCGAGCACAGATACGATCCGAAATGGGAGTCTGCTTCCCTGGGCTCTATGGGCGCGCCGCGCACTTTCAGGGGGAGCAGCCCTGCCGCGTGAGCAATCTCTTCCGGGAAATAGACCTGGAAATGTCCAACCACCTTTCCCCCGTTCTCTCGCCAACGTCGTACGGTCGGATAATCGGCGTCCTCAACAAGTTCCTGGCACAGGCCGAGGAGTTCCTCTAATGAGCGATTCTGCCAGCCATCCAGTATATGAATCACGCCATCTCTTCTCCAGGCAGGATTCCAGCGCCTAATGCCGCAGGCGCTCTCTGTTGACCTGAAAACAGTCGCCGTTGTTATGTCGCACTTTTTGAATTATGCGTCATAAAAGTGTGACATATTTATCATACAACCATTTCCCTCTTTTGTCAAGTCTGTTGTTTTGTTGCTGTAACCTACACAGTTGGCGAAATTTAGCGTAGCGGTTGTGCAATCAGATGTTGTAGATTCAACTCGCAAGTGCAACTTTGGAGGTCGTAAAGAGAGGTAAGCTGAGGTAGGATGAGTGCCTCTCAGGCGAACTTGCCGCCAAATGATGTAGGCGGTAGCGATTCTCACAAAATGGGTTGTGCCCTTCTTGGCCTGTCCTGAACAAGTCAGTTTGCGAATATCCTTTTGCTTGCTAATCACGGGCATGGCGCCGGAAGTGTGGGTGCCGCCGCTAGAGGTGCGGGAGTTGCGCAGGATGATCTCGTATCGCAACCGCTTGAACAAGACCGGGACGATGATCTGCAATCGGCTGCAGAGCTTGCTGCACCGGCACAATGTGATCCTGTCGAAGAATGCCTTGACAGACTCAGCCTGGTGGGAAGAACAACCGATGAGCGCGCTGGAGAAGATACAGATTCGCCAGGAACTGGCGATGCTGGAAGAGTTGGAAAAGCACAAAGTGGAAGTGGACGCCGAACTGGCGCCTCAAAGCCTGGGAGAACGATGGGGCAAACAGGCGGTGCGCTTGCTGCAACTGCTGGGCTTTGACGTGGTGATCACAATGACGGTTCTGGCCGCGATGGGGGACATTTCCCACTTCGAGCGTGCGAAGAAACTGGTGGGCTATGCGGGCCTGGGAGCGGGCGTCCACGACAGCGGCAAGGAACATCACTCCAAACCGATCGCCAAGGAAGGGCGCAAGGAACTGCGCTGGGCGCTGGTGGAAGCCGCCTGGCGGGCTGTGGGCAGTTCGCCGCTCTGGGAACGACGCTTTCAGGAACTGGCCAGGCGTCGCGGAGAACACAAAGCGATTGTGGCCATCGCTCGCAAACTGTTGGTGACGATCTGGTACGTGTTGACACGCGAAGAAACAGACCGCCACGCCAGCCAGGAAGATTTGGCTTGGAAAATGTTGCTGTGGTCATGGAGCATGGGAGACGAAGCCCGGCTGGGATTGACCCCCAAGCAATTTGCCAAATACAGCCTGATGCGCCTGGGCGTGGAAAACGACCTGACCGAATTTCAGCGTGGCAAGGTCCTGAGACGGATAGCGCCGAAGGACGAAGTCCTCAAGCGTCTGTCTGAACTTGGCCTGACCGTCTGACTTGCACGGAGAAAGCGGGACTAGCCGTAACCGAGCCGTCCTGAAAGAAGGAAACGGAGGGCAAAGCCTATCCAAAGCGCGGATGTGGCGCCTGAACTGTGTACAGAAAAACTGGTTGAGCGAACAAAAATCCCGAAAGAAGACCTGACCACCAGTCAATTTTTTCCAAACCCTTGACGCTACAAGTAATCGGTAGCGGCAGGCGGGGAGCATACCTGCGCGGGCTAACGCTGTGTCAGCCCGCGCCCTGCTTATGCTCATGTGAGTTTTCACTTATCACCTGAAAGAATAGTTCTACTGCTTGTGGGTCGAAGTGCTTGCCAGCCTGAGCGCGGATGTATTCGAGCGTCTTGTCTTCCGTCCAGGCCTGGCGGTAGGGGCGGTCAGAGCGTAGCGCGTCCCACACATCCACAACAGCAAACAAGCGGGCTGCCAGCGGTATTTGCTCCCCTTTCAGCCCGCGCGGGTAGCCGCTGCCGTCCCACTTTTCATGATGACAATAAGGAATCTCCAGAGCCGGGCGCAAGTATGCAATGTGGGAAAGCATGTTATAGGTCAACTGAGGGTGTTGGCGCATGATGACCCATTCTTCTTCGGTCAGCGCACCGGGTTTGAGCAAGATGGCGTCTGGAATACCGATTTTGCCAATATCGTGCAAAAGTGCGCCGCGCCGAATGTGGATTAATTCTTCCTCCGACATGCCCGCTGCCCGCGCAAGCCGCAAGGTCAGTTCCGTTACCCTGCGTGTGTGCCCTTCCGTTTCCTTGTCCCGCAAATCGAGCGCGGCGGCCCAGCCTTCCAGCGTTTCCTCGTATGCCAGTGAAAGGTCGGTGTGTGCGCGCTGCAGGTCTTGATAAAGCCGCGCATCATTCACTGCGATGGACGCCTGCCCTGCCAGAGTTTCCAGCAGAGTGAGCCATTCGTCATTGACGTCGAGCGCGGAGCGATGAAAGATTTCCAGCGCCCCAATCGCCTCGTCCTTAACGACCAGCGGCACGCCGACATAGGCAACAAACTTTTCCCGCGCAATTTGCACGGCGCGGCTGAGCGAGACATTATCGCTTTTGGAGATGTCTTGAACGTGTATCACCTTGCGGTCGCGTAGGACTTGCCCGGCAAAGCCCTCGCCGGGGGATAAGCGCGTATGCTGCAACATCTCGCTTCGGAAACCCCGCCCGGCGGCAAAATCCAGAAACCCTGTTTGGGGATTGAGCAGTAAGATATCCGCCGCATCCACGTGAAGTTCGGTGACAACGTGCCTGAGCGCTGTGTTCAGCGTCGTCAGCGCGTCAAAACCGCTGACGATGGCCGTATCAATTTGCCGCAACGCTTGCAGGTACCTGAAGCGGCGTTCCGCCAGTTGTTCGGCTTGTTTGCGCCCGCTGATGTCCGTAAACAGACTCAGGACATGCGTAACAATACCCCGGTGGTCGCGCAGCGGAGCCACGGAAAAACCGAGATGGATAACCGTACCATCCTTTTTCTGATGCACGGCTTCGACATTCGATAGCCTTTCCCCCCGAAAGACTTTGCGCAAGTTCTCGCGGTACTCTACTTCTTCCGCGGCGAGCACCACCGGATAGGGCTTCCCAAGTATTTCATCCGCACGCCAGCCCAGGATTCGTTCGCAAGCCGGGCTCCAGTAGCGGACAATCCCCTGCCTGTCCAAGACAACGATGCCAATATCCGTATGTTCGACCAGCGCCTGGGGAAACGTGATTGCCAGGCGCCGGGCAAGCAGCAGACTCTCCACCCGCGCCTGCAATTCGGTTTTGTTGACCGGGGTGATTATCAATTCATCTACCACCCTCCACAGGAAGCGGGTTGCCAGCCCCACGCCCTGACGATTCGTGACCAGCAGGAAAGGCAAAAAAATCGAATATACAGCCTGTTTGCGGAGCTCAATCTGGCGCTCCAGCCGGTCAAGCGCCGGTCCATCCAGGACGCACAGGTCGAAATCCTCATTCAGGTCGTTGTCCGATTTGCCAACAAGCACCTCGTAGCGCTCCCCCAGGTAGGAGGACAAGAGACGCAAATTTTCTTTTTGACTCAGGAGTAGCAAAATTCTACTCACGGGCGCCTCCGCAAATCAGTCCTGGTCGAGCATGGTTTTGACCAGAGCCAGCAATTCTTGCATTGCCAGCGGTTTGACCAGTATCCCGCGCGCCCCGCGCGTAATGCTCTCCTGTTGAAGCGCGCTGCTGTAACGCGGGGAGATAATCAAAAACGGAATTTCTCTGGCGCGTAAAGACTCGCAAAACGCCCAGATGCGTTGGTCAAAACCGGCAATATCCACGAGCGCCAGGCTGGGTGTTTCTGCGTCCTCCAGGCGTAAATTGGCCTCTTCCAGGCTGGCCGCGCCTTTTGTTTGGTATCCTGCCTTTGCCAGGAAATGCTCCAGTAGTTCGAGGTTGCGAGGATTGCTGTTGACCATCAGGATGAGCGGCCCGGCGTTCATTACTGGTCTTTCTGTTCTCTTATCCATTCAGGCGTGCCGGTCAGGATGCCGCGCAACTCCGTTAGGGGGCGGCCCACCTTGATGCCGTAGCGGGTGATGTCGTACTGACGCAAAGTCTTTTCAAAGTTGCTCAGGCGCTTTTTCAGCACGCCGATGGCTTTTTGCATCTCGCCTTTGATTTCGAGATAGCGGAGAAAGATGATGTTATCTGCCAGGTAACTGATATTCAGGTCGGTGATGGAAAAATCGCCCACCACCGCAGCGGTTTCTGTGACCAGAAAGACCGCAACGCCCCTATTTTGCAGGTATTTGCACAAAGCGTGAAGGCGGCTCTGCAGGTCCTCGCCGCGCACCGAGAGGCGAATGCCAGCCACGCTGTCAATCATCACCACCCGGCTGCCTCTCGCCTCCACATCCTGCCGCACCAGGTTGGCAAATTCGTCCGGAGTATATTGCAGAGGCTCCACTTTTCTCAGGGTGAGGGTACCTTTTTCGATCATGGTGCGGGCGGGGATGTTGATAGATTCGGCCCGGCGCGTCATAATTTCGACTTCTTCCTCGAAGGAATACAGCACCGAAGGCTCGCCCCGCTCGGAGGCTTCTTTCATGAACTGCAATCCGAGGGTGGTCTTCCCCACGCCGCTGGGGCCGCTGATGATGGTCACCGTGCCGCGCTCCACGCCGCCGCCAAGCAGCTCATCAATTTCGGGAACCCCGGAAGGGATGGTTTCGCCGAGAAATTCTTTGCCTGCCGCAAGCGGCGTCAGGCGGGGGTAAACAATGATGCCCCCGGCGTCCATCTTTACGCCGTGCCGCCCTGCCCGAAAATCCGAACCGCGAAACTTATCCACGCCAATGGTGCGCTCGCCGGCTTTGTTTTCCAGGCTGATGATGCCGTCGCTCATGAATTGCAAATCGTCGTCGGGGGCTTCGGCGCTGGCCTCGGAGGAAAACAGGATGGTCGCTTCTTTCTCCACCAGATAGCGCAGGAAGGAAAGCACCTGGCGGCGGAACTGGAAGACGTCAGTGGAGAGATAGCGGAACTGCGTCATCGGGTCGAGGAAGACCAGGCGCGGTTTCACCTTTTCGATTTGCTCGGTAATCTTGGCCGTGATGGGTTCGCGCTCCACTTCGGCGGGTGAAAAGATGTCGTAGGTCAGCACATCTTTGAAGAACTCCGAGGTTGGGCTGAGGTCGAGAAAAGTTACGCCTTTCAGGTCGAACCCGCGCGCTTCGGCGTTCTGTTTGATATGTTCGACTGGTTCCTCCAGCGAGATGTATAGCGCTTTCTCACCCCTGGCGGCGCCGGCGGTCAGAAAGTGCAGTCCAAGCGTAGTTTTGCCGCTGCCCGGCCCGCCGCGCACCAGATACGCTCGGTTGGGGATCAACCCTCCTGCCAGGATTTCATCCAGCCCGGCGATACCGGTGGATACACGGGAAGAGGTGTTCGCTTTCATTTTGGTCATCTCCTGAACATGTCGGTGGTTGAGGGCGGGCCAACGGTCGGGTTGCAGGCCGGCGTTGCGGAGCGTAGCGGCGCAACGTCGGCTGCACCCCATCATGATGGCGGGGGCCATCATTTGGGTGAAACAGGGGCGCAGTCATCTGACTCACAGTGTACTCAAAAATGGCAGGCAAGCAAGCCGTACAAATCGCATTGGCGCAGGCGCAAGCCTCCCGTGCTGCACCGTGGTTTCCGGCCGCAATGATTTGTCCATTGGTGGCGCTGCGAGCGACCCCGTTCAGAAAGCGATTGACCCCAAGCGGCCGGGCCTGCCCAATCCAGCCCAGGAGTCATCCGATGAGCAAACTCAGCCAACCCAACACCACCCTGACCGAAGCCCGCCCCTTCGCCTCGATGAGCCGCATCCATCCCCATGCCGCAGGCGTGGACATCGGCGCCCACGAAATCATGTGGCATTAATGCCACATGGTCTGCCTCCCCGGCGACGAGAACACCCAACTGGTGCGCTCTTTTGGCACCTACACCGCCGACCTGCATGCCATCGTCGCCTGGCTCAAAGAACACCGCATCGAGACGGTTGCCATGGAATCCACCGGCGTCTACTGGATTCCGCTTTTCGAGACGCTCGAAGCGGCGGGATTTCGCTGTCACCTGATCAGCGCCCGCTCCCTGCCTGCGGCCGCCAGGGCTGCGGCGCATCCCCGGACGCAAGTCGGACGTGCTCGACTGTCAATGGATCCAAACCCTCCACAGTTACGGCCTGCTGGAGAGTTCCTTCCGCCCAGAAGCGGACCTGGTCGCGTGTGCGCACCCTGCTGCGCCACCGCGCCCAACTGCTCGCGCATCGCGCCCCGCACATCCTCCACATGCAGAAAGCCCTGCTGCAGATGAACATCCAACAAGGTGCTGCGCAGCGCCACCCTCAAGACCCGCAACCGCGCCGGACAGGCCTTCCGCAAAGCCGCTGCTTCCGTCATGCGCTCCGACTGCGTCTTCGGCGTCTTCTACCGGCGCATGAAAGCCCGCCTCGGCCCCGCCCAGGCCGCTGTCGCCACCGCTCATCTGATTGCGCGCGTCTACTACCGCATGTTAGACAAAGTCGAGTACCAGCCCCTGAGCGTGGAAGAATACGAAGCCAAGTACCGCCAACAGCAGATCAAATACCTGCAAAGAAAAGCCGCCCAACTCGGCCTGCAACTCTCCCCAGTCTGAAAAGAGCGCTGTTTCCCAGAATGCGCTTGTTAGCCAGCCCAGGATTTTGGAAAACGCACTACACCACTTCAAAGGTCTGACCCAACGGCTGAAAGCCAGAAACTTCCTGCTTTTCTAACTTCTGCCGAATTTGCTCAAAACGCTTGATGGTTTCAGCCGCATACAATCGCTCGCCACACCGGAGGCATACTTCGGCTTGTACTTTGAGCACCGCCGTATGCATTCCACCTTTGAGCAACTTTTCTACTTCTTTCTCCACCAATTCGCCGCCGCAAACAGGGCACTTTTCGAAAGGTTTCATTTCTTTCTCCTTGTACGCCAATCTACCCACCGTTCAGGGTCGGGACGATACACGGTGATTAACACTGCCCATTTCGTCTCCGGGTTGTATGCCCATACGCTATGTATAGGCTCGCCAGTGAAACTATCTCCATAAACCAGACAACTCAGATACGGCTTGTCAGAAGGGTAATCTTCGATACTCTCACCTTGCAAGACACTGAAGAAGATTTCGTCGAAAGATAGGTGGTCTGCCTGTGCCTCTTCGTCCGCATGATCCGAAATGCGGATGCGGTTTTCTCGGATAGCGCCAATGATGTTTTGGATGTTCAACTTCTAGACCCTTGCTCCTATTCTACCCGATTACTCGTGATGGCTGCACATAGGGCTGGCTAACTAGTGGTTATGCAGACGACCGTCTAATGACGTTTAGGCGGAATGAGTTAAAATCCGATAAGCAAATTACACCCATTCATCCAAAAAGGTCAACCCCTCATGGAACAAAACCCTCCCCGCAAACTCCTCGACCAGGCCTGCACTGAGCTTGTCGAACGTGTCTCCGACGCCACCCGCACCAAACACTACTCCTATCGCACCGAACAGATCTCCATAACCATTGGTGCGAATGCCTTGCTAGGTCGAATCCAGACAGGTCACCGCTCGCCTGGGGCCGTAAGGCCGCTGGTAGACGCGCGGCTCCCCTGTCGCTCGTATGGCTTCTGCCTGTTTCCCCTCACCCTCACCCGACCTGCTTGCGGGCAAAGAGGTGGAACAGGGCGCGTCCCACCGTGATCAGGATCAACATACCCGAGAGCACCCCTCCGAATACCAGGAAAAGCGTTTGCCAGTCGCGCAGGCGAGAGGCCAGTTCCTTCCGCTGCGGCAGGCGGATGCGCCCGCGCAGGCGCTGGAGAACATCGCCGGGCGGCGAGACCGGTCCGAGGTTCCCGGCCAGATACTCTTCGAGGGCGCGCAACTCTTGTTCAAGGCTTTGAGCAATTGTTCGTCTGTTCATACGATCCGCTCGATGGCAAAAGTGTAGCGCGGGATTTGCCCCGCAACCCCAACGCGACCTTCGCGTCACAGAATCTTTACGGTCGCAACAGGTTTTCAGGAGCAATGCTTATAGAGGCTTTCAGCAGAATACAACACCTTTCCTGCCGTAGCGATGTGAATCGGCCTCATTCATCGCCCAGGTTGAGGTGGTCGCCAATTTGATCGCGGAGGGCAAGGAGGGTGCGGTGATACAGACTCTTGATGGCTCCCTCGCTGCGCCCCATGATCCGCCCGATCTCTGCATTCGATAAATTCTCAACGAACTTGAGGATGAGCAAGGTCTGACGTTCAGGGGGCAGCAGGCGGATCAGGCGCAGGAGGGCCTCCCTCTCCTGGGCGTGAACGACCGAGATCTCCGGATGATCCCCCCTGGAGGGCAGGACCGGCACGTCGCTGAGCGGGATTTCCTGGCGGCGGACGCGGTCGCGGTGCCAGTTGGCCACAAGATTGTGTGCAATGCGGTATAGCCAGGCAGAGAACGGCAGGCCACGGTCGGTGTAATTGTGAATGTGATTCATCGCTCGCTGAAATACACGCGCGGTCAGATCTTCTGCGTCGTATACATTGCCCGTACGATAATACACGTAGTTGAAAATGCGCTCGACATAGCGCTCGTAGAGCAATCCGAATGCCTCGCGGTCGCCCTGCGAAGCACGAGATAGGACATCTTCCTCATTGAATTCGGGTCCTGACACGGATGAAACCTCATGGCAAGGCGATGGGCTCGCCGCATGGAAGTCAATTCGAACTCCATTGCAAAGGGTCGGCTCGTGGCGGAGTCATGCGGCACACGATGAATGAAGAACCCGGCGTTCTCCACGGTCTCTGAGTGAATTTGGCTTAAGTATATCATGCCCAAATGGATACCGGGTTGCGCCAGAAGACGTGGCATCCCGCGACCCGAACGCAACATCCATCCCCTACGGGGACGATGTGTCGCGGCACGGAATCTTTACACTTGTAATAGATTCTCACGGGCAATACTACAAAATGAAACATATGTGCTATAATGAGTAAATTGAGATGTCCTCGAATACGATTCGCGTGGTGGGCGCGCGCGTCCACAACCTCAAGAACATCACGGTCGAGATTCCCCGCAACAGGCTGGTGGTCATCACCGGGCTTTCTGGATCGGGCAAATCGTCTTTGGCCTTCGACACCATCTTTGCCGAGGGGCAGCGCCGTTATGTCGAGTCGCTCTCGGCGTACGCGCGTCAATTTCTCGGGCAGATGGACAAACCTGATGTGGATTACATCGAGGGCCTCTCGCCGGCCGTTTCGATCGATCAGAAGGGAACCTCCCACAATCCGCGCTCGACCGTCGGTACGGTGACCGAGATCTACGACTATCTGCGCTTGCTTTTCGCGCGCGTCGGAATCCCCCATTGCCCGCTCTGCGGGCGCGAGGTGGTCAGGCAGTCGGCGCAGGAAATCGTGGATGCCATTGAGGCCTTGCCCGACGGCAGCCGCGTTCTGATCCTGGCCCCGCTCGTGCGCGGGCGAAAGGGCACCTACCAGGCCGTCTTCGAGGAAATTCGCAAGGCCGGCTTCGTGCGCGCTCGCGTGGATGGAAAAGTATATTCGCTCGACGAGGAGATCGTCCTGGATCGCTACAAACAGCACACCATCGAGGCGGTTGTGGATCGCTTGATCATTTCTCACAACAGGAGCCCCGAAGAGAAAAAGGCGTCGCGCACGCGCCTGACCGATTCGGTCGAGACCGCGCTCAAGTTTGGGGATGGATACCTGACAGTGAGTCTTCAGTCGGAGAGCCTTCCGTCGGATGGTCGTCAGCCCGACTTGCATTTCTCCGAACGCCTCGCCTGCCCGCAGCATGGCATCAGCATTCCGGAGATCGAGCCGCGCACGTTTTCATTCAACACCCCTTATGGCGCTTGCCCGGATTGCCAGGGCCTGGGCAGCAAGCTGGAGATCGACCCCGACCTCCTGATCCCCGATAAGGACCTGTCCCTGAACGAAGGCGCCATCGCCGCTCTGGAATGGGGCGGCCCGCGCCAGGAGGGTGGCTACTACTGGCAGTCGCTCGAGGCCGTGGCGCGTTACTTCGAAGTTGACCTCAACAAACCTGTCAGGGATCTGCCCAGGGAAAAACTCGACGTGATCCTGTACGGCACGCGCGGCAAGGAGATCCCAATCCGCTACAAGAGCAGTCGCGGACACGAATTCACATTCGCCCGTGACTTCGAGGGCGTGATCGGCAACCTCGAGCGCCGCTACCGCGAGACCAATTCGGAGTACATCCGCGAGCGCATCGGAGAGTTCATGTCTGACCGCCCCTGCCCCACCTGCCGCGGGCAGCGCCTGCGCCCCGAAGCCCTGGCCGTGACGGTGGCCGGCGTGAACATCATCGAGGTGAGTTCCTGGCCTATCCTGCGCGTGCTCGAATGGATCGACGAACTCGGCGGAAAGAAGTCTCCCCTGACCAACCGGCAGAAGGCCATCGCCGAGCGCGTCCTGAAAGAGATCAAATCTCGCCTCGGCTTCCTGGTGGATGTTGGCCTGGACTATCTTACTTTGAGTCGTCCGGCCGGCACGCTCTCCGGCGGTGAGGCGCAGCGCATTCGTCTGGCGACCCAGGTGGGCTCGCGCCTGGTGGGCGTCTTGTACGTGTTGGACGAGCCGTCCATCGGCCTGCACCCGCGCGACAACACGCGCTTGCTCAACACGCTCAAGGGGTTGCGCGATCTGGGGAACACCGTCCTGGTGGTCGAGCATGACGATGAAACCATCCGCACCGCCGACTGGGTGATCGACCTGGGGCCGGGAGCCGGCGAACACGGGGGACGCATTGTGGCCGAGGGAACACCCCAGGACATCTTGACCCACCCCCACTCCCTGACGGGCCAATATCTTTCGGGGCGCAAGCGAATCCCCGTGCCTTCGAGGCGACGCAGCGGAAACGGCAAGCGTCTGAAGATCATCAGGGCGCGCGCCAATAACCTGAAAGACCTCACGGTGGAGATTCCTCTGGGTAAGTTGGTGTGCATCACGGGCGTTTCCGGCAGCGGCAAGTCCACCCTGCTCATTGATGTGCTCTACAAGGCACTGGCCGCCCAATTGATGGGTGCTCACACGCAGCCGGGGGAATATGAGCACATCGAGGGCATCGAGCACCTGGACAAGGTGATCAACATCGATCAGTCCCCGATCGGCCGCACGCCGCGCTCCAACCCCGGGACGTACACCGGCGTCTTCGATGAGATCCGCAAGTTGTTCGCCGAACTGCCGGAAAGCAAGATGCGTGGCTACAAGCCCGGACGCTTCTCCTTCAACGTGCACGGCGGACGCTGCGAGGCCTGTCAGGGGCAGGGCGAACTGCGCATCGAGATGCAGTTCCTGCCCGATATCTACGTGCCCTGCGACGTGTGTCACGGCAAACGCTTCAACCGTGAGACGCTTCAGGTCTTGTTTCGCGATCAATACAGCATCGCCGACGTCCTGGATATGACTGTGGAGCACGCCCTGCGAGAGTTCTCGGCTTTTCCGGCCATGGTGAACAAATTGAAACTGCTGCAGGAAGTGGGATTGGGCTACATCAGGATCGGGCAGCCGGCTCCCACCCTGAGCGGGGGCGAGGCGCAGCGCGTCAAACTGGCCAGGGAACTCTCGCGCCGCGCCACCGGGCGGACCCTGTACGTGCTCGATGAGCCCTCGGTCGGACTCCACGCCGCCGACGTGCACAAACTGATCGAGGTGCTCCAGCGTCTCGTGGATGCAGGCAACTCGGTGCTGATCATCGAGCACAACCTGGACATCATCAAAGTTGCCGATTGGATCATCGACCTCGGCCCGGAGGGTGGCGATCGCGGCGGCAGGCTGGTTGCGCAAGGCACACCCGAACAGGTGATGGACGCTCGGGATTCATACACCGGTCAATTCTTGAAAGAACACCTGCCGCATGTTCCCCTCGGCAACGCCTAGCCCCATCGAGGGATTTCCCTTTGCGGAACGTTTCGTTAATTGCTCTTCCAATGATGCGAACACGATGCCCGCCTATGACGAGGAGGGAGAGGGGGAGGGCAGATGGTTACCAAAATCCAGAAAGTTCAGGTAGAATCGGTGCCATGCGGTAACTCTCTACCTTCATGCAATGAATGACTTGAAGCGAATGTCATTGCGAGCCCGTCCGGGCGAAGCAATCCCCGGAGGCCGTGACAAAGCCTCACGGGCAGATGGCTTCCGTCGTTGCGCTCCTTCGCAATGCCAATGGGTAGACAGTTACGCCATGCGAGGGATGATCAACACACCGCAAAGGATGTTCTCATGGATCAGAAACCCTACACCAGCAGCGTGATCGCCTCCTATCGTAGACGCCGGCAGCAAGGCACGATGATCTTTGTGTACAGCGCAGCCGGACTGCTCGTGCTTGCCGGGGTCATTCTGCTCGCCCTGTGGTTGAGCGGCCCCAACAAACCGCTCGTCTCGCTGTTTGCTACCAAGACCCCTACTCCAACCCTCACCTTCACCCCCACGATCACGCCCTTGCCAACCGACACCCCGACGATTACCTTGACGCCCACCGAGACAGCCACCCTCACTCCTTCCGCGCCGTTCACTTACGTGGTTCAGGAGGGCGAGTCCCTGGCCACCATTGCTGAGAAGTTCAACCTTGGCGATAATGGCATCCTCCTGCTGCTGCAACTCAACCCCACCATTGATCCGCTGACCCAGATTGTATATGTCGGCCAGCAAATCACCGTCCCCAATCCCGGCATGGAACTGTTCACGCCCACGCCGGTCCCGCCGAACCTGCCGCGCGGCACGAAGATCTCCTATATCGTCCAACCGGGAGACACACTGGCCTCGATCGCCAGCCGCTTCAACAGCACAGTGGATGAAATTGTCAAACTCAATAAACTTGCGAACGCCAACGCGATTTACGCCGGGCAACTGTTGCAAATCCCGGTCAACTTGGTGACCCCGACGGCCACGCGTCCTCCAACCAGCACGCCACGCACACCGGGCGCGCCCGGCGCCACGCCCAGCGTCACTCCAACGCCCTAGAAAAACTCCGGCAGGCAGTTCCATTGCTGGAAGTCATCGACATTTACAAAGTCTACGAAGGCGCGCCTTTGTTGCGCCAAGTCTCCTTCACGGTGGCGCAGGGCGAGACGGCCTGCCTGCTCGGCCCCTCGGGCAGCGGCAAGTCCACTCTGCTGCGCATCGTTGCCGGACTGGAGATGCCCGATTCCGGACGCGTCCTGTGGGAGGGGCACGACCTGGCTTCCACCCCGTCTCATCGGCGGGACTTTGGGCTGGTCTTTCAGGACTATGCGCTTTTCCCTCACCTCAACGTTTTCGAGAACATTGCCTTTGGCCTGCGGATGAAAAAGTGGCCTCATCATGCGCTCGAGGCCCGTGTAAGGGAGGTGCTGGAAATGGTTAACCTCACGGGGTTTGCGGCGCGCGGCGTGAACGAACTCTCGGGTGGAGAGCAACAGCGCGTCGCTCTGGCAAGGGCGCTGGCGCCGCGTCCGCGCTTGCTCATGTTCGATGAGCCGCTTGGTGCCCTCGACCGCGCTCTGCGCCAGGAACTGCTGGAGGAGTTGCGTCGCATCCTGCGGCGCACGGGCATCCCTGCCATCTATGTCACGCACGATCAAGAGGAGGCCTTCGCCATCGCCGATCGCGTCCTGCTCCTGCATGAAGGGCAGATCGTGCGCAATGGAAGTCCGGCGGAGGTGTGGGAGAATCCGGGTTCAGCCTGGGCCGCCGGGTTCCTGGGTGTGGGAAACGTGTTGAGCGGCAAGATCACAGGGGGAGGCTGGGTTGTACAGACGGCCTCGGGCCGGTTCACGGTGAGGTGCAGACACAAACATCGAGCCGGGGATGCGGTTCATTTGCTGGCGCGCCCGCAACCGGTGCGGGATGGACACAGTCTGCGCGGGCGCGTGGTGGAGGTCGTCTTTCAACAGGACCGCTTTAAAGTCACGCTGGAGAACGGCCTGTACTTCTACTCAAAGAGCAGGCCCAAAGCGGGGCAGATCGTGCAGACCCGCCTCGAGATAGAATGCCTGGGATGAACGAAACAGTTCACGTGCGGAAGCGCAACCTGGAGGGGGAGGTGGTGTGGCAGTACGCAGGGCGCATCTTACGACGCGAGCCCAATGCGGTGGTGTTGGAGGCTTTCTTCAATCGTCCCGATCTCCCCTTTCTGGATGTCATTTTGAAAGAGAACGATCGCTTCATCGAGACTTTCTACACCGACCGCTGGTATAACATCTTCGAGATCCACGACCGGGATGACGGAAAGATCAAGGGCTGGTATTGCAACATTGGCCGCCCGGCCGTGCTCACTCAGGGGGAGGTCTCCTACGTGGATCTGGCGCTTGACCTGTGGATCTCCGCGGAGGGAAAACAGACGATCCTGGACCGGGATGAGTTCGAGGCGTTGCCTCTGAGCGCAGAGGAGAGAAAGCAGGCGCTGAGTGCCCTCGAAGAACTTCAGGCGCGGTTCGGCTCACAGCATTTCATGAGAGTCGGATAGTCTGGAGGCAGTTTTGACTACACTCGGCCGCGCAGGCGACGAGGCGGCTCTGGGGCGGTCGTTGTGTACCAGTCAACCCCCAGGTAGAGCGCCGGGCGAACCCGGCCGATCTCCAGCACGCCCTCCTGGCTGAAGGCCTGCGGCGCCTGATGCACCCGCACGACTTCGCCTACGAACAGATCGTGGTCGCCGCAGGGGTGACGCGCCGTCAGGCGGCACTCGTAGGCCGCATAGGCGTCCTGCAAGATGGGGGCGAGGGCCTCTGACAATGGCTCAAAGGCCATGGAAAAGACGGCAAATTTATCCATATCCCGCCCGGAGTTCCGCCCCACGCCGGCAATCAGTTCGGCCTTTTCGTAAGGCAGGAAATTGACCGCAAAGGCGCCGGCGTTCAGGATGAGTTGATAGGAGAAACGCTTGGGCGAGATAAGCACACCATACAATGGCGGATCGAACGAGAGAGCCGAATGCCAGGCACAAGCCATGGCGTTTCTCTTCTCGCCGTGTTGCACCGTCACCACGGCTGCCACGCTGGGATAGAAATGATTCATGTGCGCGACGGAGTTCAAAATCACTCGAAGCATCTGCCTCTCCATTGCAGGGGTGAGAAACAGGGTTTACTGGGGTTCCGGCCTCATGCAGAGCGCCGCACCCACCACCAGAGCAGGAAGACGATGACCATGCTGGCCAGCAGGGCAATGACGATGGGCACTAGGATGGCGAGGAGCGACACCACCGCGGAGGTCGCGTCCTCTGCCAGGCTGATGGGGATGTTCCCCATTCCACCCGTGGTGGCTGTGACCACAGGCCGCACGGCAGCCGACTTGACCACATGTACGCTTCCGGCTACCAGCAATCCGCATGCCAGCGCCAGCACGGGGTGAATCCTGGTGATCACGTTGGTGCTGGCCGCAAAGGCAATGGCTCCAGCGACCGGCCGCACGAAAGTCTGAATCAGGTCGTTGATGTGGTTGATGGCAGGGACTTTATCGGCCAGCATCTCGATGATGAGCAGAATGCCGATCAAAATCAAGATGTATGGATTGGCCAGGGTGTCCCATGGTGAGGCCAGTGTGATCCAATCTGTATAATGGGCAATGACGCCGATAACCAGCAGGGGAATGTAGGCGTTGAGGCCTGCACTGGCCGAGAGACCAAAAGCCGAGAAGATACCCAGCAGCATCTCCATGTTCTTCTCCTTATCCTGAGAGGCCGGGGAAGCCGCTCCAGGTCTGTGTCAGATGGAAGCGCAGCCAATCGATGCTAAGGAGCAGCAGCAGGGCCAGCGTCAGCCCGGCCGCCGCAGGAAGCCAGAGTTGGCCAGGACGCTCAAAGGAGTTATCCTGTTTCATCATTATGACCCACACCATGCTGAAGACCATGCTCAACAGGGTCAGCACGCCCAGTGCGCTGAGCAGAGCAACCGGATAGAGGACGAGGGGATTCTCCGTCAGGATTCCGAAATTCACCAGAAGCACGGCTCCGGCTAGCCCTCCGAATTGAGGCCAGCTCAGCGATGGTCGTTCGTCGGGGGCGTGCCAGAGGCTCTGGTTGTACATGGGGTAGAGCAGGCAGGCCAGCGCCAGGCCCATGCCGCTGCCGGTGAAGAGTCTGAGCGTGTTGTTGGGAACATATAGGGTGGGCAGGTTGGCGAGAAGGCCGGCCCGATTCTGTTTGAGCAGGTAAAGATACGAATTGCTTCCATCTACGGCAAAGAGAATGAAGAATAACACCAGCAGAGCGAGAATGCCCCGCGACGGCCACCGGCTGCGCCGACGACTGACGAATCCCTGAACGATCAACGCGATGACGGCTGCATTGAATTCGCCCGTACAACGCGCACACAGCGGCATTTGCCGGCCGCTCACATGGAACGAGCGCGCCTCGAGGCGATGGCAGACGGCATACCCGATTGCGTCCAGTTTGCCCATCGCCCCCGGCGGCGCCAGAGAGACCCACGCCCCAAGCGCCGTCAGCGTGGCCAGCGGGATGAGCCAGCGCAGCATTCCTTGCATGTGGGGAGCGGATGATTTTCCGGGCATGGGCACATTATACTGCTTCTAAACCAGAATGCCGTCTTGTGGACGGCATTCGTGGGCGCTGTGGCTTCCTACTCATTGAGGAGGGATGCCACAGCGCCGGGTTTGATGCTACTATCCATGTGGGACATCACCTCCTCCTTCCTAAAGGATAGCCAACCATGGATATCCCTCTGAACCACTGGGGTGAGTATGACACATCTTGAATTGGATGTCAATAGTTGCCTTTGCGGCGATGACCCGCCTCTCGTCCGCCCGAAGATTCTTTCATTTCGAATCAACCGAAACGCCCGGTGATGTAATCCTCCGTGCGTTTATCCTTCGGGGCCGTGAAGAGGCTTCCCCCCTCGCCGTACTCGATCAGTTCGCCTTGCAGGAAGAACGCCGCGTAATCGGCTGCGCGCGCCGCTTGTTGTATGGAATGGGGCACAAGGACGATCGTGTATTCCTTTTTCAATTCCTGCAGGGCCGCTTCGACTTTGCCGGTCGAGATGGGATCGAGCCCCGAGGTGGGCTCATCGAGCAGGATGACCTCGGGCTGCAGGGCGAGCACGCGCGCCAGACACAGACGCTGTTGCTGCCCGCCTGAGAGCGCCACGGCCGGGTCGTTCAGACGATCCTTGACCTCGTCCCACAGGGCCGCCAGCCTCAGGCTGCGCTCAACGGCCTCCTCCAGCCGCGAGCGGCGTTTCTCCCCCGCCAGTTCCAGGCCGTAGGTCAGATTCTGGCGGATGCTCATGGGCAGGACGACGGGCCTGGCAAAGACCATGCCCACCTTGCGGCGCAGGGCGATCACGTCCGTCTTCGGATCGAGGATGTTCTCGCCATCTATCAGAATGCGTCCGCTGCTGGCCCTGACTTCCGTCAGGTCGTTGAGGCGGTTGAGGCAACGCAGCAGGGTGGACTTGCCGCCGCCGGCCGGGCCGAAGAGCACGGTGATGGCATGGGGCGGGATGACCATGCTCACATCGCGCAGCGACTCGGTGCCATCCGCGTATTGCAGGGAGAGATGTTCGATGACGATTTTATCGGCCACGGGCGATGCTCTCCTCGCTCTCCCGGCCGCCAACGGCGAGACGCGGCTCACCACTGCCTCCTCGCCCTGGCCCTGGAGCGGATGATGGTGGCCGTCAGGTTCATCCCTAGCACGAAGACCAGCAATACCAGGGCCGTGCCGTATTGAATATGGATGGGCATGTTGGGCACTTGCGTGGAGATGACGAACAAGTGATAAGGCAAAGCCATGGTGGCGTCCAGGGGAGAATGCGGCAGGCGTGGGAGGAAGAAAGACGCGCCGGTGAACAGGATGGGAGCCGTCTCGCCGGCGGCACGCTCCAGGCCCAGGATGACGCCGGTCAGGATGCCGGGCAGGGCTTCCTTCAATACAATGCGACGGATCGTCTGCCAGCGGGTGGCGCCCAGCGAGATGCTCACCGTGCGGAATGCCTGCGGAACGGCGCGCAGGGCTTCCTCGGACGTGCTGATGATGACCGGCAGAGTCATGATGGAGAGCGTCAGCGAGGCGGCCAGAATGGAGGTGCCGAGGCGCAGGAACAACACGAACAGCCCCAGCCCAAAGAGGCCATAGACGACCGAGGGAATGCCGGCCAGGTTGATGATCGCGATGCGGATGAGCCGCGTCCAGCGATGTTCCGGCGCATACTCCGAGAGATAAATGGCTGCCGCCACACCCAGCGGGACGGAAAAGATGGCCGTGCCAAGTGTGAGGTAAAACGTGCCGACGATGGCCGGCAGGATGCCGCCGGCGCGCATTCCATCCCGCGGAAAGCCCGTCAGAAATTCCCACGAAATGACCGGCGCACCCTGAACAAGAATGTAAACCACCGTCCCGATGATGGGCAGGACGGTCAGAATGGCCATCAGGCTCAGGAACGAAAAGCCCAGGCGCTGGGCAAGATGGCGATGGAGAACAGGGCGGCGCTTCATGCCTGGCTCTCGGCGGTTGTGATTGGGATCTCAGGATAAGATGCGCTCGGCGCGTTTTCTGGTGCGAAAGACGACCGAGGAGGCAGCAATGTTCACGGCCAGCGAGACAAGGAACAATACGATGCCAATGAAGAACAGGACGTGATAGTGGGTGGAGCCGTTCGCGACCTCGCCCATCTCGGCCGCGATCGTGGCGGTCATGGTGCGCACGGGCGAGAACAGACTGCAGGGCGTGAGCGCCAGCACGGGGGCGTTGCCGGCCACCATCATGACGGCCATGGTCTCGCCGATGGCGCGGCCAATGCCCAACATCACGGCTGTTAACACCCCGGAGCGCGCCGCCGGCAGGGTCACGCGCCAGATCGTCTGCCAGCGCGTCGCCCCCAGCGCCCACGCCCCTTCGCGATAGGCGCGCGGCACCGCATCCAGCGCATCCTCGGCCACTGAGACCACCGTAGGGACGGCGATGCCGCCGAGGAGCAGGGAGGCCGTGAGAGCCGTCAGCCCGGTCGGTAGGTCAAGCAGGCGTCGCAGGAATGGAGCGAGGATGAGAATGCCCAGGAATCCGAGCACAACGGAGGGCAATCCGCCGAGCAGTTCCACCAGAGGCTTGAGAATCTCGCGCATCCAGCGCGGGGCGATCTCAGAAATGTAGACTGCCGTGCCGATCCCGAACGGCACGGCGATCACCCCGGCCCCGAGGGTGACGATCAATGAGCCGCTCAGCAGCGGCAGGATGCCGAAGTATTGATCCTCGATCGGATACCAGCGTACGCTGAAGAGCGAGGCCGGCGGCACCTCGCTCAGGGCCGGGAGGCCCTCCCGCATGAGGAAGATGAAGATGAGCACGATGAAGAGAATCGCCGAATAGCCGCTGGCTTTGATCAGGCGGGTGATGAGGAATTCGCGTGCGTTGAGAGTCTTCTCCATAGCAGATTCCTTGCGCGGCCCTCAGAGGGATGAAAGTCATCGCATGGGCACAAAGCCTAATTTGCCCACAATCTCCTGTGCCTCGGTGGAATACATGATCCACGTCAGGTACTCTTTCACGACGCCCGTCGGCTCGCCGGCGGTGTACATGTACAGGTCGCGCGCGATCGGATACGCCTTGTTGTTGACACTCTCAATGGTCGGCAGGACGTAGGGGCCATGCTCGTTACGGGCAATGGCAATCACCTTGACTGTCCCATCCGTGGGAACATAGCCGAGGCCGTCATAGCCTATAGCATTGGGGTTGTCACGCAGCTCGGCAATGATCCCTTCCGAAGATGGCAGGAGCAATGTGTCCATGGAGAACAGCGTCTTATTTTTTTTGTCGCCCAGGCGGATCACATGCTCCAGAAAATAAACGTGGGTGCCCGAATTCGTCTCGCGCGAGAGACGGACGATGGGGCGATCATAGCCCCCGATCTCCTTCCAGTTTTCGATCTTGCCGCTGTAAATATCAGAGACCTGCTGCAGAGTGAGGCGGCTGATAGGGTTTGCGGGGTTGACGAGGACGGCAATGGCATCGCGGGCGACGACGAATTCAAATGGCCGCAGGCCGCGCGCCTCGGCCGCCTGCTTCTCTTCGGGAGAAATCTGACGGGAGGCATTGGCAATATCCACCGTCCCGTTGAGGAGCGCCGCGATGCCCGTCCCCGACCCGCCGCCGGTGACCGAGATGCGGACTTCGGGGTGGATCTCCTGATACTTCTCTGCCCACGCCAGCGCCAGGTTGACGATGGTATCGGAGCCTTTATTCTGGATGTACACAGCCGCTTGGGATGAAGGTGAAGCGGAAGAGGAATCAGGGGCGCACGAGGCGGTCAAGAACAGCAGGAACGCCAGGCAGAGGGATGACTTCATCGGGTCGAATTATAGCCGAATTCCGGGGCACGCCGGCCGGGGCATGGAGGGCCGAGAATGGCCATGATAGAATCAACTCATGTGCATGGAACAGGCGGTTTTCTCGGTTCAAAATCTCAATTTCTATTATGGCGCCTCACGCGCCCTGTCCAACATCAACTTGGAGATTCGGCCCCGCCAGGTGACGGCCTTGATCGGCCCCTCCGGCTGCGGCAAGTCAACCTTCCTGCGTTGCCTCAATCGAATGAACGACACCATTGCGAATGCGCGCCTGGAAGGGAGGATCCTGCTGCATGGGCAGGATATTTACGCCAATGGCATGGACGTGGTCACGCTCCGCCAGCGCGTGGGGATGGTGTTTCAAAAGCCGAACCCCTTTCCCCAATCCATTTACGACAACGTGGCTTTCGGGCCGCGCATCATGGGCATGCACGGAGACCTCGATGAGGTCGTCGAGAAAAGCCTGCGCGCCGTTGCGCTGTGGGACGAGGTCAAGGATCACCTCAAGATGGACGCCCTGGGGCTTTCGCTTGGGCAGCAGCAACGTTTGTGCATTGCGCGCGTGCTGGCCGTGCAGCCCGAAGTGATCTTGATGGACGAGTCCACCTCGGCCCTCGACCCGATTGCCACCCTGCGCATCGAGGAATTGATTGCTACGCTGAAAAAGGACTACACCATCGTCGTTGTCACCCACAACATGCAGCAGGCGGCGCGCGTCTCGGATTACACCGGCCTGTTCTGGCTGGGCGAACTGGTGGAGTTCGCGGCCACCGATGAACTCTTCACGCGCCCCAAACAGGAATTGACCGAGGCGTATATCACCGGCCGGCTGGGCTGAGAGGGGCGCGACGGGAGGGCCGCCTCTGTCCGCCGCCGGCGATCACAGAGGAGCACGCAGGGACGGCCTGGCCATATCTTCCAGGATGGCGATCAATTTCTCGCCCAGCGCCTGGCGCGAGAAATTCTCCTCCAGATACCTTCTCCCTGCCATGCCCATCTGGCGGGCGCGGAGGCGATCGGCTTCCAGGGAAAGGATGGCCTCTGCCAGCGCGGCCGGATTCCCCGGCTGAGCATAGATCCCGCACCCGGCGGCCTCGACCACCTCGCGGATCACGCCGTCAATCGCCAGCACGATCGGTCGCCCGGCGGCCATATAATCGAAGACCTTGTTTGGATACGTCGTTTTGTATTCCTCGAGGGGCTTGAGGATGGCGATGCAGGCATCGGCGGCGGCCAGTGCAGAAGGCATCCCGGACTTGGGGATGGGGGGAAGAAAGGCCACGTTGCTCAGCCCCCTCTCCCTGGCGCGCGCTTGCAAAGCAGGCTTTTCCTTTCCATCGCCGAGCAACACAAACTGGATGTTTTGCTTATGTGCGAGACGCTCTGCCGCCTCCAGCACGACATGGAGATCGTTGGAGATGCCGTGCGCGCCGGCATAGAGCACAAGGAATCGGTCGCCCCATCCGTGCACCCGACGGAAATCCGCCCCGTCCTGCCGGGGATCGAACATGGCGGGGTCTGCGCCGTTGGGAATCAGCTCCACCCGCCTCGCGCCGCGCTCCTGGACATGGGCGATAAACCCCGGACTGTTAACCATCACCCGCTCGGCGTGGCGATAGAGGAGGCGCTCCAGCCATTCGGAGAGTTGAATCAGAATGGGATGCCTCAACACGCCCACGGCCACCGCGAACTGTGGCCACAGGTCGCGTACCTCGAATAGAAAAGGCGCGCGTTGGATCCGTGCCAGCGCCCAGGCGGTCAGGCCCTGAGAGAGGGGCGGGGAGGTGCCCCACACCAGGTCTACGTCTTTCACCTTCAGGCCGAGCAGCCAGGACGAGATCATGAAAGAGAAAAAGGCGATCAGGCGATGAAAGAAGGAACGATGATGGGCTGAATAAACGTGGGCGCGCAACACCCTCACGCCTTTTTCGACCTCTTCCCGCTGCGGGGCCGGGGCAGCGGGGCTGCCGGTCAGATAACTGACCGGCGAGGCGATGATCGTGACCTTGTGCCCGCGCTCGGCCAGCAGGCGCGCGAATTCGTGGTGACGCGTCCCGCCGGGCTCCCACAGGGTGGCAAAGGCCTGATGAACGAGGAGGATGTGCATGGTCAGTGTTCTCCCGGCCCGCCCTTCTCCCCAGAAGGGGCGAGAACTGAAACAGGGAAGGAGAAATCCGTTGTGAAGACGGCGCCTTGCGGCGCGTGCACCTCCAGCGCGAAGGACAGGGCCGGCTGTCTGACGGCGTAGGTTGGAGAGACCCAGCCCTCGAAGGCGAGTGCCTGACCCGAGCCGTAGATCACTTCGCCGGCGCGCACGAGCCTCACGCGGCAGCGCGGAAGGGAGCCTGCTTCGGGATGGGAGGGCGATACGGCCTCGCACGCCACCTTCAGTTCCACCCAGCCGTGGGGCGATTTGAGGCGCAGGCGCGCTCCGTGCCTCTGTTCCTCGATCTCCCATTCCCAGTCTGGCAGAAGCCAGTGCAGGCGATAGGTATGTGGTTTGGCGTGCCGGGCGGTCAGGGTATCCACCACCCGCCAGCCTTCATTCGTGTAGACAGTTACCGCTCGTTCATGTCGTATGCCGCGAGGCCCCCTGTACCAGGCTCTCATTCGCTGGAGCGTATCCTGCCCGGCTGCCACCTCGATTCGCGCGTAGGCATTGACCCAATCCAGCGTCAGGAATCGCCCGCCGCGGCGCATCTGCTCGCCGCCATCCACCGTGACCGTGTTATGCACCCGCGTCGTGGTCAGGGAGTTGTCCCAGGGCGGAGCGGCGTTGTAGGAGTACGTGCCGGCGTCCTGGGCGATGTTCAGGCCGCGCCACCATAAGTCGAGGTGGAGTTGATCCATGTGCGCCAGGCGGCTCTTGAACGATGAAGCGCGCAGAAAGGCCCATGAATTCGGCCCGTGCAGGTTGTCGCTCATGTAATGTTGGGGCTCGTACGTCTTCGAGACCGGCGCCAGGCCAAGCCAGAGGCATAATTCATCCCAAACGCCCGGCGGCATTTGCATCTTGAGGAAGGCCCGGGCGGCGGCCTGCGCGGTCGGGCGGAAATCGTTGAAGGGGGTCGTGCTCAGGGGCAGGAGCAGCGATCCGTCGTTGGCGCCCAGGTTCGGAGCGCAACCCGAAGCGGGGTCCAGCATGGAGAAGAGCCAGTGGGCCGCGCGCGCCAAGGCCAGAGAAGTGGCGCGCGGCCAGTCATGGTCCTTGATGGCGTTCACATAGAGAGCCGTCTGCAACATCAGGCGGTGATAATTGGTGCTTTGCTGGATGTATTCCCCGTAGGGACTGATCTGATTTTGGAAGGATCGGTTGAGCCAATGCCAGCCCATTTCTCGCCATTTAGGGTTGTTGAGCGCCCGCCCTGCGGCGTACAGAGCAGCGGCCTCGATCACAAGGTGATTGTTGTTCTGGGCGCGGGCGTAGATCAACGTGGGCGGAATGCGCCCGGCATGGGCGGCGATCGATTCGACCAGGCACTGCCGCCGCGCCGCACGGGAGGCAGGCGCGGCCTCGAAAACCTGCGCGGCCCAGATCAGCGCCAGCAGGCGAATCGCCACCTCCTGACCGTTCATCCAGTGTGGGCCAAGGTAGGGAGGATTGGATTCTGTAAAGGTCTCAAAGTATCGCCAGAAGGCTGCGGCGTATTTGTCCTCTTGCGTGAGGTGGTAGGCGCGGCCGAGCGTGAACGCCCAGCCGAATCGGGCCGGAGATCGGAAGAGC
>JBBIKK010000002.1:0-103049 GCA_037445475.1 Chloroflexota bacterium
CGCGTTGCTTTTCGCCAGTGTAGAGCCAGCTCTTTTCAAAATCGTCTGACAACCAGAACGTGATCGAGCCGCACTGTACCAGCGCTTTGTCGTATTCCGACCAGTTCTTGACACGGTATAATGCTTTCTGGCGTGGGCGTGGCTTTGTTTGTTTTGACATAAACTCAAAGTTACATGCTCACGCCGCTTTTGTCAAACCTTTCATGCACCAAAGCCGTATTGCTTTGTAACCACCTCGCTCGAAAGCGCAGATAAAATCATCTGCACGCCGGATGAGGCAGGCTTCTCCGCTAATGGGTGATACTATCCCTCCCTGTGGCGTCCCCGTTATCTCTTCGTTTTCTTGCCACGTTCCTCGGTGTTGAGAATTCGTTTTCGGATGCGGTACGCGGCCGGCGTGACTTCGAGCAGTTCGTCATCAGCCAGATATTCGATCGCTTCATCGAGGGACATCTGCCGGGGCGGTGTGAGGCGGATCTCCATGTCGCCGCGCGCGGCGCGCACGTTGGTCAGATGCTTCTTCCGGCATACATTGATAGGCAGGTCGCCGGGGCGCGCGTGCTCTCCCACGACCATTCCCTCGTAAACCTCCACGCCGGGGCCGTAGAACAACACGCCGCGCGCCTCTGCGTTTTGCAAAGCATAGGCCGTTGTCAGGCCGGCTGCCATGGCAACGAGCGAGCCGTTGCTGCGCGCGGCCAGCGGGCCGGCCATCTCATCGTAGCCGTGGAAGATGGTATGCATCACGCCCGCGCCGCGCGTCACCGTCAGGAACTGATAGCGGAATCCCAACAGGCCGCGCGTCGGGGCCATGTATACCAGGCGCGCCATCCCCTGGCCAGCATCCTGCATATCCAGCATCTTGCCGCGCCGCGCTCCAAGCATCTCCACCACCGCCCCGACCGTCTCGCGGCTGGTTTCAATGTGGACTTCCTCATAGGGCTCGAGCAATGAACCATCTTCGGCTTTGTGGAAAATCACTTCCGGCCTGGAAACTTGAAATTCATATCCTTCGCGCCGCATGGTTTCGATCAGGATTCCCAAATGCAATTCACCGCGCCCGCTGACCAGAAAATTTTCTGCCGAGTCGGTATCCTCCACGCGCAATGCCACGTTCGTGCGAAGCTCATCGTAAAGACGCTCGCGCAATTTGCGCGACGTGCTCCACTTCCCCTCCCGCCCCGCGAACGGCGACGTGTTAACGCCAAAGGTCATGCGCACCGTCGGCTCTTCGACTCTGATGGTCGGTAAAGCAACGGGATTTGCTGGATCGGCCAGGGTCTCGCCGATGGCAATCCCCTCCAGGCCGGCCAGGGAAACAATGTCGCCCGCGGCGGCTTCTGGCACTTCGACTTTATTCAGGCCCTGGAAGGTATAAAGATAGCGGGCAGTTTCCGGCAAGTTCTGACCATCGAGCGTCAGACGGGCCAATTTCTGCCCAACCCGCATGCGGCCGGCAAAGAGACGGCCCACCGCCGTCACGCCGCGATAATCGTCGTAGCCGAGGGTGGTGACCAGCATTTGCAACGGCGCATCAGGGTCCACGCGTGGCGCGGGGAGGTGTCGCAAAATGGCCTCGAACAGGGGCTGGAGGTCCGGTCCGAGGGCAGGGGTGAGGCCGGCGCGGCCGGCCGTGGCCTGAGCATAGATCACCGGGAAGTCTGCCTGTTGTTCGCTCGCGCCCAGTTCGATGAACAGGTCGAAGGTCTCGTTCAACACGCGGCCGGGTTCGGCATCCCGGCGGTCCACCTTGTTGATGACCACCACCGCCCTGTGTCCCATCTGCAGCGCCTTCTTGAGCACGAAGCGAGTCTGCGGCATGGGGCCCTCGGCGGCATCCACCAGCAGAAGCACGCCGTCGACCATGTTCATGACGCGCTCGACCTCGCCGCCGAAATCGGCATGGCCGGGCGTATCCACGATGTTGATCTTCACCATCCGTCCGGCAAGGGCATCGAATATAGAAATGGCAGTGTTCTTGGCCAGAATAGTGATGCCGCGCTCGCGCTCGAGGTCGTTCGAATCCAGCACGCGCTCGGCCACCACTTGATTGGCGCGGAAGACATGCGCCTGACGAAGCATGAAATCGACAAGGGTGGTTTTGCCGTGGTCGACGTGAGCGATGATGGCAATGTTGCGGAGATCCGTTCGTTCGATCTGCATGCGTTCTCTTGGGTTATCCCTTTGGCCAGACCACGCCCATGACGGCGATAAAATGGGCCAACGCTCCCAGGAGGACGAAGATGTGCCAGACCTCGTGAAAGCCGAACACAGGCGGACGAATGTTCAGGATCCTCGTGGCATAGACGATCGCGCCGAGAGTGTAGATCACACCGCCGGCGATCAACCACGTCAACACGAAAGGCGAGAGCCTGAGCAGCATCTCGCCGATCGCAATCAGGGCCAGCCATCCCATGGCCACGTACACGCCGGCCGTCAGGGCACGCGGGGCACGGAGGGTGAACATCTTGACCCCGATGCCGAGCACCGCCAGCCCCCAAATGATGGACAGCAAGCCCCAACGCCAGAACCCTTCGAAGGCGTTGAGGCAAAAGGGCGTGTACGTCCCGGCAATCAGCAGGTAGATGGCCGAGTGATCGAGTTTGCGCAGCGCCTCGATGACCCGCGGCCGGGCGCGCGTAAGATGATACGCCGCGCTGGCAGAGAACAATCCAACCAGGCTGATGCCGTAGACCAGGGATGAGAGCACTTTTTCCACGCTCTGCCAGCCGACCAGGAGCAGAGCGATCAGCCCACCGAGCGAGGCCAGCGCCCCGCCCAGGTGGGTCAGGCCGCTGACGGGTTCGCGAAATTTCGAGAACATATTCCTTCCGTTTCTATCTGGCCGCAAACTTCAAGGAGAAGCACAGGAGGTTCAGTCGGAGAGGCTCCCGGCGCGCTTCCCATCTACGTCCCCTCCTCCCAGGAACTCAAATACTTGAGCTGCTCGTCGGTGAGCACGTCGATCTGCACGCCCATGGCCTGAAGTTTGAGGCGGGCGATTTCTCTGTCGATCTCCTCCGGCACGGGGTATACCTTCTTTTCCAACTTTCCGGCGTTCCTGACCATGAACTCGGCCGCCAGGGCCTGGTTGGCGAAGGACATATCCATCACGGAGGCCGGATGGCCCTCGGCCGCGGCCAGATTGATCAGACGCCCCTCCCCCAGCAGGTTGATCTTGCGGCCATCTTTGGTGACATACTGTTCCACAAAGGGACGCACCAGACCGGGCTTGCCCTGGCTGATTCTCTCCAGGGCCGGGATGTTGATCTCAACGTTGAAGTGACCCGAATTGGCGATGATGGCGCCATCCTTCATGACCTCGAAGTGGGGAGCGTCAATGACGTTGATGTCGCCGGTCACGGTGCAGAAGATATCGCCCACTTTAGCCGCCTCGATCATGGGCATGACCTCGTAGCCATCCATCACGGCTTCCAGCGCCTTGAGCGGGTCTACCTCGGTGACGATCACTTGGGCACCCATGCCGCGCGCCCGCGCCGCCAGGCCGCGCCCACACCAGCCGTAACCAGCCACGACGAACTTCTTGCCGGCCAGCAAAACATTCGTGGCGCGGATGATCCCATCGATCGTGGATTGGCCGGTGCCATAGCGGTTGTCGAAGAAGTGCTTGGTCATGGCGTCGTTCACGGCCATGATCGGGAAGTTCAGCATCCCATCGGCGGCCATGGCGCGCAGACGGATGACGCCGGTGGTCGTCTCCTCCGTGCCACCGATGACCCCGGGCAATAGGTCGCGGCGCTCCTTGTGCAGGGTGGAAACCAGGTCGGCGCCATCGTCCATGGTCAGGTGTGGCCGATGGTCGAGCGCGGCGCCGATGTGCCTGTAATACGTGGCGTTATCCTCGCCCTTGATGGCAAAGACCGGTATTTCATAGAAATGAACCAGTGCCGCGGCCACATCATCCTGGGTGGAGAGCGGGTTGGAGGCCGTCAAGACCAGGTCGGCGCCGCCGGCCGTCAGCGTGCGCGCCAGGTTGGCCGTCTCGGTGGTGACGTGCAAACAGGCCGAGAGGCGAATGCCCTGCAGGGGCCGTTCCTTCGCAAAGCGCTCGCGGATCTGGCGCAGCACGGGCATCTCGCGCTCGGCCCATTCGATGCGCCGCCGGCCGCCCTCGGCCAGGTGAATATCCTTGATGTCATACCTGTCCATCGATCACTCCTTAGTTTGAAGAAATCGTAGCATGGGTTCTATCCCGCCATCCAAAGGCGAGAGGAATGTGGCACTCCCGTATCTTCGCGGTGGGCACAGTTCTTTCAGGGGAAGGCTTTGTTCGGCCTTGCCGGAGCGTGAATCACAGCAGGGCGTCGAGCCGCCCGCCATCGTCAAAATGCTGGCGGAAACGCTGGATGAACTCCTCCAAGGTGTAGGCGTGATTCTGCGGCCCCTGTTGCTCCAGGCAGTAGACCGCCGCCAGCGCGCCGATCTCGCCACACAACCTCCAATCGAAGCCGCGCGCATAACCGCTCAAAAAACCGCCGCGGAACGCATCGCCGACCCCGGTCGGATCGACGATCTGCCGTTCGGGCACGGTGGGGATGAAGACCTCCTCGCGGCCGGTGTACAACGTTGCACCCTGCTTGCCCCGCGTAATGACCACGACGCGCACGTGCTCAAGCACGCGCGGCAGGTTCCAGCCGGTCTTCTTCGAAATGAGGCCAAATTCGTAATCATTGCAAAACAGGAAGTACGCCCCCTCCATATCACGCGCCAGTTCCTTTCCTTCGAGGCGCAATACCTGCTGACTGGGATCGTACAGATACGGAAGGCCCAATTCCCGGCACTCGGCTGCGAACTTCATCATGGCATCGGGCGCGTTGGGCGAGATCACTACGAGATCGGGCCTGAACGGAATGTCCTTCAGAGATTGCGATGAAGCGTGAAGCATGGCGCCGGGGTAGAACGATGCGATTTGAGCCGAATCCCGGTCTGTGGTCGCAAAGAACGAAGCCGTGAACACGCCTCGAATGGTCTGGATCAGGCTGGTGTCCACGCCCTTCGATTCGAGCCAGGCGCGGTACTCGTCGAAGTCCTCCCCGACCGTGGCCATCACGCGCGGCCGCTGCCCCAGCAGAGCCATGGTATAGGCGATGTTCGGCGCCACACCGCCGCGCTGGCGCGACATGCTTTCCACCAGAAATGAAAGGCTGATGGACGACAGGCGTTCGGGCAGGATATGCTCGCGAAACAGGCCCGGGAAAGTCATCAAATAGTCGTAAGCCACAGAACCGGTGATCACGATGTCCATATGCGACTCGCAGGAAAAGGCGCACTCGCGGAGAGTGCGCCGATGTCAACGGGCAAGAGTTTATCATGTCCCGCCATTCTTGTCCAGAACCTGAAGCATGGAACAAGACTCAGGGGATTGACACCCCTGCGCTTTATCAGTATAAGGGACAACATGAGACCTCTTCACCGTCTGCTTGGACTTGGGCTGGGCGCGGCCCTCCTCGGCTGCAACCTGCCCTCGAACCGCTTCCCCCTGATCACACCGCCCACAACGGCGCCCGGCCCCACGCCCACTCCTGCTATTCCCTTGACCCCCTCCCCCTCTCCCACGCCCGTTCCCATTGTGCGCGTGGAAAGCGGCGATCGCGCCCTCTTCAACGGAGATGTGGAGACGGCCGCGCTTCAGTATCGCGCCGCACTGGCAGATAGCCGCGATGCGGCCATCCAGGCCGCGGCTCTCTGGGGCCTGGCACGCGCCCAGATCGCCAACAAACAATATGCCGAGGCACTCGCCACCCTGCAGCAATTGATCGCCCGTTTCCCAGATTCGCCCTACCTCGGTCCGGCGCATTTCCTCGAAGGCCGGGTCCTCGAAGCAACACAGCAATACGATGAAGCCGCGGCGGCCTATCAGGCCTATCTGGTGGCGCGTCCGGGCGTGCTCGATTCCTACGTCCAGCAACGGCGCGGCGATGCCCTCGCCGCCGCCGGCCGTTACGTCGACGCCCTGGCGGCTTACCGCGCCGCCCAGGAGGCCCCTCATCTGGACGACGGCAACGTCCTGCAGATCAAAATCGCTCAGGCGCGCGCTCAAATCGGCGATTACGCCACGGCTCTATCCATGTACGACAGCATCGCGGCCGCGACCGCCAGCGACTATATCAAGGCCCAAATGGACTACCTCGCCGGACAGGCCTACCTGGTACTGAATCAAAAGGAGCAGGCTTACCAACGCTTCCGCCATGCCGTCGAGAACTACCCGCTTTCGTATTATTCCTACCTGGGACTGGTGGAATTGGTCAACGCCGCTGTGGAGGTCAGCGACCTGGATCGCGGTCTGACCGACTACTTCGCCGGGCAATATGACGTCGCTCTCCTGGCGCTGGATCGCTTCATCGGGGCTCATGCGGACGATGGCACAGCCCATTACTATCGCGCCCTGACGCTGCGTGAGCTGAAAAATTACCCGGCTGCCGTGGATGAGTTCACGTACTTCATCCAGAACTATTCCGCGCATCCCAAATGGTCCGAGGCCTGGCAGGAGAAAGCCGACCTTCAATGGAGGCTGCTCAATCAATATCCCGAGGCAGCCCAGACCCTGCTGGACTTCGTTCAGGCTGCACCCGCCTCGCCCCAGGTGGTGGATGCGCTCATGAGCGCGGCGCGCATCTTAGAGCGCGATGGCCGCTTCGACCAGGCCGCGCAGGTGTGGCAACGCGTGGCGGTCGAATACCCCTCCAGCGCACAGGCCTCCACGGCGGTCTTCCTGGCCGGCATCATGCAGTACCGTCAGGCCGATTACAACGCGGCGCTCCCCCTGTTCCAACAGAGCCTGATCCTGGCCACCCGCCCAGAAGAGCAGGCTCGCGCCTATCTGTGGATCGGCAAGACGCAACATCGCCTCGGCCATCCCGGCGAGGCCGAGGATGCCTGGCGGCAGGCTCAAGGCTTGGATGCGGGAGGATATTACAGCGAGCGCGCCCGAGACCTGTTGTTGGGGCAGCCGCCCTTCTCCCCACCGCTCGCCTTCAATCTGAACGTGGATCTGAACGCCGAGCGTCGCGCCGCCGACGTTTGGATGCGTTTGAAATTCAACCTGCCCGAGAACACCGACCTCTCCGGCCCCGGCCCCCTCGCGACAGACCCGCGGATGATGCGCGGCCGCGAACTGTGGAACCTCGGCCTGTACGAGGAGGCACGCCTGGAGTTCGAGGATCTGCGCAACGCCATCCGCAACGACGCCGTGTTGACGTATCGCCTTGCAAATTACCTGCTCGAGCTCGGCCTCTACCGCTCCGCGATCCTCGCCGCGCGTCAGGTCTTGACCCTGGCCGGCCTCAACGACCATGCCTCCTCCATGCTGGCCCCGCCCTATTTCAGCCATCTTCGCTATGGGTTGTACTATGCCGATCTGATTGTGCCGGCCGCGCAGAAGGAGGGCTTCGATCCCTTGTTCCTGTTCAGCGTGGTGCGTCAGGAGAGTCTCTTCGAGGGCTTTGTGCATTCGACGGCCGGAGCGCGCGGTCTGATGCAGATCATCCCCAGCACGGGGGCCGCCATAGCCCAGCGCCTGGGGTGGCCGCTCTACTTCGAAGCCGACCATCTTTACCGCCCCCTGGTGAGCATCACTCTGGGCGCGTCCTATCTGGCCAGCGATCGCCAGCGCCTGGGCGGAGACCTGTACGCAGCCCTGGCCGCCTATAACGGCGGGCCGGCCAACGCGCTCGAGTGGAAGCAACTCGCGGGGGATGACCCGGACCTGTTCCTCGAATCGGTGCGCTTCGAGGAGACGCGTCAGTACATTCGCAACATCTACGAAATCTATGTCGTGTATCGTCAGTTGTACGGCCTCGGGCCGTAGGTCTCATCCCCGCCCGGCGGCCTGCAGGACCTCGGGTAACAGCCGCGCGGCTTCTTCGATCTGCTCGGTGGAGCAGGAAAAGGCAAAGCGAACGTGCCCCGCGCCGGCTGCACCAAAGGCCGAGCCCGGCGAGGAGCCGAGGCCGGCCCTGTCGATCAGATAATTGGTCATCGACCAGTCATCCCGTCTGCCATCATAGCCGGGCCAATCCGTCAGGATGCGTGTCCAGAGGTAGAAGGCGCCCGAAGGCTTGAAGGGTTGGACATAGGGGGCGCGTTCGAGGGCCGAGAACAGAAGGTCACGACGCTTCTGGTACTCCCGCGCCATCGTGCGGGTGAAGTCCTGCGGACCATTGAGAGCGGCCAGCGCGCCGTACTGCGTGACCGAGTTGACGCCGTTGATCGTGCAACGCACCAGTTTCTTGATGCGCTCCAGAAACAACGGCTGTGGCACCACCACGTAGCCGAGGCGCAGTCCGCTCATGGCGTAGGTCTTGGACATGGAGTACACGCTGAGGGTACGCTCCTGCGCGGCCGGCAAAGAGCCGAGGCTGATGTGTTCCTCCTCATCGAAGATCACGTGTTCGTAGGCTTCGTCACTGACCAGGAACAGGTTGTGCTTCTCGGCCAACGCCGCGATGGCCTCCAGGATCGCCCGACCGGCTACGACTCCCACAGGGTTGTGCGGCGTGTTGACAAAGATGGCGCGCGTGCGCGGCGTGATCGCGGCCTCGATCTCCGCCGGCTCATACTGATAGTGGTTCTCCGGCCGCAGGCGCACCGGCCGCGGCACGCCGCCGGCCAGACGAATGTTCTCACCGATCTCGGTCCACATCGGATCCGGCAGGATCACCTCATCCCCTGGATCGAGCAGGGCACGGAAGAGGACGTACAGGCCATGCATTCCACCGTTCGTAACCACGACGTGATCCGGGCTGGGGATCTTCAGGCCATTCTGTATGCTCACTTTCTTGAAGATGGCCTCTCGCAAGGGTGGAATGCCGGTGGAGGCCGTGTAGTGCGTCAATCCATCCCGCAAGGCTTTTTCCATGGCCTCGCGCACGTGGAGTGGAATATCGAAAGAGGGATCGCCCGATTCCAGGCGTAACACCTTGCGCCCGCGCGCTTGCTGCTCGAGCAGGCGGTCGCGCACCAACACAATCGCTCCCAAAGAGACCTGATCAACGATATGGGTCATAGACGTTCCTGCCTTCCAGGTTGATTTGCGAGATTATCTCACAAGAGCATTCCGGCGGCAACGCTCCCTGGCAGGCGGGGCCCACCTTCCAATCGGATGAAACAGGAATGCAGCGGTAGTAAGAGGAGGCGGATGGCCCAGCCCGAACTTTCGCATTGGAAAGAGTGTCACAATGGCACCCCCCGTTTAGCAACCTGGATTGCGGCTGCGGCGATTTCTTCACTCGTGGCGCCTGCGAGCGACCCCGATTGGTAAGCTGCCTGTTTTTTGGAAGCCGTGCCATCCATACCGTCAACTCAAGAGCAGAAAGCTGGGCCTTTCGCGATTCCGGAAGTGAAGGGCAGGTTTTTTTGTTGCCCGTTGCTGGATAAATCGCCAAATGGGGCCTTCAAACACCCGGCGTAGCCCTTTTCTGTTTCTTGGTACGCTGTGTTGGCATGCTTTTGACTTTAGGACTCACCTGCAAGTTTAAGAATACGCACCTTGATTTCAGAAGAAATCCACATACCCGAATCGTTCAGTTTTAATACATACGGCTCAACTTTCTCAATGATGCCATTAGATTTTGCTTCCAATAAAACCTTCAATGTTCCCCAAACTTGCAAGCCTGCCGCCTGTGCGGTTCGACGAGCAAGCACGTCATCGAGCAGAACAACCCTTTCTGGATTTTCCAACGCCAAAGCCATCACTGCAATTTCGCCTACACCCAAATCCAAAGCGAGCCATTCGGAAGGCGTGGACTTTGGATTGACGATATTTAACCATGAGTAATCATCAGGATTGGGGGCATCGTAACCTTTTGCTCGTCCTGCTTGCAATTCATTTCTAACTGCTTCAGGCGCCCACACTTCATCAAATATTTTCGGAAGCCATTCAATACCGCCAATACGATGTAGATACAAAAGAGGGGATGTATTGCTTATGGCTTTAAGCATGGGCGTTTTCTAAATCCTCAAGTTCGGCGGCAAATGGAAAAACCTTGTAACGGCTCAAATTGAGCAAAAACTCAACTCTGGACATGCCCGCTAATTCAGAGGCTCGTCCAGAAGAAAGCCTACCCATTTCAAATAACTTGACAGCCGCCAACATGCGGATTTCACGCCCAAAAGACTCGGCGTCCGTCTTTTCGGCAAGAAGCACCTTATGCGGTATTTCGATTGTAATTTGCTGGAGAGCCATAGTTACTCCTTCTACCAACCACTAATTTTACCTGCTTCAACACCAATTTTTATGCCAATTTCCTTACGCAAGGGGCGTGCCAACGGCGCGGTTCAGCGGTTGGCCAAGGCCGCAGGCCAGTCCGCGGCAACGCTCCCTGGCAGGCGGAGCCCACCTTCCAATCGGATGAAACAGGAATGCAGCGGTAGTAAGAGGAGGCGGATGGCCCAGCCCGAACTTTCGCATTGGAAAGAGTGTCACAATGGCACCCCCCCGTTTAGCAACCTGGGTTGCGGCTGCGGCGATTTCTTCACTCGTGGCGCCTGCGAGCGACCCCGATTGGTAAGCTGCCTGTTTTTTGGAAGCCGTGCCATCCATACCGTCAACTCAAGAACAGAAAGCTGGGCCTTTCGCGATTCCGGAGGTGAAGGGCAGGTTTTTTGTTGCCCGTTGCTGGATAAATCGCCAAATGGGGCCTTCAAACACCCGGCGTAGCCCTTTTCTGTTCTTGGCAACGCCGGCTTGTAGTGCCAGCCTCCGGGCGGCGCATCCGTAGCCGCACAGGCTTTCAGCCCGCGAACTCATAACGCCAGCTCTTGGCCTTTGGAAAAATTTGCTCCTAAGGGCCTTTCCACGGTCTTTCAGCCCGCGAACCCATAACGCCAGCTCTTGGCCGGCCGTCGTCTGATCAGGCACGGCCGGCAAACGGCTGTGCGACAGGCGCAGCAGGCGCCACGCGCCTGAGCCCACTTGGCCGGCAATGCGGACATCGCGGCCCAGCGATGAGAAGGCCTCAGCCATGCCTGTATCCCGCTGCTCCGAGCATTCCGCAGATTTGTCCGAACTCCTGTCCTGACTTCAAAACAGCAAAGTTGACATGGGCAGTTTATTCTGATAATATTACTCCACTTTATGGGTTCAGGAGCGACCATGTTAAATCAAATCAACACCCCAGGCATCACCCTGAGTGCCACGGCCGCCGAGGCCGTGCGTCAGATCATTCGGGAGCAGCACCTGGATGGATATGCGCTGCGCGTCTTCGTGGCCGGCGGCGGATGTTGTGGCGTGCGTTTCGGCATGGCTCTAGACAACAACATCCGCCCAGATGATACCACGTTCGATTCAAATGGCATCCGCCTGGTTGTGGATGAAATCTCACTCGGCTATCTGCCGGGAGCAAGAATTGACTTTGTTCAGGATGCCGAGCACGGCCCCGGATTCGTTGTGGAGAGTCCCAACGCGCCAGGGCACGCCCATGAACAGGATGAGACGGGCTATGCCTGTGGCGCTTCCTGCTCATGCCACAGTTAAATCATTACCGGCCGCGCAAAAACGAAATAATCGTCCCAAGCGTCCCCACGAACAGGAATCCAAAGATCAACAGGCCAACCGGCACGCGGCCTGGATGGCGGGTCTGGTCTATAAACACGGGGATGGCCAGCGGCGGGGGAGGGGTGTAAGTGGGAAGGCGCAGGGCCGTCCCCGCCGGAAGCAGGGCCGCCACCAGAGTGGGGTTCAGCGTGGGCGTAGAGGCGGGCGTAGGCGTAGGAGGCGAATCCACCAGAGGGAGCGCAGCTCCCCCTTTCAAAGAAACGTAAAGGGCATAGACCCATCCCACCGAGCCGGGCACGCCCTCATAGCGGATCAGGATCCAATCCTCGTCCTCGCGCGCCCGCCCCAGAGCCGGCACCTCGACGCCGGTCAACAGCACCCCAATCGCCGGATAGTTATAACTGCTTGGGCCAGCATACACATCGATCTGCTCAAGGCTTGGATCCACAGAAACGGTCGGCCCGCCCGGCGTGCCGGTTACCGTCGGAACCGACCCCGTCGGCTGTTGAGCGGCGGCCTCGCGTACCCGTGGTACCTTCAAAGCTAGGAACATCCCCCCTATGATCAGGAGGAAGAGCAGAGCGAACTTGCGTACACGCATCAGCGACGGCCTATCAAGGAAATCGCCAGGCCCAAAGAACCGATCGCGCCGAAAGTAAGGATCAGCATCCCCGCTCGAAAGCCCGCCGAGGGACGCTGCGGCGGGTCTGAAAAGGTGGGAATCGCCAGGGGTACCGGCGGCGTGAATGTGGGCAGGCGGCTGGGAGTGGGCTGGATGTTGAACTGCGCGATCCACGTTGGGTCGAACGTCGCCGTGGCCGGCAACGTGGGGGTCGGGGGCGGTTGCACCACAGGCAGGTAGCCGGGCGAAAGTGAGACATATTCCGCATAGACCCAACCCACCCCGGCCGGACCCGCTGGATAGGAAATCTGAATCCAGGCCCGCCCGGGAGAAACCCCCAACGCCGGCGCTGTCGCCCCCACCGGCAACTGACCGATGATCGGATAGTAAGCCGTGCTCGGCCCACTGCGCACATTGATGGCCGGCTCGCCAATGTCGTTCAGGACTGTAATGTACACGCTCGCCGCGGGCGTTTGCGTGGCCCCGGCCTGAGCCAGGACCCGAGCGCGGGACGAGATGGCCAGCCCAAGCCCCAGACAGAGAGCAGCTCCAAATGCCCACGATAGAAACCGAAAACGCGGCATGGCGTTATATACTCACGAAGGAAATCGCTTTGCGATTATAATCGAAAACGTGGAGAGACGCATCCTGCACGGCAATCTCACCCCGCTTGAGGTGGCTCATGCTCTGCTGGCCGAATTCGATCGCGGCGCTCTGCGGGCGCAGATCCTGGGCCGGGAAGATGATCTCATCGTACAGATTGGAACGCGGCCGGGCGTCTCCTCCGGCGGGCCTACGGCACTGACGGTCATGCTTCAGAAAACAGCGGATGGCCTCCTCATCCATCTCGGTCAACAAGAATGGCTCGGCACGGCAGCCTCTCTGGGACAGACAGCCCTGGCGGCATTGCTGAACCCCTGGAATCTATTACATCGCCTGGACGATCTCGCCCAGGACCTCGAAAATCTGCAGTTGAGTCAGCGCATCTGGCAGGCGATCGAACGGGTGGCCCAGGCGCACGGTGCAACACAGGAACTCTCCGAGCGACTGCGCCGCGTGACCTGCGACTACTGCGGCACGGCCAATCCCATTGGAGAAGGAGCCTGCCTTGCGTGCGGCGCCCCGCTGGGAACGCTCCAACCGCACACCTGCCCACGTTGTGGCTTCGTTATAAAGCCCGGCGAACCGGAATGCCCCAACTGCAAGCAGACTCTCTAATCATCAGCAATGACCCCCGAGCAGGCCGAAGAAATGGGCATCTGCCCCAACAGGACTTGCGAAAATGCCCTCCCGCTTCTATAATAGCATCTGTTCTGTGGAAACGTCCGGCAGGCCTGAGGCCGTGCCCATGCAACACACGTTATAGAGAAGCCGTAGCGCGACTTTCAAGTCGCAACCCAAACGCGACCTCCATCCCCTACGGGGACGATGTGTCGCGGCTCAGAATCCTTACGGTTGTGATAGATTCTCAAGAGTAATACTACACACCATGAATCTCGACGAACTCGAAGCGCGCCTGAAATCCCTGATCGAAGTTCACTTGGCAAGCGTGTTTGCCGGCCAAAAAGCACAGGCCCTGCTCGTTCAAAAGCTCACGGAAGCGGCGCAATCCAATGTCATGACGGAAGCCAATGGCAGCCGTTTCGCCCCTGATGTCTATACACTGGTCGCCAACCCCACCTCCCTTGTGAAATGGAAGGATCCGCGCCTGGTGGAGACCATGCTGGAGGTGTTGAAAATAAGTGCCGAAGCCTCCAACCTGCGATTCCGAACTCCACCCCTCATCACTTTTCAGGAGGATACCACTCTATCCCCGGACGCCTTTCACATCCTTGCCTCTCACCGTCTGGAAGTCATTGAGGAGACAGAAAACATGGAGGTCGCTTCAGCGAGCAGCCACCAGGAAAGCGAGCCCATTCCGGAGAATGCCTTTTTGATTCTCGAAGGAGTTAAAGTCTTTCCACTGCGAGACCCGGTAGTAAACATCGGTCGCCGCCTGGATAACCACCTCGTCATCGACGATCCGCGTATCTCCCGCCTGCACGCCCAAATCCGCGCCATCAAAGGACGCTACGTCATCTTCGACCTCAACTCGACGGGCGGGACGTTCGTCAACGGGCAGCGCACCAGTCAAAGCGTGCTCTATCCGGGTGATGTCATTTCCCTGGCCGGCGTAGCCTTGATCTTCGGGCAAGACAACCCACCCCCTCGGCCCGACCTGGCAGATACCTCTCCCCTCAAGGACAAAAGCACGGGCAGCGAACGCCCGACGGCGGTACTGCGCACCATGCCTCCTGCGAAGAAAAAGGCAGAATGACCGGCACGATCGCCCTGGCCCTGCGCCTGCTGCTCACACTGGCTCTGTACGCTTTCCTCGGATGGACAACATGGGTACTCTGGTCAGACCTGAGGCGGGCCGCCCATCAAGCAGAGTCCACCCGCATTCCATCCATCCGCATCGAGGTGCGGACGAAGAAGCGGGGTGCTGTTTCCCGCGCCTTTTCCCAGCCCGAGATCATCCTTGGCCGAGACCCATCCTGCGACCTCCCCCTCGACGACGAGACCGTGTCTGCCAGCCATGCCCGACTCCGTTACCATCACAAACAATGGTGGCTGGAAGACCTGCAGTCCACCAATGGCACGCGTCTAAACGGCCAAAAGGTGACAACCGCCACCGTCCTCGCCAGCGGCGACGAGGTCCGCTGCGGCAAGGCCAAACTGGTGATTCTTCTGGAGAGCGAAGTGCTCCCCCTCAACCCTCAAAATCCTTCGGAGGCCTCATGAGCGAAACTGTCCAACTGGCTGTCATCGGCGGCTCCGGGCTGTATCAGATGGCCAATTTGCAAGACACGCGCGCATACGATCTAGATACTCCCTTTGGAAAGCCCAGCGCACCCATCGTGGTTGGGACGCTGGAGGGGCAACGCATGGCCTTCCTGGCGCGTCACGGCCTTGGCCATCACCTCACCCCCAGCGAGGTTCCTTACCGCGCCAATATCTATGCCTTGAAATCCCTTGGGGCAGAGTACCTCATCAGCGTCAGCGCCTGTGGCTCGCTGCGCGAGGACTACGCTCCCGGGCACATTGTGATCCCCGATCAACTCTTCGATTACACCCGAAACCGCGTCCGCTCATTCTTCGGCGAGGGCTTGGTGGCACATATCAGCCCGGCCGACCCTTTTTGCGAGGACCTCTCCGAGCAACTGGAGAAGGCGGTCAAAGAAAGCGGTGCTCCGCTGCATCGCGGGGGAACGTTCCTTACCATCGAGGGGCCACGCTTCTCGACGAAAGCCGAATCCCATGTGTTTCGCGCCTGGGGCATGTCGTTGATCGGCATGACGGCCTCCCCCGAAGCCTTCCTGGCGCGCGAGGCCGAGATGTGCTACGCCATCATGGCACACGTCACAGACTATGACGTATGGCACACCAGCCAGGCTCCGGTGACCGTAGAAATGGTGATCCGCACCCTGAACAAGAATACGCAAACCGCCCAGGATGCAATTCGACACCTTGTCCGCCACTTCAACCCGACCTGCACCCGAGGCTGTCGAAGTGCACTCGCCAACGCCCTGATCACCCAGCGCGATAAGATTCCGCCGGCCACCCTTCAGAAATTGGGGTTGCTCGTCAGGAAATACCTTCCATCCTAAAAAAACGCCGTTCCCCATGACTTATCATCGCCAGGGCCGCCTCCTCTTGCTGGCGGCCATCTTCCTGTTTTTGTACTCTCTCATTCTGACCCTTTCACCGGCCGTCCGCGAGCGCTCGTGGAACGTCTCCTATCGCCTTTCCCATTGGGCTGGCCTGGGGATATGGGGTGGACTGGCATACCTCACCCATCTCTGGACCCTCCGCAACCGCCGCGAACAAGACCCCCTGCTACTCCCCATTGCGCTCATGCTCGGCGGCTGGGGGCTGTTGAGCATCTGGCGCATCGACTCGGCCCTGGGACTGCGGCAAGCCATCTGGCTGGGGATAAGCCTGGGTGCGTTGCTGACCATTCTGCACCTGCCCCAGGACCTCAGGTACCTCTGCCGCTACAAATACCTCCTGCTTGGCGGCGGGTTGTTGCTGAGCGCGCTGACGTTGTTGCTCGGCACCAATCCGGCCGGGGCCGGCCCGCGACTGTGGCTGGGATGTTGCGGCTTCTACTTCCAGCCCTCCGAGCCGCTCAAACTCCTGCTGGTAGTGTACCTCTCTGCCTATCTTGCCGATCGCGCCCCCGTTCGTCTGAATGCACTGGCCTTCCTCTTCCCCACCCTTTTCATCACCGCCCTATCACTGCTGCTCCTGCTCGTCCAGCGCGACCTCGGCACCGCCAGCCTCAACAACATGATTTACATGTCCATTCTGTATCTGGCCAGCGGGAAACGGCGCGTGCTTCTCTCGGCTGCCATCGGGTTGGGATTGGCCGCTCTGGTGGGTTATTTCTTCGTCGATATCATCCACGTTCGCCTGGAATCCTGGCTGAACCCCTGGAACGACCCCAGTGGACGCGCCTATCAGGTGATTCAATCCTTGCTGGCCATTGCCAGCGGCGGGACGATCGGACGCGGACCCGGGCTGGGCTACCCCAACCTCGTCCCGGTCGCTTATTCCGACTTCATCTTCGCGGCGATGGCCGAAGAAACAGGGCTGGCCGGGAGCCTGGGCTTGCTGGGCCTCTTCGGTTTGATGTTTGCCCGCGGGGTGGTGCTCTCTCTGCGCGCCCCCGATGCCTTCCGCCGTCTGCTCGCCAGTGGCCTGACGGCTTACCTCGGCATTCAAACTCTGTTGATCGTCGGGGGCAATTTGCGCATGTTGCCGATCACCGGTGTCACCCTGCCTTTTGTTTCGTACGGCGGCTCATCGCTCTTGACCTCTTTCGTGGCTCTGGGCTTCCTCCTGGTTGTCAGCACCCCGCTCGAGACCGAGCCGGCCCCTCTCGAATCGCCGCGCCCGTACCTCGTCCTGGCCGCACTCCTTGGAGCCGGGCTGGCAGGGGCATCGTTGCTCAATGGGTGGTGGGGATACGTGCGCGGCCCCGCCCTGCTCGCCCGCACCGATAATCCACGCCGCTCGATGGCCGACCTTTACGTACGGCGCGGGCAACTGCTCGACAGAAACAACTCGCCCATCGACGTGACCCGAGGCAGCCTGGGCTCGTATACACGGGTTTATCTATATCCCGGTTTAGCCCCTCTCACCGGCTATGTTCACCCACGATATGGTCAGGCCGGCCTGGAAGCCACGCTGGATGAATATCTGCGCGGGACGAAGGGCAACCCGGCCAGCCTCATCTGGTGGAATCACCTGCTCTACGGAATGCCGCCCGCAGGGCTTGACGTGAGGTTGAGCCTCGACCTTACATTGCAGAAGCAAGCCGAAAGGTTGTTCGGGAACCTCAAGGGCGCGCTGGTCCTGCTCAACGCGCAGACAGGCGAGATCCTCGTCATGCTTTCAAAGCCAGCATACGATCCCAACAAACTGGATGAGAGCGGGGTCTCACTGATTGAAGATAAGGACTCGCCATTGCTCAACCGCGCCGCGCAGGGGATGTACCCTGTGGGCGCAGCCTTCCGCCCGTTTTATGCCGCGTGGGGGACAAGCACTCTGGATGAAGAAAAGGCGATGGCATTGTTCCGAAAACTGGGGTTCTACACCACACCCCGCCTCCCCATGCCGGTTGCCACGGCAGCCGCAGAGGGAGCACTCACCAACCTGCGCATCAGTCCGTTGCAAATGGTGCTGGCCGCTGCGTCGCTGAGCAACAACGGAACTCGCCCCGCGCCCGTGATCGCGCTGGCCATCAACACCCCACATCAGGGCTGGGTCGTCCTGCCGCCGCTCGATCAGCCCACAAGCGTCTTCTCGGCGGAGGCCGCTCGAAGGGCGGCTTTGCAGTTCTCCACCGCCGGGCAGCCTTACTGGGAGTGGAGCGGGAAAGCCGGCTCAACCGCCGGAATGGTGACATGGCATCTGGCAGGCACTCCGCCAGATTGGAAAGGCGTTCCCCTGGCTGTGGTTGTGTTGGTGGAAGGGGATTATCCCCTCACGGCTCAACGCATTGGCGAACAAGTGCTTCAATCCGCCGCCGGTCCATAACCTGGCCTCCCCCGGCAACCAGATTCGATCCCATGGCAACGGGTGCAACACGTCGCCTGCCGCGCTCTGCACATTCTCATGTCGCCCTGCGAAGACTACCACGATCGCGAAGATTTTGTAACCCGGGATTCCACGCGGCGCTGCTTTGGTTGCAAGAAGCCGGCCATGGAAAATAAATGAGAGCCCATCCGCGCGCATGGGCTCTCAAGGAAATCGGAGAGCAGGTCTACATACCCGTGTCCTGGTCCTTGGCGCTGTAACCAGGACCGCTCTTGAAGAAATCGTAATTGGGCTTGATATCTGGAGTCAGGTCTATGACTTCGCCAGGAGCAAGTTGTCTCACCGTATCAAGCACAACTTTGTTCCCATGATGATTCACGCCCTCGTAGTGGCCGGTGAGACCAACCCGGCTGATGTACTCGCCGCCCTTGGCCGTATAAGCAGAGGGGACCTCATCTTCTGGGAAAATGGCCGCAAAGGGGCACTCGGGAATGCAGGCGCCGCAGTCAATGCAGGTATCGGGGTCGATATACATCCATGGCCACTCATTGATGGGATAGCCAGGCACAATACATTCCACCGGGCAGACCTCGATGCAGCCGCGGTCGCGCAAGCAAAGGCTGGTAATGATGTGGGTCATGAGAGTTTCTCCTTGGTGTGATTTCAGGAAAGCCAGATGCACTAATTATATCTGGCTTCTACCCCGCTGCAAGGCCTTGCTATCTTGTGATTACCTGATATCTCTGCGCAGGCCGATTCGACGGACCGAAGTCCTGCCTCAGGGCGTGGGACCCGGCCGGCTTCCGGCCGGGTCCGCTGGGAGTCGACTCCCAGGTACCGAGTCGGCAGCTTTCAGCCGCGAGGCGAGAGGTGGGCAATCACCGGCTTGCTAAGCCTGAGAAGCAAAGCGCGCCGCGACCGCATCCCAATTGACCACATTCCACCAGTTCGTGACATACTCCGCGCGGCGGTTCTGATACTTCAGATAATAAGCATGCTCCCATACATCGATGCCCATGATGGGGAACAACCCCTCCGACATCGGGTTATCCTGATTGGCAGTGGAGATGACAATCAAGCCGTCTCCTTTCTTGACCAGCCAGGCCCATCCAGAGCCGAAACGCCCATTGGCCGCCTTTTCGAACTCGGCTTTGAAGTTATCGAACGACCGGAAGGCTGCCTCGATAGCGCGCGCCAGTTCTCCCTTCGGAGCACCGCCGGCACGCGGCGCCATGATCTCCCAAAACATGGTGTGATTCCACGTACCGCCGCCGTGATTCCGCACGGCCGTGCGAATGTCCTCCGGAATGCGCTCGAGATCGCTCAGCAAGGCTTCCAGCGATCGCCCGGCCAGTTCAGGATGTTTCTCCAGCGCCGCATTTAAGTTGGACACATAGGCCGCGTGATGCTTATCATGGTGAATGGTCATGGTCTGGGCATCTATGTAAGGTTCCAGCGCATCCACAGCATAGGGAAGTTTGGGCAGGTCGAATGCCATTTTCCTCTCCTTAGTAAAACAGATTTTTATTAGATTTTTCATCTAAATTGTAGCCCTGGTAGAAACGATTGTCAAGCGCGCGAATCGAGTATACTTGCTCCACGTTCCCTGTCTGGGAATGCCCCACCGGCAATGCTTTTACTCCGTCGCGTAACTACTCTCCTCTGGCACTTCCACGAAGTCGCTCCGCGCCGACGGCCCCGACCGCCGCAGGGCGGTTTTGTAAACCGTAGCACGCCGCTCCAACGGCCGTGCGGCAGCCAGGGTGGGTAATGACCTCGTCGTGCAGTTCAGTCCTGGCTGAGGCGCCGCGAATTGTCGAAAAGCAGTCATCATTCCTGAAAACTCTTCCCTCTCCAAAGGGCTTGCATGAACCAACCCCGCATGCGCCTCCTCATCCCATTCACTTTGCTCATTGCCGTTCTCGCCGTTTCCACAGCGTCCATATTGATCCGCTTTGCCCAACGCGAGGCCGCCTCGCTGGTGATCGCCGCACTGCGTCTGGCGTTCGCAACGATTGTGCTTGCACCCCATGCCCTCCTCCATCATCGCACCGAATTGCAGCGCTTGACTCGCCGCGCCGCATGGCTGGCGCTGCTGGCCGGCTTCTTCCTCTCCATCCATTTTGCCACCTGGATTTCCTCTCTGGAATACACAACCGTTGCCAGTTCGGTCGTGCTGGTCAGCACAGGGCCGCTGTGGGTGGCGCTCCTCTCGCCCCTGACGCTGCGCGAGCCGTTGAGGCGCGCCGTGTTCCTGGGCCTGGTGCTCGCGTTCAGCGGAGGACTCGTCATCAGCCTGGCCGGCGCCTGTTTCTGGGAGGATGGGCTCCTCTGCCCATCGCTGTCCCAGGTTCTGCACGGCCGCGCTCTCTTTGGAAACCTCCTGGCGCTGGTCGGGGCGTGGGCGGTGGCCGGTTATCTGATCATTGGCCGGAAACTGAGGCCACACGTATCACTCGTTCCATACATTTTCGTTGTTTATGCTGCGGCGGCGTTATTCCTGTCGGTGTATATGCTTCTGGCGGGCTACTCCCCTCTGGGTTATCAGCCGCTCACCTATGTATGGATTCTGCTGCTGGCCCTGATTCCTCAACTCATCGGGCACTCCGCATACAACTGGGCATTAGCGCACCTGCCGGCAGCCTTTGTGGCGGTCACAACCCTCGGAGAGCCGATCGGCTCAGCCATTCTGGCATACTTCCTTTTGCAGGAATCCCCGACGCCCGCCGTGATGGCCGGCGGGGCCCTCATCCTGGGTGGAATCTACCTTGCTCTGCGACAGGCATGAAGCCCGCCCGCGCCGGAGGGAGCAGCCCTCATAATGTCTCGACTCGCCCCCATTGGGGTCGGAGCGTGCGCCTCCCTGCCTTTCGAGAGCCCCTCCAAACAGGCGGGCGATTATCAGGCAGCCAATCGGTTATACAGATAGTTGAATTCCCTCAATCTCTCTTTCTCGGCCTCGGTCAGCATGGCCCATTCCATGCGCCATTCCCAGTTGCCATGGGCTCGTCCAGGGTAGTTCATGCGCGCCTCGCTTCCTAGGCCGAGCAGGTCCTGCATCGGTACGATGGCGAACACGGCCACAGAGGCCCAAACGGCGCGGATCAGGTCCCAGACGAAATCCGTTTCATTCGTCCGAAGGTAACGCAAGGCAAACTCGCGCTCGGCGGGGGGCGCGGTCTCGAACCAGCCACGACTGGTATCATTATCGTGCGTGCCCGTGTAGGCCACGCAGTGAGAGGAATAGTTGTGCGGCAGAAAGGGATTGCGCGGGTCGGAGAAACCAAATTGCAGCACCTTCATGCCGGGTAAATGGAACTCATGCAACAACGCGCTCACATCGGGCGTGATGACTCCCAGGTCCTCGGCGATGATCGGCAACTCCGCGCCCAGGCTGCGTTGCAAAGCACGGAAGAAATCCGAGCCGGGGCCGGGCACCCAGCGGCCATGTTCCGCCGTCGGATGGTCGGCCGGAATCTCATAATAGCCGGCGAAGCCCCGGAAGTGATCCAAACGAATCAGGTCCACCAGTTTCAACGCCGCCCTGAAACGATCGATCCACCACTGATAGGAGGTTTCTTTGTGCACTTCCCAACGGTAGAGCGGGTTGCCCCACAATTGACCGCTGGGCGAGAAGAAGTCCGGCGGAACGCCGGCCACAACGGTAGGATTGCTGTGCGCATCGAGGCAGAATAACTCTGGGTGCGCCCAGACCTCCGCACTATCATGGGCCACAAAAATGGGAATGTCACCGATGATCTGGATATACCTGCGATGGGCATGGGCACGCAGAGCCGACCACTGGCGGAAGAAGAGAAACTGATAAAAAGAAAAGCGCGCCACCGCCGCGGCCAGTTCCCGCCGCGCCCATTCAAGGGCTGAGGCCTGGCGGACGCGGAGGGCCTGCGGCCAGACGTTCCAGGCCCGGCCATCCTGGGATTCCTTCAACGCCATGAACAGGGCATAGTCCTCCAGCCAGGAAGCGTGCTCGAGGCAGAATGCCTCGAAATCGGCGCGCAGCGAATCCGGCGCGGCCTCGAAGCGCTGAAAGGCGCGCTCAAGCATGGAAAGTTTCCAGGGAATGAGGCGGCCAAAGTCCACGCGCGAGGCAGGGAAAGAAGGCCTGTCACAGAGATCGGCCTCGGTCAGCAGCCCATCCTGGACAAGGAGTTCAAGGCTGATGAGGTGGGGATTGCCCGCAAAAGCCGAAAAGCCCTGGTAGGGCGAATTGCCGTAGCCCGTCGGGCCGAGAGGCAAGACCTGCCAGAGCCGACAGCCGGCATCCGCAAGCCAATCCACAAAACGATAGGCCGACGGTCCAAGATCGCCAATGCCAAAAGGCCCGGGCAGGCTGGTGGGATGCAGAAGAATGCCGGCGGAGCGAGTGAGCTTCATGATGCGACCGCTTGCGTCGCGAGGCGCTGGTAAAGCGCGAAGTATTGGCGAGCCGAAGCAGACCAGGAAAAATCTTGCGACATGGCATTTCTCTGCAGCGCTTGCCAGAGCGGACGATCCGCCCAGAGCGCCAGAGCCCTTTTAATGGCCGTGGACAGGCGCGCCGCTGTGGGCCTCTCGATCAGAAAGCCCGTCTTATGCGGGAGAATTGTATCTTTCAACCCCCCCACCGCACTGGCAATCGGGATACAGCCATAACGCATGGCGATCATCTGTGCCAGGCCGCAGGGTTCATAACGGGATGGCATGAGGAAGACGTCGGCAGCGGCATAAATCTGACGCGCCAGACCGGCATCATACTTGAACTCGAGGCGCACCCGCTCGGGAAACTCGGCCTGAAAACGGCGAAGCAACGTTTCCAGTTTGGGGTCGCCCATCCCAAGCACTACCAGTTGCCACTTCAAATCTGCCAGTTTTCTCAGCGCCTGGGGAGCCAGGTCAACCCCTTTCTGGCGATCCAGGCGCGTGACCATCCCAAGGAGGGGAACCTCTGGTTCAAGGGGCAGGCCGAGGCGAGTCTGCAAAGCGGCCTTGTTGAGCGAGCGCCTTTCAAGCGTGGGCACGCCAAAATTGGCGGCGAGGGCCGGATCGGTCGCAGGGTTGAAAGAATCGACATCAATGCCGTTCAGGATGCCGCTCAGCGAATCTTTTCGGGCGTGGAGGTAATCCTGTAAACCACAGCCAAATTCGGGGCTCAGCATTTCCTGAGCATAGCCCGGCGAGACGCTCACGAGCGCGTCCGCCGCCCACAGCCCAAGCGGAAGTGGCAAGGCACGCGCCCACTCCGGCAGTCCGGTTTGAGCCAGAGCCAGGCCATAGGCCTCGAGTTGCGCCGAGACATCGGGCCCCATGAAGGGCAGGTTGTGAATCGTCAGCACGGAGGAAATGCCGCTCGACCCGCCCTGCCAGCGTTCGAGCAGCAGCGCGTAACAGACCAGGGCCGTATGCCAGTCGTTGGCGTGGATAATGCTCGGAGTCCACCCCAACTGACGGGGCAGTTCGAGGGCCGCCAGCGAGAAAAAGGTGTACTTCTCTCCATCCAGAGTGGCATCCGAGGAATAGACCGAGCCGCCGGCTGCGATCGGCTCGCCTTCAAGAAAGTAAACCAGCATGCCGTCGAGGTGCGCCTCGAACACGCTGACTCGCAGGTCCCTGCCCCTGCGCGGCAGAGAGAAGATAAAAAGCGGACGCAGGCCTTTCGTCTGCGTCTTGATCACAGGGTGGAGCGGCAAAACGAGGCGGATGTCTACCTCGCTTCCCTGCGTGACCTCCGCCGGAAGGCCGCGCAAGGCACGCGGCAGGGCGCCGGCCACATCGGCCAGCCCGCCCACCTTGACGAAGGGCTCCGCCTCGGCAGCCAGGTACAAAACGCGCAGGGGTGGCACAGGGGATATTTTACAGCATTACGGCGTAGCGCGGGATTATCCCGCTCGCAGTAACCCTCCCTCCGGCACTTCCACCCGGCAACTCAAGCTGTGGGTTACTTCCACGAAGTCGGCCCGGCGCCGACCGAAGTTTCCGGCTGCTTTCACCAGGTCAGCCTTTGCCGACTGCAAAAACTGCCACAGGATGGTTCCGCAAAGGCGTGGCACGTAATTCAACGGCCGTGCAGGGATGTCAGGCTTGTTTTTGCGGCTGCGCCGTCCGAACCGCAGAGGGAGAGGGCGGCATCCAGGCCGACACCAGGCGATAAAAGAGCAGGAACAGGAAACTCCCACCCAGAAACCAGTATATGGTCTGCACCCATCCCTGGGGCGTATCCGTTCCGCTCGCCAGCCCATGCATCACAGCCATCAGAAACGCGGAAAAGCTGGCATAGTGAATCAGCCTCCAGACTTTTGCCCCGATCTGGCGGCGGATGTAAAAGGTGCCGGCCAGCAGCGCCCAGGCGTACAGACCGATTTGTCCAAAGCCAACCCACACGGGGCGATAGTTCACGCTTCCAAAGGGAAGGAGGATCTGCGTCAGGCTGTAATGAATGTATCGATCGCCCAACAAGATCAGAGCATGGAACACGGCAAAGGCCAGCCCCAGCAGGCTGATGTATTCGTGGAGGGCGAAGGCGGCCTGCGCTCCCGGCCAAAGGCGGGCTATCTTGTTCGTGATCAGCAATCCCAGTAGCATGGAGAGCCATAACAGGATCAGAGCCACCAACCCGGCACCGCGCGCAAGGTGCCAGAAGGCCTTCGGGGAAGGGCCGACCAGCGAGGCCGCCATGGGCGGCACCCAGCCGGGCAGCACCCAGAGCGCCCCCGTCACTCCCAGCAAGATGGCCAGAACAAGGCTGATGGCCGAGGAGAGGGTCAAAGCAGATTCAAAGTTTTCATTCGAGACATGTTGTGACATATAGAGCCCTCAGAGATAGGCTTCGAAATTACGGCTGTAGCGTCGCTCGCCGGTATCCAGGACGAGCAGAGCAGCCGGCACGCCCAGGTTTTCCAGCCAGGCCAGGCCGGCGCGGCTACCCAGGATCAGGATCGCCTTGGCCATCGCCTCCGCTTCAAGAACCGTGGGGGCAATGACCGTGGCCGTCAGGACATCCGTTTCCGCCGGCCGGCCATAGCGGGGGTCGATGATATGATGTTGAGGGATTCCGCCGCGCGCCCAGCGGCGATAGTCCCGGCCGGAGGTGGCCACGCCGCCGGCCTCCAGGTGGATGACCTCGAGATGCCGCTCGGGCTGAAACGGATCGGCCACGCCGATGGGCCAGGGCTCCCCATGGACTCGCGGGCCACTGACGGCGATGTCGCCTCCGGCATCGACCAGGGCCGGGCCCCTCGCCCTGAGACGTTCCACAGCCCGCTGCGCGGCCCAGCCCTTGGCAATCCCGCCGAAATCCAGGCCGGTGCCCGGCGGCAAAACGAGGGTGCGTGTTGACGCCTCGGCAGGGACATCACCCAGTCGCACTGAAGGCGGTTCAGGGGTCAGAGAAAAAGCGGGCGAATCGCACGGCAGGCGCTCAAAACTTTGTTCGTAGCCGGCCCGCATCAGCGCCTCGAGGATCACCGCCGTGACCAGTCCATCCGTGAGGCGTTCCGCCTCGCACGCGGCCTGGTACACTTCCCACAAGGTCGGGCTGAGAGCCACCTCCCTGCCGCTGCTCTGATTGAGGCGGCTCAACTCGCTGTTCGGAAGGAAACGACTGAGGATCTGCTCCCAGGCCTCGAACCAGGAGGGGACAGCCTGCAACTCGGGTGGGCGCCTTTCCGCCTCCACCACGGCCAGCATGCGACTCCCCATGGCGTGAAACTCAAGGCGGTGCATCATGGCCGGGATGAACGCGTAGTCGCGACGGGGCTGCCGCCTCGCCTCCTGGTCGTGCGCACCACCACCTGGGGCTGAGGAGCCGAGCCGCCCAGCAGCAATTTCTGACCCGGCAGGAGCATGGGCTGAGGGGCCGTGACCACGGGCTCAGGGGTGAGGACGATTCCAGCCGCACCGGCTTTAACCCTCTCGCGCGAGGCAAACAGTCCCCACAGGCCAAGCATGAGGGCCACCGCAAGGGAAGAGAAGATCAATTGAACATCGGCCCAGTTTTTGGATCGGCTTTGCATTCAGGCCTCCCTCAATCGTCATGCTCTTCGCGTTCATGTTCCTCATGTTCTTCGTCGCCGCGCGGCGCGCCCGCCCCACTGCCCGCGAGAACGGAAACGACCACCGGCGGTGGCGGCGGAACCAGGGCGATCATCTGGCCTGTTAAACTAACGTAGGCCGCATCGCCGGCGCTGAAGGTCACCTTGTACGTTTGTATGCCATTGAAATCCGCGAGTTCTATCGAATACAAGTCGGTGCGGTTGAGTTGACCGGCGACCTGCGCGGCTATCTCTTGAGGGGAGGGCATCGGCGCTGGAGGGAGCACCGTGGGCAGAGGAGAAACGGCCTGTGAATCGACCGTCAGGGGGGCAATGGGTGAGGCGGATAGGGCCAGGCCCCTATAAGCATACACCACGCTGGCCAGGGTGACCAGCACAAACGTGGTCAGCATGGCGGAAATGAACATCGTACTTCTTCGCATGAGCACCTTCCTTTTTGAATTCAGACATATCGGGCATTTTATACATTCATTTAGTCGCTCAAACGTGCGAGAAGTTACGCCCCTTTCCACGCGCTTCAGACTCGAGTTAAAAGCAAACCAGGGTAACCGCCTGCCCTCACCCTGACCCTTATCATCCCCGAAAGGGGCTCCCAATCAGGCCGTCATACGGATGGGGACGGTAAAGACAATCCTGGCGCCCTTGCCGATCGCGCTATCGACCTGGAATGTACCCCCCAACATCTCGGTGCGTTCCCGTATCAACTTCATCCCCAGATTGCTCCCCCTTTGAATCATATCTGGATCGAACCCCTTGCCATTATCATCCACGCTGACGCGCAGCGCCTCGTTTCCTATGTCCATATGAATCTTGATGAGAGTGGCCTGGCTGTGTCGGGCAGCATTGCCCAGCAATTCCTGAACGGCGCGGAAGACCATGACCTCCAGATAGGGCTCCAGGCGGCGTTCCACCCCCGTTATATTGAGTGTGACATCGATGTTCGCCTGTTCTTTAAAAGCCTCGAGATATTTGCGGATGGTGGGAACCAGGCCAAGGTCATCCAGCATCATCGGGCGGAGTTCGAAGATGAAATTGCGTATCTTCTGGAAGGTGTTCATCGAGGCGGCCTTCAAGCTGCTCAGTTCTTCTTTTGCCTGAGCCGGGTCCACATCCAACAAGCGCATGGCGATTTCGGTCTGGAGGATGAAGTTGGACAAGGCCTGGGCGGGCCCATCATGCATCTGTCGCGAAAGTCGCTGGCGCTCTGCCTCCTGGGCATTGACCAGCATCTCCACGCTGGCCATGGCGCTGGCTGTGCCACCCGATGGAGAAGCGCCCGCGGAACCCCCTGCGCTGGCCATGTGCTCCAGGGCCTTCTTGTATTTTTCCAGGTGAGCCTTGTCGCTCTGCAACTTCTCCAGCTGGCCACGCATGACGAAGAGACGCTGCTGGGCATCCAGGGCCGAGTCGTAGATCATGCGGATCTCCTCCGCCGGAGTCTGTCCGATCTGACTCTGAATGCGTTGCAGATGCGCGGTGATGGCGGCGTTGCGTTGGGTCAGCTTTGCCAGTTCGCCGTGGCTCTGCTCGATCAGCAACGTGATCTCGCGCAGGGCGCGCTCGGTTTCTTCCAGCTCGGCCTGAGCATCGAAGGCCGGATTGAGCGATCTTTCCTGTTCTGCCATGAGTGCTTATTCCTTCCGTCCTACGCTCACGCTCTTCAGCGGCACCCAACCGTGCTGCAAGGCATAGACGACCGCTTCGGTGCGATCCTCAACACAGAATTTTCTCAGGATCGAGGTGACGTGATTCTTAACCGTCTGATGGCTGATGTTCATCATGGTAGCAATTTGCTTATTGCTCAGGCCCTGCACCATGTACTCCAGGACCTCCATTTCTCGGTTGGAGAGAGGGTGAAAGGGGCTGCCGGGTTCGCTGTAGGAACGGCGTGCCCTTTCGATCTGTTCATTCACCCACCGCTTCAGTTCCGCCTCGGTCATGGCCCTGTCACCGAACACGAACTTCCCATTGGCCACGTGGCGCACGATGCTCACCAGTTTTTTGGGTTCGACGTCCTTGGTGCAGTAAGCAGCCGCTCCCGCCATGGCGGCGTGGATGGCCTGATCCAGGGCATCATAGCCGGTGACCAGCACCACGCGCGTGGGGAGCCTTTCCTGGGTGATCTGGCGGGTGATCTGTTGCCCGTTCAGGCCGGGCAGGTTGACGTCCAGGATCGCCACGGCGGGCTGGAGCGAACGAATGAGTCTCAGCGCCTCCTCCCCATCGGAGGTCTGGGCCGCGACCCTCATGTCCGCTTCCAGCGAGAGCGCATCAACCACTCCCTTGCGGAAGAGTGGATGATCGTCAACGATAATCAGGGTGATGGGTGTACTCATTTCAAGTCCTCTGCCATACCTGCTTCAGTATAGCACGAATCTTAAGGGCTTGCCCAACGGTACACAGTCATGTTGTCCTCTCCTGCAGAGGGAGCAAACCGTCCGCCGCTGACGAACAGGGGTTGCGCCCTGCGCGTCAACTGCGGGTAAAAAGATGGGAATGCAACCAGATACCCAGCCGCGCGTTGATCCAAGAACCGGGCCAGACGGGTTTCGTCGCGGATGAACGGCACCACCTGGGGAGAAACCAGACCCGCCAGATCGATCAGCGGGTGATCGTCCCAGTAGCCAAGAGCGCCGATGTCGTGGGCAGCGACCACCGCGCCGGGCGGCAGGTTTTGCGCGATCCATCTGGCTGTGACAACCATCTCCGATTCAATTAAACCCACATCTTCGCCGTAGGCGCGCGCTCCCAGGGCCAGAAAGGCCAGGGTGATCAGGACGAGGCTGGATTGCCAGATGGCCGCGCCGATCCAGTGACGGCGTCGAAACAGGGTCGAGCGCAGGAATTCAAAAAAGGCCAGGAGGCCGCACAGGAAAAATGTCGGCATGGCCGGCATGAGGTAACGTCCGTGTTGATAGGGCGGCAGGCGCAGGATGTACAGCAGAAAGTAGCCGGCGCACCACAGCATGGCGATCAGCATGGGCCAGTTCCGCCTCCGCAGGGAGAGCAGCAGCCAGCCCAGCACACCGGGGAAGAGGATCAAGCCAGGTCCCGTCAGCAGTTGAACGAGCAAGACGCTCGCGCGATACCACAGAGGCTTTACCTGCCAGGCTGCATACTCGGCTTGTTTGGCGTAGAAGGTGTTGGGCATAGGGGTGCCGGAAAGCCACAGGTTGAACAGGAGATAGGGCACAAAGAGCGCACCGAAGCCGATCAGGAAGATCAGGAACTTCCGCCCTCTTTCGGGCCAGTCCCTTTCAACAGCAAGGATAGCGACAGCCACTGCCGGGAGCAGCGTCAAGCCATCGGGGCGCACCCAAACGCTCAGACCACTCAGCAGGCCCAGGGTCGCGAAGCGACGCGAGCCCTTCATGATGGCCACAACCACAGAAGTCAACAGCAGAGCATGGAGCAGTGTCTCCATGCCCGACATGGCTGCCCATACCATGTGCCATTCCAGCGCGAAGAAAAAGCCAATCCACGGCCATTTTGGACCATAGGCGGGCAACAACCTCCGCGCCGACATTTCCATCAACACCGCCAGGCCGAAGAGCAACAGCGCTCCAAGCAGATACGTCCAGGCATAGGGCGCGAGGCCAAGCCAGAAGCCGGGCGCGAGCAGAAATGCCCATAATGGAGAGGTTGAGCCAGCAGAGGGATGGCCGAGTCGAAAGGCCCACTGCCGGTGCAGGGCCAGGTTACGGGCATACGTGAGATGAATCCACGAATCATCGAGGGGAAAGCCAATCCTGTAGATGATCTTGCTGGCGAGCAGATAGAGGGCCGCCCCGAGGGCTACGGAGATGCCGATCAGGACTACCTCCCGCCGGGAAAGATCATGGCTGGATTTCAAAGATGCGTACATCCTCTACTTCGCCCAAAAAACGCAGCTGTTGACTGTGCAGGTTTTCGTATATATCCCTGATCGGCCCGGCCGCACCGGCCGCTTCCAGGACCAGGTAGCGAGCGTGATAACGCGTCGCCAGGGCGAGCATGGTGCTTTCATCGCCATAGGCAATGACAATGGCCGGGCGCCCCGTCATGAGGAAGTAGCCCGGCGGATTGCGGACGATCACGATCTCATCCGGGCGGGCATCGCGAGCGCGCAGGAACGCTTCTACCAGAGGGTACTTATGTTCGCCCTCCCCCCAACCCTGCAAGACGCGCAGGTAAAGAATCAGGCCACTCATCAGGGCGGCAATGCCCACCAGGCCGACGCGGAAGATTCTGAACGCATCGGGCGTGAAGAGACGTCGCCTGCGCGCCGCCCTGACAACCCCCTCGAGGCCCAGAGGGGCAAGCGCCCACCACAGCGGTTGGAGTGCCGCGCCAGCATGAAAGAACCCGCCGCGCGAGCCGGCGTATGGAAAGACCGCCGTCATCACGAACAACAAGCCGAGCCACACCAGCACGGCCAGCCGCACGCGCCGCTCTGCACGTCGCTCCCAGATGCCGGCCAGGATAAACGGCAGGAGAAAGATCCCACCCTGCGCCGCAAAGGCATTGAGCAGATTCCAACGCAGGGCAGCCGCTCGCGCAGCAAGGATGTTCGCCCAACCCTGAGCCAGCCAGGATTGCATGTTCAATTGAGCCGCCGGATAGGCGAACGTCTCGTCATAGGTCTTCAACCAGAGCAAGCGCTCCCCGCCGGGCGCGAGCAGGCGGCCGAAGGCCGAGTAATTGCGCCAGAACCAGGAGCCCATCACGAGCAGGAAGCCAGACAGAGCAAACAGGGCAAGGCGTCCGAAGAGGGTCAGCCGCCGTCCAAAGTCAGCGGCTTGCGAGGCATGCCAGAAACAGAGGAGGAACGTCGCGGCCAGCCAGATAAGGCCGTCGCTGCGAGCCAGAGTCATCAGCCCGCTGAGGAGGCCAAGCACCAGGAACGTCAGGTCCCCTCTCCCCCTGGCGGCCAGGAGGTACAGGCCGCCCAACACGAGATAGGGTCCGTAGTTGTCTGGAACGGGCAGGAAAGGCGCGTAGTAGATTGAAAAGACAGCCAGAAGGCCGGCCGGCAACGCCAGTTCACGGCGCCTGCTGAGGTCGTAGGCCAGGGCAGCCGTAACCACCGGGCTCAGAGCCGCAAGAACCAGAAACGCCAGACGCCCTGCCGAATATGTTGTCTGACGTGTGAGCCACATTCCCCATGCGGCCAGGATGGATGAAAGCGGCATCCAGTACGTGTGCGATGGATGAGGCAGGCCCTGCGGGTCATCCAGGTAGTTCCAGAGATACGGCTCACTGAATCCTTTTCCCTGGGCAAGTTGCATGCCCCCGGCGAAGTAATAATCGGAATCCAGGTAACCGGGGAAGGGCTGGAATTGCGCTACGACCAGGGCCAGCCCCAGGCCGAGGAAAGCGAGGGGAAGGTAGATGCGCCAGGACATCTCAGGTATGAATAGCGCGTGCCTGCTCAAACCAGGTGCGCGGCGGGCGAAGAAACCACCAGCGCGTCCAGTAAAGGCCTATGAGGTTGAAGAGAGGATAAAACAGGAACAGTATATCCGAAGAGAGCGACGCACCCAGGGCTGCCCGGCGCAGGAAGACTGCCCAGGGCAGGGCAAGCATGAGAAACCACAGCAAAGCAACCAGCCAGACGCCCTGCTTCCAGCGGTCTGCGGCCGCCGCGAAGATCAGGGCCAACGAAGGGGAGCTGAGGCTCAAATCGCTCAACTCGCTGCGAAAGCCGAGCAGGGGCGTGATGGTCAGGGCCAGGCAGGAGGCCCACAAGAAGCGCCGAAAATCTGCCTGCCTGGCCAACGCGCCTTCATAGATGAGCAAGGTCGCCAGAGCGATCGCCAGAGCCTGTGCCAGGCGTTCGCCGTGAGCCGGCCACAGGCTGGCCCAGGCGCCAACAGAGGTGGTGCCGAACGGGGCACGCAGCGCGGCAAAGACCGCAATCAGGAACGGCAGGAACCATCTCCTGCCCGGATAGACCATGAGCGAAACGAGGAAAAGCAAGATCAACAACATGGCAGACCCGGCCAGCACTCGCCAATGCTTTTGGGAGAACACGCGCCAGGTGACCAGGAGCAAAAACGGAAGCCCAACTTCCCAGCGGAACAACGAGAGAGTCAACAAGGCGCCGGCCAGTTCGTATCGCTCTGCCCGCAGGGCTGCAAGAGTCATGACATAAAGAAAGCCCAAAAGGGGCGTCAGGCTGCCCTCCAAGAGAGCGGCAGCGGAATAGAACGAGAACACGTAGAGCAGGCCAATGGCCAGGAGCAGAGGGCGCGGGGGCTTCCATTGACTCAACTTCAGGCTGAGCATGGCCATGCCCACCAGCGCCATCTCAGAGAGCAACATCCATAGTGCACGTGCTGCCGGTGGAGGAAGAAACGCAAAGGGAAAATAGAGCAGCAGGAGAAAAAACGGCAGAGTCAGAAAATACGTTTTTTCGCCGATCGAGAGTCCCATCTGGACGCGAGGCGCGAGGCGCAGGCTGTACGGTTCGAAGCGCTCGAACAAGAAGCCATGCGCCCCCGACCACACGCTCAAAAACTCGCCTCCTCCCGGAATGAGACGGCCGAGTGCAAGATGGGCGGCCATCAGCACACCGAAAAGGACCAACGCGGCGAGCCCGATGAGAATGATCGCCGCAACTTCGCGCCATGTCCAGGAGGGGCGCTTCTGGAACCTCACTCAATCCTCTATCAGGTAGCGAAAGATGGGACGTGTCTGAGAGCGGCGCGTCACTTCAACGAACCCCGCCTTCTGAAACGCGGAGGCCAGGCCGGTGTAGGCAAAGGCCGCCGGCAATTTCCCCTTGCGAGGTTCAAGCGGGTACCCCTCGAGCACCTTTCCACCGCGCTGCTGCACGTATTCGATAGCCGCCTTGAGCAGGGCAACGGTTATGCCCCGCCCTCGATAGGGCCTATCTGTAAAAAAGCATGTGATGGACCAGACGGGTTGGTCATCCACTGGCTTGAGGACGCGCGAGCGTGCCAGCCTGGGATACTGCGCGCGCGGCTCAACGGCGATCCAGCCCACGGCCTTGCCATCGGCATAGGCCAGCAATCCGGGCACGACTCCTGAAGCGACGATGGCCTGCTGTGCGGCGCGAGTCCCCTCTCCCCGCCGCGCGTCGAAATCCCTGTTCGTTAATTTCCAAAACATGCACCAACATCCACCACAGGCACCGCGCGGGCCGAAGAGTCGCTCGAAGTCACTCCAACGTTGAGGAGTCAACGGATGAATGGTAAGCGAAAGTGAGTCGGTCACAGTTTTCCTCCTGTGGCAGCGCTTTGCATCGCAGACTCTGCAGGGCTCCCGCGAGGGAAGGAACGTTGCCTATGGAAGCAAAAGCTCGACGGTGTGCGGGAAGATGCGATACTCCAGGTCGGTCAGCCAGTGCTCGAAGAGTTCCCCGTCCGTGTGCACCGGGGAGGGCCGGTCCAGATGCACGCTCAAGCGCGTGCAGTGAAATTCATACATGCCCTCCATCTCAACGAAGCTGCCCGCGCCGGGCTTCATGGCACGCGGCAGGGCCTGAAACAGTCCCCAGCGCGTGGGGCGATACCCATGCGAAAACGTCAACTTTCCATCGAAGGGATCGGCGTGAGGAGCCATGAAGAACACGCCGCCGGTGCGCGGGCCGTTGCCGACAGAGATCAGCGAAAGCGGCCCCTCGTAGGTGCCGTCATCCCACTCGAGCGCAGCATGCCATTCGGGTTTATCCAGGATGCCCTGGATGGCCGCCACCAGATAGCGCGGCACGCCCTTGATCCAGTGAATCTTCTCCTGTTTGGTGGTCACGTAAGGCTCCAGGCCGGCCGCGGAGTTGTTCAAAAAATATCGTTCGTTGCACCGAGCCAGGTCGATCGGGCGCTTCCTGCCGGCGGCTATCACTCGCGCCGCCTCGTTCAAGGCGCGTGGGATGCCCACATTATCGGCCAGGTCGTTGGCCGAGCCGAGCGGCAACAGGCCGAGCACGGCCGGAAAGCCACGCCGGCCATCCCAATGGCGCGCCATGCCGTTGATGGTTTCTCCGATCGAGCCGTCACCGCCGGCCACGACGATCGTATCGAAGCCTCGTTGCACGGATTCGGCCGCCAGTTCCACCAGATGGTCCGGACGCTCGGAAACGGACAGATCAAACTCCAGGCCGGCCGACTTCAGGGCCATCTCTGCCTCGGGCCAGCGCCGCCGTGCGTTCCAGCGATTGGCATACGGATTCAGCAGCACCTTGATCGTCATCGCTCCTCCAACCCAATTTTACTCCAGCCCCTCCATTGCGAAAGCACGACGGCAGCAAAGATGACAATGCAGCCCACAACCTGCACCGTAAGAAGGCGCTCGCCAAGCAGAAGCCACCCGGCCAGCGCAGAGAACACTGCTTCCAGGCTCAGGATCAGGGCCGCATCGGAGGGCGGAGTATGCCTCTGCGCCCAGACCTGCAACGTATAGGCCGCGCCCAACGAGAACACCGCCGTATAAACGACCGCCACAAGCACAGGCCAGGACATGGCGAGGGCGGGCTGATCGACCATCAGGCCGACACCGAAATGGAGCATGCCACAGACTGCCAGCTGGCCGGCAGAGAAAGAAATCGATTCGAACCGGGAGGCAAACTTGCCCAGCAAGACAACGTGCAGCGCCCAGAACAGCGCGCCGACCAGCTCCAGCACGTCGCCGGCCCGTGCCTCCAGCCGCCCCCCCGCCGAAAGGAGAAATGCGCCCATCCCGGCCAGGATCACCGAGAACATCGCCAGGGCCGTCGGCCTCTCCCGCCACCCAATCCACAGCACCAGCGGCACCAGCACCACGTATAGACTGGTGATGAAGCCGGCGTTGCCGGCAGTGGTATACACCAACCCCATTTGCTGAAAAGCACTGCCCACGAAAAGAAGGCCGCCGGCCATGAGCATCCACCGACGCTGAGAGCGGCCGATAGTCATGCTCTTATTCTGCCTCACTGCAAAGGGCAGCACGACCAGTGCTGCCAGCATGTAGCGCGCGCCGTTGAAAAGATATACGCTGCCCATCCGCCCCGCCACGCGTTGAGCCACCATAGCGCTCCCCCAGATCATCGAGATAAAGAACAGGGTCAGATCGGCCTTGAGACGCATTGGCCCTCTACTTGTCCAAAAATGAGATACAATCAATCGGCTTTGGAATGCGTTCAATGATAGCACAATCGCGCCTCCCGGCGCGCAAATCTGTAACCCGTGAGTACCACAGGTGCTTTATGAGCAATCCGTTTGAAACCACCGCTTCGGTCAAGGCCGCTCTCTCGCAGCAGAAGTACATCGCTTCCGGCGAAATCGCCACCATCGTCTATCTTGCGCACAAGCTGGGCAAGCCTCTGCTGGTCGAGGGCCCGGCCGGCGTGGGCAAGACGGAACTCTCCAAAGCCATCGCCGGCGCAACGGGGCGGGAACTGATTCGCCTGCAATGTTATGAGGGGCTGGATGAGTCCAAGGCGTTGTATGAGTGGGAGTATTCCAAACAGCTGCTCTACACCCAACTGCTGCGCGATAAGCTCAACGACACCCTGGGGCAGGCCGAAACCCTGGCCCAGGCCGCCGACCGTCTGGCTCAGGAGGAGGACGTCTTCTTCTCCCAGCGCTTCCTGCTGCAACGCCCGTTGCTGCGCGCCATCCTGAGCGAACAACCCACCGTCTTGCTCATCGACGAAATCGACCGCGCCGACGCCGAATTCGAGGCCTTCCTGCTCGAGGTCCTGAGCGATTTCCAAGTCAGCATCCCCGAACTCGGCACGCTCCGCGCCAGGCACACGCCTTTCGTCGTCCTGACCTCCAACAACACCCGCGAACTCTCCGAAGCCCTGAAACGGCGCTGTCTATATCTGTTCATTGACTACCCCACCCTGGAGGAAGAGCTGGCAGTGGTGCGCCTGAAGGTGCCCGACCTCAGCCCGAAACTGGCGCGGCAGGCCGTGGAATTCGTGCAGCGCCTGCGGAAAGTGGACATGCGCAAATCCCCCTCCATCAGCGAAACCCTGGACTGGGCGCACGCCCTGGTCGCCCTCAACGCTCAGAACCTGGATCGGGAGACGCTGGAGGAGACTATCTCGGTCCTCCTCAAACACGAAGCGGATTTGCGGAAGGCCAGGCGGCAGTTGCTGTCTCCCTCGCCTCCCCACCCCGCGCCGGACGAGCGCGGGCGCTTCTCGGGAAACTGAGCAGGAGCGCTGCTCGTAGAATCTTGTGATAAGGAAGGTTGCATGAATCCCTCTCCATTTCGGGCGCGTCAAATCGGCGCCAAGACTCATGAAGTGGTGGCGTATCACCGCGACGAGGAAAAGCCGGGCAAGCCGTTGCACCTGTTGGTCCCCGGTGGAGTGCTTGCCCTGGCCGCGCTGGCGTTGATCATCCTCATCGCACATCAAACCTGGATCGAGGCGAGTCTGGCTCCGCGAACGGGAACCCTTCTGATCGGCCTTCTGGCGCCGGTGTATGCGGGTAGCGTCTTCCTCTTCAGTTACGGCTACGAGTTGTATAACCTGCCGCGCGCCCTGCGCCTGACAGCCATCATCGTCTTCGTCACGCTCTTCGCCGTGGTGATCCTGGCGGTGCTTTTCTTCCTGCTGGGGGAACTGGGGGGTGGCTCGCGTTCGTCAAAATCCAGGGCCCGCGAGACAAGCACGCCTCCCGCCGACTCGTCCGCACCCGGCGGACGTTCGATCTCCTACGGTGGGTATCCCGGCCCGGGCGTCTTCATCGGCGGATTCGGGCCGAGGCGCGTGGAGACCCGCGAGGTAACAAGAGAGGTCGTGAAGGAAGTGCCCAGGGAGCCGACGCCGATCACCTGTCCCTTTTGCGGCCGTTCGTATACCCCGGCCCGACAAAATTACACCTGCCCGAGCTGTGGCGCTCCCGCGCCGCAAGAGCAGATCGAGGAAACGCGCCATCCGAAAGCGAGCCGGGAGAGCTCCTGACGAGGAAATCGCTGGCTGAGCAAAGTTATGGAATCTCGCCTCTTGCAGTTCATTGCCGCGTTGCGTGCAAGCGGGGTGCGCATCTCTCTGGCCGAATCGAGCGAGGCCTTCTCGGCTGTAGATGTGATGGGGATTCAAGACCGTCAGGCCTTCCGCCTCTCACTGCAGGCAACCCTGATCAAAGACGCGAAAGATCTCCCCACCTTCCAGAAACTGTTCGCACTGTTCTTCGCCTCCGAACAGCCGCCCCTGCCGGGCAGCAACCTGCTGGATGAAATCACGCCCGAGGAAGCCCGTCTGTTGGCCGAGGCCCTGAGGCAGCTCTCCGAAGACCTTCGCCGCCAAATCGAAAGGCTGATGAAGGGCGAGCCGCTCTCGAGACCCGAATTGGAGAGGCTGGCACACCTGGTCGGGCTGGAACAGATGGGCGATCTGAACTACCAGAACTGGATGGCTCAGCGCATGTTGCGCGCCCTGGCATTTCCCAAAGTCCGCGAAGCGCTGCGGGATCTGATGGAGCAACTGGCGCAAATGGGGATGAGTCGAGCACGCCTCGAGCGCCTGCGCCAGATGCTCTTGCAAAACATGCAGGGCATCCAGGAACAGGTGGAGCGGTTTGCCGGTCAGCGCCTGGCCGAGAACCTGAGCCGGCCGCGCCACCCCGCAGACCTGGACGGCCTGTTCCATCGCCCCTTCCAGGCCCTCTCCGAGGCGGAGAAGAAGTTGCTCCAGCGCGAGGTCAAGCGTCTGGTTGCCGCCCTGCGCACCCGCATCGCCTTGCGGCAGAAACGCGCCCGCAGCGGGCGCCTCGACCCCAAGGCCACCCTCCGCGCCAACCTGAAGTATCACGGCGTGCCGATGGAAATCCGCCACCGCGATCGCATCCGCAAGCCGAAGATCGTGGCGCTCTGCGACATCAGCACCTCCATGCGCTTCTGCTCGGAACTCATGCTGAGTTTTCTCTTTGCTCTGCATGGGCAGGTGCACAAGATGCATGCCTTTGCCTTCATCGACCACCTCGAATACATCTCGGACGACCTCGGCGACAACGTCGACGAGGCGATTGCCTCGCTCTTGTGGCGCATGCCCGGCGGGCACTATAACACCGACCTCGGCTGGGCCCTGCAGAACTTCAACGATCATTTCATGGACACGCTCAACAGCCAGACAACCCTGATCCTCGTCGGTGACGGACGCAACAACTACAACGATCCCCGCCTCGATCTCTTTTCCCTCATGGCGCGTCGCGTCGCGCGCACGATCTGGCTGAATCCGGAGCCCCCGGCCCTCTGGCATGGCGACAGCGACATGCCCAAATATGCGCCATTGTGCAGCCACGTGCTGAAGGTGAGCAATCTGAACGAACTGATCCAGGCCGTAGATACGCTGATGAGCGCGTAGCGCGGGATTCATCCCGCAACCCAAACGCGAGATCCACATCGCGGTGCAGAATCTTTACAGTTGCGATCACTACTCGCCCGCTTCGGGCGGACTGCCCTTCCAGGGGGCTGCGCGCAAGTCCTTCCTTCAGGCCATGAAAAGTCGGATGAACCCGACTCTTGCACCGGCCCGCCGGGAAAGTGTAACCATGCCACAAGGTAAGCAATTACGATTGTGACAGATTCTCAAGAGCAATGCGATAGAGGGTATAATTACGTTCATGTCCGAACACAGCGGCAACACACAACCCATTCGCCCCATCAAAGACGATACCCAGCCATTGAAGCCCATCCAGAGAGCGCCGCGCTGGCGAACGATGCTTCTCAGCCTTCTGGGGGCGCTGGCACTGCTCACCCTGGGCGGGGTGGGCGGCTATGCCGGCGGCATCCAGGCCCGCCAGGGGGCAAAAACCCAGGCCGAGTACCAGTCCATGCTCGAACAGTTCCAGCTGGCGCTGGTGGATCAGCAATTCGGGAACTATCAGCAGGCCAAAGAGCGCCTCGAATACATCATCTCTATCAACCCCTCCTTCCCCGGTGTTCAGGAAGAGCTGGCCAAGGTGTTGGTCTTATCTTCCATCCCCACGGCTACCCCCACCCCCATGCCCACCTCCACGCCCGACCTGCGCGGCGTGCAGGCGCTCTTCAACAGCGCCCAGCAGTTGATTGCAGCCGGCGATTGGTCAAACGCCCTGAACGCCCTCGATCAACTCCGCAAACAGGATCCCAAATACAACACCGTTCAGGTGGACGGCATGTACTATTTCGCCCTGCGAAACTACGGCGTGGCCCTCATCCAGCAGGGCAACCTCGAAGGCGGAATCTATCAATTGACGCTGGCCGAACGCTTCGCGCCCCTCGATCGCGAGGCCAACGGGCTGCGCGAGGGCGCCCGTCTCTACATCCAGGCCGCCAGTTTCTTCGGCATAGACTGGAAACAAGCGGTGGACTACTTCTCTCAGGTGGCCGGCGCCTGGCCTTCCCTCTGGGATGGCAGCATGACCGCCTCGCAGCGTTATTACATCGCTCTGATGCGCTACGGCGACCAGTTGTTCGCCAGCGCCCGCACCCAGCAAGACTACTGCATCGCCTACAATCAGTACGCCACCGCCCAATCCATCGCCCCGCTCGATCAAATGGCCGAGAAGAACGCCAATCAGGCCTATCAACAGTGCTATCCGCCGACCGAGACCCCAACTCCGACTACGGTCGCTCCGCCGGCCGAAACCCCCACCCCCACGCCCTGAGACATGCCCACCTGGGTGCTGACGTTGATCTTCTGGCTCCACCTGCTCGGCACGGTGACGTGGGTGGGCAGCCTGGCCGCCCTCACCTGGCTGGTGCTGCCCGCCTCGCATCAGAGCCTCCAACCCGCCGACGAGCTGGCTTTGATCGCATCCATACAGCGCCGACTCGAGCCATTGGCCTGGTTCTGCCTGAGTCTCCTGGTTGTCACCGGATTGTTTCAGATGAGCGTCAATCCCCACTACAACGGCTTTCTCGCGCTGAGCAGCCAATGGTCAATAGCCCTTCTGGTCAAACATGTGCTGGTGTTGCTCCTGATCATGGTCAGCGCAGTGCACACGTGGGAGGTCTTACCGGCCATTCGGCGAACCCGGCTGGCAAGAAGCGGGGCCTCCGCAGCCGAGATGGAGGCTCTCCGCCGGCGCGAGCGGCGATTGTTGCACGGGGCGTTCCTCCTGTCTGCCCTGATTCTGCTGGCAACGGCCGCTGCGCGCGCGGCGTGAACGTCCCCAGAAGCCTTCAAGCCACAAGCCCGAAGATCACCTCTCGGCGGCGTAAAAGCGATTGGGTTCATTGGGGTAATAATGCAAGATGCGCCGGGATGGATACGCCCGCGCCAGTTCCTCGTCCAAAGAGGGGCCGCGCGCGAGGGCAAAGATAAAGGGCGAGGTCAGGTCCGCGTTCTCCAGTTCCAGCAGACCCCCATATTCAGTCCACTGCTTCTGAAAGTGCACGATCACCAGCGCAGGAGTTAACGCCCGGGCCGCCTCCGTCTCAAAGGGCGCCAGCATGGCGCGGCGAATGCCATACAGCCCGCTCATCCCCTCCAGGCGTCGAGGCAGATAGATCATCAGGTTGTAACCGAACAGGAATGCGCACAGCAGAATCGTCATCGCCCGGCGGAGGCGTCTGCCCGGCCCTGTGCCCCGCGCCAGCCAGCGCATCCCGGCCGCGCTCAGGAGCGTCAGGCTGTAAAAGCCCTCGTAGTAGTAGCGCGGGCCATACAACGTCGCGCCGATCCAGTAAAACATATACACCAACACGAGCGCGGGGAAGATGGAGGCCACCAGCCAGGCGCGCCCATGCCGCCCCAATGCGGCCATGCCAAAAGGCAGGAACAGCCACGAAACGCTCCCCCAACCGAAGAAGTCCTTCCGCCCTGCATCGAGGCTGCTCCTCAGATTCACCCAGGCCCAGGAAAGGCTGTGGCCACCCTCCTGCCGCCCGAAGCCCTCTCCAAAACCCACCTTATCGTAAGGCCACCACAGGGTGTACGGATTCAAAAACGCATCCCCGCTGACAGCAAACTGCCAGAGTGGAACTAAAGCCGCCACACAGGCCACGAGCAAGCCCGTGCCCAGGAGAGCGAGGCGAACAGACCTCGCGCCGCGCCACAGCAGAATCAACCCATGGACGAAGAACGGCAGCGCGACGCCAAGAGCCGTCAACGGACGCGTCAGAGCCAGGAGACCCAGGCTGAGCGCGGCGAGCAAAACACTCCGCCACTCCGGATGAGCCCGGCGCGGGTCGAAGGCCTCCAACCAGGAGAGGGAGAAAACCAAACTCAGGAACAAAGCCCATGGATGCGAAAGAAGCGATCCGGAGTTGAGCAAGAAGAACGGCGAGGTCAGCGTGAGAAGTGCCGCCAGCAGGGCCGCGCCCTCATCCAGAACCTTCTTGCCCAGCCGATACGTAAACCACACCCCCAGCGCCGCCAGAACAGGATTCACCCAATCGCGTGCCCGCACGACGATGCCCCCCGCCAGCACCAATGGCCAGCCAGGCGGATACTTCGCAAAGCGCCGGCCTTCATAATCCACCACGAACGGCACCAACATGCTCCTGGGCGCCGGCGGAGAAGGCAGTGTAAGTTTTCCCTGGGCCAGAACCTGCGCCTGCCAGACATAGGCCATTTCATCTTCAATGTGAGGCATGCGCTCAAAGACGCGCTCAGCCACCCCCCGGGCAGCCAGGAGCGCCATCAGGCTGAGCGCCACAGCCATGCGGTCGGCGCGGGACAGGGCAGGCTTCTTCCAGAGCGAGCAGAATCGAAGAGGTTTCACTCGGCAACTCTCACCCCCACCAGATCGTACGCCATGGCGCCGCGCATCTGGACGGGCACGATCTTACCGCGCGGTGCCCTCCCCTCGATCAGCACCAGACCGTCGATCTCGGGGGCATCGCGATACGAACGCCCGATGGAAAGGCCATGATCGTAGCCCTCGATCAAAACGTCCAGCCTCTGACCCACCAGCGTCTGGTTGATCTGCAGCGAGATGCTCTGCTGCACTTCCATCAAACGCCGATAGCGCTCTTGCTTGACCTCCGAGGGGACGGGGTCGCCCAGCGCCTCTGCCGCCGTGCCCGCCTCCAACGAAAACGGGAAGGCGCCCACGCGGTCAAAACGAATCGCCCTCATGCAATCGAGCAACGCCTCAAACTCCTGCTCGCCTTCGCCAGGATAGCCCACAATAAACGTGGTGCGGATGGCCAGCCCCGGCAGCATGGCACGCATCCTTTCGATCGTTCTGTACACCCATTCGAGGTTGGCAGGTCGTTTCATGCGAGAGAGCACCTGTGGATGCACATGTTGCAGAGGCATGTCCAGGTATGGCAGGACCTGTTTGCGCGTGGCCATCACTTCCATCAGGCGTTCCGTAACGCAGCCCGGGTACGCATACATCAGGCGAATCCACTCTATCCTCCCCTCCGCCCTAGCAGAAGGTGCCTCCACGACCTCGTCCACCAGGCGCTCCAGCAAGATCGCCAGTCCATCTTTGAGGCCGAGGTCATAGCCATAATCGGTCGTGTCCTGCGCGATCAGGATCAACTCGCGCACGCCGGCCTCCTGCAAACAGCGCGCTTCATCCAAGATGGTTTCCATCGGACGGCTGACGGCCGGGCCCTTGATCTGTGGGATGGCGCAAAAGGCACACGGACGACGGCAGCCATCGGCGATCTTGAGATACGCCGAGGCGCCGCTCACGCTCGCACGCCGCGCGCCGGCCTCATCCCTCCCCACCGCGATGGCCTGTTCGGGCAGATGATACAACGGTCGCGGCTGCCCCTCGTCCCGCAACCGGCTCACGACTTGGACAATATCCATCCAACGACGCGTGCCAAGAATGCCATCAATCCCTGGAACCTGCCTGGCCACCTCGCTGCCATAGCGTTGCGTCAGGCATCCCGCCGCAATCAAGACCTGGCCTTGCCGCTTGCTCTTCGCCAGTTCACGCAACACGTTCAGCGCTTCCTGCCTGGCGGGTTCGATGAAGCCACAAGTGTTCACGATCAAGACGTCTGCCCGTGCAGGAGCCTTTGTGGCGCGATATCCCTCGCGTTGCAGCAACTGCGCCATAGAATCCGAATCAACGCTGTTCTTCGCGCATCCCAAAGAGATGATGTGAAACGTGGAAGAAGCCAAGCCTAGCCTCCGCCTTGCCGTGTTGGAGGGGACGAGGGGGTAAGCAGCGGCGTGCTCGTTGGCAAGGGGGTGGGAGTGATCCTGGGCGTCGGCGTGGACGTGGGCAGGGGCGTTCCCGTAGGAGTGGCCACGCCCTCAAGAGTGTAGACCCGCTCGATCACCTCGCCCAGGTTGCCCATCAGGCCGAGATCGCGTCCATTGAAAGTCACCTTGAGAGCCGCCGCATTCCCCACCAGGACGTCAATCTGCCTCTGCGCCTGAAAGGGATAGGACGAGCCAGGCACCGTGCGCCCCTCAAACTGCACCTTGCCATCCACAATCACGCGCAGATACGTGCGCTCAAGCGCCGCGAGGTTGACCTGCACGCCGATCTCCCCTGCCAGAGTCGGCAACTCGAGCGTGGCCGTCGCCAGCAAGGGGGTCTCGGGCGCGGCGCGGGTCACATTCACAATGGGCGTGGAGGCCAGCGCGTTCGCCAGTACCTGTGCAATCGGCGGCACAGTGGGCGGAGGTCTCCGCTGTGAGCGCGCCGAGAGGACTCGCCCGGTGCCCCAGATCGCAAACAACACCAGCAGAATGGCCACCCCTCCACCAAACAACAGATCCATTGTGAAAAACGCCCGCAATGGCGGCAGGCCGGCGCTCACCCTCAAGGGCCTGTGCGTGCGGCGCAGCCTCTCGCCATGTCGCTCCCGATGGCGTGTTTGCAATCCCTCGGCAAACTTCAACAAGACCTGATCGGTATTCAAATCGAGGAAGCCGGCATAACTGGCCAGCATCCCGCGCGTCTGCACGGGCGAGGGAAGTTTGTCCGGGGTGCCGGCCTCCAGCGCTCTCAAAAATGCAGCCCGCACCCGCAGATGGCGCTCCACCTCTTCCAGAGACAGGCCGAGCATTTCGCGGCGCCGGCGCAATTCCTGTCCCACCTCGGCAAAGATCTCGGCGGATGTCCTGCTCGCTGTGGATGAAGCGACAAGCGGATTGAAGTCGCGCACATTGGCCAGCGCGCCCGCCTCATCCCCTCTCTCACCCTGGACCTCGGGCCGGGCGCGCCCGTAGCCGGATCCCGGCCTCCAGCGAGGCGACCGGACTTCGGCCTCCCGTCCCCCGACCTGAAGCGAGCGGGGCCTCTGCTCAGCCCCTGCGGCAGGTTCAATCCGCGTTACGCCTGACGCTTGCGGGACTTTTTTTTTACGCTTTGCCGATTCCCGCTCTGAAGGCGCGGCCGTCCTTTTCGGGCGCGGCTTTTCCTGCGCTTCGCCTTTAGCATCGACAAGAGACTCGGCCGCCTCAGATGGGGCACCGGGCACAGAGGTCTCTTCGGAAGGCAAGCCCGCACCGCCCGGCGCGAGCGAAGAAGGCGGTGCAGGTTCTGGCGATGGAGAAACAGACCTATCCACCCTGCGAGCGAATCGCCGGCGCAGACGGCTGAGCAGGTTCTGGCGAGTCGCCTCAGGCTGAGGGGTTGCCTCTGGGGCAGGAGCCGTCGCGAGGTCCGCCGAGGGCGCGGCGGGGGGCGCCTCTGCCTGGCGCACCTCCTGAATCAGGGCCTCCACATCCAGACCCAAAAACCCGGTGTAGATGCGCAAGAAGCCGCGTGCCTGCACCGCGGAGGGCATGATGGATAAATCATCGGCCTCCAACGCTTCGAGGTAACGGACGCGAACGCGGGTGGCCTCGGAGACCTGTTGCAGGGTAAGACGACGTTCCTGGCGCGCCTGTTTGAGTCTAGCGCCGATCGATGCGCTCATAACAACCGTCCGACGCTATTGAGGCGAGGCTTCCTGAGTGGTCTCTTCGCTCTTCTTCTTGCCCCGTGCTTTCCGGGGTTTTTCCTCGGCCTCTGCCTCGGCCTGAGCCTGGGCCACCTCTGCCTCGCTGCGCACGATGATCTTGATTTCAGGGAGGAGGTCCATCGTCAGGCGGACATTGGCCCTGTATTCACCCACAGCGCGGATCGGTTGCATATCAATCTGCTGGCGCCTGACCTCGTAGCGGGTTTGTTCCATGATGGCCGTAGCCACATCCTGCGGGGTAATGGAGCCATACAGTTTCCCCGTCTCACCCGCCTTGGCCGTGAAGGTCAACGTAATGCCATGGATGTGGTCGGCCAGGTCTTTGAGTTCGCTGTTGAGTTGAGCACGACGGATCTCGGCCTGCTTGCGAATCCTCTCGGCTTGCTTGAGCGCGCCCGGCGTGGCCAGAACGGCCAGCCCCTGTGGGAGGAGAAAATTGCGCCCATAGCCATCGGCGACCTTTTTTACATCGCCGGCGCGCCCCAGTTTGAAGACATCTTTGATGAGCAACACTTTCATGCCTCAAGCCCTTTCATCGAATGAGATATGCAGGCGAAGGGTACAACGCGCTGCGGTGCCTGATTGTATCAGAGAGAGGGGTTCTTGCCAACCTCCCAAACAGCGGGTAAGATACAGGCATGAATCGCCTGCCTCTTCACGCGCGGCGCGTGATCGTCCTGCTCGGCATTCTGGCGCTGGTGCTGATGGTGATGGACTTCAACACTCGCCTCGAGGCACTCAATCGCCTGAAGAAACAGGCCCGGGTCATCCGCACCCAGGCCACGCAAGTCATGCAAACCCAGATCGCTTTGCAAACGCGCGTGGCTTATGCCGCCTCGGACCAGGCCGTGGAGGATTGGGCCCGGGGCGAGGGACACTACATCCTGCCCGGCGACCAGCCCATCGTCCCGCTTGGACTGCCGGGAACGCCTGCGCCTCCCTCGCTCGAACCGACCCCCACCCCCACGCCGTTTTCCAACTGGCAAATCTGGTGGAATCTGTTCTTCGGTGAACAATAAGCTGCTCCCTTCGCCGGCCGCGCTGCGATTGCTGCTCTTCCCCGATACCGTTCGAATCGCGGACGACCGTCTCACCATAGCCGGGCATGCCCTGGCCTCGCTCGCGGACTCGTACGGCACTCCACTTTACGTGTACGATCGCGCCACGCTGGACAATGCTGTGGAGGCCTACCGTTCGTCTCTGCGCGTTCACTATCCGGGCCCATCCCAAATCGTCTATGCGGGCAAGGCTTTTCTATGTCAGGCCATGGCGCGCTGGACGCAACAGCACGATCTCTGGGTGGATTGCAGCAGCGAGGGAGAAATGGCCATGGCGATCGGTGGAGGAGTGCCCCGCGAGCACATCCTCGTGCACGGCGTGAACAAGTCCGGCGCGGATTTGCAGGCAGCGCTGCGGCGGGCAGGCACGCTGGTCGTGGACCACCTGGCCGAACTGCAACACATCGCGGCCCTGCTGGAGAGCACGCCCCTCTCCCCTCTCCCCGACCTGTGGCTACGCCTGTTGCCCGGCGTGGCCGTTTCCACACATCACGCCCACACCCAGACAGGGCAACAGACAAGCAAGTTCGGCATGACGCCGGAAGAACTGCTGGAGGCCGCGCGGCTGTGCCGGGAACGACGCCTGCCGCTGCGCGGCATTCACTTTCACCAGGGCTCCAACTTTCGCGACCCCGCGCCGCTGATCCCTGCCATCGAACTGGGGCTGGATGCGGCGCGAGAGATCGGCTTCCCCGAGGCGTGGCACTTCTCTCCGGGCGGCGGCTGGGGCGTGGCCTATCATGAGGATGAACTGCCGCACCCTTCGATCGAGCATTATGTGCGCGAGGTGGCGCGGGCGCTGGTAGAAGGCTGTCGGGCACGGCGGCTGGCACTGCCGTGCCTGCACCTGGAGCCGGGGCGCAGCCTGGTGGCACGCGCCGGAGTAGCCGTGTATCGGGTCGGCGCGGTGAAGCGACGAATGAGCAAGACGTGGCTGCTGATAGATGGGGGCATGGCCGATAATCCCCGCTATGCCCTCTACGGAGCGCGCTACTCCTGCCTGCCAGCAAGCGCTCCACAGCGGGAATGCCGCGAGCACGTCTCGATCGCCGGCCCCTACTGCGAATCGGGCGACATCCTCATCGAGGACCTGCCCATGCCGAAGGTCGCGGAAGGAGAATGTCTCGCCGTGTCCATGAGCGGGGCCTATCAGTTGAGCATGTCCAGCAATTACAACGGGGCGCGCCGGCCGGCGGTGCTATGGCTGGAGGAGGGTCGGGCACAGTTGATCCAGCGCCGCGAAACGCTCGAGGACTTGCTGAGGCGTGATCTATTGGCTCAAGAACCATGAGCGGGCTGGCCGTCGGCTTTAGCAATACAACGCCACCCCGCGTGGCACACCCGCGCGTTGCAGGGATTCCACCACTCTGCCGCATCAGCCATCTTCCTCGAGAGGCACAGAGGGGGTGAGGAGTTGTCCGCCGGGTCGAGTGTATTGAGACCCGCCGGGCAATGCCTGCCTATCCTGTGGGCACCGGCTGTTTAACCTTCTTCACCGCCTGGGCGGCATGAAAGCGAAGTGTGTTGTTCTGCTCATCCACATCGATCAGCACGGTTGCCCCCTCCTTGTATTTTCCGCTCAGCAAATCCACAGACAGCGGGCTCTCCACGTATTTCTGGATCGCGCGGCGCAGCGGTCGCGCCCCGAACGCCGGATCGTAGCCCTCCCGCGCCAGCCACTTGCGGGCGGCCTCGCTCAGTTCGACCTTGATGTTGTATTCGCCCAACCGTTCCTGCACTTCTTTCATCTGCAGGTCAACGATCTTCTCCATGTCCTCCACGCTGAGCGGCGAGAACATGATGATCTCGTCGATGCGGTTGAGGAACTCGGGGCGGAAGGTGCTCTTCAGGGCTTTTTCGATCTTGGCGTGCGCATCGCGCTCATCCTCATCGGCCCTCTGAGGCAGGAAGCCGAGGGTGCCGCCTTTCTTCACGTACTCGGTGCCCAGGTTCGAGGTCATGATCAGAACCGTGTTGCGGAAATCCACCACGTTGCCCTGGCCGTCGGTCATGCGGCCGTCGTCCAGGATTTGCAGCAAGGCATTCCACACTTCGGGATGGGCCTTCTCGATCTCATCGAAGAGCAGGACGCGATAGGGGCGGCGGCGGACGGCCTCGGTCAACTGCCCTCCCTCCTCATAGCCGACGTAGCCGGGCGGCGCGCCGAACAGACGTGAGACGGTGTGTTGTTCGCGGTACTCGGACATATCGATGCGCACCAGCGCGTCCTCGTCATCGAACATGAACCAGGCCAGGGCCTTGGCCAGTTCGGTCTTGCCCACGCCCGAAGGGCCGATGAAGATGAACGAGCCGATCGGGCGGGAGGGGTCCTTCAAGCCGGAGCGGGCACGGCGGATGGCATCGGCAATGGCGTGGATCGCTTCGTCCTGGCCAATGATGCGCTCGTGCAGCCGCTCCTCCATGTGCAGGAGTTTTTCGGCCTCGGTCTCCATCATCTGGCTGACGGGGATGCCGGTCCACTGATGAACCACCTCGGCGATGTCGTTGACATCTACCACATCGTCCAGTTGGTGCTCGGCTTCCCAGCGATCGCGCTTGGTGCGGTACTCCTCTTCCTTGCGCAGGCGCTCGACTTTGATCTCGGCCGCGCGCTGGTAGTCACGTGCATTGGAGGCTGCGTCTTCTTCCGCCTGTAAGCGATCGAGTTCGGCTTTCATCTCCTTGAGTTCGGGCGGCATGGAGTAGAGGGCGACGCGCAGTTTGGCGGCGGCCTCGTCCATCAGGTCGATCGCCTTATCCGGCAGGTGGCGGTCGGTGACGTAGCGGTCGGCCAGGCGGGCAGCGGCCAGCAGGGCATCATCGGAGAAGCGCACCTTGTGATGCGCCTCATAGCGATCGCGCAGGCCCTGCAACATCTTGATCGTATCCTCCACGCTCGGCTCCTCGACGTAAACAGGAGCGAAACGTCGCTCCAGGGCTGCATCCTTCTCGATGTACTTGTGGTACTCGTCAAGGGTGGTCGCCCCGATGCACTGCAGTTCGCCGCGCGCCAGGGCCGGCTTGAGCATGTTGGAGGCGTCCATGGCGCCCTGGGCGGCGCCCGCGCCCACCACGGTGTGTAATTCATCAATCATGAGGATGATGTCGCCCTGGGCGCGTTGCACTTCTTCGATCACCGCCTTCAGGCGTTCCTCGAACTCGCCGCGGAAGCGGGAGCCAGCGATCATGGCTCCCAGATCGAGGGCAACGACGCGCTTGCCGGCCAGAATCTCAGGCACATCGTTGTTGGCGATCTTCTGCGCCAGGCCCTCCACGATGGCCGTCTTGCCCACGCCGGCCTCGCCGATCAGCACCGGGTTGTTCTTGGTGCGTCGGGAGAGGATCTGGATCAGGCGCAGGATTTCGTTGTCGCGCCCGATGACCGGGTCCAGTTTGCCCTCGCGGGCCAGTTGCGTCAGGTCGCGCGAGTACTTTTCGAGCGTGCGATAGCGCGTCTCGGCTTGCGGGTCGGTGACGCGCTGCCCGCCGCGCAGGTCCTGGATGGCATCGTAGACACGGTCGCGCGTCAGGCCGGCCGATTCGAGGATGCGCGCCGCCGGGGTATTGCGCTCCGTCAGGATGGCCAAAAAGATGTGCTCGGTGGAAATGTATTCGTCCTTGAGGCGATTGGCCTCTTCATTCGCCAGGTCGATGATGCGCTTGACGCGCGGGGTGATGAAGATCTGCCCTGCTCCGCCGCCGAAGATATTGGCCTTCGGGCTGGCGCGCAGCGTGGCATCCAGCCGTTCCACCAGCGCCTCGGAATTGACGTTCATTCTCTCCAGAATCTGGGGAATGACCCCGCCGGGCTGCTCGATCAGCGCCAGGAGGATGTGTTCGGTGTCAATTTGATTGTGGCCGTAGCGCTGGATGATCTCCGCCGCGCGCTGTGCCGCCTCCTGGGCCCTCTCAGTAAAACGGTCGAATCTCATCATAGACGCAATCCTTTCCGGGAGGTGCCTCTGGGGCTTCAGAGCCTCCGATGTCATGGATTATATCAAAGTTGCATCGTCGTCCGGTTGGCGGGAGGTAAGATTCGCGTTAGATTCTCCCGCTCACGGCCCACAACAGCGCTATAATACACGCAATGATTGTCCTCCCGGCCAGCGTGCTCCCTGCCCGGCGCGTACGCCCGCTCAACCTCCTGCACGACCTGCCGCAGGTGGCTGACCTGATTGAGGTCTGCTTCGCCCCCAACATGGACGAGGAGGGGCAGTCGTACGTCCAGCAAATGCGCCGCGCCGGTCAGGAGAGCGGCTTTCTCCGCTGGGCAAACAGCACTTCGCTGCCGCTTTCTGGTTTCGTGTGGGAAGAAGAGGGGCAGATCATCGGCAACGTGAGCATTGTCTACCATCGCCACAAGCGGAAGAAACTGGCGCTGCTGGCCAACATCGCCACCCACCCCAACCACCGCCGGCGCGGCATCGCCCGCGCCCTCACCGAACACGCCATGCATCACGCCCAAAGCAAGGGGGCGCAGGAACTGTGGCTCAACGTGCGCGAGGACAACCCGGCCGCCATCCGCCTTTACACCGAGCTGGGCTTCGTGGAACGCGCCCGTCACACCATCTACCAGGCCCTACCGGACCCGCTTCTCCCCCCGACCCGGGAGGGGGTTCAACTGGGCCGGCCGGCTGCCGGCGACTGGCCCCTGCAGCAACAGTGGCTATCCCGCGCCTACCCCGTGGAGCTGGTCTGGTATTATCGGGTCAGTTGGAGCCTGCTCGCGCCGGGTCTGCGGAACCGGTTCTATCGCCTCTTGTTCGTGGAAGCGGATGTACGCCAGTGGGCGGCCCGCCAGGACGGGAAACTGCTGGCCGTGCTCAGCTGGCTGCCGGCCATGGAGGCGGCACGCGCCCTATGGGTGGCCGCCCCGCGCCGGGGCGAGGCGGCCGGCTTGCGGTCGGTGCTGGAAGCGGCGCGGCGCGATCTCATCCGCCAGCCCAGGCTGACCGTCGAATACCCTGCCGGCGAGATGGGCGAAGCCTTTCAAGCCGCAGGCTTTCTGCCCCAGCGCACCCTGCTCTGGATGCGGGCCGAGGCCGCGACCGCTTGATGTCCGCTGCGTATTGAATCGTGCAAGGAGGAACCCATGACCCAATTCATCCTGCGCTGGATCATCAACGCCATCGCCATCTTCCTGGCCGTCCGCTTCGTGCCCGGCATCCGCCTCGAGAGCGGGCCGAGTTCCATCCTCTGGCTGGCCCTCATTCTGGGTCTGATCAATGCCTTTGTGCGGCCGGTGCTCAAGTTTCTAACCTGCCCATTGATCGTTCTGACGCTGGGCCTGTTCACCCTCTTCATCAACACGTTCGTGTTCTGGCTGACGGCCCAGGTGGGGCAACTGATCGGCATCGACATCACGATCGCCGGCTTCTGGCCTGCGTTCTGGGGCGCCCTGATCGTCAGCGTGGTCAGCGTGATCCTGAGTCTGATCCTGAGAGACGAGTTCAAAGGGCGGAGACGCCACGGCCGGCGGGCATGAGGCGCGGCCGCACGAGGAGCAACGCCGGGCGAACGCGATCCCCGCTGTTCAGCCGCCCTAAGGGGTGGCAGAGACGAGGGCTTGAAGGCCTCTCATCAAGGTCAGCATGAACCCGAGGTTGTTGGCCATCAGTAAGAGCAGGAAGGCCAGCAAGAACGCCCGCAACCAACGGCGGTCAGCAAGTTCCCCAAGAGACAGGGAGACGAAGAGCAGCAGAGCATACGTCCAGTTGGCAGCATACAGGAAAGGCTCATATCCGTAATTCAGGTGAAGCATCAAGTTATAGGCCAGGCAGGCAAGCAGACCCAGAGAGAACCGCTTTCCTGCCCATCCTTGCCTGCGCCTGGAGAATAGATTCCACAGGAACAGAAGGGCCGCGCCGAGAACCAGGGTCACCCACATCAAGGCGACAAGAGTACCCGTGCCCCTGTACTCGCTGTAGAGAAAATCCTCCTTCCGGTACGCGAAGAAGTTGAACTTTGGGAATGCGCCTCTTCCCTCCTTGTCAACCCAGACCTGATAGGGAATGGGGGCGACCACGCTGTAAAGACCCATCTCTCTGGCCACCAGATAAACGCGCCTCCACGCCTTCGATGGCGTCTGTTGGAAGATGGATTGCGTGCTCGTCCTTTCGACGGCCACATCCGAGGGCGAGAAGAACGGGCGAGAGGCGGGAAAGAGCACAAGGTTGATGATGTTCAAGAGCACCGAGATTGACAAGACAAGAACAACGTAACGGACAATGAGTTTCGCTCTCGGATTGTAGAAGCACAACAGCAAAATGCTTTGCGCAAAGTTCGTGAGTGTGATCCCAAACGTAAGGATGCCCGCCGGAACCAACCTGTCCGGCGAGTCATGATGTTTTTGAAGGAGCGCACAAAAAAGGAGCAGACCCAGCGAAGAGAAAACGTAACTTTCGATCAGCGCGCCGAATACCAGATAGGTGGTCGAGATTCCCAAGATCAAAGCGCAGGCAAAGGCGAACTCCTCATGGCGCACGAATCCCCTGATCAAATACCAACACAGATAGACAGAGGCGCTTCCGGCCAGGGCCACAGTCAGCAAGGCCGCGTAGTACCAGTCGCCGTTTGTGACGAGAGTCAAGGCGCCGACCAGGGGACGAATCAAGAGAAAAGCCAGGGGATGGACGGCCCGCATCGAGACGAGATATCCGTCTTGAGTCCCGAGGCGAAGCCGCCAGCTATCCGTGTCCGCTGCGAAAAACACATTGTTCGTGTTGTAATCGGGCTGGTTGAGGGTCAGGCCGAGCAACCCGTAAACGAAAAACATGGTTGCACCCAGGAAGAGTCCTGGGAACTGAGCCCTCAGCCGGGCTGTCAGCCCATTCTGCCTCAGCCATAAGAGCCAGCCGCGCCGCTCGATTTCCTCCCGCATCCGCGCCGACCAGGCCACTCCAACCAGCAGCCCTGTCGCCGCATATGGCAAGCGTTGAGACGAGAGAGTCATGTGCTCCACATTGAAGAGATTCGGGAATTGCAGGCCCAACGCCCCTACCGCCGCGACAAACAGCAGCAACAAAGCAAGTTGAACGCGCGTGAAATGATGACTTAGAAAGCCCCTCTTCCATGAAAGCCCAACGTGCTTCAGCAAGTAAAAAAGCAAGATCGAAAAGATCACCGCGAACGCAAAGGCGAGTCCGCCCACCTGAAGCGAGGCCGGATAAAATCTTTCCAGAAAGCCAACCAGCAGGTAGGTGAGGCCTGCGCCCAGCAAGCCGGAAAGCGTGCCGCGGGCTGCGGAGCCCGCCTCCACCAGTCGCTGGACGGAGGGCGCCGCAGGCAGCATGAACCCTGCGGCAAGAGCAGCGCTGGCAAGAAAGACCATCCCACCCATCCCCGGCCGGATTGTACTCGTAGCCCATCCCCCCGCTGTGGCCAGCGCCAGCACGCCCACGGCGATTCGACCGGCCATGCCGCCTGCTTGCCATCCCCTCCGCAGTGTGGGAAGAGTCAGGTAGATCAACCACGCGAATGCTGCTGTCGGTATGAGCAGCAAGGCTATCCAATCAAGCGGCGAATGAGCGGCGGAATAAAAGAACCGGGCCGCCAGCGTCACCGAAAGCGCCAGAGCAATGGCAAAGCTCAACGCGCCTCTTGTAAACAAGCGCCCGCGAGGCATAGATCTCCTCTCGATCAGGCGCTGCCCTGAATCAAGGCAACGGCTGTGTGAATAACCAGATAAAGAAAGTGAAGGTTGCTCATAAGCAAAAACGCCAGGAAAACCTGCAATATCCCTTGCGCCCACTCCCTCCGCAAATTAGCCCAGGAGAGGGCCAGAAAGAGCACCAGAGCGTAGATCCAATTCGGAGAATAGAGCAGGAACTCTCGCCCGTAACGAAGGTGGAGCCCAAAGTTAAAGGCCAGGCAAAGCAGAAGTGCTACCGAGAAGCGGAGATTCTCGCGCCGGCTGCGAAAGAAAAGCACGCCCCCCATCCCCAGAATTCCAAGCCATCCCCAGGCCACGCCCTTCGAGAAGGGGTATTTATACTCGGCGCGCTGGTTCAGGAAGGGGCGATAGGTTCTGAAGGCCGGCGGATAGCCCCTCTCGGCCGGCGCGGGGAACACCAGCGGAGCGGGGCCCACCATGCTGTGCAGGAAGAAACCCTTGAATAACGCATTCACGCGGGTGGAATCGATGGGAAACATGTGTCTGGATTCGAAGGCAGACGGGATGAAGAACAGCGGGTTGGCAGCCGGGAAGATCAGGTTATTAACCAGACTCAGAGTCACGCCCAGACTCAGCACGAGGGCGGTGAACTTTGCCGCCAGTCGGAGGTCGCGCCGCACAGCGAGGATGGACAGTACATCCTGAGCGAAATTGGTGAGCGTGATGCCGAACGTGAGCACGCCCACCGCCATCAGCCAGTGAAACGATGTTCGTCGCGATTGCAGCAGCACCATAAACATCAAGAGCAGGAATGCCAGGAAGATATACGTCTCGACCAGAGAGCCAAAGATCAGGTGTCCGGCCGAGGCCCCCAGGATCGAGGCCCAGGTCAGTGCGTATCGTTCATCCTGGCTGGCGTTTTTGATAAAGAGCCAGGCCAGAAATACACAGGCCGCGCCCGCCGCAGCCGTCGCCAAGACAGACGCCAGCCTCTGCTCACCGTTCAAGAGGAAAACGAACGCCCGCACCCATGAGCGCAGGACGAGAAGCACGGCCGGATGCACGGAGCGCTGGTACGGGTCTTGCCAGGAGGCATCCCCAGCCAGACGAAGTTTCCAGGTGCGAGAATCGCTGTCAAAGAGAACGTCATCGCTGCGACTCATCAAAGGATGATTGAAGGCTGTGCCCAGAAGGAAATAGATCACAAAGAAGATCCCGGCCACGAGAAGGCCCGAGGCATTCTCCCCGGCAAGAACAATGAGAGGGGAGTGCCGCCAACGCGCTCTGTTTCTCTCCAGGACATGAAGTAGGGCTGCCAGCCACGGCATGGCAAAGAACACACCAAAAAAGAAGAAATGCATTTGCCGGCCCCTGGGCAAGAGCTGACTCGTATCGAACAAGACAGGATGCTGTTGGCCAATCCAAAGCACGCCAAGCAGGAATAACATCAGCAATCCAAGGGTAAAGAGCCTCTGCCGGCTCAGAACTCGCCGGAAACTCGCCAGCCCATAATAGGCCATGGCTCCCCAGAGCAGGGGAAGGCCCAGGGTAAGAAGCAGTACCTGTAAAGGTTGAGAATAGAACCTGGCAAAGAGGCCGCCGACCGGAACGGCAGTTGCTCCGCCCAGCAGCCAGGCAAGCAACCACCGCCCACGCCGCGCCTCGATGCGCAGGAAGGCCTCGGCTGCGCCCAAGGCCGGCCAAAGCAACAGCAAGGCCATCCCCGCTCCCACCATCCCGCCCGAGAACCATAGCGCGGCCGTCGGCGGGCGAAGCGCAGAAACGAAAAAAACAGCCATCCCTGCTGTGGCCACTCCGACCACCAGGCGGGAGAAATCCTGGCTGTTCTTGAACGCCCTCCACCCGCGTGGCAGAACCAGATAGAACAGATAGCCTGCTGCCAGGGCAGGTGCCAGGAAGAGAGAAAGCCTGTCCGGCAAGGGAGGCGCGGTGATGTCAAAGAGTGAAAAAGCCAGCACAACAGAGAGGGCCAATCCAAGGAGAATGCTGACGAGAGTTCGAATAACCCAACGCGTTTTCATGAAGACTCCAACACGAAGTTTCGGACCTGGCTCAATGCCTTCCGGGGACGGACGCGGGCTCCTTGGTCTCGACCTCTGCCCGCACTTCAGGGCCTCTGCGCTTCCAGCCACGCCGCCGCAGCTCCGCAGGATGCTGGACCTCCCCCGGGTCCCGACCGGGCACCCATCCTCGGCTAGGCTACACGACCATGGCGGCGCAAATGGTTCAACGCCTCCGTTCGTTCAGGCCGGGCGGTTTGCGTGAGCCGGCAAGCCGCCGGCGGCAGCCGCCGCTCTCACGGCGCGCAGGATCGCCTGAGTCAGCGCCTCGGCGGCGAACGCACCTACGCTCGTCACATCGGCCGCTCGCTGTGCCGTGGATAAAGCAAAGATTGTATCGCCATCGAGCATCGTATGGGCCGGCCGCACAGCACGGGCAACGCCATCCTGGGCCATTTGAGCCACACGGGTCGCTTCGGATTTGGTCAGGCGGGCGTTGGTGGCCACTACGCCGATCACCGTATTGCTGCGTGTGGCAAAGCGCAGAACGCCGCGAGCGATCGGCCTCTTCATCACGGACAGCGTATCGGCAAAGTAACCCTTGCCTCCCACGCGGACAGGGCCGACCCGACCCGAACGCAGGCCGGCGAGGATCTCTCCACCGACGGGATCGATCACGTCGCCCAGAGCATTGACCGCGACGATGGCTCCGACGACGAGGCCTCCGCCGATACGCAGGCTGGCGCTGCCGAGGCCGGACTTCATGGCGAGGGCGGTCCCAAAGAGCTTACCCACGCTGGCGCCGCAGCCGGCACCCACATTGCCCTCCGAAGGCGCGGCGGTGGAAGCCGCCAGGCAGGCCTGATAGCCCATCTCGGCCGTGGGGCGAACGTCTTTCCGTCCGAGATTCAAGTCGAACAGGATCGCGGCAGGCACAATCGGCACGCGCGCCACGCCGGCGTTGAAGCCGATCCTTCGCTCTTCAAGGTAGCGCATCACTCCCCCGGCGGCCTCCAGACCGAAAGCCGATCCGCCTGCCAGCAAGACGGCGTGTACCTTCTCGACCAGGTTCACAGGGTTGAGCAGGTCGGTCTCGCGCGTGCCCGGCGCGCCGCCGCGCACGTCCACGCCGGCCACCGCGCCCTTGCGACACAGCACCACCGTGCAGCCGGTCAACGCCTCTTCATCCTGGGCATGACCCACCTCAATGCCCGGCACGTCTGTGATCGAGTCCTTCTTGATCATATTTGCAGCACTCCGTTCCAAGATCAAGGCCGCCCAGCGCGGGGCGAGAGCGCCCCGGCCCCGCTCTGCCGCGACAAAATACACCACGCCTTGGTCGGGCGGCAGGACTCCCTCTCAAACTCCGTCCACGAGGTGCGCCGCCCTTCCCGGGTTGTAAAATGCGTTCTCACACAAGCAGGCGCGCCAGTTCCAGGAACTCCTCCCACTCTTCCTGAAAAAAGTGAACGGTGACGTTGTGAAGTTCGATGTGATAGGTCGTCTCACCATCGGGCTCCTCAGCCTTCCAGACCAGATAATTTTCCGTTTCGGCCAGCGTTTCGGTGTGGGGCTCATGGCTGTTATTGGACATGGGATTCTCCTTTGCAAATAGAGAGTCAGCCGGGTTTCGCCAGGCGCCGTCGCACACTGTGCCAGAGGCGTTGCAGGCGAACGATGAGTTGGGCAGCCAGGGGAGGTGGAGGCTGCGTCGGAGGTTCGGGCCACGGGTCAAGGTCCAACATCTTGCGTAACGTATAGCGCCATAGAAGCATGGCCGTTGCCAGGATGGGGGCCGCGATCACCACGCCGAACAACCCAACCAGATTGGCGGCAATGATGGCGGCGACCAGCACGGCGGCCGGATGCACGCGCAGCGAGCGAGCGATGATGCGCGGCGTCACGAAATTATCCAGCACCTGATCGAGCAGCAAAGCCGTGATCACAACCATAAGCGTGTACGCCAGCGGCGAAAGCCCCCACAGGCGGAAAGACTGAAAATAAGCCACCAGCGCCAGAGTGATCCACGTGATCAACGGACCGACGTAGGGGACGAAGCGGGCCAGACCGGCCAGGAAAGCAATCCCGATCGCAAAGCGGACACCCAACAGGGTGAGGGCCATCATATATACAACAGCGGTGAGAAAGAAGATGATGATCTGTCCGCGCAGAAAGGCATTCCAAATCTGAGACAGTTCGTATCCGAGACGGCGCATGTCATCTGCATAGCCGGGGATATCCAACGAGAACATGTGCCCGGGCAGGCCGCCGCTCTCGGCCAGAATGAAATAAGAAACAACCAGAACGAACAACGTCCACCCCAGGAATTCAGCCGCGCCGCTGGCAACCGCGCTCAGCAGCGTGCCCGTGCGCCCGAGCAGGGGCTGAACCACCCCCAGCAACTGAGTGCTCAACTCGCGCAAATCGAGAGCACGGAGATCAACCTGAAACGGTCCGACCTGGTACACCTGCCAAGACAGACGTTGAAGCAAGTCGGGCAGCGCTCTGAGATTCTCCTCTATCACAAGAAGCAGACTCTGAACCTGCTGCACCAGTCCAAGGCCGCCCACCGTCAGCAGTCCGAAGAGGAGAAGCAGGAGCAAAGCATACAAGACGGCCACGGCCAATTGCCAGGAGGCATGCAAGGCACGCCGGAGCAGCCCCGCGACCGGGTAGAGCAAATAGGCCAGCACAAAGGCCATCAACAACGGGCCCACAATCGCATGAAAACGAATGAACAGCCCTGCCAGGATGGCCACAAAGGTCAAGGCCACCACCAGTTTTGTGGTCGCACCCCATGGGGGAGAGGAATGAAGGCGTTTCTCGTCCGGGGAGGGTTCTCTCATCAGTTTGATTGTATTCAATGCCGGGGAATTTTACAACCTCTATCTTCCTTCAGTCACGGATCCGCACAGAGGAGCGCAGAGGGAAAAGCAGACTTCCGAAGCCCCGAAGACCTCGGAAGTCCGGGTTCATCCAAACGAGATTCGATGCCTGCCCTCAACAACCGGCCAGGAAGGGCAGGAAAGTGCACCACAGATAATTGGCGTCTATGTACCAGAGCGCCGCGCCGCACAGGCACAGGAAGAGCACTACGCCAGCGCCGATGATCAGCGGTAGCATGTTGCTCGTTTTGGCCGGCGTGGCAGGCGTCTGATACTGGGGAGGCGACACAGCCACCGGAGCCGGGGGCGGAGGCGCGGCCGGACGTGGGACGCTGCGGCGCGAGACCACAGCGGTCGCGCCCGCATCCGCCGACAAGGCCTCGAACATCAGCACGATCTGCTCGCCCAGCGTGACGACATCCCCCGATTTCAACACCACCGGCCCCGTCACCCGCTGCCCATTGACAAATGTGCCGTTGGTAGAGCCCAGGTCTTCCAGAACGTACTTGCCGCCCTGAAAGGTCAAACGAGCATGTCGGCGAGAGACTTCAGGATCATTGATGGCAACGCCGCTGGAAGCATCGCGCCCAATCAGAATCTGTTCTCCCTCCAGAGAAAAAGTGGCGCCCGGAGTGGGGCCTGAGCGCATAACGAACTGGAACTGTGCAATCATGATCTCCTCCGAGAAATCCAAAACAAAGCGTTGTGTTTAGTGTACAGGGTTTGAGACAAAAAGTCAATCGGGGGGACGGGATTTAAACATCGCCCATCGGTACTGCCTGGGCCCACTCGATTCTGTACTCGAACACTTCGCCAAAAGCCGTGGCCGCTTCCTGTTTCACCTGTTGCATATCCGGCGGCCTGTCCAGCACATCGGCCAGGCTCGCCAGCGGGTAATCTGCCAGCCCACAGGCGACGATGCCTTCCCAGTAAGTCATATCGGGGTTGACGTTGAGCGCAAAGCCATGGCGGGAGATGCCCCCCGCGTCCACCTTGACGCCGATGGCAGCGATCTTGGCCGGCTTTTTGCGATCCTCCGGCGCGCAGCGCGGGCAACGCGCATGGACCTCGGGCCGGAGCCATACGCCGGTCAGCCCCGCTACCCGGCCCGCCACCACCCCAAGGCGAGCCAGGGCAAGGATCAAAGCTTCTTCCAGTTTACGGAGATAGCCCACATAATCCGCCTGCGGGATGCGCAGCCCCCCATCTTCTCCAGCAGTCGGAGCGGGCGTTCCAAGCCGCAGCAACGGGTACCCGACCAATTGTCCGGGCCCGTGGTAGGTCACATCGCCGCCGCGATCCACCCAGTGTACAGAGAGGCCCTTCTCCCGCAGGCGATTCTCATCCCAGAGCAGATGTGCGCTCTTCCCGCGCCGCCCAAAGGTGTAGACGTGTGGGTGTTCGAGCAAGAGCAAGGTGGGCAAACGCCTCCCGTTTGCGATCTCGGCGGCATACTCATCCTGCAATTGCCAGGCGCGTGTGTACTCGATCAACCCCAGGTCATGCACCATGAGGGTGGGCGTGTTCGAGGCATCGCTTCTGTGCTTCGGCCTCATTTTTCACTCTCCAAATACCCGCCGGTACAGGTCCGATTCCAGCAAGTTGTGCGGGTCGCAGCGCCGCTTGAGCTGCTTGAAGCGGGCAACCGTTTCCCGGCCCAGGAAGCGCAGAGCCGTCTCTGAGGAGGTCTCGCTATTCTTGGCAAAATAGAAGCGCCCGCCGGCCTGCAGGACAATGCGATCGAAATCCTGCAGCATTTCGGCCAGGCGCCTGCGGTTGGAATCGGTCACCTTGAAATCCAGGGCCAGGGAGAAGCCATCCACAGCATGCGTGAGCAGGAAGGGATCGGGGCGATGGCGTTTGGTGACGCCAAGGTAAGAGGGCAGGGCGCGTTGCTGCGAGAGGCGCAACATCTCGCTCCAGGCTGCCTCGGCGGTTTCCTTCGGGAGAAAGGATTGATACTGAATCAAGCCGCCGCGACCATAGGCGCGTTCCCAGTTGGGGACATAATCAAGCAGGAAGTGAAAAGCGGCGTGGGACTGTCGGAACGTATGGGCGCGCAGGCTGCTCAGGTATTTTCCGGTATTGATCAGGCACGCCCCTGTGTTGTTCATGAACGGACGCATGAAATAATGCAGCCAGGATTTGGGGAAGACACCCAAGATGCGCGGCGGCAGCGTCTGGTTCTTCAAAGGCAGGGTGGAATGAGGCGCCGGATCCTCGCCGTCGTACAGGTAACGTGCAGCATGAATCTGTCCGCGTCCCAGCGCCGCCCCGCCGGCTGTGGCATCCAACCAGCCAACGATGTAGTCGGAACGCGGGGCATTCTCCAGCAAGTCGTTCAAATGGGCGTGCAGATTGTGCACCGGGCGGGCAGCCACCTCCAGGAGCCCGGAGTAAATGCGCTTCATTTGCAATGTGATCGAAGTGAAAACGCCCAGCAGGCCAAAGCCGCCGATCATGGCATAGAAGAGGTCGGCATTTTTTTTGGGCGAACAGGTGACCTCGGCACCATTCGGCAGCAGAGCGGTGAATTCAACCACATGCTCGCCGATGGTGCCGGCCTGGAAGTTGTTCTTGCCATGGATGTTGGCGCCGAGGCAGCCGCCGAGGGTGGTGAACATGGTGCCGGAAACGACCGGCGGCCACCAGCCCTGAGGCTCGACGTATTGCCAGAGTTGCTCCAACGTGAGGCCGGGTTCGGCTCGGATCTGACCCGTGGCCGGGTTCCACTTGAGGATGCGATTCATCCCCGAGAGATCGAGGAGGATACCGCCGCCATTGAGGGCGGCGTCGTTGTAACTGCGTCCGGCGCCGCGTACGGCAACGCTCAGGCCGGCCCTTCGGGCCAGATCGAACGCCCGGGCAATCTCTTCGACGGACTTGGGTCTGAAGACATAGGAGGCGGCTCTCAAGGAGCGGCCGAAATTCTCGAGGGCCACAAAAGTGGTTGGGGAGGGCATCATGGCATCCATGGTATGAGGTCAGAAGTTCATTCTGCGAAAGAGGCGCGATGGGAGGTTGCGGACGACAAACATGATCCACTGCCAGAACCAAGGGGTGTAAACCTGCTGTTTGCGAGCGCGCATGGCCTTCCAGATGTCATCGGCAGCCTTCTCGGCTGTGATCGGGAAGAGGACGCGCGGAGCGGCCTTGAGCATCTCGGTCCGGACGAAGCCCGGCTTGACGGTCAGCACGTGGACGCCGTGCCGCGTGAGCCGGTTGCGGAGGGACTCGAGGTAGCAACTCAGCCCGGCCTTGGAGGCATTGTAGCCGGGGTTGCCGACGCGGCCGCGCTCACCCGCCACGGAGGAAATTCCCACGATCTGCCCACACCCTGCCGATCGAAAGAGCATGGCGACCGGGTTGAGCCAGGCGAAGGCGCCGATGAGATTGACCTCGAGCATGCGGCGGTCAGCCTCAAAACTGTATCCATCGGCGGGCGGAGGGATGTTCACGCCGGCCGCGTACACCACCACATCCAGCCCGCCCAAATCGGCCACAATGCGGCGCAGGAGGGCAGGCACGGCCTCATAATCAAGCACATCATGGGGATAGGGAAAAGCACGCTTCTCGCCCGTCAGGCGGTTGATTTCACGGCACAGTGCGGTGAGCCGCCCCCGGCGTCGCGCCACCAGAGCCAGCACATAGCCCTCGCGCGCCAGACGACGTGCCAGCGCCGCGCCAATGCCGCTGGAGGCGCCAATGATCAACCCACGCTTGCGCGGGCGGAGGGGAGTGGCAGGAGGAAGGGAGGTTCGTTTGCGTTCAACTGGCACAGGAAACTCCGGGGGATAAGATGATGAACATTCCAACGAGCGGACATCCCCACGCGGTCACACTCGTCCGGCTCGATTCAAAAAGCACAGAGCGTGCCTTCAGAGCCCATCGGTATTTTACTCCCAGCAGCTCGATTACGTCAGCCCTTGTGAAAAAGCCGGGCAGGTGCGACCCAGCGCACTTTTCCCTGCAGGCGTGGTCACAGCCGTAGGAGGACAGGCATGCGCTTCCACCCGACCTCGCCCGGTCCTGTTCAATCTCGCCACACACATTCTAAGAACTCACGAAACCTTGATAGCACCTGATAGGCCGCTTGAGTAGAATTCCCCTCATGCGAAAAGTAGCCATTCTTGGAATTGGACAAACTGCCGTCGGCGAGCACTGGGAAAAATCCCTGCGCGAGATCGGAAGCGAAGCAGGACTGGCCGCGTTGAACGACGCGGGGCTGAACAGGGTGGATGCCCTCTTCGTGGGCAATATGCTCGCGCCTCTGATCGATGGACAAAACCATCTCGGGGCGCTCCTGGCTGACTGGAGCGGCCTGAGGGGCCGCGAGGCCGTCAAGATAGAAGCTGCCTGCGGGTCCGGCGCGGCCGCGTTCCGCGTCGGATTGATGGCGGTCGCCTCAGGAGAGATCGAGTCGGCTTTGATCATCGGGGTGGAAAAGATGAGCGATCGTCCCGGGCGAGAACTGACTGCCGCCCTGGCTACAGCGGCCGATGCCGATTATGAGGTCGAACAGGGCGTGTCCTTCGTCGGGCTGAATGCCCTGTTGATGCGCCGTTACATGTACGAGTTCGGCTGGAAGCACGCCGACTTTGCACCGTTCTCGATCAACGCCCATGCCAACGCCATGCACAACCCGCACGCTCGACTACACGAAAGAATTACGGTGGAGAAATTCGAGAAGTCCAGCATGGTGGCCACCCCCATCAATCTGCTGGATGCCTCCCCCATCGGCGATGGCGCGGCCGCGGTCGTGATCGTGCCGGCCGAAAAGGTAACGGCGCGGCCCGCCCGACCGCGCGTGGTGGTCTCTGCCTCGGCCGCCGCCACAGACACGATCGCCGTCCACTCCCGTAAAGACCCCCTGTTTCTCGCCGCTGCCCATGAATCGGCCAGGCGCTGCTACGAGATGGCCGGGGTGGGCCCGAAAGACATAGAGGTCTTCGAACTGCACGATGCCTTCTCGATCATGGCTGTGCTCTCCCTCGAGGCCTGCGGCTTCGCGGAGCGTGGCCAGGGAGTGCGCCTTGGCCTCGAGGGCCAGATTTCGACCAGCAGTCGCATCCCGATCTGCACGCGTGGCGGGTTGAAAGCACGCGGGCACCCGGTGGGCGCGACGGGCGTGTATCAGATCGTCGAGGTGGTGCAGCAGTTGCGCGCGGAGTGCGGGGCGACTCAAGTGGACGGCGCCCGCATCGGCATGGCGCAAAACATCGGCGGATCGGGCTCCACCATCATAACGCATATCCTGCAACGGGAATAAGGCAGTTGTTTCCCTGGCATGATTGCTGTATACTAAGAGCACAGGAAGGAGGACGGAGAAATCGGCCATGGGCGTCACTTATATCGAAGGAACAGTGGTTGGCCCTTCCGGCAAACAAGCCGAAGTGCGCTTTCTGGTGGACAGCGGCGCCACCTATACCCTGTTGCCTGACGAGGTATGGAGAGCCATAGAACTGACCCCCAAACGCAGGCTCACCTTTGTCCTGGCCGACGGCACAACCGTAGAACGCGACGTATCCGAATGCCTGATCAGCCTGCCCCAGGGGGAAGGACACACCCCGGCCATTCTCGGCGAACCGGGCGATGCCGCGCTGTTGGGCATGGTCACGCTGGAGATCCTTGGGTTGATGCTGAACCCGTTCACCCGTCAATTGCAACCCATGCGTACGTTGCTGGTATGAAGGCCGGCGAGACAGCCCGGAGGACTTCCAGATGCCGGGCGGCTTTAGCCCCGCGAGGCAAGAGGAATGAGCGGTTGATTCTGTAGCCTGATGGCTGTATACTAAAAGCACGGGAGAGAAGAGAGACATGGTTGAGGAAAAACGCAAATTAGACCGGCGGACGTTTTCTTACTACATGCGCGTCCTGGATGCCAACACCGGCAAACTGGTCGGACACCTGACCGACATCAGCAGCGGCGGCTTCAAGCTGGATTGCCAGAAGCCCCTGCCCGTCAATACCGATTACACTCTTCGTCTTGATCTGCCCAAAGACATCGCCAACAAGAGCTTCATGGTCTTCATCGCCCGCACCCGCTGGTGCGAGCCCGATCGGCTGGATCCGACCTCGTGCTACGTGGGCTTTCAGATCATCAACATGTCCCCCTCCGATCGCGAAATCTTCATGCGCATGTTCGAGAGATATGGTTCTCCTGCCTCGAAGGAGGAGAAGAAAAACACTCTGGATCATCTGTGGAGATAGATCAGAACAGGCTGCTCGAGCCACTGTCACCAGGTATAGTACTGCTCTTGAAAAGTAACTGCCTGCCCTCACCCCGACCCTCTCCAAAAGAGAGAGGGGATCGGCAACCAAAATGAGATTTTGTGTAATTACCTACCTGTCACTGCGAGCGAGCGCAGCGAGCGTGGCAGTCTCCTCGCAAATGCTGGCGATTGCTTCGGGCTGCGCCCTCGCAATGACATACGGTGGCGGGTTTCTTCCCGCTTTTGGCTGCCGGTAGGTAGTTACGATTTTGTGACCAAAACGACAATTTTTTCTGGATTTTGCGCCCCGGGATGGAGATGAGGACGGTAAGTTACCTTGAGATGCTCTGCTGCAAACATGTCATGGTGAGCGAAGCGCCTGCCTCGAGCGAAGCGTTGGGAAAGCCATCCCCCGTCCCTTCGGGAGACTGCTTCGGGCGCATGGGCGCCCTCGCAGTGACAGCCTGTCAGGATGCTTGCAACAAAGCAACCTTGAAAATCTATTACGATTTCGGGTTGCGGGATAAACCCTGCGCTACGAATTTACGTGTAGAATTGGAGCATGCGCACTTTCCTCCGCTCTCTGCTTCGCCTTCTCATCGACCTCATTGCAAAAGTTGAAATACGCGGTTACGAAAACGTGCCCGCCTCGGGGGCCTTCGTCATTGCCACCAATCACCTGGGCTTTCTCGATGTGCTCATGCTCTATTATGCTCTCGACCGCTGGGATGTGTTCGTCCCGGTGGCGGAGAAGTGGGAGAGAAACGCCTTTTTTCGCTGGGTGGGGAAATACTTCAATTTCGTGTTCATCGATCGCTTCAACCCGGACCTGAAAGCGCTGCGGAAAATCATGGCGCTGATGGAGAAAGGCTACATTCTCACCATTGCTCCTGAAGGAACACGCAGCCGCGTCGGCTCGCTGATCGAGGGCAAGCCAGGGGTGAGTTACCTGGCCAGCAGACTCCAGCGCCCCATTGTGCCGGTGGGGCTGGCAGGCAGCGAAGACCGACTCGTCCTCGAAAACCTGAAACGCCTGCGTCGCACCCACATCGTGATCACGGCCGGGCGCCCCTTCTACCTGCCGCCCCTCCCGCAAAAAGAGCGCGACGCAACGCTCAAGCAGTACACCGATGAGATCATGTGCCGCATCGCCGCGCTGATCCCGGAAAAATATCGCGGCGTCTACTCGGAACATCCCCGCCTGAAAGAGTTGCTGGTCGAGTAGCCGCGGCGTGTTGGAGCAACGACCTGTCTTGTGCACCCCCCTTCATCCCACCCCCCAGGGAGAGGTGGAGCCGGGCAGTTTCCGCGATGAACTGACGCTGCGGCAAAGGTTCTCATAGGGCAGGCAATCAGCCGCCGCTATGGAAGGTGAACGGCGAAGGTCCACGGGCCCTTGATCGTGTAAAACTCCTCGCTGAAGACAATCTGTTGCGCCTCCTCGTCCGACATGCCTTCGGGCTTGCTGACGATCTGCATGCTCATCGCTCCATTGGCCTCCACGCACGCCAGTTGGATGGCCAAGCCGCGCTCGTCAAGCGCCTGCTGAATCTTGGGCATGTAAATCGAGCAGTAATCGGCACCGCCCGGCGGCGCGGCGAACGAGGCAATGGTCAGCGAGGCGGAAGAGAGGTCGGCATCGGGCGGAACGTAAAAGCCCAGTTCATCGCAACGCTGGCCGGCCTGCCCGCCCTCGGCCTCCTGCTTGCGGAGCAGGGAAGTGCTGAATTCGGAGAGCGTCTGCCCGCCATATTCGAGATGGGCTTCCCACACGGTCCAATCCGAGTTGTCGGGCAGGGTAAAGCACACCTCGGCGTACACCTGCTTCCCGTCTCGCCAGAACCGTTCCAGGCTGACCACGAATCCGCTCACGGACTGACGTTCGCCGGTCACAAGCGCCTCGAGGGTGGGGTATGAGGTGGCATCGATTTGCGCCGTCAGGGGAGGAGGCGTGAGGAGAGCCGAGGATGAGGGCGTCCGCGACCCACAGGCCACACCGAGAAACAAAAGCGCCGCCAGGGCTGCAGAAAGAAAGCCGTCTTTTCGCATCGGGTATGACTCCTTTCAAGAGGCAAGCAGGTCAGCCAGCGCTTCCTCGATGGTCGGAAAGCGGAACGTGTAGCCCTGCTCCAGCAGGCGTTTGGGCCAGGCATAACGCCCTTCGAGCACCAGGATGCTCATTTCGCCCAGAACGAGGCGCAGGGCAAAGGCTGGCGCGGGCAGCCAGTACGGGCGATGCAGGGCGCGGGCGAGGGCGCGCATGAAGCGGGAGTTGGATGTGGGCGTAGGGGCCACCAGGTTGAAGGGTCCATGTGCCCGTTCGTTTTCCAGCAGGAAGCGTAACGCCTCTGCCTGATCGCTCACATGGATCCAGGGCACGGCCTGTTCCCCGCTGCCGAGCGGCCCGCCGAGGAAGAGTCGCACGGGCAGAGCCATGAGGGGGAACAGTCCACCGCGCCGTGCTAGCACGACGGCCGTGCGCGCCACCACGCGGCGCACCCCCCACTCCTCCAGCGGCTGTGTGGCTGCCTCCCACTGAACGGTCAACTGCGCCAGGTAATCCGTGCCGGCCGGGGTCGTCTCATCGGCCAGCTCGCCGCGCAAGCCGTAATGGTTGATGCCGGAGATCTGCAGGAAGACGCCGGGGCGAGGCGAACTTTCCTTTATGGCCGCGACCAACGCCCGTCCTGGCAGGAGGCGGGAATCGGAAAAGCGTCTCTTCCGGGCAGCGTTCCAGGGCCAGTGATCCAGCCCATAGCCGGTCAGGTTGACCACGGCATCCATGCGCGAGAGGTGCTCAACCCAGCCTTCGAGCGTGCGGCCGTCCCATTGAATGTGGCGCGGCCGATCGGCCTGGCGGCGCGTCAGAATCCAGACCTCGTGCCCGGCGCGCTGCAACGATTGACGCAGAGCCGTGCCGAGGAACCCGGAGCCGCCTGCGAGGAGGACTTTCATCTCAATTTCTCCATTAATGCTATAATCGTGCACATTGCGGAGGGCTCGCTATGCAGGAACCCGTCCTGGTGCTCAATGCGAACTTCGAGCCGATTCATGTATGCACCACGCGCCGCGCGCTGGGTTTGATCCTGGGAGGGAAAGCCGCCATGGTGGTGAACGGTCGTGGCTACATTCGCACGGTGCGGGAACTGATTCCACGTCCCTCGGTGATTCGCCTGGAGGTACAGGTTCACCGGCCGCGCCCGCATGTCAAACTCACGCGCCGAGAGGTGTTTCGGCGCGATAATTATACCTGCCAATATTGTGGACGCCGGGATGGAAGCCTGACGGTGGATCACGTCATTCCCCGACATCAAGGGGGGTTGCATGCTTGGACGAACGTCGTGACTGCCTGTCCGGCGTGCAATCATCGCAAGGGGGGACGCAGCCCGGAGGAGGCGCACATGAAGCTGTTGCGTCCGCCGAAGGAACCGCCGGCCAGCGCACTGTATCTCTTTGGACGGCATCTGGCCGAGAACCAGGAATGGGAGCAATACATCGCCGGCTGGTAAATCGTGCCCGAAGGGGATGGCCCGCTCCGGCCACCTGTTGTTCAGTCGAAATCCAGTTCCATGAAATCCGTTGCCAGCGCGACCTCCCCCGCGTAATGCTGGCGGGCCTCTGCGATCAAATTTTTTCCATCGGGGCGCGGATGGGTTGGATAATGGATCAGGTATAACCGATCCACCTCCGCCTGACCGGCGATCTCCCCAGCCTGGGCCGCCGAGGAATGTCCCTGTCCGGCGCCGCCGGCCTCATGAATGAGCACATCCGCATTCTGTGCCAGGCGAATCACCTGCGCGCAGGGCTCCGTATCGCTGGAATAGGCCATCACCTTGGCGGCGTGATCAAATTCAAAACGCAGTCCGATGGTCGGCACCAGGTGTTGCACCGGCGAGGAAAAGATGCGGAAGTCGGAGCATTCCAGAACGGGGGTCAGCTCCTGGATGGGCAGGCGGTGAAAGGCAACGGGGAAGAAATTTGGCCACTCGGCCCAGCCGTAAAAATCCATCAGCCTTTCGAGCCGATCGAGAGTGTGATGCAGGCCATAGATGTTGAGCGTGGTACGACGCCCCATCAGCCACATGTCCATCAGCAGCAGCGGCACGCCCGAGACATGATCCGGGTGGAAATGGGTGACGATCACATCCGTCAGGACATTGAAATCCAGCCCGGCCTGCTTCAGCCGCAGGATGGGATTGCTGACGCAATCCACCAGCACGGTGCGTTCCCGGCCGACCAAGACCATGTGGGCATTCTCATGATCGGGAGTGGGGATGGCGTTCGATGAGCCGAGGATGATCACTTTGGACATGGAGCACCTACGGCAAGCCCAGGGCGCGCATCAGCAGCAGAGGCGTGACGTAACTCTCAATCAGGGCTGCTACGGCCAGCAGGGGAACGGCCAGGCCGCAGAAGACCTTGACCCAATCCGCCAACGCCGCCAGAACGACCTCCCCCATAGACCTCCCCGTCTGCGGCGTAACAAGCACCAGGCCGATCCGCAGCACAGCAGCGCTGGCCAGCACGAGAGCCGGCAGTTCAAACAGGCCATGCGGGAGCAAGCCGGCCATAAACAACGGCAGCGGCGAATAGCCGATCGCCTTGAAAATGCCCAACACCAGGCCAATGGCACTGATGTTGATCAGGTACATCACCAGCCCAAGCACACTGAAAGAGACCAGGCCACCCACCAGCATCAGGGACAGGGCGCGTACATTTCTGGCAAAAATGAAACCTGCCGACATGTGGCCGCGAAGTTGTGCGAACCCTATGGATTTGGAAACCTCTTCCGCGATCTCCTCGAAATCCCGCGAGGTCACGCCCGGCATTATCTTCGGGATGGCGGCGATGGCCCAGCGATAACTTGCCCAATATCCCACCACGGCGATGATCCCCATGAGGAGGAGCGGGATACTCAGTTGACGGGCGACGCGCCATACCTCGGAGCGATACCAGGCAGGCAGCGAGGAGGCTTGCCCGCGCAGATGCTCCCAAAACGTCTTCCAGGCCCAATGCAGATTCAGCGCGTCGAATTCCCGGCTGAGCAAATACTCACGCTGGAAATGGGCAATCCCCAAACGCACCAGAAGTACAGAGATGAAGATCACGCCGAATATAGCCAGCCACAGCACCCGGTCGGTGCCCCAGAACAGCATCGCGCTCTCGCCCTGCATGAGGATGGCCACGGGGATGACGATGAAGGAGGCCAGCAGGCTGGCGGCGCGCACCGAGGTGGATTGCACCGAGACCACCATGGCCGCGCTGACCATCAGCACGGCGTGGGCCGCCGTCAACAGCAGGAGCAGGAAGAGCGTATACGCAGCGGGCATTTGCAGGCGCTCGCGAGAGATCATGAGCAGATACAGCAAAATCGAAGTGTAACTAGCCAAAAGGGGAACGAGCACGCCCACCAGCAGTTTGCCCGTGTAGAGATGCCAGTTCTTGAGCGGGGCGCTCAAGAGCGGCTCGATCGTGCCGCGTTCCTTCTCACCCACGAAGGTTTCCAGGGCCGAAACCAGAGAGATGGTGATGGGGAAGAAACCGATGATCAAGACCGAGAAGGGCACCAGGCGATCCGCGATCAACGGCGTGCCGTATTTGGCAAAGAAGTTCACCGCCTGGTGGGCCACCGCGTCCATCAGAAATGGAAAGGCCACCGTCAAGAACAGCAGGGGCGCCAGGATGCGCCAGTCGCGAAATTGATCGCGCAGCTCGCGTTGGGCGATGAGCCAGACCATGTGCCAATGCTCACGCATGGAGTCCCTCCTCGCGGCGCGGCTGCGCCTCTGCCATCACTTTGAGGTACACCTGTTCGAGGCTGCGCGGCACCTCCTGAAACGCCACCAGCGGCGCGCCCCACGCTGCCAGTTGGCGCACCACCAGCGGGTTGGTCTGCGATGGATTCTCAATCTGCAGGCACAGGCGGTTCTCCTGCCGTTCCACGAGGGTCACCCCCGGCGGCCATGCCAGGCCACGAGCATCCCAGGTAGCCGAGAGTCGGGCCTCATATCTGGCCGGGCCGAGCACCCGTTCTTTCAACTCATCCAATGGGCCCATGATCAGGATGCGACCCCTGTAAATAATGGCGATCTTATCGGCCAGGGCTTCGGCCTCTGCCAGGTTGTGGGTACAAATCACAATCGTGCGTTGCGAGGAGCGCAGGCGCGTGATCTCCTCACGCACCAGGCGAGCCGATTCGGGGTCCATGGCAGAAGTCGGTTCATCCAGCAGCAACACCGGTGGGTCGTGGATCAGGGCCCGCGCCAGAGCCAGTTTCTGCCGCATCCCCTTGGAGTACTCTCCGATGCGATGGGAGGCCATCTCGGCCAGGCCGAAGTAGTTCAGCAAATAGTCACGGCGCGCCCGGCGCGTCCCTGGGTCGAGGCGGTAGATCTGGCCATAGAAATCCAGGTATTCCAGGGCGGTCATGCGAACGTAGAGGCCATGCTGCTCGGTCAACACGCCGACGGAGGCGCGCACCTCGTCGCTGTGGCGCGTCACCTCGTAGCCGGCCACGCGCGCCCAGCCGCGCGAGGGGTACAACAGCGCGGTCAGCAGGCGGACGGTGGTGGTCTTGCCGGCGCCGTTCTGGCCCAGCAGGGCCAGCACCTCGCCGGGCCGCACCGTCAGCGTCACTCCATCCACAGCCCAAAAGCCATTGAACTGTTTGCCCAGTTCCTGCGTTTCGATCATGACACTTCCAGCATACGGGCGCGCAGGCCGCGTGTCAATGAGACAACAGTCCTGTTCTCACCTGGACTTCCGCGCGGCCGGGGTGCGGCCCGAGGTCGTCCTCCTCGCCGGGCGGGCACGCGACTTCTTCGGACTCCGCTTGGAAGGCGCGGGGGACACGGCCGGGGAAACCTCGTCCTGGACCTCGGCCGGCGGCCGCGTTCCGCGCCAATGCCTCCTGAGCAGCGCCGCCGCGGCCCCAACAGCCACAACGGCCATGAGAGTCTGGTTGATGTTGATGCGGAAGACTTGCGAGGCATCGAGCCGCAGGAAGTCCAGGCAGAAACGCACAAGCGGGTAGAACACCAAGTAGACGAGGAAGACATCGCCTTTTTTCAGCTTTGTCTCGAAGCGCCGCGTCACCCAGAGCAACAGGAACATGTTCGCCAGGTTGAGCAGCGACTCGTACAGAAAGAGGGGATGGTAGTACGAGATCGCCTCATAACCGGCGAGGCGGTGCGCAGGGTCGATGTATAACTTCCAGGGCAAACTGGTCGGTGCGCCGTAGAGCTCCTGGTTGAAGAAATTCCCCCAGCGACCAATGGCCTGGCCAAGCGCCAGGCTGGGGGCGGCGATATCGGTCCACTCGGCAAAGCCCGGCCGGGGATATTTGCGTGTGAAGAGGTACATGGCCACCAGTCCGCCGAGGACGGCGCCCGGAATGCCCAGCCCGCCATTCCAAACCGCCAGGGCATCGAGCGGATGAGTAAGGTAATAGGAAGTAGTAAACCCCTGGGCGATCGAGGAAGGGGGTGGGGTCAGGACGTGCCACAGGCGCGCCCCGATCACCCCGCCAATGATCAGGTACGCCAGCAGGTCCCACACCACGTCGGGGGAATGTCCGCGGCGTTTCATCTCGCGCCTGGCCAGGAAGCCGCCCGCCACCGCGCCTAGCATCAGAATGATCCCGTAGAAACGAATGTGCAGGGGGCCGAGCGAAAAACCGTCAATCATGTTCTACTCCTTAGCAAGGTTTTGAGCGTGCATTCTTTCATGAGCCTGGGCGCGCACGATCCAGATGCGCTGCAGGGCCGTCAGGTTGGCCAGCACGGCCACAGCCCACACCCCGGCTTCAGGGTAGCCGAGCGCAATGGAAGGTCCCAACACCAGATAGCGCTCGGCGCGGGTCAGGAGGCCCTCCCGGGCGCTGAAGCTCTGCGCCTCTGCCCGGGCCTTGACGTAGGAGACCAGAATGGAGCCGGCCGCGGCCGCAAAGGTCACAATCTCGGCCAGGTGCTCATTGCCCGCGGAAAAGTAATACAGCAGCGAGCCCAGGATGATGAGTTCCGAGTAGCGATCGCTGACCGAATCGACGAACGCGCCCCAGTCGCTGGCCTCGCCGCGCAGGCGCGCCATCGTGCCATCCAGGGCGTCGATCGGCCAGACGATCAGCATGACGATGCCTCCGATCGTCAGCTGGCCACGGGCAATGAAATAGGCTGCCACGAAGTTGCCGGCCACCCCCATCAACGTCACGCTGTTGGGGGTGAGGCCGAGGCGATTGAGAAAGCCGCCCAGAGGGTCCAGCACCCACCGGAAGGTCACACGCAAAATGTCGCTGAAGGTTTTCTTCACGCTCATGGAGTCCAATCATACCCGAAAACGGCCGGCCTGTTGCGACTCTCGGCAGGCAAGCCGGGCTCTTCGCAACGGCCTGCGGGTCTGAATTATTCATTCTCCTCTTCGGCCTCAAACGGCAACACGGCGCGCTCCCGGCCTCCGCCCTGGGGTGGCCCGACCACCCCCCTTGCCTCCAATTGATCGAGCAAACGCGCGGCGCGGGGATAGCCAATGCGCAGACGTCGCTGGAGCAGGGAAGCCGAGGCACGCTGAGTCTCTCGCACCAGCGAGATGGCCTGCTCAATGAGTCCTTCGTCTTCGTCCTCTTCAGACTCGGCGAGGAGTCTTTCCCAAGGGGCCGTCCTTTCCTCTGGAAGTTCGCTGTTCTTTTGCCAGTAATCAACGATGCGCTCGATTTCCATATCCGTGACCATCACACCCTGCGCCCGGATGGGGGTGCCGAGCTGCGGGTTGAGAAAGAGCATATCTCCGCGTCCCAACAGGGCCTCGGCCCCGTTCGTATCCAGGATGACGCGGCTATCCACGCTCGAGGCAACCGCGAAGGCCAAGCGGGCCGGGAAGTTGGCTTTGATCAGGCCTGTGACCACATCGGTAGAGGGGCGCTGCGTGGCGACGACAAGATGGATGCCCGTGGCACGCGCCATCTGCGCCAGGCGAACGAGGTGATGCTCGGTCTGTTCCGGGGCCGACATCATCAGGTCGGCCAGTTCGTCGATCAGGATGACGATGCGCGGCAGGGGCACGCCGTCCTCGCGGCGCAGTTGTTTGCGATTGTAGGCCTCGAGATCGCGCGCCCGCGCCGCCTCGAGCAGGCGATAGCGATGCTCCATCTCCAGCACGGCCCAGCGCAACACCGCCAGGATGCGCTCCACACTCGTCTCGACTCTTCCATAGAGATGAGGCAGGCCATTGAAGCGCAACAGTTCCACCATCTTGGAATCGATCATGGCCAGGCGCAAATCTTGCGGCGAGTTATTCATGGCCAGGCAGGCCGCCAGGGCCGTGATGCATACCGATTTGCCCGCGCCGGTCGCGCCGGCGATCAGCAGGTGAGGCATCTGTACCAGGTCTGCTACCACGGGATGGCCGGAGACATCGCGCCCCAGCGCCACCGCCAGGGGCGAGCCAAGACGATGGAATGCCTCGCTCTCCAGGATCGGCCTCAAGCGCACGAGCGAGGCATGCGCGTTGGGCACCTCGATGCCCACGTAGGGCTTGCCCGGCACCGGAGCCTCAATGCGCAGACGCTCCGCCGAGAGCGCCAGCGCCAGGTCCTTCTGCAAGTTGGCAATCTGCGCCACCCGCACTTTCATCTGCTGGGCCTCTTCCTCGCTATTGGAGGTGGCTTTCTTGATGAAGCCCGGCTGCACGGCGAATTGCGTCACCGCCGGCCCGACTCGATATCCCACCACCGTGGCGGGAATGCCGAACTCGGCCAGGGTCTTGGTGATCAGGCCGGCTGTCTGGTTGATCGTGCGTTCATCCGGGCGAGTGGCCTGCTCGGCCAGGAGGAGATTCAGAGGCGGCAGGCCCTCGCCGCGCGGGCGAGGGCGTGGGGCTTTCTCGCCCTTCTTTCCGCTTGCCGGGAGGGCCGGGGGGCGCTCGGGCGGCAGAGGTCGGGGCCCTCGTCCGGCCGGCGTCCCTCTCGACACATCGGGGGTGGCCCTGCGCTGCGGCGAGCTCTTCTTTCGGGGCACGGCTTCCGGCGAGGGGGACGAGGGCGTTTCGCCGGCGAGCTTGAACAACCATGCCTCCAAAGCACGCCACCCATCAAAGCCGGCCATGATGAAGAACAGCCAGAGGAAAAACAGAATCGCTCCGCCTCCCGGCGGGCGCGCCAGGCGTACAGCCAGGTAGGCCAGCCCCCAACCCAGGCGGCCGCCGTCCAGGCCGGCTTCAGCCCGGGCCAGGGAACGGCCCCCGAGAAAGGCCAGCAAGCCCAGGGTCAGGAGCGAGGCGAGTTCGAGGGCCAAGAGTCGCCTCCAGCCCAACCGTCCGCCCTGGCGTCGCAGGAGGGCAAATCCCCCATATCCCATGGCCGCCACGATGAGATAACTTCCCCAGCCGAACCACAGGGAAAGCCATTTGGCCCAGGGGGTCAATAAAACTCCACCGGTGAGCTGCCACAACGCCAGCAGGGACATCAGGCCCAATGCCAGCAATGAGAGGCCGGCAGCATCCCGGAGAAAACGGCCAAAGTGGAGGTGGAAACGCGCCAGGCGCTCCAGCCAGTCGGGGGATGGAGCGCTCTGGGGAGCGCGGGGGTCGGGTTTTTCCGCCACGGAAGGGCCTCAGGCCTCCAGTTTCATGCTGAGGCCCATGCGTTGATGCGCCGCGTCCACATGCAACACCCGCACCTGCACCTGCTGGCCCCCGTGCACAAATTCTTTCACGGCGCAGCCCGGCGGCAGGGGCATTTCGGAGGCATGGATCAGGCCTTCCACGCCGGCCTCCAGGCGGGCAAAAGCGCCGTAAGAGAGAACGCTGGTGATCACGGCTGGAAGAACCTGACCCACCCTCAATTCGGCCTCCAGGGCCGGCCAGGGGTTGGGAAGCAGGCGTTTCAGACTGAGCGCCACCCGGCCGCGCGTGGAAGAGAGGGCGAGCACCTGCACCTCTACGCTCTGACCCAATTGCAGGATCTGGCCGGGGTGGGCGACGCGTCCCCAGGAGAGTTCGGAGATGTGGATCAGGCCCTCCACGCCACCCAAATCGACAAAGACGCCAAAGTCCGTGATATTGGTGACCTGACCTTTGACGCGATCGCCAACGCGCAGGGAGCGGAGCAACTCGATGCGCTTTCCGGCTCCGGCCAGGGCAGCCCGTTCGGAGAAGACAATGCGGCCATTTTCCGGTGCACATTCGATAACCTTGAGTTCCAAGACGCGGCCCATATAGGCCTGCAGGGCCTTCTGACGACAGGCTTCATCGGACAAGGCGGCCATCTCAACCAGATGGGAAAACGGGACGAAGCCGCGCAGCCCATTGCTTTCCACCAGCAGCCCACCCCGATTGCAGCCGGTCACCCGCAGACGGACGACCTGATCGCGCAGATAGAGTTCCTTGATCTGTGTCCAATCCGGCCCGGCCTCCTCCGGCCTGGGTGCTCTGGCCTGACTCGGCCCGAGGCGGCGGAGGGGGCGCGAGGCCAGGCGCCCCTCTTCGGCCAAGACCGATTCCCACCAGCCCTCGTCCAGGAGCGGCGTTGGGCTTTCATCATCATGACTCCGATTCGACATATCTACCTGTCCTATCATCTTGAGAATTCACCACAACGGTCTGTGATTCCATTTCAAGGATCGCCTTGGCGACAGCCTCAATGGCAACGCGTTGTTTGCGGTACAGATCGGCTTCCGACATGGCCAACCTGTCTGCCACCTCACGCACTTTGCGTCCCTCGATGAATTTCATTTCGAGGATGTTGTAGAGGATCCATTCGGTGGTAAAGCGGCGTTCTCCTTCCGGGCGCACCTGCTCCACGGCGCGGCGCAGAAGGGCGCGCAGCGCATTGGCGGCATTGCCATCATGGCTGCGAGCCAGTTCCTGCACAATCTTCAAACGCATCAACGGGCTGTTGGTGAGTTTTGGGCCGCCCCAGTAATGCGTCAGCGCCTCCTTCACCCAATTGACCAGGTCGGCTTCGGGCGGCAGGCCCTCGGCGCGGATGGCAGCATGGGCATCGTAGCGGCCGGCAGCACGAATGCGCTGGATCAAATCCACCTGTGGTTGAATGTCCTGAAGAGAACGGAAAAGGCGTTGTTGCAGTCGGCGGTCCTCCAAAGCCAGAGCGACGCGGTCGGCCAGGAGCCACAATGCCTGGCGCTGGTCGGGCTCGAGGGGTTTTTCGCTGCGGCGCGCCACGCCCAACAGTCCCAACAGGGGTGGAATCTCATCGCGATCGGCTTCTGCGCCGCGGCGCTGGTGGAGCGGCAGGATCCAATACTTCCCCCATGCGAACTCGCGCCGCCAGCCGCCATTCCCATCGCCAAAGGATTCCAGGGCTTGATGAACGTCTTCCTGTTCAAGCATAGAACGCTGACCCGCCGTGACGATCAACGAGAGGCTGCCCTCGTCGAGGGCCGCCACGAAGGCCGAGGGGGCCTGCAGGTAATCGCGCACGGCGGCCAGCACGGCTTCCAGGAATTGCTTCAGATCGCTCTCTGTGAGGAGCCGCTCCTCAACGTTTTGGAAAAGCATCAACTCGGCGCGGTCGCGCCCGAAGAAGAGGTAGCGCTCCCAGAGCGGCGCCAGGAGCGTGATGGCATGTTCGAACAGCAACACCGTGGCCACCACGCTCAGCGGGATGAGCGCCGAATACTCGATCCCCATCAAGGCCCCCAGGCGATGGAGGACGGTCATCAGGGCCAGGGCCACCGAGGCCGTCAGCGGGCCGCGCAGCAGCCATTTAAAGAGGCGGCTCTTCACGACGCGATCGGGCCAGGAGACGCCGAAGAAGGCCACGGCATAGGCCATGACGGTGATCAGCGCGCCCACGAGCAGGTTGATCAGCACGACCGCGATCCAGAATAACAGGGGGAAGCGCGCTGCCAGCGCAGAGCCGAAGAGCAAATAAGGGTACGAGCCGAGGGCCGGAGCGGTAGCGCCGGCCATGAGATAGATCATGCGCCGCCGGCCGGAGCGCGTCAGCAGGCGCGCATAGGCACGCACCAGGTTGATCGCAGCCCAAAGCATGGCGACCACGTAATACACGGTGAAGATCTCGCTCCACAGGGTGCGTTGGAGATGCGGGGCAGGCCGACCATCGGGCACGAGCGCGCCCAGCAACCGTCCCGAGGCCAGCAAGAGCAGGAAAGCGGCGGAAACCACGTACATCAGGCGGACGGCCAGACGGCGTCGGCCACGCGAGGGACGGCCGGCGGTCACCAACAGAGCATCGGAGAGATGCAGGTAGGCGGCCGGCAGGAAGACGATTCCCAGCCACTGAAGGCGGAGGAGCAACTCGATCCCCCAATCTGGAACTGTTCTGTGCTGCAAAGCATCGGTGGTAAAAATGACCACCACGCACAGCAAGATGATGGCAAAAGAACGCGCCACCCGATCGCGCAGGTTGAAGGATAGAGAGTAAAGAAACAGCGAGAAGGCCGTGATGGCGATGCCCGCTGTCAGGATCTGATTGAAGGTTTGAATCCCCATCAGCAACGTTTCGGCCCAACCGTTAAACATACCACCTTTCCCCGGCGGCTTACTTCAGCGCCTTCGAAAAGAATAGAGCCACATCCTGGGTAACGTAGTAATGATCATTATACCCGCAGAACTCGTAGCCGTGTTTTTGCGCCAGGTGGATGGCCGCCTGATTCTTGGATTGCATTTCAAGGAACAACTGCCGCTGAGCATGCTCTCTCGCCCACCCGCGCGCAACCTCCAGCAAGGCACCGGCCAGGCCGCGCCGCCTCCAGGCCGGCGCTACCACAGGTCGGTGATCCAGGCCATGGGAGGCCGGGCGCTCCTCCAGGCACAGATAGCCGACAGGGTCATTCCTCGCCAACACAGTGAACATGGCCGCCTTGCGCGTCCACTCATCGGCAAGCGCAAAGGGATTGTGAGGATAATTCACGGTCACGGCCCGAGGCAGGCGCACTTCGCGAAACATAACGGAAATCATCCCGCTCTCGCGATGCAACTCCAATTGCCAAACGTACTCACTGGTGATGGCATGGTCGATTCCCATCAGCCGAGGCAGATCGGAAGCAATGGTTGGGCGAATTTCAATCGCTGGCATAGGTTCACGTTTTCTGGGTGGTGTTCTCTTGCCTCTCCTCGGCCGGGCTGAGGCCGGCGAGGAGGCCTCTGGCGTGCGGATCACCAACATGCATGGCACGTCTCTCAGGCGCTCTCCTCGCTAAGAGGGTGGGATGACCCGCACGGGAATGATGCAGGGCGGAAAAGCCTCGCCTCTGTTGTCAACAACGACCAGGCGCAACTGGTAGTCGCCGGCCGGGATGGCCGTTGTGTCCCATTCGCCGAGCGAACCCTCCACCTTTACGTCCCGCCCGGCGGCAATGGTAATCCACGTATCCGCATGGAGGGGGGCGACCTCATACTTATAAAATCCAAAATTGGGGATGCTGGCCGTACCGCGGATCTCGATGCGACCCCTGACCTCGCTGCCGGCTTTGGGGGAAGTGATGATCACCTGGCCGGGAACGCAACCGTTGCCCGCGCCGGAGGGCGGTGCGAGCACGAAGGGAGTGGCCGATTCGGGGGAGAGCGTGCCGGTAGGGGTGGCCAGCAGGTCCAGGGTGGGAGTGGTCAGGAAGTACGAGGCCGGCAGGCCGGGAACGACGAACGAAGCCATAATAAATTCGCCACAGAACAAAAGCGTAATCAAGGTCAATATGGCCGTGGCTTGCCCGACGCGGCGGAGCGCAAATTCCTTTTCGAGACTGTACAGGGCCTCCCGCCATTCATTCCAACTCTGCCACAGCCAGCGAAGTGCAAAGAGTCCCCCGATCGCCAGCAGAATATAGATCAGCACTTCATACGTGCCAATGAACTTATAAATGAGCGCCATGGCCATCCATCATCACAACTGGCGCAAGAGGCCGCGAATCAGTCTCTCCATCCGGGGGGCAATGACCTTTCCGGCCTCCAGCACCTCCTCGTGGGTCGTGATCGTGGAGCCGTCCAGATTGGCCTTGTTGCTGATTCCCGAGAGCCCCAGGACGCGCAGGCCCCCGTGTCGGGCGACGATCACTTCGGGAACGGTGGACATCCCCACCGCGTCGGCGCCGATCAGGCGCAGAAAGCGCAGTTCAGCCGGACTCTCGAAGGAGGGACCGCTCAACGCCGCATACACACCGCTCCGCAGGCGAAGGCCTTCCTGTTCGGCGACGCGGCGCGCCATCTCGCCCAGGGCCCGATCGTATGCCTGACTCATGTCCGGGAAGCGCGGGCCGAGTTCGTCGTAATTTGGGCCGATGAGCGGGTTCTGCCCGGCCATGCCAATAAAATTGATGTGATCGGTGATCAACATCACGTCGCCCGGCAGGAAGTCGGGGTTGACCGCCCCGGCCGCGTTCGTGACAATCAGTATCTCAACTCCCAAGCGCTGCATGACGCGAATCGGCAGGGTGACCTGTGCCATGCTGTAGCCTTCGTAGTAATGGGCGCGTCCCTGCATGATGAGCACATCGCTGTTCCCCAAAGTGCCGATCACCAGCCGCCCGGAGTGTCCCGGCACGGTCGAGAGCGGGAAGTGCGGCAGTTCAGCAAAGGGAATCGTCGTCGCATCTTGCACCGCCTCGGCCAGGCTGTTCAGGCCCGAGCCAAGGATAATCGCTCGCCGCGGCGGCCGCGCCACACGGTTGCGAATCGCCTGAGCCGTTTGGTCGATCTGTTCGAGGGAGAATTGGCTGATCATGAAATGGACTCACCAAGTAAAATGTGCAGCAGGCAATCCCCCACCCAGCCGGGCTGCGGGGCTGATTATATCAGAAATCACAAACAACCTTACAATTTTGTTAACTGGATTCCGCGCCGAGGCAGGAACAAAACGGCCCAAATGTGCTATCCTGTACACAAATAAATCCTTCCTAAAGCCGAACAGGCCCTTATCCATGCGGGTAGATCAGACTTCGGACGGGATAAACAAAACAGAGCCGTGGCGGCGCGGAGTTCTGTTTTTGAGAGTGCCACCACCGGATTGCATCCCTCTCTATAAATTCTGGGAAGTGCCGCTTTGGTCAGCGGCCGTTCTTTTATCCGGGCCTGGAAGCATATCTTGTCGCTATGGCCGCGACGACAGCATTCGTTGCCCTGCTGAAATGCGGGCCTCCTCCCGGCCACGAGGCAGGACGTTCTCTTCCTGCCTGACCTTCGGTTAAGCCATGACACACAGAGGTTCTCGCTTCGGGTTCACTCCGCAGGAGCACCGCATCTCGGCCCTGCCGGCTACGCTGGCGGCCATCTTCGTGTTGTTGTTGATCACGTTCGATTCGATCATCTTCTGGCCCCAGAGTCCGCGCGCCCGCGTGGTGCTGAGCCTGTTCGGAGGAATAGGGACAGGGTATCTGATGCTCTTCAACCTGTTCGTGGCCTCCTCGGTGGACTTCAAGCCCGGCTTGAGTTGGCTCAATGCCAGCGCGGTCGGCCTCAGCCTGGGATTGATTACTTTCTTTGTGCCCGGCGAACTGGTCGCGCCCCAAAGTGCCCTGCTCCTGCTCTGCGTCATCACCAGCGCCATTATATCTGAGCGCAGCCCGACGTATTTCCTGATCATCAGCGCCACCCTGCTGGCCCTGGTCATCCGCCAGACCCATTGGGCTCCTCCCCAAACCCTGGGCTTCCATATCGGCACGGCGATCATTGCGGCGATCGTCCTGGAGACCATTCAACAGCTGAAAAACCTGACGCGCGCCCACATTCGCCGACTGGAGAGCATTGCGGAATTCAGCCGCCAGATCACCTCCACCTTGGACACCCAACAGGTCATGACTCTTTTGAACGCCGCCCTCCAGAACATCGTCGAGGCAGATACTTACTTTGTTGGCCTTCGCGAGGGCGATGAACTGCGCCTGGAACTCGTCTATGATGACGGCGAGTATTTCGAGAATCAGCGCGTCGCCTTGGAGGGCACCCTTTCCGGCTGGGTACTGGAACACCAGCAGAGCCTGTTCCTGCCAGACCTGCAGAAAGCCATCGGATTGCCCGGCATCCGATTCGCAACCATTGGAAAGGACAAACAGAGTCTCTCCTGGTTGGGCGTCCCCATGCGTGCCAGCAGCGTGGACGGCATCATGGCCGTCGCTTCTTACCGCCCCAACGCCTTCGATCGCACCGATCTGGAATTGCTGACCACCCTCTCGCAACACGCCGCCCTGGCTCTCGACAACGCCTACCGCCACGCCCAGGTCGAACTCCAGTCCCGCCTCGACAGCCTGACGGCGGTCTATAATCATGGCTACTTCATCCAACTTCTACAGCAACAGGCCGAGCAGGCCCGAGAGCTGCGACAGCCCCTCAGCCTGATCATGCTGGACATAGATTACTTCAAACAGTACAATGACACCTACGGCCATCTGGCCGGCGACGAAATCCTGACCACACTGTGCAATACGATCAAACAGCACATCAAGACCACCGATGCCGTCGGGCGCTGGGGCGGGGAGGAATTTGCCATCTCTCTGCCCAATGCAAACATGTCTCAGGCGCGGCAGGTCGCAGAACGAATCCGGCAGAGCATGAGCCGCATCACGCTCCACGATCGCGAGCAGGGAGCCATTCCGGTTCCCACTATCAGCCAGGGGATGGCGGTCTTTCCCGACGAGGCCAGCGACGTCATCAAATTGATCGATCTGGCCGATCACCGCCTCTATGTCGCCAAGGAGCGCGGGCGCAATCAGATCGAACCCCAATTCGATGCCCCCGCCCTGCTGCCCAACACCTGACTAAACTGAGCGGCGCAGCACGTCTGCAAAAGCCGCCACGCTTCTCTCCACGGCGGCATCATCGATCCAGTAATGGGTCACCAGGCGGAAGGTGCGCGGCCCGCTGACCCCAACCAGAATCCCCCTCGTCTTGAGTTCCGCGGCGATCTCGAGGGCCGACCTCTTGACCGGCGGCGCAAGTGTGACGAAGACCATATTGGTGGTCGGCAGGCCCAGCTCGAAGCTCACGCCGCGGTTCTCGCCCAGACCCTCGGCCAGGCGCCGCGCCCGGGCGTGATCCTCCTCCAGGCGGGAGACCATCTTCTCCAGGGCAACAATCCCGGCCGCGGCCAGCACGCCGGCCTGTCTCATTCCACCCCCCAGCATCTTGCGCAAACGATGCGCTTTGCGAATGAACTCCGCCGGGCCGCACAACAGCGAGCCGACCGGCGCGCACAGCCCCTTGCTCAAACAAAACGTGACCGAGTCGAGCGGCGCGGCCAGTTCCCGGGCTGAGACCCCCTGAGCGACGGCGGCGTTGAAAATGCGCGCCCCATCCAGATGCACCTTGAGCCCGCGCGCGTGCGCAAACTGTGTTATCTGATGGGTGTACTCCACACTCTGATACGTGCCCCCACAGCGATTGTGCGTGTTCTCCAGGGCGATCAGGCGCGTGACGGGATGGTGAGGATCATCGGGGCGGATGGCTGCCTCAATGTCCGTCAGCCGCAGCGATCCATCCGGTTGATTCTCCAGCTGACAGGAATGAATGCCTCCCAGGGCCGAGATGCCGCCCGCCTCGAACAGGAAGGTGTGATTCTTCCGGCCCAGGATGAGCTCGTCGCCGCGCTGGCAGTGAGCCAGAACGGCGATCAAATTGCCCATCGTGCCCGAGGGGACGAAGAGCGCGGCCTCCTGGCCCATCCTCTCGGCGGCCATCTCTTGCAGACGATTGACCGTTGGGTCCTCGCCATACACATCGTCGCCGACCTCGGCCTCAGCCATTGCCCGCCGCATCTCCGGCGTGGGGCGGGTCACGGTATCGGAGCGCAGATCGATCACATCCATAGGGTCACCTGTGTGCTTTGTTGCAAACGCATTTTCAGTCTGCCGTGCAACCATTTTTCACCCTCACCCCTTCCAGCGGTCAGGGCAAGGGCAGCAGTTACAAATCGTCATTGTCCTCTGACATCGCTGCACCGCCTCACGTCATGAGTGACGCAGCTCATCCAGCACTCTTTGTAACTCGAGCGGCAGGGGGGCCTCGAAGGAGCGCGGCTGGGCCTCGTTAGGCAAGATCAGGCGCAATTGGCCAGCGTGCAGAAAATGCCTGCCAAGGTGGAGCGAGGGCGGTTTGCGGCCATAGGTCGTATCACCCACGATGGGACAGCCGAGGAAGGCGCAATGCAGGCGGATTTGATGCGTGCGCCCCGTGAGCGGGTGCACCTCCAGCAAGGTGTGGTGGGAAAAGGAAGCGAGCGTTCTGTACTCGCTAATCGCCTCGCGTCCCTGGCCGGGCGGCAGGATGGCCATTCTCTTGCGATGCAGCGGGTCGCGCCCGATCGGGGCTTCGACCCGTCCCGCCGGCGTGGGCGGACGACCATCCACCAGGGCCAGGTAGGTCTTCTCCACCCTGCGCAGGCGAAACTGATCCTGCAGCCAGCGCTGGGCACGCTCGTTCTTCGCCAGCACGATCAGGCCGGAGGTCCCCCGATCGAGCCGATGGACAACGCCCGGGCGTTCCTCTTCGCCGATGCCCTCCAGATGAGGAAGGTACCCCAACACGGCGTGCACCAGCGTGCCCGAAGCATGTCCGGCTGCCGGGTGGACCACCATGCCGGCCGGCTTGTTCACGACAAGCACATCCTCGTTCTCGAACACAACCTCCAACGGGATCGGCTCCCCGCTCAAGTGGGAGGGCCTGGGAGGGGGAATACGCACTTCCACCGCGGCGCCGTCTTCCAGCAACTGGCCGGCCTTTTTTGGGATCTGCCCATCGACGCGCACAAACCCATCCGCAATCCAGGCCTGCAGGCGCGTGCGCGAGAATTCCGGCAGTCGTTCCACCAGGAATTTATCGAGCCGCACCGGCTCTTCGCCGGCATAGCGAAAGCGCTCCACCCTGTCGTCCATCATTCTTGCTCTTGCATCGGCTCGACCTTCTCCGCGCCGCCCCCCGCCCTCTCTTTGCGCTCATGAAGCCAGGAGCCGATCAAGAGCACCAGCACTCCCACGGTGATGGAGGAGTCAGCCACGTTGAAGACCGGAAAACGGCCGATCGAGATAAAATCCGTGACCTTTCCCATGCGCAGGCGATCGATAAGATTGCCGGCTGCTCCACCCAACTGGAGGGCCAGCGCCAGGCGCAAAGTCCAGCCGTGAGTCTCGAGGCGCGGATAGTAATACAGGATAGCCAGGATGACGAGGATCGCCAGCAGGGTAAACACCGTGTTGCCGCCCTGGAAAGATCCGAAGGCGGCGCCGCTGTTGTACCAGTGGACGAGGCGCGCGTAGGGACTCAGCCACTGCAATCCATCTGGCAGCCAGGTGGCCTGAAACGGCAGGTTGACGCGCACCAGCCACTTCGTCCATTGATCCAGTGCAATCACTGCCCCTGCCAGGCCAAGCAAGATCGCATAGTCGCGCAAGATCCGAGTCAACATACACCTCAAGCGTTTTGTAATTGCCGATCTGTTCTGCGTTCATCACTCTGCATTTGTAAGAAGCGGTCCGGAACCTTCGTTTCCGGGCGACGCCCATACAATGGGCAGATGGTGACTACGTTTTATTTTACCCCACTACTCAACATACACTCGCGGCACCCGAGCACTGATGCTGGTCATCACCTCGTATTCATTCGTGCCGGCCCATTCGGCCAGGTCTTCCACGGTAATGCCCTCGCCCAACAGGATGACCTCCTCGCCCACCTCGGCCGCCTCCTCTCCCAGATTGACCATGAATTGATCCATGCAGATGCGCCCCACCTGCGGATACTTCTTACCGTGGATGCGCACCCAGGCGCGGTTGCTCATGCGGCGGAAATAACCATCGGCATAGCCGCACGGGATGGTGACGATGCGGGCCGGACGTTCGGACTGCCACAACGACCCGTAACTGACCGGCCGTCCCGGCTGCGTGATCTTGCTGTAGACCAGGCGCGAACGCCAGACCAGGGCCGGCTTCACCTCCAGCGTGCGTTGCACCTCCCGCCCCGGATACACCCCGTAGAACAGCAGGCCAGGGCGCACCATGTCGAAGTAACTCTCCGGCAATTGCAACACCGCGCCTGAGTTGGCCATGTGGCGCAGGGGCGGAGGAGGCAGGGCGCGCCTTTCGTAAAAACGCAACACCTCGGAAAAGCGCTCCAGTTGCAGGCGGGCATGCCTGAGGTCGGCGGCCTCGGAATTGGCAAAGTGCGAATAGATGCCCTCGATCTCGATGTGCGTGCAGGCCAGCGAGGCCTCCAGAAAGGCCTGCGCCTCGTAATCATGTACGCCGATGCGTTCCATGCCCGTATCGATCTTCAAATGCACTTTGAGGCGCTTATGGGAGGAGGCCGCTAGTTGTTCGGCCGCCCGCAGCAGGTCGAGGGAGGCGGCGGTCAGGCTGAGGTCATGTTCGAAGAACAGAGGCACCTGTTCGGGCAGCGTCCCGCCCAGGACCAGGATCGGCTTCTCGATCCCCAGTTGACGCAGATGAATGCCTTCCTCCACCAGCGCCACGCCAATGTAATCCACGTGGGGCGCAATATACGGCGCGACGCCGTCCACGCCGTGCCCATAGGCATTCGCCTTGAGCACCGCCATCACGCGGGCCGGCGCCACATGGGCACGGATGCGGTCGAGATTCTGTTTCAGTTGAGAGAGGTGGACTTCCAGGTGAGTGGGGCGCGACATCAGATCTTCCCGGCCGCGTAATCCAGGACGTCGATCTTGGTGAGGATGCCAATCGGCCTCCCCTGTTCTACCACGATCAAAGCATAGCCGGCCGTCAACATGGGGATGGCCTGGTCCAATGTGGCCTCGGGCGGAAACACGGCCTTTGCGTGCTGGACCAGGCGGTCGATCGGCTCATCGTGGCTGTGATCGTGGCTGTCGAGCACGTGATTCAACAGGTCCACCTCGTCGAGCGTGCCAACCAGCGCCCCATCCACACCGACAACGGGCATCTGGGAAATGGCATGCTGGCGCATGATGCCCATCACCCGGCGCATCGAATCGCCCAGCGTGGCAGTCAGCAGCGCCTTGTTGGGCTTGGCCAGCAGGAGGTCGCCGAGGGTGACCTCGCCGAACGCCGTCTGCAGGAAGCCATTTTCACGCATCCATTTATCGTCATAGAATTTGGAAAGGTAGCGGGCGCCCGAATCCGGGAAGAGCGTCACCACCAGGCGCTCGGCCGGGAGACGGGCCGCATATTTGAGCGCGCCGGCCAGGGCCGAACCCGAGGAGCCACCAGCGAAGATGCCTTCCTGTCGCACCAACTGGCGCGCCCACAAGAACGACTCGCGGTCGTTGACGCGCACGATCTCATCCACCACCGAGAGGTCGGTCGTGGAGGGCAGGAAGTCCTCGCCAATGCCCTCGACTTTGTAGGTCTTGGGATACACGCCCTCGGGAATCCGTCCCTGATACTTCCAGATTTCATACAGGATGGAGCCCTCGATGTCCACACCGACGATGCGAATGTTGGCGTTCTTCGATTTCAAATACCGTCCCACGCCGGAGATCGTCCCGCCCGTGCCCATGCCGATCACCACATCGGTCACCCGCCCCTCGGTTTGCTCCCAGATCTCAGGGCCGGTGAATAACTCATGAGTGCGAGGATTATCCGGGTTGTGGTATTGATTCGCCAGGATGGCGTTGGGCGTCTCGCGCGTCAGACGTTTGGCGACCTCGTAGTACGAACGCGGGTCCTCGGGGGCAACGGCCGTGGGGGTGATAATCACCCTGGCTCCGAAGGCGCGCAGCAAGCGGATCTTCTCCTCAGACATCTTATCGGGCATCACGAAGATGGTCTTGTAACCCTTGAGAGCAGCCGCGATCGCCAGGCCAACCCCGGTGTTGCCCGAGGTGGCCTCGACCACCGTGCCGCCCGGCTTCAACTCGCCGCGCCTCTCGGCCTGCTCGATGATATACAGTCCCACGCGGTCCTTGACCGAGCCGCCCGGGTTGAGGTATTCCAGTTTGGCATACAAGGAGGCGGCTATGTGGCCCGCCACGCGTCCCAGGCGCACCAGCGGCGTCCAGCCGATGGCGCCGAGAATGCTATCGTAGACCCGCTTTTCGGTAGAAACCGGCAAAACAGACATGCCCTCTCCTTCTCACTCTTCCAGATACGCCCGGAAACCGAAGTTTCGGGCAACCCTTGCCACCCGCCCGATCTTCCCCGGCCCTCTCTCCCTCACCCCGGCCGTTACGAAAGGAAGACGGGATGGAAGGCAGGGATCAATAGAGGGGCAAGCTCGGATCCACTTCCCTGGCCCAAGCGTTGATCCCACCCTTGAGATTCTTTACTTTCTTGAAGCCGGCGCTGATGAGCAGTTCCAACGCACGCGCCGAGCGTGTGCCGGACTTGCAAAACACCACCATCTCCTCGGCCGAATCCAATTCGGAGAGCCGCGCCGCCAGCGTTCCCAGGGGGATGTTCACCGCCCCGGGCAGGGAGGAGATCTCCAGTTCATGCGGCTCGCGCACGTCCAGCAGTTTTAGGCGATTCTCCTTCAAGCGTGCCGCCAGTTCGCCTGCCGTGATGTCCCAGTCCGCCCCGGCAGAGCCTTCGTCCCGTGCATGCCCCGGCACACCGCAGAACTCTTCGTAGTCGATCGGTGCCCGGATATCGGCGTGCGGGCCGCAGACGCGGCACTTGGGGTTCTTCTTGAGGTTCACAAAATCGAAGGACATATCCAGAGCGTTGTACAGCAGCAGGCGCCCGATCAACGGCTGGCCAATGCCCAGCAGAATCTTCAGCGCCTCGGTGGCCTGCAGCGTCCCGATGGTGCCGGGCAAAACGCCCAGCACGCCCCCTTCGGCGCACGAGGGAACCAGGCCGGGCGGCGGCGGCTCGGGGAACAGGCAGCGATAACACGGCCCCTCTTTAGCATAGAAGACGCTGACCTGTCCATCGAAGCGGAAGATCGAGGCGTACACGTTGGGCTTGCCGAGGAAGACGGCCACATCGTTGGTGAGGTAACGGGTGGGGAAGTTGTCCGTCCCGTCCAGAAGAACGTCGTAGTCCTGGGCGATGCGCATGGCGTTCTCGGAGGTGAAAGGCTCGTTGTAGACCTCCACCTGGATATCCGGATTCAAATCCACCAGCTTGGCGCGGGCGCTTTCCACCTTCAGCTGGCCGACGGTGGAGGTGCCATGAATGATCTGGCGTTGCAGATTCGAGGCCTCGACCACGTCGTAATCCACGAGGCCGATGCGCCCCACGCCGGCGGCCGCCAGGTAGAGTGCCACCGGCGAGCCCAGCCCGCCCGTCCCGATCACCAGGGCCGAGGACCCCTTCAGCTTGCGCTGACCCTCCAGCCCCACTTCCGGAATGAGCAGATGGCGCGAGTAACGCAGGATCTCTTCATGCGTCAGGCCGGGCAGCATATCTGCCTCCTCCGGCAATGGAAGGAATCAACATCAAGCGCGTCTCTTCGTCCAGCGGCGTCTGAAGGCCTTGCAAATCACGGATGTTGTGCTCGCCCAGGAACAAATTCACGAAGGGCCTCAAGTGCCCATCGCCGTTGTAGAGATGCGGCTTGAGGGCCGGATATTGTTCAACCAGGTGCTGAAGCGCCTCGGCCACGTTCGAGCCCTGCACGCGGATCTCTGCCTGGCCATCGGTATAACTTCGCAACGGAGTCGGGATCTTTAAAACTGGCATGTCAGACCTCAATCTATAAGAAAGCAGGGAAAGCCGCCCGGAAACGGATGTTTCGGGCTGCTCCATTCCTGGCCGGCCTCCGCCGACCTCGACATGATTTCAATCGCCGTGCGGAGGAGGGAAAGAGGGGACGAATGCCTGCAGGGCAGGCAGCTACTTAAGGCCATATTGCCAGGGCAACGGCCTCGATTCTACCCTCAATCACCTCGCTCGTGCACTCATCCGCCTGCCGGGACCGGGTCACAACCCTGACGTTCCACGACAGCCTCACAGGTCGAGGCGGGGAAGATATCTACCGCGCCGGCCTGAGCAAAGGGCTGCATGAAACTGGCAACGTATTCCCGGCCCTCCGCCTCGAGGATCAATACGAACGTGTGTTGCCCATCCAACACGGCTTCGCCCAAGATCTCCACGCCGAATTTGCGGGCGTTGGCGCGGCTGACGTGCTGGAGCAGCCTCTGCCCCATCTCGGGATTCCTGGCCGGGCAGGTTTCGGCCGCATGTTGATGACGAACGAAATAGAGAGACATCTCACACCTCTTATAACTTTTTGATCTGAATAGCCTCTTCCGCGAACGCAGAGCGATCCTCCAGCAATCTCCACGAACGACTTTCGGTGGCCTGGCCGGCCTGAACGCTCGTGATGAGATACGAGAAGAACGGCTGCGCCCACTGACGGTCGAACTCGGACGGACGGCTGGGATGATCGGGATGAGAATGAAAGACGCCGATCAAACTGAGACCAAGACGTTCGGCCTCGCCCTCGGCCCTGAGATAATCCTGCGGCGCGATGCGGTAACGATTGTGCCGCGCCGGCCCCTGGCGCACGTTGGGCAACGGCAGAATTCTCTCCACCACGCGGCGCGCGCCGTCCACGCCGAGCAGGAAGCCGGCGCCCTCTTCGGGGTAGGCTCGTTCGCCATGCGCGTGAATCTGCGCGAGCAGCTCAGGAGGCAGCAGCAACATCGCCTCTCTCCCACAGGGCTCGATCGCTCAAGTACTTGTAGCCGGCATCCGGAAAGACCGTCACCACCACACCCTCCTTGAGTTCGGAGGCCACGCGCAAGGCCGCCAGCATGGCCGCGCCGGACGAGATGCCGACAAACAGGCCCTCCTGGCGCGCCAGTTGGTGCACCATCTCATAGGCCGCTTCCGTCTGGACTTCGAGCGTACGGTCGATCAGGGCGGCATCATAAATCCCCGGACGGATGGCCGTGGGCATGTGCTTGAGGCCCTCCAGGCCGTGAAAGGGCGCCTCGGGTTGAACGGCAACGATCTGCACCTGTGGAACCCGCTCGCGCAGGTAGCGACCCGCGCCCATCAACGTGCCCGAGGTGCCCAGGCCGGCCACCAGATGCGTGACCCTGCCCTGAGTCTGGGCCATGATCTCGGGGCCGGTCGTCAGGTAATGCGCCTGCCAGTTCAGGGGATTGTTGTATTGATCCGCATACCAGTACCGATCGGGCCTCTCGGAAGCCATCCGCCGCGCCATCAGCATAGCCCCGTCTGAACCCTCGCTGGGGTCGGTCAGAATCACCTCCGCCCCCAAGGCGCGCAGAATGGTGAGGCGCTCGGGGCTGGCATTAGCCGGCACACACAGGGTGAGCGGAATGCCCCACGCCGCCCCAAAGGTGGCATAGGCAATGCCCATGTTGCCCGAGGTCGAGTCGAGCAGGCGCTTGCCGGGCACCAGATTGCCCCTCTCCAGCGCGGTGCGCAAAATATGGAGGGCCGGCCGATCCTTGACCGAGCCGCCGGGGTTGAACCACTCCGCCTTGGCAAAGATCTGAACCGTCTCCGGCAGATGGCGCGCCAGGCGCCTCAGCGGCAAAAGGGGAGTGTTCCCCACGCGGGCCTCCAGCCCGCCGGCTTCTTGCAAAAGTTGGTATCCCTGTACTCGTGAAAGGGCCATCGCTCACCAAAACAAAACAGCCGACGAAACGAAAAAGGACGCCACGCTCGCGCCACGCCATTCGATCGATTCTCGAACGCGGGGTTCGCGCGCCGTCCTTCAATTCGTCGGCCGGGCTTCTCGAAGAGGCGGCGCTACGAGCCCCGCCTCAGACAGGAGCAAAAGTGAGTCCACATACGATATTCTAGAATAAGTTGACAAAAATTATACAAACTTCTCCCGATTTGTCAAGGCCTCGCGTTCTGGTTCTGGTGAAATGGATTTCCCAAAATCAATGTAACTATCTACCGGCAGCCAAAAGCGGGAAGAAACCTGCCACCGTGTGTCATTGCGAGGGCGCAGCCCGAAGCAATCGCCAGCATTTGCGAGGAGACTGCCACGCTCGCTGCGCTCGCAGTGACAGGATGGAAGCCCTGTGGGCTGACACAAGCGGTCGGATTCATCCGATTTTTCATGACCTTTCGTGCATCATTAAGTCCTTGAAAAGCTCTACCACCCCACCCTCTTCATGCCTCATGCTCGAAGATGACCTTGATGGCCTTCTCCTTGCCTTTCGAGGTGGCAACACGAATCGCCTCCTTGTAATCCTGGAGAGGGAAGCGGTGGGTGATCAGGCCTTCGATCTCGAAGCGGCCGGCCCGAAACAGATCGAAGACCCATTCGTAGGTGTGTTTGCGCGTTCCATTCCACTCGTTCATGCCATGTCCGTATGTGCCCACCAGTCTGACGTGGTGATACCAGATGGGAGTCAGATCGACCCTGGACATGGGGGCCATGTGGGCGCCGACCATGACAACCGTTCCGCCGGCACGCACCCAGCGCAGGGCGTCGTGGGTGGTGCGCGGGTCGGCCACACAGTCATAGATCACATCAAAGCCGCCGATGACCACGCCCCTGTTCAGCGGTGCCGAGAAGTACTTGCCGCCCGCGATGCGGGCCAGTGCCCCATAGTCCGGCCTGGATAGAACATGCCTTGCTCCGAGTCTCTCGGCCATTTGCTGCTGATGGGGGTAGCGAGCCAGGACGGCGATCTCGGCCTGTGGCACCAGGGCGTGCACCACCATCGTCACCAGCAGGCCGATGATCCCGGCGCCGATGATCAGGACTTTATCGCCAGCCTGCGGCGGGAAGCGCATCACCCCGTGCATGGCAATCGAAATCGGCTCGACCAGCAAGGCCTGATCCTGGCTCAGGTCAGCAGGTGCCGGATACACCTCGCTCTCGTGCGCCACGAACGAATCGCCAAAACCGCCTCCGGCGCCGCGCGGCCCCGCCTCAGACTTGTTGACGCAGAAGTGATAATCCGCCTCGGCGCAGTAGCGACATTTCGGCTCGATCCCCAGTGTCTCGCAGTTCGCGCCGGCAAAGTACGTATCCATCAGGACACGGTCGCCCACTCGAAAGCGCCTCACGCCCGGCCCGACCTCACTCACGACAGAGACCGTCTCATGCCCAAGCCAGAAGCGGGAGAGGCCGGGCAGGGCCGCCGGCGCAATGGACGGATCGGCATGCACGAAGAGCAAGGACAAATCGGAGGCGCAGATGCCACAGCGTTGATTTCTGACGCGCAGCCAACGAGGTCCGGGCAGAGATGGTTCGGGCATCTCGGCCAGGCGCGCCGCCGAGAGAGGCGTCCAGACGAAGCCGGGCCAGAACGGGGCAATGGCCTTGGTCAACAAGACGCGAGGGATATGCTTGTCAACGTAGATGGCGCGCATGATGTGCTCCGCAACAAGGGTTAAAAATCCGCATACGGATTCTGCATCAGATCGTGCAGATGCTGGCGGCCATCCGTGCCCGGCCCAAAGGTCAACGCCCCCTGCGGCACTCGCGGCTGGATCTCCAGATAGCCCGCATCCATGTACTCCCAGATCACCTGAAAGGGGCGCTTCCCCTCCAGCCACTTCTCGGCCATGACCACTCCATGCCCCGGCAGGATCGTGAACGCCACCTGGCGGGGATCGGCAGGATGGCGCAGGCACTCCGCGCGCGAGAAGGCACGGTAAATCCCGTGAGCCTGCGCCTCGGTCGAGCAGGAGACCGGGTAGTGATAGTACGGCTCGTCCAGGGGCACATATTCCACGAAGTGCGGGTGATAGGCCGCGAGGCCGCGATGCCCGTGCAGCTTGGAGCGCACCACCGGAACCGTGTAGGCCTGCTCGTTCACCGAGAGGGAGATTGTGGGCAGGGATTGATCCAGCATGAACATCTCGACCGCCTCGGACGAGGGGGGATCGTTGCGCTGTCCCTCCACATGTCTCACCAGGGCGCCCTGGCCATCTGCGCGAATGCCCACGATCACGGCCAGGTCATCCAGCGTAATATTATCCTTGTCCACCGGCCGGGCGCTGCCGGTGACCGTAGAGATCAGGCCTTGCAGGCGCGGCTCCCAGGTGGCAAAGCACCCTTCGCTGTATTGATCGGCAATGACATCCCCAATGGACGGCACAGCTACCAGGTCGGCAATTTTGACCGTGGGCGTGAAGAAGCCGCGCGCCCCCAATTCGCGCGCCGCCTCGAGCATGTGCCGTGGCGATTCGACCGAACGCCACACCTCGGCCGGAATGCGCTCTTCCACCACCTGATGCCCGGTGATCTCTCGTGTGCTGATCACCGTTGCGATGCGCAAGACCAGGTCGTGATAGAACGCATCCCCTGCGGACGGCAACAAACGCGGGTGAGCACCGACCAGATCGAACAAATAGGCCTCCTCTGGCTGGCTCTCTCCCACGAACAGGAGAATGCGAATGCTCTTCGCTTGCGCCTGCAGGAGGCGTTCCAGGGTCAGGATCGGCCCTCCGCGCTTTCCCTGCTCGACCAGCGTCTCAAAGGCCGAAGGGGCCAGCCCCTCGAAGGCAAAATCCGCAGGGTCGGGCGGGGACTTGCGCAGAGCGCGGCCCAGGCGATCGAGCAGGTGGCGAAATTCGCCCGGCACGGCGTGAATCAGGGTCAGCACCGTCGGGACGTGGTTCAGGCCGAAGCGTCGCCGCGCCGTGAACAGCAGTGCCTGACGCCAGTTGAGCGGCCGCGCAAAGGGCGCGGTTGTGATGAGCAATTCCGTGTTCTCATCGGGCGTGTCTTGCACGGTGTGGCCGAGGGCGCGAAAAGCGTCCACTAAACTCGAGACCGCTCCCTCCAGCAAAGGAGACATCGGCGCCGCGACAAACGCCAGCCGAATCGGGCGCAGCCAGTCGTGAGTATGACCAGGGGGGATAAGCAAAGGTGCATGCTCCATTCCATTACTCCAATCCGCAATGGCACTTGCCAGGCTGGGAGGCCAGGCCGTTACTCCTGCCCAAGGACGTTCCGCGCCCGGTCCACCCAAGAGGGTGATCTTCCGAACGCTCTCTTGATGAAACCCGTAAAGTCCTCCAGGGATGCCGCCCCACCTGTCCGTCTCTCATTCCATCCACGTCGTTCGATCCTCAAAGCCGGGCCGCGGCGCGGTCTCGAGCGCGCCCTGTGGGTATCCGATGTACAGGAAAGCAATCAGCGGTTGATCCTCCTCAAAGCCGAGGAAGCGTTTGATGGCCGGCTCATTCACCGCCTCCCCGGTGCGCCAGTAGCCGCCCAGGCCGAGGGCATGAGCCGCCAGCAGGAGGTTTTCGCAGGCTGCCGCCGCGGCGCAGATATTTTCGATCTCCATGATTCTCGCTTCACCCGGTTTATCCACCCCCACCGCAATGACAAGGGGAGCGCGCAAAGGCTTGGAGCGCTCCTTCTCCAACGCTTCCGGCTTGAGATCGGGAAACTTCCGACGGAGCGCTTCGGCCATCACCTCGCCCAGGCGCTCGCGCCCCCGGCCGGTCAGAACCACGAATCGCCAGGGCCGCACGTGGTAGTGATTGGGCGCCTGGACGGCCGCCGCGAGCAACTTCTCGATGATTTCACGCGGCACGGGATCGGGTTTGACATTGCCCACCGAGCGACGCGTATGAATGGCTTCCAGGGCATCCATGGCTCTCCTCCAGTGATTATAATGAGCACATGAAAATATTCTACTCGAATACCCATCAAAAACACAACCCGCACTTCGAGGTCCTGGACGGAGGGCAGCGGGTTCCCTACCTGGAGAATCCCGAACGAATGGAAAGCATCCTCTCGGTCCTCTCCAGGAAAAAATGGGCAGAGATTACTCACCCCTCCGAGTTCAACGCCGACCCGATTCTGGCGGTGCACGATCCACAGTATGTGCACTTCATCGCCACGGCCTGGGACGAATGGCAGGAGGAGGCGTCACCGCATGGCTCGGCCGGCGGGGCCTCCATCCTGCTCCCGGCGACCTTCGCCCTGCGCCATCCGGCGCGCAGGCCGCGCTCGGTTCTGGGGCGCGCCGGCTATTACATGATGGACCTGAGCGTGCCCATTGTGGAAGGCACGTACACGGCGGCACGCTCGGCCGTCAACTGTGCCCTTTCAGCCGCCGAGGCTGTGCTCGCCGGGGAGCGCATCGCCTTCGCTCTGGCGCGGCCCCCCGGCCATCACGCCGGCAGGGACTACTGCGCCGGCTACTGCTACTTCAACAACGCCGCCATCGCCGCTCATCACCTCTCCGCTCGCGGAGGCGTGGCTCTGTTGGATATTGACTACCACGCTGGCAACGGCTCTCAAGATATCTTCTACGAGCGCGGCGACGTCCTGAGCCTCTCCATACACGCCGATCCGGCCTCGGAATACCCCTACTTTGCCGGCTATGCCGATCAGCGCGGCGCAGGGGCAGGGCTGGGCTTTCACCACAACTTTCCGCTGCCTGCAGGCATTGATGACGCCACATACCTCTCCACGCTCGAGGCCGCGCTGGATGTGATTCGCCGCTTCTCTCCATCCTTCCTCGTTATCTCCGCGGGCATGGACATCTACGAGGCAGACCCGCTTGGCAGGTTCCAGATCAGCCGCGCCGGCATTCCGCGCATTGCCCGGCAGATCGCGGCTCTCGATCTCCCCACCGTTCTTGTGATGGAGGGCGGCTACAACAACCATGCATTGGGCGACAATCTGGCAGCCTTTTTGGAGGCCTGGATCTCGTAGCACAGGATTCACCCCTTGGCTGCCGCACGGCAGTCGCTGGCTGTGCTATGACTCCGATCGGCGGCAATAGCATGTAACGCAGTAGTGATGTACAATATTGAAGCAAACAGTGAGGATGACTTATGCCAGGCAAGGGTACTGCTCCAAAAAGCGGCGATGAACTAAAGCGAAATGTGGTTGCTCTGGCGCAGCGCATGGGCTTGAAAGCAGAGACAGAGGTCAAGGCTGCGCGAAGGCTCTGGGGGCAACGACGTTACATTGACGTAGCCATTACAGACGAGAAAACCGGCAAACGTTTAGTTTAGGCGTGGAGTGTAAGTATCAAGCCACCTCGGGTACGGCAGAGGAGAAGATCCCTGCCACAATTCAAGATATAGCTCATTGGCCTATTCCTGGTATTGTGGTAATAGATGGAGAAGGTTTTTCCTCAAATATGCAAGGCTACTTGATGTCCACCGGCAAGGTGGTTTGGTGCGAGGAGCTTGAGGAGTGGTTGCGTTTATACTTTGGGTTGCAACATGAGCAATTTGCCTGTACCACGACCGTTTCTAAAATGGGCCGGCGGCAAGACGCAACTGGCAGACGCATTGTTGGAACGCATGCCGCTTGTCTTTAACGTTTACCATGAACCATTCGTGGGAAGTGGCGCCCTCTTCTTTCGCTTATATCGTGAGCAGAAAATACGACGTGCTGTTCTCTCCGATCTCAACGCCGAGCTGATCGATACATATCTGGCAATTCGTGACAGTGTTTCGGAGGTTATCCGACTCCTTTCCGGGTTTCCTCATGATAGAGAGTTTTATTATGCTATCCGCGAAAAGGACCCCTGGCAGTTAAGTCTCACAGAACGAGCGGCGCGCATGATCTATTTGAACAAAACCGGGTATAACGGCTTGTATCGCGTCAATCGTCAGGGGAGATTCAATGTGCCGTTTGGACGATACAAGTCCCCAAAGTATTTAGACCAAGAAAATTTGCTTGCAGTTTCTCGGGCATTGCAACAGGTTGACCTTCTGTGCACGCCATTCGAAACGGTGTTGGAAAGAGTAGTTCCTGGTGATTGGGTGTATTTCGATCCGCCGTATGTACCCTTATCGCAGACGGCCAATTTCACATCGTATCACGCAAATGGCTTTGGGCTGTCTGACCAGGAACGCCTGCGCGATGTCTGCGTCGAGCTGGGCAAGAACAAAGTATACGTCATGCTGTCCAACTCCGACACCGAAATCATCCGATCTCTTTACAACCTACCTTGCTTTACCATAGATGAGGTGTTGGCCAACCGTGCTATCAATTGCAACGGCGCAAAACGTGGCAAAATCACAGAATTGGTGATCGCAAATTATCCTGTTGAAAGGGCAATTCAATTGCGTCTACTTGAGCAACGTGCTCCATATCTCGTTCTGAATGTCGTGTAGAATGCCGCCCAACACGCGGCTTAGCCGCAAGCCGATCGGCTGACCATCTCCGGGAACATGAAGTCCGAGCTGCACCTCTTTCGCGATCTGGAACAACTGAGCCGCGCCGCGGCTTTGCTGCTCATCGAACAGGCCGGACGGGCGCTCCACCGGCGGGGACGCTTCCTGCTTGTGCTCAGCGGCGGAGATACACCCACCCGGCTTTTTCAATTGCTGGCCGGCGACTACCGCACGCAGCTGGACTGGCGCAGGACGCACATCTTTTGGAGCGATGAGCGCTGTGTGTCGCCCGAGGATCCAGCCTCGAACTACGGACTGGCGCGCCGGCTGTTGCTGAGCCATGTGGACATCCCCGACGAGAACGTCCATCGCATCCAAACGGACCTCGGGCCGGCGCCCGCCTCGAAGGAGTATGCCCTCACCCTGAAGCGCTTTGCCTCCCCGCCGCTGGATTGGCCGCGCTTCGACCTGGTGCTGCTTGGCCTGGGCGCGGATGGCCACACCGCCTCGCTCTTCCCTGCAGCGCCTGTGGAGGACAGCGCACCGCTCCTGACCGTGAGCGCCCATTACCAGGATCGTCCGGCCCAACGCGTGACGCTGACGCCGGCCGTCCTCAACACCGCCCGCATGGTAGCCTTCCTGGTCGCAGGAGCCTCCAAGGCGGAGGCCCTGGCACGCGCCTTGAACGACCGCTCAGACCCCGAACAGGTGCCGGCGCGCAGAATCCGGCCGGCGGGCGGAAAAGTAATCTGGCTGGTGGACGAGGAGGCAGCCGGTAAACTGAAGAGGCCATAGCGCGGGATTTATTCCGCAACCCAATCTCACTGCGAGGAGCGCTTCGCCAGGCTCAGCGTAAACTCCGCGACAAAGCAGTCTCCTCGCTCGCCAGGAGATTGCTTCACAATGACACCCTCGCGAAAAATCTTCACGGTTGCGATAGATTCTCAAGAGCAATATATTAAGGGGAAAGAGAGAAGCGAGACGGATTTTCTATAACTGTGAGGAGAGAAACAAATGGAACTAGGAATGATTGGTCTGGGAAAGATGGGGTTGAACATGGCCTTGCGGCTGAGGCGCGGCGGACATCGCGTGATTGGGTTTGCGCGCCACTCTGAGAGCGTGGCCGCCGCCATCGCCCTCGGCCTGGAGGGCGCTCATGCGCTGGAGGAACTGGTTGCCAAACTCAAAGCGCCGCGCGCCGTGTGGGTGATGGTGCCGGCCGGCACGGCCACAGAGGAGACGCTAGAGGCGCTCTCCACCCTGCTGAGCGGAGGCGATACGGTGATCGACGGCGGAAACTCCAATTACAAAGACACGCTGCGCCACGCCGCCTGGCTAGAATCAAAAGGCATCGAGTTCCTCGATTGCGGCACAAGCGGGGGAATCTGGGGCCTCAGCCAGGGATACAGCCTGATGGTCGGCGGCCGGCCCGAGGTCGTGGAAAGGATGCGTCCGATCTTCGAGACCCTCGCCCCGCAGCCAGATCGGGGCTGGGGGCATGTCGGGCCACACGGTGCCGGCCACTTCGTCAAGATGATCCACAACGGAATCGAATACGGCATGATGCAGGCTCTCGCGGAAGGCTTCGCCATCATGAAGGCCAAGAAGGAATTCGACCTGGACCTGGGGCGCGTGGCCGAGATCTGGCGCCATGGCAGCGTGGTGCGTTCATGGCTGCTGGATTTGATTGCCCGTGCCTTGAAGGAGGACCCCGCCCTCTCTGAGATCCAGCCCTGGGTAGCCGATTCCGGAGAGGGCCGCTGGACGGTGGCAGAGGCCATCGATCAAGACGTCCCGGCGCCGGTGATCACGCTGGCGTTACAAATGCGCTTCATCAGCCGCGACCGCGAGAATTACGCCGCGCGCCTGCTGGCAGCCATGCGCCAGCAGTTCGGCGGGCACGCCGTGAAGAGGTCGGAGCCAACATGAACACGCCCCCTCCTGTCTCCATCGTCATCTTCGGCGCCTCCGGCGACCTGACGCAACGCAAACTGATCCCCTCCCTGTTCAATCTCTTTCGCAAAGGGCGGCTCGGCCCGCCGTTCCACATCCTGGGCTATGGCAATACGCCCTTCGATGACGAGCGGTTCCGCCAACATCTGGCCGAAGGGCTAAAACGCTTTGCGGGCTTCTCCTATCGCCAGGCGGAATGGGCAGACTTCAGCCAGCGCATCGCCTACCAAACAGGACGCTACACCGACCTGGGCGATTTCAAAAGGCTCAATGAAACGTTGGGTCAATTGGAAAAGGGCGGCCCTGGGAACCGTCTCTATTATATGGCCACCCCGCCTCATCTCTTTCCAAGCATCATTGACTTATTGGGGCTGACGCGGCAACTAGATGAGACGAACGGCTGGCGGCGGGCAGTCATTGAAAAGCCGTTCGGCACAGACGGGGCCTCGGCGCGCAGCCTGAACGAGCAAATTCACAGGGTGCTGAAGGAGAGTCAGATCTACCGCATCGATCACTATCTGGGAAAGGAGACGGTGCAGAACATCCTGGTGACGCGTTTTGCCAACACCATCTTCGAGCCGTTGTGGAATCGCAACTACATTGATCACGTAGAAATCACTGTGGCCGAGGAGATCGGTCTGGAACATCGCGCCGGCTATTACGACAGCGTGGGCGTGCTGCGCGATATGTTTCAGAACCATTTGCTGCAGCTCCTCGCCCTGGTGGCCATGGAACCGCCGGCCTCCCTCAAGGCCGATGCCCTGCACAACGAGAAGATCAAGGTCCTGAGTTCGATTCGGCCTCTGCAGGGCGAAGACGTGGCGCGCGACACGGTGCGGGCACAATATCGCGGCTACCGCGAGGAGGAAGGCGTGCGTCCCGATTCGATCACGCCCACCTATGCCGCGCTGCGCCTGCAGATCGATAACTGGCGCTGGCAGAATGTGCCGTTCTACCTGCGTTCGGGCAAACGCCTGGCGCAAAAACGCTCCCAGATCGCCATTGTGTTCAAAGAGCCGCCCACCCTGCTCTTCCCCACCACGCCCGGGAAGTTGAAACCGAACCTCCTCGCTCTCCATCTGCAGCCCGACGAGGGCATCCACTGGCGCTTCGAGGCCAAGGTTCCGGATGCGGCCATCGAGACACGCTCGGTGGACATGGAATTTCACTACGCCGATTCCTTTGGCCCGGCCGCCATCCCCGAAGCCTACGAGCGCCTTCTGCTGGATGCCCTGCTGGGCGACGCCTCCCTCTTCACCCGCGCCGATGAGGTGGAAACGGCCTGGGCGTTGATCGATCCGATTCTGGCAGGATGGGAAGCAAATACACCGCCGCTCTCCCTCTACGAGCCCGGCTCGTGGGGTCCGCCTGAGGCCGATGCGCTGCTCGCTCGCGACGGGCGTGCGTGGGCGAATTGAGGCAATGGCCTCCCCTGCCCCTTTCGCGGGGCCGAGGCCGTTGCAAATGAGAAAATAAAGAGGCCGTCCGCAGCCCTCGCGCAGGGCTTCGGCGTTCCTGCCACCGGGAGAGGCATCTCGTCCGGCCTCTGGCTTGTCGAAACAGCGCCGTCTCCTCGCCATGGGCTGGCGCCAGCGCTGAGGAAGGGTCTGGCTGCTCCAGGAATTCAACGGGAGCCGGAAATATAGCGCTCCAATTGGGAAATCATAAACTTCTGATAATCTACAACCTCTTTCAACACATCGCGCACAGAGATCACGCCGATCAACTTTTTCCCTTCGTACACCGGCAGGTGGCGGATGTTTTTCTCGATCATGATGGCCATGCACTCTTCAAGGGATTGGCCGGCTTCCACGTATAAAACTTTGCTGGTCATCACCTCTCGCACCTGTGTGGTCTGCGCCGTCCGGCCGGCCAGCTCCACTTTACGAATACAGTCGCGCTCGGAGAGGATGCCCATGACCTGGTTTCGCTCCATAACCAATAACGCCCCGGTGTTCTTCTCAGCCATGATCTGGAGGGCCTCCAGAACGGTCGCCTCGGGGCGGATGGAATAGACCTGGCTGCCCTTCTTGCGGATCAGATCGCGAACAGTGTTCATCTTGTCTCTCTCCTGGATCACATTCTGACTTTCAAAAACATGGCTCTGGGGGGGACCTCTTTGCATGGTCTCGGCATAGGCATAGGGGGCGGGCGCTCGCAAAAGTTTTTGGGCATGTCGGGCTTCGGCAACAGCGGTGCAAAAACCAGTGCCTGGAGATGATCGTAATAGCCTCCAACAGGCAGGTTGACTAATAGCCTTGCAGCACCATCCAGGTCTCTTCAAAATCCTGATTGCGCAGGCTCTCCTGGCGTATCCAGAAATACAGCCTTCCAACATCGCCCCACGTCATACCGGCGTTATTGTCCGATTCGAGCTGGAACAGCAATTTCCAATCCTCGGCGCCCTTCGCAAGTTCGCTGGCGCGGGGGTCATTATATCCGCTCGCGTCGCCACAATATAATCCATTCGATACGAGCTGGCACTCCAGTTGCATATCGCCTTGTATTGGCTGAGGGTGGCCGAGGATTTGATGGCGCGCCTCGCCTTCTGGATAGAGTTCCTCTAACAGTTCCCAATATGCCTCCTGTTCTTCCCGGCTCAACCCGAGCCTCTCCATCGCGGTGGACTCCCACGGCGGTGCTGTGATGATCTCGCTCATCTCAACCCTGCACGGTTTGTAGAAGTCCTCTCGAAAAATTTTTTCAGAGGGCATCCGGCGACGCTCGAGCCTAGCCCCTGCCTGCGGCTGGAAGATCACGGCCCAACTCCCCCGATCCTTCGGGTCGAATCCCCACGTTGATTGTTCGGCATCGTAGAAGAAGAGCAACCATCCCTCTCGTGGCGAAACATGCGCGCACCGGAAAGGGGCAAGATCGGCGAGGTTTATCTGCGCCAAAAACGCCAGCGGCGTATCGTTCCAAAGCGGCCAGGCGACCCCATCGTCCAGGTCGGGCCTTCCGCCGATGTGGCTTGAACCCAACGGCCATTCGTCCTCCCGACACGCAAAGGTCTTCAGCCGTATTGCCGCTTGAAGCATGGCTGCTATATCCACCGCGACTCTAGATAAGCGGCTATCTGTGAGTTTGGGATGGATAGGATGCTTCATAGTATCTCCCTTTGGACGAAACAGGAGCGCAGAGCGCTTGCTCACAGTATACTCAAAAATGGTGAACACGCGTAACTACCTACCGGCAGCCAAAAGCGGGAAGAAACCTGCCAGCGTGTGTCATTGCGAGGGCGCAGCCTGAAGCAATCGCCAGCATTTGCGAGGAGGCTGCCACGCTCGCTGCGCTCGCAGTGACAGGTA
>JBBIKK010000003.1:0-86298 GCA_037445475.1 Chloroflexota bacterium
GTGGCTGCTGTACCGCGGCCAGGGCTACGAGCACAACCCCATGATGCACGGCCCGCTGCAATTTCACCTCATCGCCCTGACGTACTTCCTCTTCGGAGTCAGCGACTTCACAGCGCGCATCCCGGCCGCCCTCTTCAGCATCGCCACAATTTACCTGCTGTGGTACTGGCGGCGCTATCTGGGCCGGCCCGGCGCCTGGGTGGCCGCCTCCCTGATGGTGATCTCACCCTACATGCTCTTCTATGGGCGTTACGTGCGCAACGAAGCCTACGCCGGCTTCTCCGGCCTGCTCCTGCTTTACAGCGTGCTGCGCTACCTCGAGAGCGGGGCGAAGAAATACCTTTACCTGTTGGCCATCGCCTGGATGATCCACTTCACAGCCAAAGAGACCGCCTTTATTTACGCGGCCCAGATTCTGTTGTTCCTCGCCGTGCGCCTCATCGCCGAGGTCACGCAGTACAGATGGGAGGACAAACGCGCCTACTATGGTTTCGTAACGACCCTCTCGCTCGGGGTCCTGTTGATCGGGACGGCGGCCGGCCTCGGACTGCTCGGTCACAAAATCGGGCCGCTCAGCCCGACCGAGGTGGCACAGCCGGCCAATCCCACGGCCGCCTCGCCCCTCGGACCCGGAACGGGCGCCCCGTCCCCGATCTACGTCCTGGGCCTGGGCGGGGTGCTGGCCGTCTCGCTCGCCGCCTTCTTTCTCCTGCGCGGCTACACCTGGCCGGCCCTCAAGGCCAACCGTTCCTTCGACCTGCTCATTCTAACCGGCACGCTCGTGCTGCCCATGCTCACCGCTTTCCCCATCAACTTCCTTGAAGGCTGGCTGAAGACGAAGATCCCCACCAGCGCAGCCGAGGTCCAGGCCCTGACCACGCAGAACATCACCGTGATCACGCTTTTCCTGCTCCTCTTCTTTGGCATCTCCATTGCCATTGGCCTGCTCTGGGAGGCGCAATGGTGGAAATACGCTCTCGCTTTCTGGGTGCCATTTGCCATCCTCTACACCACCGTCTTTACCAACAGCGCCGGCTTCTTCACCGGCACCATCGGCTCGCTGGGATACTGGCTGGTACAGCAGGGCGTGGAGCGGGGGAGTCAGCCCTGGTACTTCTATCTCCTCGTCCAGATTCCCGTTTATGAATTCCTGCCGTTTCTGGGCTCCATCCTGGCTCTGATCATCGGCTTGCAGCGCAACCCCCCCTCCGCAACGACCTCCGAGCACCCCCCGCGGGAAGGCAGCGCCTCGCTCAGTCCATTCGGCCTGCTGACCTGGTGGGTGTTGAGCAGCATCCTGGCTTATACCCTCGCCGGAGAGAAAATGCCCTGGCTCACCTACCACATCGCCTGGCCGATGATCCTTTTGACCGGCTGGGGCCTGGGTCGGATTCTGGAGAGCACCGATTGGCAAGCCTTGCGCCGGCAAAAGGCACCGCTCCTCATCGGGTTGATCGCCATCTTCACAACAAGTTTCTCCGCGGCCCTGCTGGCTCTGCTCGGCCCCACCCCTCCCTTCCAGGGCAAGGAACTGATGCAGTTGCAGGCCACGGCCTCCTTCCTTCTCCCGGCCGGCGCAGCCCTGGCCAGCATGGTGGCTCTATCTGCTCTCTTTCGCGATTGGTCTCTGCGGCAGGTTGGCCGCCTCTTCGCGCTGGCCTTCTCCGCCCTGCTCGCCGTCCTGACGGCACGCGCCGCGTTTCGGGCTGCCTACATCAACTACGATAACGCCACGGAATACCTGGTCTATGCCCACGCGGCCACGGGCGTGAAAGATGTCATCCAGCAGGCGACCGAGATCTCAAAACGCACGACGGGAGGCATGGGCATCCAGCTCGCCTACGACGCCAGCGCGCCCGACACCGGCGTCTCCTGGCCGTTCGTCTGGTACCTGCGCGATTTCACCAACCAGCACGCCTTCGATCAACCCACGCGTTCCCTGCGCGAGGCGACCATCGTCATCGTCGACCAGAAGAACTTCGATAAGATCGAGCAGGCGCTGGGGCCGGCCTACTACCGCATTGATTACATCCGCATGTGGTGGCCCAATCAAGATTACTTCGGCCTGGTCAGCGCGCGCCCGCCCCTCCCCTTCGACGAGAGTTATCCCTGCAAAGGCATTCTGGGATTCCTCAAATGGATCAAGACCTGGGACTTCTCCCGCGTCTGCAACGCCCTCCTCGACCCCAAGATTCGAGCCGGCATCCTGGAGATCTGGCTCAATCGGGATTACACCGCCTATGCCCAGGCCACCGGGCATACCGACCTGACTCTGGCCACGTGGCAACCTTCCGATGAGATGCGCATGTACATCCGCAAAGACGTGGTGCAGCAAATCTGGAAATACGGCGCCTTGCCCGCGCCTCAAGTCGAAGTGGACCCCTACGAGGGCAAGGTCATCACCCTCGTGGCGGACCGCATCCTCGATTCCAGCGCGTTGTCCAGGCCAATGAGCGCCCCGCGCGCACTGGCCTTCGCCCCGGATGGCTCCTTCTACGTGGCCGATTCGCGCAATCACCGCATCCTGCACTTCGGCCCCGAGGGGGATTTGCTGAACGAGTGGGGCTCCTTCTCGGGCAGCGACCCGGCCAGGCCCAATCCCTATGCCCCACCCTCCACCTTCAACGAGCCATGGGGCGTAGCCGTTGGTCCGGATGGCTCGGTGTACGTGACCGACACGTGGAATTACCGCGTCCAGAAGTTCACCCCGCAGGGGCAATTCATCCGCATGTGGGCCTATGAGCAGGGCGGCGGTTTCTATGGGCCGCGCGGCATCGCCGTGGATGCCCGGGGGCGGGTCCTGGTCGTGGACACGGGCAACAAACGGGTAGTGGTGTTCGACGCCGATGGAAACTACATCACACAGTTCGGCAACCCTGGCCTGGAGGCCGGGCAGTTCGACGAACCCGTGGGCATCGCCATCGACGCGCAAGGGGTGATCTACATCACCGACACCTGGAATCAACGCGTCCAATCCCTGGTGCCTTCGGCCGATGGCCTCTCGTTCACGCCCCGGCTGCAGTGGGACGTCGTCGGATGGTACGGACAATCCCTGGATAACAAACCCTTCATCGCCGTCAACGGGCAGGGCCATGTCTTCGTCACCGATCCCGAAGGCTTCCGCGTGATCGAATACACGGCCGATGGCCAGATCGTCCGCACCTGGGGAGATTACGGGAACACCCCCTTCACCTTCGGCCTGGCCTCCGGAATCGCCGTTGATCCACAAGGGCACATCTGGGTCAGCGACGCCGGCAACAATCGCATCATGAGGTTTACCCTGCCCGAGGAACAATGATCTCCCCGCGCCGCGGTTGAGGCGTTGGCAGGACGACTCTCAAGAGCGTCCATGGCAACTCCTGCCGCTCCATCACGGCAAAGCCGCGAAGCGAGGGGATCACCAGACAGTTGAGGCATGTGGCAGTGGTATAATGCCCGTGCTTCGATCCTGACGACAAGGAACATTGGATGAAACTCCACGAATATCAATCCAAGCAAATCTTTGCCCGATACGGCATCCCGATTCCCAAAGGACGGGTGGCGGCTACCGCAAGCGAGGCAAAAGCCATTGCCGAAGAGTTGGGTGGTCGCGTCGTCATCAAAGCGCAGGTTTTGGTGGGTGGACGCGGCAAGGCCGGCGGCGTGAAACTGGCCAAAAGCGCCGATGAGGCCGAGCAACTCGCCGCTCAGATCCTCGCCATGGAGATCAAAGGCCTGCCCGTTCGCAAAGTGCTTGTGGACGAGGCAGCCGCCATCGAAACCGAACTCTATTTCTCCATCACGAACGATCGCGCCGCGCGCCGGCCGGTGATGATGGCTTCAGCCGCCGGCGGAATAGAGATCGAAGAGGTGGCGGCCAGGACGCCCGAGAAGATCATCAAACTCCACCTCGACCCCTTGCTGGGGTTGCGAGATTATCAGGCACGCGATATCGCCGCCTCCATGGACCTGCCGCGCGAACTCTGGCCGGATTTCAGCCGCATCGCTCACGGGCTGTGGCGCACCTACCTCGAAACGGATGCCACCCTGGCCGAGATCAACCCGCTCGTCATCACAAAGGAGAAACGCCTGATCGCACTGGACGGGAAAATGATCCTCGACGACAACGCTCTCTTCCGGCACCCCGATCTGGCCGAAATGCGAGACATCGACGAGGAAGCCGCGGCCGAAACCGAGGCACGCAAGTACGGCCTCTCCTACATCAAGCTCGATGGCAACATCGGCTGCATGGTCAACGGCGCCGGCCTGGCCATGACCAGCATGGACATCGTCAAACTGTTCGGCGGTGAGCCGGCCAATTTTCTCGATATCGGCGGTGGCGCCGGCGCAGAAAAAGTGGCCGCAGCCCTGCGCATCATCCTGTCCGACGCAAACGTGAAGGCTGTTTTGCTCAACATCTTCGGCGGAATCACCCGTTGCGATGAAGTGGCGCGCGGCATCCTGACCGCCATGCAGGAAGTCAAACCCAAAGTTCCCATGGTGGTACGCCTGGTGGGCACCAACGCCGAGGAGGGACGCAAACTCCTGTCCAACGCAAAAATGACCACAGCCGAGACGCTGGTCGAGGCCGCCAGGAAAGCTGTGGCGGCCGCCCGTTCAGCCCCATAACCGGAAAGGCATCCATGAGCATCCTCATCAACAAGAACACACGTCTCCTGGTGCAGGGCATTACAGGGAACGAAGGCCTTTTTCATACGCGCCAGATGGCAGCCTATGGTACAAACGTTGTGGCCGGCATGACGCCCGGAAAGGGCGGGGAATGGGTGGACGAAAAAATCCCGGTCTTCGATTCGGTCAAGCTGGCGGTGGAAGCCAGCGGGGCGAACTGCTCGGTCATCTTCGTCCCGGCCCGCTTTGCTCCCGACGCGATCTACGAGGCCGCCGATGCCGGCATCCCGCTCATCGTCTGCATCACGGAGGGCATCCCCGTCCAGGACATGATGCGCGTCCGCGCCTACCTCGACCAGAAAAAGGTGCGCCTGGTCGGGCCCAACTGCCCGGGGCTGCTCACGCCAGGAGAAGCCAAGGTCGGCATCATCCCCGGCCACATCGCCATCCCCGGCCACATCGGCGTGGTCTCTCGCTCCGGCACGTTGACCTACGAGGTGCTCTACGCCCTCAAACTGGTCGGGATGGGCGCCTCCACCTGCGTAGGCATCGGCGGCGATCCCATCAACGGCACGGACTTCATCGACGTCCTGGAAATGTTTGAGCACGACCCCCAGACGGAAAAGGTGGTGTTGATCGGCGAGATCGGCGGCAGCGACGAGGACCGCGCCGCGGAATACATTGCCTCCAAGATGACCAAGCCGGTGGTGGCTTTCATCGCCGGCCAGACGGCGCCCCCCGGCAAGCGCATGGGGCACGCCGGCGCCATCATCGAGGGCGGGAGCGGCTCGGCAGCCGACAAGGTCAGGGCCCTCGAGGCGGCCGGGGTGAAAGTCGCCAAACACCCCGAGGAGATTCCCGCCCTGTTGAAGTAAAGTTCCCCCCCACAATGCTGGCCCCAGAAAAAATAGAGCCGCTCCGAGGGAGCGGCTCTGCGGTTATAATCACAGCCATCACTTGTGCGCCTCAATGTAAGCCACTGCCTCGCCCACGGTCGTGATCTTTTGCGCGTCCTCGTCCGAGATCTCGGCTCCGAATTTGTCTTCAAAGGCCATGATCAACTCCACCAGGTCCAGCGAGTCGGCCTCGAGGTCTTCACGGAAGCGGGCTTCGGGGGTAATCTTGCCTTCCTCTACCCCGAGCAGATCGACAATGATTTGCTTGACTTCGGAAAACGTATCGGACATGAGAGTATCCTCCATTTCCACGATTTTAGAGGCTATTGTAACACAGCCACACATCTGAAATTCAAACACAGGAACACTCCCCCATGTCAAAAGTTACGCCCCTTCAACAGCGCAAGACGGACCACATCCGGATCAATCTCGAACAAGATGTGCGCTCAGCCCTGACGAACGGCCTGGAAAAGTACCGTTTCATCCACGAGGCCCTGCCCGAACTGAACCTCGACGAAGTGGACACCAGCCTGACGCTCTTCGGCAAGCGCCTGGCAGCTCCGATCCTGATCTCCTCCATGACCGGGGGCACGCCTCGGGCCGGGACGATCAACCGCCGCCTCGCGGAAGCAGCCCAATCAGCCCAGATAGCCATGGGCGTCGGCTCGCAACGGGCCGCCATCGAGGAGGCCGCGCGGGCAAGGACTTTTCAGGTACGCAGGTATGCCCCCGATATCCTGCTGTTTGCCAATCTGGGTGCGGTGCAATTGAACTATGGCTACGGAATCGATCAATGCCGTCGGGCGGTGGAGATGATCCAGGCAGACGGGCTGATCCTCCATCTCAATCCCCTGCAGGAGGCGCTGCAGGCCGATGGAGACACACGCTTTGCTAACCTCGCTCGCCAGATCGAGGCGGTCTGCAAGAAACTCGAAGTGCCGTTGATCGTCAAGGAGGTCGGCTGGGGAATGTCGGAACGTACGGCCAGGCTGCTGGCCAACTGCGGAGTGGCCGCCATAGACGTGGCCGGGGCGGGCGGAACATCCTGGTCGCAGGTTGAGATGCACCGCGCCACCGATGAGTTCACCCGCCAGTTGGCTGCCACCTTTGTCGGCTGGGGCATTCCCACGGCGGATTCCATCATAAACGTGCGGCGCGTCGCTCCTCACATGACCATCTTTGCCAGCGGCGGACTTCGAGACGGGCTCGATATTGCCAAGTGCCTTGCCCTGGGAGCCAGCCTGGGCGGCATGGCAGGGAATTTTCTGAGGGCCGCCGCGATCTCGACCGAGATGGCTTTCACAACCATTCGGCTGATTCACGCCCAGATCAAAGTCGCCATGTTTGCCTGTGGCGCAGCCAATCTGCGTGGGCTGGAAAAGAAACTCGCGCCTCTCAGGGGGTCGGATGGTCGGATGGTCGAATAGTCGGATGGGTGGCATGCCGGCACGGCCTGTGCTACAATCTAACGGCCATGAGTGATCTCCCTTCTGCAATGCTCGAGGCCGTTGAGCAGGAATTGAAGCGGCAAGTGGCGCGCCTGAATCATCCCTCGGCCCGGCTGTTTCAGGAAATGCTCGCCTACCACATGGGCTGGAGCGGAGAAGGAGCGGGACGGGAGGCAGGCGGCAAACGCATCCGCCCCATGCTGCTCCTGCTCACAACAGCCGGCTGCGGAGCAGACTGGCTGCCCGCCCTGCCCGCTGCGGCCGCCATCGAACTGGTGCACAACTTCTCGCTCGTGCACGACGATATTCAGGATCGTTCGGAAAAACGCCGCGGCCGAACAACGGTCTGGAAGAGGTGGGGAATGGCCCAGGGCATCAACGTCGGCGATGCCCTGTTCGTCCTCGCCATGCAAGCCATCCTGGATGTGAGCCACCATTACGATGCCTCGACGGCGGTTCGGGCAGCCGGCATCTTGCATCGCGGCTGTCTCGATCTGACGCGAGGACAATTTCTCGATATCTCCTACGAAAAGCGGCAGGACCTGACCATCGAGGACTACTGGCCGATGATCGAGGGCAAGACAGCCGCCCTGCTGGCCGCCGCGACTCAACTGGGAGCCATCCTGGCCGGGGCCGAGGAGGAAAGACAGGGACAGTACCGCCTCTTTGGCGAGCGCCTCGGTCTGGCGTTCCAGGTGCTGGACGACATGCTCGGCCTTTGGGGAGACGAAGCCCTGACGGGAAAATCGAACGCCGGCGACCTGGTGGAGGGGAAAAACTCCCTGCCCATCCTCTATGGCATGGCCCGCAAAGGTCGCTTTGCTCAACGCTGGGCGCGTGGCGGCGTCTGCCCCGAGGAGGCCTCGGAACTCGCCCAGGTCTTGAGGGAGGAGGGGGCCTATGACTTTTGCCAAAGAGAGGCTCAACGGCTCACACACCAGGCGCTGGAGGCGCTGCAACATGCGCGCCCACAAGGCGAGGCCGGAAAGGCCCTGGAAGCGCTGGCGCGCAAGTTGCTCAAGCGGCAATCTTGATTTATAATGTGTGCCGTTCTGCGGGTGTAGTTCAGTGGTAGAACGCTTGCTTCCCAAGCAAGATATCGTGGGTTCGAATCCCATCACCCGCTCTGAGGGGGCGGTGGGCAGCATGGCTTGACAATCTTCCCATAACCGTCCGGCGCGCGCCCTGCGGCTCACGTTCTGGAAAAAGGTTATGCCGATCGATAACATCCTGCAAGAAACAAACCTCATTGCCACCCTGGCAGGCATCCTGGGCGGATTCGCTTTTTCGGCGGTGGTGCAGTTATTGGCCAGTGGCCAGAGCGGCAAGATGACGACCGCCGCGATCGTCATCTTCACACTCGCAACCCTGCTGTTCCTCTACACGTTGTTTGTTTTTGTGCTGATTGGCTCTACAACCGCCGAATTGAACCGCCAAGTGGTGCAATTAGACCCCATTGGCACCTTCGCCTTTCTGCTCGCCTTTCTGGGGCTGATTCTGTTCCTGATAGGCGTTGGGCTTACTGGCTGGATTCGCTCCCGCGCCGCCGGCATAGCCACCAGCATCATGGTCGGAATAACGCTCTGCCTGACAGCCTGGGCCTTCATCGCCATCAACAGCGTTTTCCTCCAGTAAGCGAGTCCACTTGTAACTGCCTCACCGCCGACCCACCTGCCCCGTCAGGCCCGTCTGCCACAGGCAGGGGTCTCCCAGTGGGAGAGAGGAGAAAACAACGATGATTTTTCGCTCTCGGCAAGAAAAATCCGTTTCATGTGTCCGATTCCCTCTCCCTTTGGGAGAGGGTTAGGGTGAGGGTAAACAGTTACGCCCACTTACAAAAAAATGACAGTGAGGCCTCGTCGCCTCTCAGGGCATGGTGCCTTCGGGCGCAAGGCCGACGCAGAGATCTGCTCGAGGACGGACTCCATCGTGCTCAAGCCCTGAGCAGCCCCTGCGGCAGCCGGCCTTGACGCCCGGCAGACGCTTGCTTAAACCGAGAGGTCGTGCCGGCAGCGCGCTCAAAGCGCCACGAATTTTGCAACTTTGCTGTTATGAAAGGCATGGCCTCCTTCAGTAAAATTAGGGCGGAGGTTCTGCATGAGAGGCAAAGGCACAATACTCTACGTTGAAGACAATCAGGACAACCGCATACTCATTCGCCGCGTGCTCGAGGCGGAGGGCTTCTCGTTCGTGGATGCCAAAGACGCGGCCCAGGCGTTGGAGCGGCTACAGGCCAACTCGATCGACTTGATCTTGATGGACATCAACATGCCCGACGTGGACGGCTATACACTCACCAGCCAGATCCGCTCAATGCCCAGATATGCCAACGTGCCCATCATCGCCGTCACCGCCAACGTCATGCGCGGCGACCGCGAACGCTCACTGGAGGCCGGCTGCGACGGGTACATCCAAAAACCAATTGACATTGATACCCTTTCATACCAAATCGAACGTTTCCTGAGGATGGAATCGCGATGACCAGTCCAAAGATATCCGACACGCAGCCGCTCCCCAAAGCAGCGCTTCCGAAAGATGCCACCGTTCTGGTCGTGGAAGACAATGTCGCTAACTTCGTGCTCATCGCCCGCATGCTGGGCTACCTCGGCATCCACTGCGAATGGAAGACCTCGGGATACGAGGTGGCAGAATTCGCCGACACCCTGCCGCGCATCGATCTCATCCTGATGGACATCCGCCTGCCCTACGAGGACGGCTATGGCGCCCAGAAGAAAATACGCGCCTCCGAGCGCTTCAAGTCGGTGCCGATCGTGGCCGTCACGGCCGAGGCCAGCCGTGAACAAATGTTGAAAGCAAAAGAAGCGGGTTTCGATGGCTTTCTGGGAAAACCGCTCGACCCCGACCGTTTTCCAGATCAGATCCGCCGCATCTTGAGCGGCGAACAAGTTTGGGAGTTCTCCTAGATATGAACCTTCCTGCTTCCCCCTCCGAGTCCGAGCCAAGAATACCCGTCCACCAGACCAGCCTGGCGCGTTCGCTCATCCGCACGCTGATGATCTTTACGTTCATCCCGTTGACCCTGATGGCGGCCGGGGCGTACGTACGGGCGCGCACGCTGCTGCGTGAACAGGTCGTCGGTCAGATGCAGGCCCAACTCACGGTGCAACTCGACGAACTCGATCGCACGATCAAAATCAAGAACATTCGCCTCGACCGCCTGCTGTACCGCCCAGACACCGCTACCCGCTTGGAAACGGCTCTGCAGGCTGACCCCCAAAGCGAGGAGTTCAAACAAGCGCGTCAGGAGCTGGCAGAGCAGATGCGCGCCATCCATCCAGAGGTGGGCAAGGCCGTCCTCAACCAATATTTCCTGATGAATCCAGACGGGCTCATTCGCATCGCCAGCAATCCCGCCTGGGAGGGGAGTTCTCTTCAGTCCTCGCCCTTCTTCGAGACGCTGAGCAACAGCGAAGGCCAGACCCTGGCCATGTATGACCTCGAGCCGCTCTACCCCAGGCAACTCATTCTCATCACAGTGGTTCAATATCGAACGGCGGGGGGCAACCGCCTGGGAACGCTGGCCGGGATCACCGAGCCGCAAAGCGTTCAGGACCTGTTACAGGAATTGCTCAGCCTCAACCCGTCAGCAAATACGTACATCGTGACCCGCTCTGGCACCTTCATCGGGATCGATCCATACACCCACGAATTGACCGCTTTCGAGCCCGCGGAGTCGCAGCGCGCCATTCTCCTGCCGGCCCTGGAGACGATGCTGCGCGCGCCAGAAAGCCGGCCGCGCTCCCTGGAATTCACCAGCGCGACAAAGGGCGCGGTTTTCGCCCAAACCGCCTGGCTGCCGTCGATGCAGGCCGGTGTGGTGTTGGAGATTCCTCAAGAACTGGTGTTTGGCCAGTTGAACAGCCTGATCCCCTTCACCATGGCCCTCTTTGCGCTCTCGCTCCTGGCCATCGGGGCCGTGATCTGGTTGGGGACAAACCGCGTCTTTCGCCCTCTGGTCTCGCTGGCCGAGATCGCGCGCCGCTACTCCGAGGGGGATTTCACACTGCGCCCGCAGATCCACAGCCACGACGAGATCGGCCTCCTGGCTGGCTCCTTCAACCGCATGGCAGACGAACTGGGCAGCCTGTATCGTTCGCTGGAGGAGAAAGTCGAGGAGCGCACGCGCCAGATTCGCACGGCGGCAGAAATCGCACAACGCATTACCTCCACCACACGCCTGGATGAGTTGCTCAACCGAACGGTGCAACTCCTCGTAGAGCAATTCAATTTTTACCAGGCCAGCGTCTTTCTGCTCGATCGAACGGGAAAGTACGCCGTCCTGCGAGCCTCCTATGGCCCGGCGGCCCAGCAGATGCTGACACGCGGCCACCGCCTCGAGGTCGGCTCTGCTTCGATCATCGGTTGGGTGACCTCCACCAATCAGCCGCGCATCGCCTCGGACGTTGCCGAAGATCCAATCCACCTGAAGAACGAACTCCTGCCGGAAACCCGTTCCGAAGCCGGCATCCCCATTTCCGTGAGCGGCCAGGTCATGGGAGCACTGGATGTTCAAAGCACGCAACCCAGGGCGTTCGGCCCCGAGACGATCGTCATGCTGCAAACTCTGGCCAGCCAGATCGCGGTGGCGATGCAGAACATGCGCCTGGTGGAAGCCTCCCAGGTCAACCTTCAGGAACTGGAGCGCCTCTACCGCGTCAGCCATCAAATCGTATCCTCCCGCACCAAGAAGGAAGCCCTGCAGTCCGCGGCGCGTGCCCTGCGCGATTCGCCCTACATGGCTGCCCTGCTAACGGTCAATGACGGACGACTGGAGATCGAAGCCCCGGATGCAGAGGAGGGACTCTCCCTGCACTCTGCCGTCCAGAATCTGGAAGTAGACCTGGAAGAGGTGCGCCGATTCCTGGCCGGGACGGCGGTGATTGCCGAGGCAAGCTCGCCCGGCCTGCCCCTCTCGCTCACACGCTACACGCGCCAGATGAATTGTCAGTCGGTGGCATTTCTGCCGATCCTGCAGGGCGGCAAGCTGGTTGCCCTGGCCACGCTGGGAGCGCGCACACAGACCCTGACCAGCGCCATGCTCCAACCCTATGTAAACATGTGCGATCTCGTCAGCATCGCTCTGGAGCGCCTCGCGCAAACCGAGCAACGCGAAAAACTGCTGGCGGAACAGAAAGCGCTGGCCTCCATCAGTCGTGTGACAGCCGCCTCGGCAGGCGATCTCGATCGCTTCCTCTCCGAACTGCATCAGGAAGTCCGCCACATCATCGGCGACTATGCCTTTGTCGTTGCTCTGTACGACAAGGCCACAAGGACGATCCGCATCCCCTACATGTACGAGGACGGGCGCGTCGACAAGATGGACGCCTTCCCGCTGGGCGAGGGGCTGTCGTCGATCCTGATTCGTTCGGGCAAGCCGCTGCTCCTGGTAGAGGATACCGAACGGCGTGCGACCGAATTGGGCGCAAAGATTGTGGGCCGGCCGGCCAGATCGTGGATGGGCGCGCCCATGCTCATCCAGGGAGAAGCGATCGGGGCGCTGATCGTTCAGGACCTGGAACGCGAGCACGCCTTCAACGAGGACGATCTGCGTTTCTTCAGCACCCTGGCCGATCAGGTGGCGGCTATCATCTATAACACGCGACTTCTGGAAGAAAGCCGCCGTCGCGCTCTGCAATTGGAGACCGCCGCGGAGATCGCTCGCGATATCAGCACCTCCTTGAATCTGGATGAGCTGCTGCAAAAGGCGGCCAACTTCATTCGCGAGCGGCTCGATTTCTACCATGCCGCCATCTTCCTGCTGGACCCCGCGCGCGAGTTTGCTGTGATCCGCGAGGCCACCGGCGAGGCCGGCCTCCAAATGAAGCGCATGGGGCACAAACTCGGCGTGGGCTCCAAATCCATCGTGGGTTACGTGGCGGGTCAGGGCGAAGTGCTGATCGTCAACGACACGAGCAAGGACGCCACGTACTACGCCAATCCGCTCTTGCCGGAGACCCGCTCCGAAGCCGCTCTCCCTCTGAAAGTGGGCGAACGCATCCTGGGCGTGCTCGATGTGCAAAGCGCCCGGCCTTATGCCTTCAACGAGGACAACATCCGCACGCTGCAGATTCTGGCAGACCAGATGGCAATTGCAGTGATCAATTCTGAACTGTTTGCCGAGACTCAGGAACATCTCGCTCAGCACCGCCTGCTGCACCACATCACAACCAGCGCGGCCTCCGGCACGACCTTAGAGGAGGCCCTGGAGAGCGCGGTGAACGGGTTACAGGTGACGCTCGGCGGCGACCGGGTGGCCATCCTGCTGATGGATCGCGAACGAAACCATCTGGAGGTCAAAGCGGCCGTGGGCTACTCCGAAGAGATTCTCCAGAAGCGCATCCCGCTCGGGGCCGGGATCACGGGCTGGGCGGCCGCGCACCGCCGTCCCCTGCGCGTGGGCGATGTCAGCGCGGATTCGCGCTATATCCAGGCCAGCCCAAACACCCGTTCTGAATTAGCCGTTCCCTTGATCTACCGTAACGAGGTCCTGGGCGTGTTGAACGTGGAAAGCGAGCAGCCCAACGCCTATACCGAAAACGACGAGGAGATGTTGGGCACGCTGGCCGGCAGCCTGGCGGCGATCATTGCCAATGCCCGCCTGTTGGAACAAATCCGCCAGCAGGCCGAGCGCGAACGCCTCCTGTACGAAATCACCAGCCGCATTCGCCGCTCCACGGACATGAAGACCATCCTGGCCACTACGGCCAGTGAACTGACCAAAGCAGTCGGAGCCAAGCGGACGCAAATCCGCGTCGGCCTTGCTTCACAGACGGAGGAAACCCCATGAGCATGGCTGTCGAACGTCGTCCCGTCACGCTTGCCGGGCGCATGATGGCACGCCTCGGAGGCGCCTGGATTCCCCTGACCATTGCAGTTGTCCAACTGATCTCCAACCTGGGGCTGGCGCCGGTAGCGTACTTCGTGGAAATCAACGCCGAATTGCCTCTGAGTCAGTTTGCAAGCCTTGTGCAACTGATGGCAGGGCTGGTTCTGATCAACAACCTCCTCCTGTTGCTCTGGATGTACCTGAGCAGCCGCGAGGCGCACCAGTTTCTATCGGCCTGGGCAAAGCAAAAGCCCCTGTCTTATGAACCGGAGGCGGGTCAACGCGCCTGGAGGCAGATCACTTCGTTCCCCTGGCGCTACAGCATCACAGCCACGCTGAGTTCCATCGCGATTGTGGTCGTGCCGCTGCTGGCTGTCGAGCGCATCGTCTATCGTGCCTCCCTCGATCAGCAAATCTATACGCTCATCGGCTCCGCGATCGGGTTGCTGGGCATCATCACCCTCAGTTATCTGTTGCTAGAAGACCTGCTGCAGCCGGTGCGCCTGGCCTTGCTGCCACGCAGCACGGAAGATCAACTCAAGGGGATGCTCCTGTTCCCTTTGCGGTGGAAATTTGTCCTCATCAGCGTCGTGCTGGTCTCGGTCAGCGCGCTGCTGATCGCCCCCATCGGTTATCACGAGACGACCGAGATCCTGTACCACGAGGTCGGTTCCCTCGAGGTGTTGCGAGAGCTGCAAGTGCGCTCCTTCATCGTTAGCCTGGCAGCCCTGGCGCTGGGAGCCGCGTACTCGCTCTTGATGGCGCGCTCGCTCACCAACCCGCTGACCAATCTGCTGGAGGCCTTCGCCGAGGTGGAAAGAGGAAATCTGGGTCGGCGCGTGGCCATCACGACCACCGGCGAGGTCGGCCAGTTGCTGGCCTATTTCAACCGCATGGTCGCACGCCTGCAGGACTTTCAAGAAAACCTGGAAAAGCAAGTCCAGGAGCGCACGGCCTTGCTCAAAGCCAGTTATGAGGTCGGGCAAGTCATTTCCTCGATCTTGAACCCCGAGGAATTGCTTCAACGGGTGGCGAGTCTGATTGGAGAGCGCTTCGGGTTCTACTACGTGGCTGTTTTCCTGCTGGACGAGAGCGGGCGCTGGGCTGAGTTGCGGGAGGCCACCGGCGAGGCCGGGCGCGTGTTGAAGGCCAGCGGGCACCGCCTGGAGGTGGGTGGGAAGAGCATGGTGGGCACCGCCATCAGCACCCGGCAGGCCCGCGTCGCGCTGGACGTGGGCGCGGAGGCGGTGCGTTTCGACAACCCCCTGCTCCCCTACACCCGCTCCGAGATGGCCCTGCCCCTGATGGTCGGCGAGCGGGTGCTGGGCGCGCTGGACGTGCAATCCACCAAGCAGGCGGCCTTCGGGGCTCAGGAGATCGAGACCCTGCAAAGCATGGCCAACCAGGTGGCGATTGCCATCGAGAACGCCCGCCTGTTTGAAAGCGCCCAAAAGAGCCTGGAGGAAACGCAAGCCATCCAGCGCCAGTATATCCGTGAAGCCTGGCGGCCGTTGAGCGGAGAGCCAGAACTGGAATATCGAGTTGGGGATGAAACGGGCGCCGCGGCGCCGGAGATCGAAATTCCACTCGCCTTGCGCGATGAAATCATCGGAAAGATCGAACTGGCAGCCGAGGGCGAGTGGACGCCGGAGCAACGCAGCCTGATCGAGGCCGTCGCCACGCAGGCTGCCCTGGCGCTGGAAAACGCCCGCCTGGTGGAGGAAAGTCAGCGCACGGCAGCCTATGAGCGCCTGGTTTCCGAACTCACCCAGAAAATCTGGATGGCCACCACCGTGGATGGCATCCTGCTCGCCACGGCCAAGGAATTGGGGCGCGCCCTAGGCGCCAGCGAGGCCATGGTCGAACTACAGGTGGAACAAGAGCCCGGCTTGCAGGTGGAGGCGTGAAGAGGACACACAGAGGAGACATCATGAGATCACCGATTCTTGTTGCTCTATCCTGCGCGTTGCTGGTTGTCGCCTGCCAGCCGGTGGCTCCCACCGTTGAGCCTCTCAAACCCATTACCATTGGAGTTTCCCTCCCACTGACAGGCGACTTCAAGGAGCCTGGCACATCTGCCCTGCGCGGCTATCAGGTCTGGGTTGAATTGGTCAATGAGGCAGGCGGGTTGCTGGGGCGCGAGGTGGTATTGAAATTCACGGACAACGGAAGCAACAAAGAGACAGCGGCTGCCGACTATGAAAGATTGATCACGGTGGATAAAGTCGACCTGGTCGTGGGGACATTTTCCAGCCTGCTGGTGATCCCCACATCGGAAGTGGCGGCTCGTTTTGGATATGCTTACGTCGAGCCGGCCGGGGGCTCCCCTGCTGTATTCAATCGTGGCCTGACCAACCTCTTCTTTGCTCAGCCTGCGCCCTCGGCGCGACAAGCCGATCCCTTTGCATTGTACATCCTCAGGCTGCCCCCCGATCAACGACCCAGAACCTTCGCCATCGTTGCCCTGGATGATCCGTTCACAAAAGGGGTCATGGAGCGCCTCAGAACCCTGCTCACAGAGGGGGGGCTGGAACTGGCGTACGAAACCACTTACCCAGAAGGAACGACCGATTTCTCGAGCATTGCCGCCCAGGTTGCACTCTTGAATCCAGACCTGATTGTGGGAGGCTCCCAAACGGTAGATTGCATCGGGCAGATTCGCGCCTACCAGAGCGCGGGCTACCAGCCGCGTCTCGCTTACTTCACAAATGGTCCGACCCTGCCCCTTACCTTCAAGGGAGAATTGGGTTCCGCTACCGAAGAGATTTTCTCTTCGATCTCATGGTATCCAGACAGTCGCGAGTATCAAAACGAACAATTCGTAACCAAATATATCGAAATGTTCGGTGGAGCCATTGGCGACATTCCTGAAGATGCGGCTAACGCGTTTACCGTTGGACAGGTGCTTGAACAGGCGATAAAAAAAATCAATTCAATTGACAACGCTGCGTTAATCCAAGAACTCCATCGAGGGAGATATCAAACGATCGTTGGCCCATTGAATTTTGACGAAACCGGCGCTCCCCAGGGAAGTTACATGCTTTTGCAATGGCAGGGCGACAATTTCATGATCGTTGGTCCGCCCGACCGGGCAGAGGTCGATCCGCTCCCCCCTCCAAAGCCGCTGTGGTGAAGGTTTTGTCGATCAGGTGAAGGACGAACAACATGTGGAACAGTCTGCGACTTCGATTGACGGCAATCCTGCTCGGGCTGGCCATCGGCCCCTTGCTGCTGGCGGGCACGGCTCTCATCCAACGCACGTACGCATCCGAGACACGCCAGGCCCTGGCCTTTCAAAGCCGGGTCGCGCAAAGCGTAGCCGTAGAGGTGGAAGCCCTCCTCCACGGAGTGCTCAATGATCTGAGCATCCTGGGGCGCGAACTGCGCGGCGTAGATCAGGCAGACCGCTCTCAGCAGCTGAGCCTGCTGTTGGGCGCGCTGAGCAGCGGAGCCCACCAAAATGCCTACGAAGAACTTGCGCTCCTAGATGCGCAAGGCCAGGAACTGTTACACATCACTCGCCAGCGCATCGTTCCCGGTGCCGAACTCGTCAGCCACCAGGGCAGGGACGATTTCGAGCAGCCCAAGACGACCCGACAACCTTACTTCGGGCCCGTTCAAATGGATGTGCCCTCGGGAGGCGCATTTCTTATCATGGCCATCCCCATCTCGCCGCCTCGCAGTGTTCAGGTGTCGAACGTGCTCGTCGCGAAAATACGTTTCGATGTGGTCAGCGACTTGCTGGCCAGTGCCTCGGCGGGAGACGATCAAACTCTTTATATCGTAGATGAAATGAGCAATGTCGTGGCTCATGAGGATCGCTCCAGAAACCTGAGCCAGATGTACATGCGTCTGCCGCTGCAGGCCAGCCTATACCCCGGCCTGGACGGCACGAACGTTGTGATGGCCTTCTCCGATATTCCGCTGGGCAAGCAGACGCTCAAAGTGGTGGCCGAAAGGCCGGCCTCGAATGCACTCGCCCTCGCTAACACAACGGCCACTACGGTCGCCTCCACCCTTGCCGTGGCGCTGGCCATGGCCGTGATTCTGGGCATTCTTGCCACGCGCCAAATCGTACAGCCCATCCAGAATCTTGCCTCCGTTGCCAGAAAGATTGCAGCAGGGGACCTCTCGAGCCAGGCCGTCGCGCCTCGCAACGATGAGATCGGCCTCCTTGCCTCCACATTCAATGACATGACCGCCCGCTTACGCAACCTGATCGAGGGGCTGGAGCAACGCGTCGCCGAGCGCACGCGCGCCCTGGAGCGAAGAAGTGCTCAGCTGAGCGCGGCTGCGCGTGTGGCGCGACAGGCTGTGGAGTTTCAAGATATCACCACTCTGCTTACCAGCATTACCCGCCTCATCTCGGAACAATTCAACTTCTACCACGCCGGCATTTTCCTCCTGGACGAAACCGGCGAGTATGTCCTCTTGCAGGCCGCCTCCTCCGAAGGGGGGCAGCGCATGCTGGCACGCGGCCATCGTCTCAAAGTGGGCGAGCAGGGCATCGTGGGCTACGTCGCCGCGGAAAGACGCCCCCGCATCGCGCTCGACGTCGGCCGCGAGGCGGTCTTCTTCAACAACCCCGATCTGCCCCAGACGCGTTCGGAGATGGCCCTGCCCCTGATGGCGCGCGGGCGCGTCATCGGCGTCCTGGACATCCAATCCACCGAGGAGGCCGCCTTTTCCGCAGACGACGTGGAAATCATGCGCACCCTGGCCGATCAAATTGCCATCGCCATCGACAACGCCCGCCTGCTGGCGGAGAGCCGCGCTCTCGTCCAGCAACTCCAGGCAACCGTGTCCCTGCAAACACGGCAGGCCTGGTATAAATATCTGCGCCGCCAAAGACACGGGTATGTTTATACGCCGATGAGCGTGACGCCTCTCGGCGAGACGGCCCAAACACCAACCCGAGAAACGGCCAGCCAGTTGAGGCTGCCCATCAGGCTGCGCGGCCAGGAGATCGGCTCGATCACCCTGCGTCGCCAACACGGCATGCGCTGGACGGAGGCCGAGCGCGAACTGGTCGAGAAGATCAGCACACAGGTCGCTCTGGCCCTGGATAACAGCCGCCTGCTCGAGGAGACCCGCCAGCGGGCGCTTCAAGAACAGACCCTCAGCGAGATCTCGGCGCGCCTGGCACGCTCACTGGACCTGGACGCCTTGCTGCGAACGGCGGCCAAAGAACTCGGCTCTCTGCCCGAGGTGGCGGAGGTCTCCGTATTCGTCGGACAGGAAAACGGCGCGCCCCCGATCCAAGATGCAAGAAGCGAGTGATCCCCATGAACACGCCTCCGCTCCCTCCTGCGCCTTCCTCCTCTGCAAAGCCTGCCATCAGCCTGCGCACGCGCCTGGTATTGAGCAGCATCCTCATTACCTTCCTGGCCGTGGCCGGCATGGGCTATTACGTCTACTTCCAGGCCCAGCAATCCAGTTCCTTCCTGAGCCGGCAACTGGATCAAAGCACCCGCAAGCAGGCGCAAGCCCAGCTCGTCGCGGCTGCCTCCGAACACGCTGCCCTGCTCAATGATTTCTTTGCTTCCATCAAAAAGGACACCCTGAACCTCAGCGCCTCCACCTCGCAGTTGCTTTCCCAGGAGCCTGCCCTGAGCAACAGCCCTTACTGGAATGCGCTTCAATACCTGGCGCGCCTTCCCAGCGGGAGTTGGGACAACCCTAACTCTGAGCCCGGCTCGGTCTTCATCCCGGCGCGCATCGAACTCGTCGACTCGCTGGCCTTCGAGCTCAACGCCCTCAAGCAACTGGACTTCATCGCCCCGGCCCTGCTGGCCTCCAACCCCGATGTCGTGGCTGTCTACTTCGGCGGCATGGCCGGCGAAACCCTGTACTATCCGAACATTGACCTGGCGGCCATTGTTCCGCCGGATTTCGACGTCACCCGGCGACCCTGGTTTGTAAAGGCCGCCCCGCCCCAAAACCCCGAGCATCACGTCGTCTGGTCAGACCCCTACCTGGACGCCGCTCTGCACGGCATCGTCGTGACCAGCAGCGCGCCCGTCTATGAGCGCGAGGTCTTTCGCGGCGTGGCCGCCATGGATATTCAACTGACGCGCATCACCGACCTCGTCTCGCGCATCCGGGTCGGAGAAAGCGGGTACGCCTTCCTGGTAGATAAGGACCGCCGCCTGATCGCCATGCCCGACATCGGATACCAAACCTTCGGCGCCTCCCCGCAGGCCATCCCCCTGGGCGAGGTCCTCGATCCGGCGAAGCTCTCGAGCCCGTTGCCGGCCGGGTTCTGGGACGCTCTGAACGGAACAACCGATCCCAACCGCGTGGAGACATTCACCATTCGGGGCCAGGAATACTTTGCCATCTTCCGTTCGATCCCCGAAGTGGCATACACCCTGGTCGTCCTCGTCCCCTCGCGAGAAATGCTGGCAACCTCGATCGCGGCCATGCAGCAGGTGGAACAATCCAGCCGCAACACCTTGCTTGTAAGCCTGCTGCTCGTCAGCGTCATCCTTCTGGCCTCGCTGCTGGCGGCGCTTGGCATCAGCAACCGCCTCACCTCCCCGCTGCGCGCCCTGACCCACACGGCCGAGGAGATCGCACGCGGCAACCTGCAGACGCAAATCCCCGTCTCAGGAGCAGATGAGATCGGCATCCTGGCCAAAGCCCTGGACACCATGACCTCTACCCTGCGCGATCTCATCCAGTCGCTGGAACAACGCGTGGGAGAGCGCACGGCGGCACTGAAACGCCGCAGCTTGCACTTCAAAATCGCCAGTGAAGTAGGCAGTGTGGCAGCCGCCCAACGCGACCTGAACACGCTCATGAACCAGAGCGCACGCCTGTTGAGTGAGCGCTTCGGCTTCTACCATGTAGGCATCTTCCTGCTAGACAACGCCAACGAGTTCGCCGTCCTGCAGGCTGCCAACAGCCCCGGCGGGCAACGCATGCTGGCGCGCGGCCATCGGCTGAAAGTGGGCGAGGTCGGCATCGTGGGGCACGTGGCCGCCAGCGCCCAGCCCCGCATCGCCCTGGATGTGGGCGCCGATGCCGTGTATTTTGACAATCCCGATCTGCCCGAAACGCGTTCCGAGATGGCGCTTCCTTTGCGAGCGGCAGGGCGTGTGCTGGGCGTGCTGGATATTCAATCCGCCGAGCAGCAGGCCTTCACGGAGGAGGACGTCGAGGTCCTCCAACTCGTGGCAGACCAGCTGGCGATTGCCATCGAGAACGCCCGTCTGCTGGAACAGCTCCGCGCCAGCCTCCAGGAAATGGAGAAAGCCTACCGAGAATTCACCCGCGAGGGCTGGAAGGGCTTCGCGCCGGGCGGGGTGCCGCTTGCGGGGTACCGATTCGATAGCCTGCGCCTGGAGCCCATTCGGGAGCTCCCCAAAGAGGCAAAAATTGCCCTTGAGAAAGGCATTAAAGTGATTGGCCAGGCCTCCGGCGATGCCGCCGAGGGGAGTTCTTCCGCCGCCATTCCCATTCGACTGCGCGGGGAAACCATCGGCGTTATCAACGTTCGTTTTCAGGGGCAGCACAGCCCGGAGAGAATCCTGGCCATGATCGAGCAGGTCTCGGAGCGGCTCGCCACCGCGGTAGAAAACGCCCGCCTTCTGGAAGAGACGCGCCAGCGTGCCGAACGCGACGCCCTGATCAGCGAAACGACCAGCCGCCTGCGCTCCACGCTCGACCTGGAAAGCGTCCTGCGCCTGGCGGCCCAGGAACTGCAAAGGGCCTTCCGCCTGAAGGAGGCCGAGGTGCGGCTCGGCGTACCCACCCCCCCGTCCACGGACGAAGCCCCAGCGCCCCCAACAGGCAGAGGCGATGGCCGGCAGCGCCAATGAGCGTCAGAGAGAGGCATCCATGTTGAGGACATTTCGAGACTTCCTTCTCCTTCCTCCCTCCTTCGAGGCCGATGAGGAGAGAACCCGCCAGGCGAGGCTGTTGTACCGCGTCTTGCAAGTGGGCTGGGTCATCCCGCTGGACATCGTGCTGGTCTCCATCCTGGTGCCGGACAACGCGCCGCTCTTCCTACCCATCGCGGCGATCTTCACCGGCCTCAACCTCGTGTTCATGTTCCTTGCCCGGCGCGGGCTGCTCCATCTGACCAGCCTGGGCTTCCTCTCGGTGCTCTTCACGATCGCCACGTATACCGATGTGACCGTCGGGGGGGGTGTGCGGCCGGCCACAGTGCTCATCGCCGCAGCCATCCTGGCGGGCGGTCTGCTGTTGGGAAGCAGAGGCGCTATCGGGATGGCCCTCGCCCTGGGACTGGAGCATGGAATCGTGGTTTGGCTATCCACCCAAAATGTGCTGCGCCCGATCAGCCCGCCGCCGACGCCGGCCACGAATTTCGTGGTGGTTCTCATAAGTTATACAGCCATAGCCGTGATTTTCTCGATCGCCTCGAACAGCCTGGAGGCCGCCCTTGCGCGCGCCCGTCAGAGCGAACAGGCGCTGATGAAAAGCAATCGTGAACTTCAGGAATTGAGCCAGGAACTGGAACGCCGCGTGCGAGAACGCACACAGGCACTGGAACGGCACATCCTGGACCTGAAGACGGCCGGCGAGGTCAGCCGCGCTGCCGCCTCCATGCGCAACCCGCAGCAGTTGCTCCCGCAGGTGGCACACCTGATCAGCCAGCGCTTCGGCTTCTATCACGTTGGCATCTTCTTGCTGGATGAGAGCGGGGAGTACGCTGTGCTGAGAGCCAGCAACAGCCCCGGCGGACAGCGCCTGCTGGCACGCGGCCACCGCCTGAAGGTCGGCGAGGTGGGCATCGTCGGTCACGTGGCCGGCAGTGGTCAGGCACGCATCGCCCTCGATGTCGGCGCCGATGCCGTGTACTTCGACAATCCCGACCTGCCCGAGACGCGCTCCGAGATGGCCCTGCCCCTGCGAAGCGGCGGGCAAGTGCTGGGCGTCCTGGACGTGCAATCCACACAGCCCCAGGCCTTCACCGAGGAGGACGTGGCCGTTCTTCAGATCGTAGCAGACCAGTTAGCCATCTCCATTGAGAACTCGCGCCTGCTGGAGGAAAGCCGCCAGGCGCTCGAGGCCAGCCAGCGCGCCTTTGGCGAGGCTGCCGCGCGCGCCTGGAAGTCGCTGCTGGAACGCGTCGCCCCTCTCGGCTTCCGCAGCGGCGAAAGGGGGAACGTGGTACAGGTCGATTCCAATGCCTGGATTCCAGAAGCACAGCGCGCCGCCGCAGAGGGAACGGCCGTCACGTCCGCGGACGGAACTACTCTCTATCTTCCCATCGTGAGCCGCGGGCAGAGCATCGGCATCCTCAAACTGGCCAAGCCGGGCCAGTCCCGCTGGATGGAATTCGAGATCCAGGCGGCACAAATGATCGCCGATCAGCTGAGCGGCGCCCTGGAGAGTGCCCGTCTGTATGAGGAAGCCCAACGCCGCGCCGCCAAGGAACAGGTCATCAGCGCCATTAGTTCCAAGATCAGTGCCTCCATCAACCTGCAAAATATCTTACAAACCGCGGTGGAGGAACTGGGGCGCGCCATCCCCGGCTCGGACGTTCTCATTCAATTCCAAAGTGCCGCCGAGAGCGCGCCAGCGGAAGAGAGGTTGTCATGAGCGAGCCGCTTCAAATCACGCCGCCCCCATCCCGATTCGGTCTGCGCACGCGCCTGATCTTGAGCAGCACGATCATCACCCTGATCGCCACCTTCGGAATGGGCATCTACATCTACCTTTACGCCCGCCAGACGAACACGTACCTGAGCTCCCGCCTGTACGAAAGCGTGCGTCAACAGGCCAAGAATCAACTCCTGACCACGGCTGCGCAGCAGGCTGCCGTGCTGAATGACTTTTTCGCCTCGATCCGCAAGGACATCCTCAACCTGGGCGCTTCGATCTCGCAACTGCTCTCCCACGAAACCGCCCTCCACAGCAGCGCGTACTGGGATGCGGGCCAATCTCTCTCACGCCTGCCCAACGGCAGTTGGGACAATTCCAACTTCGAGCCCGGCTCGGTCTTCATCCCGGCCCGCGTCGAACTCAACGAGGCGCTGATCTCCGAACTCAACACCCTCAAGCAGATGGACTTCCTGGCTCCGCCCATCCGTGCCTCCAGCCCCGACACGGTGGCGGTGTACTTCGGCGGCGTCTCGGGGGAGACCCTCTACTACCCCAACATCGACCTGGCGGCCATCGTCCCGCCTGACTTCGACGTCACGCAGCGGCCCTGGTTTGTGAAGAGCGCCTCGGCCCAGGAGGCACGCAGGGCCTTCTGGTCCGAGCCCTATCTCGACGCGGCGCTGCACGGCCTGGTCGTCACCAGCAGCACCCCGGTCTTCGACTCGACCGGCCGCTTCCGCGGCGTGGTCGCCATGGACATCCAACTGACGCGCATCACCGACCTCGTCTCGCGCATCCGGGTCGGAGAAAACGGGTACGCCTTCCTGGTGGATAAAGACCGCCGCCTGATCGCCATGCCCGAGGTCGGGTACAAGGACCTGGGGGCCTCGGCGGAGGCCATTCCGTTGGGCGAGGTACTGAGCGCGGAGAAGCTGAGCACCCCGCTGCCCAAGGAATTCTGGGACGGGCTGAGCAACGCTCCTGCTCAACCTGCGGGTGTAAAAGCAATGGTCTTCAACGGGAGGGAACACTTTGCCGTGTTCTATCCCCTTCCTGAAACCGGTTACACACTGGCCATTCTCGCACCCTCGCGAGAATTGCTGGCCAGCGCCGCGGCCACCCAGGCTCAGATCGCCCAAAACACACGCACGGCGCTCTTCATCAGCCTCTTCATCGCCAGCATGATCCTCCTGGCTTCCCTGCTTGGCGCCCTCGGCATCGGCAACCGTCTTACCTCCCCGCTGCGCGCTCTGACCCTGGTGGCCGAGGAAATCACACGCGGCAACCTGGAGGCGCGGGCCGCCATCTCCAGTGCCGATGAAATCGGCCTGCTGGCCCGCGCCCTGAACACGATGACCTCCACCCTGCACAACCTGATCCAGTCGCTAGAGCAGCGCGTCCACGAACGCACCGCCGCGCTGGAAGCCACCTCTCGAGAAGCAAACCGCCGCGCGGCACAGTTTGAAGCCCTGTCAAAGGTAGCACGGGCCATTATCTCGGTGCGCAACTTGAACGAACTGCTGCCGCTCATCACCTCGGTCGTCAGCCAGACCTTTGGTTATTACCATGTAGGCATCTTCCTCAACGATGAGAACGATGAATTCACCTTCCTCACCGCAGCCAACAGCGAAGGGGGTCAGAGGATGCTGGCGCGCGGCCACCATCTCAAAATCGGCGAACAAGGCCTGGTCGGTTTCGTTGCCGCCAGCGGACAGGGGCGCGTTTCTCACAACGTGGGCGAAGACACCATCTACTTCAACAATCCCGATCTGCCCGAGACCAAATCGGAGGCGGCCCTGCCCCTCTACAGCGGCAAGAAAGTGATCGGCGTGCTGGACGTGCAAAGCAGCGAGGAGCGCGCCTTTACCGAAGAGGATCTCAACGTCCTGGCCATCCTCGCCGATCAAGTCAGCCTGGCGCTCGAGAACGCCAACCTGTTCGAAACGACCCGCCGATCGTTGACGGAGGCCGAGACGCTCTATCGCCAGTATCTGCGCCAGGCCTGGAGGCGACTGCCGCGCGAGCAGCGCCTGAGCGGCTACCGCTATACGCCGCGCGGGGCTGTGCCGCTCGAAACGCCGCTCTCGCCCCAAGTACCGGAAAGCGTTCCCGCTAGCGTCACCCGCGTCAGCGTCCCGATCAAACTGCGCGGTGAAGTCCTCGGGCAGCTGGTAGTTCAATCGCCTCAAGATAAGGCCTGGAGCCAGGAACAACTCGACCTGATTCAAGCCGTGGCAGAGCGCGTCGCCATCTCGGTCGAGAATGCTCGCCTGTTCGATGAGACGGCGCGGCGCGCCGAGCGCGAACGCCTGGTCACCGAAATCACCTCCAAGATTCGCAGCACGACCGATCCACGGGAGATGATTCGCACCGCGCTCGACGAGTTGAGAAATGCCCTGGATGCCACCCAGGTTCAGCTCATCCCACAATCCATTTCACCGCATGGCAGCCGTGAAATCTTTACCTCCACACCCCAGGAACCACCCTCGGGAGCTCGAGGTGGAAACGGAGCGCAGAAATGACATACGTGATTGCAGTCTCCAACGAAAAGGGCGGCGTCGCCAAGACAACGACCACGCTCTCTCTGGGCGCGGCCCTGGCCGACATGGGGAAGAACGTCCTGCTGGTGGATCTCGATCCGCAGGCCAACCTCACCCTGGCGCTCGGTCTGGAGCCCGGCTCGACCCCCACCACATCCAGCCATGTTCTCATCGACTCGGCGCCCCTCCTGAGCGCGCGGCTGACGACGGAAATCGAACGTCTCGATCTGATCGCCTCTCAGGCCAGCATCGAGAACGCCGAGCAATATCTGCCCGTCCGCACCCATTACACCAAAGCCCTGAGGCGCGCCCTGGACAATGCCGCGCCGCTGCCCTACGATTACATCTTCTTCGATTGCCCCCCCTTCCTGGGTGCGATCACCATCAATGCCCTCAGCGCCGCCGACTTGCTCATCATCCCCACCCAGGCAGAATACTTCTCCGCCTACGCCTTGAGAAACATGATGGGCCTGATTCGACGCGTGCGGCAGGAAAGCAACCCCGCCCTGGCCTATCGCATCCTGATCACCTTGCTCGATCGCCGCAATCGAACCCATCGCAGCATTCAGGAACAACTGCAGAACACATTTGGAGAGGGCCTCTTCCGCACGGTGATCGAGGTGGACACCAAATTGCGCGAAAGCCCCATCGCGGGCCTGCCCATCACCCGCTACCGACCGCTGGCGCGTGGTTCGCAACAATATCAAGAACTGGCACAGGAGCTCATGGAATATGTCCAGGAAAAAAATCAACAAACGGCTTGAGGCACTCTTTGAAGAGGTCCACAAAGAAGAGGTCAAACCTTCGAAGCCCGTCAAGAAACAGACCAGCCTCCTGACGCCTTCCAAACTTCCGCCCCCGCTGCGGCCCCGCGCCGGCCAGCCCCGGGTGGCCGCGCCCTCGCCCGAAGAACAACCGGCGGTCAAGACCGCCATCACCGCCAGCGAGAGCGCCATGGCGCTCGCCTTCCGCCAGGACGAAAAGACCTGGGCCACGCTGCGCGTCCTGGACGAGACTTCGCCGCGCACCTGGACGCTGGAAGAGCAGATGCTGGTCAAGCAGGTGGCCGATCAACTCTCGCTGGCGCTGGAAAATGCCCGCCTGTTTCAGGAAACCCAGAAGCGCGCCGAGGAACTGGCGCTGCTCAACCGCGTCGTCGGCGAGATCACCACCATGCGCACTTTGAGCCAGACGCTCGCCGCCATCTTGCAAGACCTGGTCACCTACCTTCCTGTGGAGCGCGGCGGCATCGCTTTGCTGAACGAAAACGCGCAGGTGCTGACCGTCGTGGCGGATTATTCCAGGGACCCAAACGAACGCAGCGCGGTGGGCGTCAAAATTCCTGTCGAGGGCAATGCGTCTACCCAAAAAGTCATCGCGACGCGCAAGCCCTTGACAATTGAAGATGCCCAAAACACCTCCTTTCTTCCCTCCGGGTTGAAAGAGGAGTTTCGCAAGCTGGGAGTGGAGGCGGTAAGCATCTTCCCCATCATCGCCGGGGAGACTGTGATCGGCACGTTGGGTCTGGATATTAAACAAAAAGGCCTCAGCCTCTCTTCGGCGCACATCAGCCTGGTAGAGACCATTCTCAACCAGATCTCGGCCGGCATCGAACGTCTGCGCGCCGAGGAGGCCCTGGCCCGCTCCGAGGCCGAGTTGCGCGCCCTGTTCGCGGCCATGACGGATGTCATCATCGTTTACGATAAAGAGGGGCGCTACGTCCGCATTGCCCCGACCAATCCCTCGCGCCTGTTCCGCCCGCCCGAGGCAATGCTCGGCAAAAAGGTGGATGAGGTCTTGCCCTCAGAGGTCGCCACGGCCATCCTCGCCGGCATCCAGCAGGCCTTGCAAAGCGGCGAGACGGTCAAGCTGGAATACGCGCTGGAGATCAACCAGAAGACCTACTGGTTCGATGCCAGCATCTCCAGGTTGAGCCCGGAACAGGTCTTCCTGGTTGCCCGCGACATCACCGAGCGCAAGAGGAACGAGTTGCTCCAGGCGGCCTTCGCGCGCATCACAGAGGCCGCCCTCGCTTCTCCCGATATGGCCAGCCTGGGAGGCGTCATTCATGAGAGCGTTCAAACGCTGGTGCCGGCCCGCAATTTCTGCCTCGCCCTGTATGACGAGCGCGCCGATCTGCTCACTTTCCCATACTACGTGGATGAGCAAGGAGCCGCCTGGTCGCCGAGGAAGCCGGGCCGCGATCTGATCGGCCACGTCCTGCGCCAGGGGAAGCCTCTGCTGGTCACGCCGCCGCTCTACGAAGAACTCAAGCGCAGCCGGGAGATCCAGGATGAAACGCCTCACGGAATGGGTTGGGCCGGCATCCCCTTGCGCAGCGGCACCCGCCCGCTGGGGGTGATGGCGGTCTATACGTATGAGCCCGGTCCGCGCCTGGGCGAGAGCGACCTCGAACTGCTGACCCTGATCGGAGCGCAGGCGGCAGTCGCCCTCGAACGCAAACGCGCCCAACAGGAACTGGCGCGTTTCAAACTGGGCATCGACCGCAGCACCGACGCCGTCTTCATCACCGAAGCGGACGGCACCATCGTGTACGTCAACCCTGGTTTCGAGAAGATCTACGGCTTCAGCGCCCAGGAGGCCATCGGCCAGACTCCGCGCATCCTCAAATCGGGCCTGCTGACGAGAGAGGATTACGAGCGCTTCTGGAAAACCCTGCTCGCCAAAGAAACCGTCTCCGGAGAAATCATCAACAAGACCAAAGAGGGACGGCTTCTCCCCATCGCGGGCACAAACAGCCCGATCCTGGACGAGGGCGGCAACATCATCGGCTTCCTGGCCGTACATCACGACCTGACCGAAACCAAGCGCGCCGAGGAGGCCCTCAAGCGCCGCAACGAATATCTGGCCGCTGCAGCGGAGATCGGGCGCCTGGTTACCTCCGCACTCGATCTGCCGACCATCTTCAGCCGCACCGTCAACCTGGTGCGCGAGCGCTTCGGCTATTATCACGCCGCCATCTTCATCGTGGAAGAAACGGGCTTCAGTGCTGTGCTCCAGGAGGCAACGGGCGAAGCCGGCGCCGCCATGAAGCAAAAACAGCACAGCCTGCCCGTCAACGACAAGTCCATCGTCGGCAAGGTGAGCCTCACCGGCCAGCCGGTGGTGGTCAACAACACAGCCCTCGACCCCACCCACAAGTTCAATCCCTTGCTGCCCGAAACGCGCGCCGAGGCCGCCATCCCGCTGCGGGTCGGCAACCGCATCATCGGCGCGCTGGATATCCAATCCACCAGCGTGGGGGCCTTCACGGCAGACGACCTGGCCGTGCTCCAAATCCTGGCCGATCAGGTGGCCATTGCCATCGATAACGCCCGCTCCTACGAACTGGCGCAACAGGCCGTGAAAGAGATGCGCGAGGTAGATCGGCTCAAAAGCCAGTTCCTGGCCAACATGAGCCATGAACTGCGCACGCCGTTGAATTCCATCATCGGATTCTCGCGTGTGATCCTCAAGGGCATCGACGGGCCGATCACGGAATTGCAGCAGCAAGACCTGATGGCCATCTACAACTCCGGCCAACATCTGCTTGGCCTGATCAACGACGTGCTCGACCTGGCCAAGATCGAGGCCGGCAAGATCGAACTGGCCTTCGACGACGTCAATATGGTCGAGCTCATCAACAGCGTCATGTCCACCGCCAGCGGGCTGGTGAAAGATAAGCCGATCAAACTGGTGCGCAAGATTCAAAGCGACCTGCCCATCGTTCGCGCCGACGCCACCCGCATCCGCCAGGTCCTGCTCAACTTCCTCTCCAACGCGGCCAAGTTCACGGACGAGGGCGAGATCACGGTCGAGGCCATGGTCCTGCCGGGGCCCAGTGGCCACCCCGAGTTGATGATCAGCGTCTCCGACACCGGTCCCGGCATCGCCCCGGAGGACCAGCCCAAACTGTTCCAGCCCTTCTCTCAAGTAGATGATTCGCCCACGCGCAAGACCGGCGGCTCCGGCCTGGGCCTCTCGATCAGCCAGCAACTGGTGCAGATGCACGGCGGCCGCATCGGCGTGCATAGCGTGGTGGGCAAGGGCAGCACGTTCTACTTCACCCTGCCCATCTATCGAGCCCGGGAAGAAACACCGACGAGCGGCGGGAAGGTCGTTCTCTCCATTGATGATGATCCACAAGTCATTGCCCTGTATGAGCGTTACTTGCAGCCTCAGGGCTACCAGGTCATTCCCCTCACCGACCCGGCGCGCGCCAAAGAACGCGCCCGCCAACTCAAGCCCTTCGCCATCACCCTCGACATCATGATGCCCGGCTATGATGGCTGGGCGGTCCTGCGCGACTTAAAATCAGATGAAGAGACGCGCCACATCCCCGTCATCATCTGTTCCATCGTCGAGGAACGCGAACGCGGCTTCAGCCTCGGAGCAGCCGATTATCTCCTCAAACCCATCCTGGAGGACGATTTGCTGGCCGCCCTCGACCGCTTGAACGGCGACGGCAGCATCCGCGAGGTGCTCATCGTGGACGATGACCCGGATGCCTTGCGCCTGCTGAGCAAGTTCTTCCTGGAGCATCCGCGCTATAAAGTGACCCTGGCCGAGGGCGGCAAACAGGGCTGGGAAATCATCGCCTCTCAGCCCCCCCATGCCGTCATCTTAGACCTGTTCATGCCAGACATGGACGGCTTTACCATCCTCGAAAAGATGCGCGACATTCCGAGGCTGCGCGACGTGCCGGTGGTGGTCGTGAGCGGCGGCGACCTGACCCCGGAACAACAGCGACAACTGGACGAATTCGGTCAGCGCCTTCTCAGGAAGGGCTCGCTGGAAGAGAGGGAGCTATTGAGCATGATCGAACGTGCCCTCAAACGCGTCCAGGCACCAAAATAGAATCACAGGACCGCCTCCATGCCCTTTACGATCAAATGCCTTGACTGCGGGCACAGCACGCCCTACTCCCCCACCTCTTCCAGTTGTCCGCGTTGCAACAGTCAGTGGCGTCAGGCAGAATACGATTACGAAGCCCTGGCCAAGACCTGGCCGCTGCAAATTCAGAATCGTCCTTTCGACCTGTGGCGCTATCGTGAACTCCTGCCCGTGCGCAACCCCAACCCCGTCCTGGCACTGGGGGAGGGCGGCACGCCCTTGTTGCAGGCCGTGAACCTGGGCATGATGTTGGGGCTGCCGAATCTGTATATCAAGGACGAGCGCCAGGGGCCGACCGGCTCCTTCAAGGACCGCCAGGCCGCCGTAACCATCGCCGCGTTGAAAGAGGCCGGGATCACAGAAATGGTGGTTGCCTCCACAGGGAATGTAGCCATTGCCTACTCGGCCTATGCCTCCCGGGCCGGCATCAAACTCTGGGCCTTCGTCACCAGCCTGGTGCCGGCCGTCAAGATGCGCGAGATCGCCCTGTATGGCAGCCAGGTGATCAAGGTCACCGGTTCGTACGATCAGGCCAAACAGGTAGCCGCCGAGTTCGCGCGTCAACGCCACCTCTATCTGGACATGGGGGCGCGCACGGTGCCCTCCATCGAGGCCATGAAGACCATCGCTTTCGAGATCGCAGAACAGTTGACCGGCCTGCAAAACGCCCATGTCCATACGAGCACGATCTGGCGCGCACCCGATTGGTATGTCCAATCCATCAGCGGCGGGATGGGGCCGCTGGGAATCTACAAGGGCTTCCGCGAACTCAAGCAAATGGGACTGGTGGACCGCCTCCCAGCCCTGGCCGCCATCCAGACAGAAGGTTGCGCGCCCATGGTGCAAAGTTTCAAGCAGGGACTGGAGACGGCCATCGCCGTGCTCTCGCCGCGCACGCACATCGAGACGCTCGCCACCGGCGACCCCGGCCGGACCTATACCCTCTTGCGCGAGCACATCCTCGAGACGAACGGCACGTTTGAGAGCGTCAGCGATGAAGAGGCCTTTCGCGCCATGCACGTCCTGGCCAAGATGGAAGGCCTGTCGGTGGAACCAGCCGCCGCCGTGGCCTTTGCCGGACTTTTCAAACTTGTCCGCGCCGGCGTGATCAAGCCCTCCGAGACCGTCGTCGTAAACTGCACCGGGCATACCATGCCGGCCGAGGAATTCATTCTGGGCTCAGATTGGTCGCGCAATGTCATGCTGCCCGCCCAGCAGACAGAGACTCCCCAGGAAGGCCTGCTCGCCGCGCTGAACCATGTGGCGCCCAGCCGCTTCCCGCGCGTGGCCATCGTGGATGACACCCTGGAGGCGCGCCGTCTCATCCGCCGTATTTTGCAGTCGCAGGGCAATTACCAGATCTTTGAGGCCGCCAGCGCGAGCGAGGGATTGAGCCTGATCCAGCGCGAGTTGCCCGATCTGATCATCCTCGACCTGATGATGCCGGAGATGGACGGCTTCACCATGCTCGATATCCTCAAAGCCGACCCCAAAACGGCCAGCATTCCGGTCATCGTGGCAACCGCCAAGGAACTCACCCCAGAAGAGAAAAGCCGTCTGAGCACGCAAATTCAATCCCTCATGCAAAAGGGCGACTTCCTGAACGATGAGTTCCTCGATGAGGTCAGGGCCCTGATCAAGTAGCACAACGCAAAGCGGCGGCTGAGAAAAAAATGCGAAAGAGTCACCATACCGGGATTCTGGCAGCGCTGAGTTCGGCGGTCTTCCTTGGACTCTCCCCCGTCTTCGGGAAGCTGGCCATCAATTTCGGCTTCTCGGCATTGGCCGTTGTCGCCCTGCGCACCAGCCTGGCCGCAGCCCTGATCTTGATCATCGTCCTCCTGTTCTACCGCCCCTTTCTGTATATCTTTCCGGTGGGGCTGGTGGGGTGCATTCTGGCCGGCGTCATCAATGGATTGGGTTCAATCCTATACTACATGGCGCTGAATCATCTGAGTGCAAGCGTGGGGCAATTGCTGTATTCCCTCTATCCTTTCTTCGTGGCCATCTGGATGCTTTTCGATGGCCAGCCTCCGACACGCCTGACGCTGTTTCGCATCGCCCTGGCAACCGTGGCCGTCCTCCTCCTCACCAGCATTCCCTCCCATTCGGAAAATCTGCCGGGCGTGGCCATGATGCTGGGCGCGGCGGTGCTGTATGCTCTTCACCTGCCCATCAATCAGCGCGTGCTCTACGAAGTCCCTACCCCGACCGTAACGCTTTACACGCTCCTGGCCATGAGCGCGGTGGTGGTGCCTGCTTATCTGCTTTTCGATCGGGCCTGGCCGAACCCATCCGCGCCATGGTGGCCAATCTACGGCATGACGCTGGTCACCTCGCTCTCGCGGCTATCCCTCTTCCTGGGCATCAAACGCATCGGCGGGATGCAGACCTCGCTCCTGGGCCTGGGTGAGCTGCTCATCACCATTGTCTTCAGCCACATCCTGCTGCGCGAAACCCTGTTATGGACGCAGTGGCTGGGCGTGCTGGGCCTTTCCATCAGCCTGCTCCTGGTCGGCGCCGAGAAGCCGGGCTTTCACCCGCCGCGTGGCCAGGGCGGCTGGCTCTCGTGGATTCGCCCCCCCGACACAGCCGAGATCCCCTGGGCGCCGCACGAGTAGGAGCCGCGCGGTGGAAACCACCACCTGTTCTTCACCCCCCTTGCCTCTTCCACCCCCCTTGCTACCTGTCCCCTTCATACACATACCCTGTGCCGCGCACGCTGACAATGCCGCGAGAAAGAACCGGAAATGGCTCCAGTTTACGCCGCAGGCGACTGACCAGAGGACGCAGGAGTTCGGGAGCCTCGCTCTGAGAGGCATCATAGCCCTGCACCAACAACACCAGTTCACGATGAGAGAAGACTTTCCCTTCGTTTTCCATCAGCACGCGCAATAAACGTCCCTCGGCAGGCGTAAGGTGCTCCAGTTTCTTTCCCAGCCGAATCTGCCGCCGTGACAGGTCCACCCGCGTGCCATCTTTCAACCTGTACTCGCGAACGGCTTCGCTCCCCTCAGCCGCCTCTCCAGCGCCCAGCATGGCCTGCAATCTGGCTTGCCGGCGAGCCAGGCCCTTCCTCACACTGGCAAGCACCTGCCCAGGAGTGGCAGGCTTGGTCAGATAGTCGTGAACCCTCAAACGCAAAGCCTGAATGGCCGAATCGGTGGAACTGTAGGCCGTGAGCAAGATGACCTCGGTGTCTGGAGAGAGCTGATTGACCGCCTGGATCACATCCAGGCCGTTCATGCCTGGCATACGTAAGTCTACGATCATCAGGTCGGTTGGGTGCGTGCGCACATACTCAATGGCCGCCGCCCCCTGGGCAACAGCAGAGACGTTAAAACCTTCCAGTTTCAAAATCTCCAGCAAGGACCGGCGGGCGACATCCTCGTCATCCACCACCAGAATGTTGGGCCTCATAATTACCTCCTGCCTGGATGGGGAGAAAAAGGCGAAACCCCGCGCCCTTTGTCTGTTCCCGCATGAGTTCGAGATTTCCTCCGTGAGCCGTAGCGATGTTGTAACTAACCGTCAGGCCGAGGCCGGTGCCTCCTTCCTTCGTGCTGAAAAACGGCTCGAAGATGTTGGCGCGCAGTTCAGGGGGGATGCCAGGGCCATTATCTTGAAACAGGATTTCCACGCCGCCTCGGGCAGCCCTGGCGGTGACGCGCAGTTCGCCTCCGTTGGGCATGGCATCGAACGCATTGAGAATCAAGTTGAGAAAGACCTGTTGGATCTGGCTGCGGATCGCCCGCACGGCGGGCAGTTTTGCCGGCAGGATGAGCTCTACCGCAATGCCACGCTCGGCCAGTTGCTTGCGCGTCAGATTGGTTACGTAGTGGAGCAGTTCCACCAGATCCACCTCATCGGGCCTGGCAGCCGCGGGGCGATAAAAATCCAGCATGCGCTGAACCGTCCGGGACAGGCGCTCCAGTTCGGCGCAGGCCATCTGGAAATACTCCTGTCGCTTCTCAGCCGGGACGTCCTCGCGGCCGGCCAGGTGCAGACAATTTTGCACCGACTGCAATGGGTTGTTGATCTCATGAGCAATCGAGGCGCTCAGGCGGCCGACAGCCGCCATCTTTTCGGCCTGCAGCAAAGCCATCTGCGATTCTTCTATTCTCCGCACATAAGCACGCTGTTCATCATACAGGCGCGCGTTCTCAATGGCCGCTGCGGCCTGCCGTGTCAGGATCTGGAACATCTCCAAGTCGGCCTCGCTGAAGGCGGCTTCCCCTGCATCCCTGGCTACCAGGAAGACGCCGCGAAAGCCCTGGCGCGCGATCGGGGTGAACATGGCTGTGCTGAGTGCGGCCCGTTGCAATCGGGCCTGCACATGGGATTCCCCCGGCCCGCCAGCATGGATGACCAGCGGCACGCCGCTGGCATCCACCTGAACGACGAAATCGGCCAGCGTCTTTCCCTCCCCCGCCAACAGAACAAAACGCCCCTCGGCAGGAGAATACTCATAGTAAGCCGCATGCCGGCAGCGAAACTGCCCCAGCAGGGCGCGCACGACCAGGTCGAGCAGGACCTCGCTGCGCGTCTCGGAATGAAGCGACTCGCTGATCTCGAACAACGGCCGCAGCGCCTGGAGGCGCGCCGCATCTCTTTTCTGGCGGTTGTCCAAAAGGGCCTGCTCGACCGCCTCCACCAGTTCCTCGCTCTTCTCGAAAGGTTTCAAGAGCAGGCCATCCACCCCCTGCCGCAGAGCGTGAATGGCGGTTTCCACCGTGCCAAAGCCCGTCATCACCAGGATGGCCAGATCGGGCTGCAGGCGACGCGCCCGCCCAATGACCTCAAAGCCATCCACTTCGGGCATGCGGATGTCCACCAGCAGCAAGTCCACTCCGTTCTGCCCCAACCATTCGAGCGCCTGGCGTGGATCGGTGAGGGCCGTCACCGCATACCCGGCGCGTTCCAGCACACGCTTGCAGAGCAGGACAATGCCCGCTTCGTCATCGAGGACAAGAACCGAGGCAGACTTCATAACTCAGACCGGCAACCAGACGGTGAAGATCGAGCCCGCCCCGGGCTGGCTCTCCACCTCAATGGTGCCGCCATGATCGCTCACAATCCCATACGTGACCGACAAACCCAACCCGGTGCCTCCCTTTTCTCCCTTCGTAGTGAAGAACGGCTCGAAGATGCGCTCCTTATGTTCTGGGGCAATGCCCATGCCGGTATCCTTCACCGCAATGGTCACCCACCCGCGATCATCCTTGCTCTGGCTGGCCGTTTGAATCTCCATCTCTCCGCCTGTGGGCATGGCTTGCAGCGCGTTGTGAATCAGATTGAGAAACACCTGTTTCATTTGATTGATGTCCACAGATACCCAGGGCAACCCCTCTTCCAATCGGAGGCTGAGCAACACGCCGCTCGTCTGGATCAGGCGTTCGGTCAGTGCCAGCACATCCCTCACGATCTCGTTCAGGTCCGCCCTGGCGCGCGTGCGCTCACCCTGGCGGGCAAAATCCAGCAATCGCCGGACGACGCTGCGTGCCCGGCGTGCCTCGCGCAGGATCATTTCCACATCCGCTCGATAAGGAGCATCCTGCGGAGTCTGCTCGAGCAACAATTCGGCAAAGCCGGTGACCGTGGTGAGGGGGTTGTTCAATTCATGGGCCACCCCCGCCGCCATCTCGCCCACGGCGGCCAGTTTGGCAGCCTGCACCAGGCGCCGTTCCGCCTCCTGTTGAGAGGCCATGCGCGCACGCAATTCCACCTGCGCCGCCCGCAGTTGATGGATCGTCTCCTGCAGACGATGGTATTGATCGGCGCTGGAGACCACCGCGGCCAACACCCCTGCCAGGGATTCCAGCGCCATCAAGTCGTTATGCGTGAAGGCGTTGCGCCGGCCGCTTTCCACATTGATCAGCCCCAGCACGCGATCCCCGTCTTTGAGAGCCACACACATCTGCGAGCCGGCCTGCCAGCCCGGCAGGGCCTGGTACCGTCTGTCCTGGTCAGTCTCATTGACCAACACGCTCTCGCCGCTGAGCAAGACATGGCCTGGAATGCCGGCCTCCGCCCGCCAGAGATCACGCACCAGAGCGGCGCCGGCGCCGCCCAGCCCGAACACCGAGGGCCGGCCATCCTCTCCCACCAGCACCACAGCCGCCAGTTCGTAGGCAAAGTACTGCGCCAGAAGGTCTGCTGTGACCTGCGCCACTTCCTGCTTGTCGCTCAAGCCAATCACTTGCTGCACGACCTCGTGAATCAGGCCCAGATTCCGCGCCCGCCCTTCGGCCTCCTCGCGCAAACGCCCGTATTCGGCCAGGCTGGCCAGGTGGCTGGCGATCACCAGCAATAGATGTTCATCGTAGGTGCTGAACGCCTCCGGATGAACGCTCTCCAGAGAGAGCAGCCCGACGATCTGATCGCGATGCCGCAGCGGCACCATCAGAGCAGAGCGAGCGCCCGCATGAAGGGGGTGAAAGTCAGGCGCCGCATCATTCACCCGCAAGATGCGTCCATCGAGAAAGGGCAACACAGAATGTCCCAACAACGTGGAGACTGAGGAAGTCAACTTTCCATCGCGATAGCCAAATTCACGCACCAGCCGCCCATCGCTCGAGGGCAGGTAGAGGGCAATCAGATCGGTGTTGAAGGCGCGCGTCAGAAGACCAAAGACACGGCGAGCAATCTGATCCAGGTTCTGGGCCGAAGAGATCGTCAGAGAAAACTCGTTGAGCATGGCAAAGCGCCGCAAATATCCGCTCATCTCACGAAACGTGAGAGCGATCTCAACCAGGGGTGAAACGGATTGCGCCAGTTCACTCAACTCTCCCGCCTCTGTGATCGAGAGGTCCGCCTCACCCCACAGGCCGACCGCTCCGATCAATCTCTGACCCACAACCAAGGGCAAACACATCCAGTAATTCACGCCGGCTTTCTTCAAAGGATGAGGCAGAGCCTCCCATTCTGCCTGATCCTTGAACACCACAATATCGACCAGCGTGCGATTCAGGCGACGCAGAATGGGGTTGACCTCAAGAGGCAAAGACAGGCCTTCGAGTGCGGAGGCGTTCCACTGGGTCAGAATATCGAGCGCGTCCCCGCGACGGATGCCCAGCCACGCGCCGTTGGGACGCGCCGCCTGCACGAACCTCGCCAGCACCTGATTCAAGGCCCGCGCCCTGTCATTGTATGGGAAATCGGCGCTCAGAAGAGGGGGCGGGCTTTTACTTCCCCACTCTTTTGCGGAGGCGATCAGGTCTGCAATCAGCCGCCATGTACGCAGCGCAGCCGCGCTCTGCTGGTCGGCCCCGACGAGAATGGCGCGCGCACCATCGGCAAGGGGATAGATGTACAGCCGCCGCCCCATCAGCCTGGCCGTCTCACTGATTGGGGCAGAGCGGCTCGAGGTCCCCTTCAAGGCCGTGGCCATCCAGGCATCCACTGAATCTTGAGATAAGTATTGCATCAACCGTTGCATGGCAGGCTTTGTCAGGCGATAAGAGGCCCGGGATGTCCACTGTCCTCCTTTCCGCTCCACCAAGGCCGCCCAGGCCGCGCCGCTCAAGGAGCAGGCCTCTTTCAGGTGAGATTCCAGGCGCCCTGCCATAATAAGATTATACAACATGGACGGAATGGTAAAATAGTCTAAAAATGACCGATCTGATTGTCGTCGGCGGTGGACTGGCCGGGAGCGAAGCCGCGTGGCAGGCTGCGGAGCGCGGCCTGAACGTGACGTTGTACGAAATGCGCCCGCATCGTTCCAGCGGCGCTCACACAAGCGCATACCTGGCCGAACTGGTCTGCTCCAACTCGCTGGGTTCGAGTCTCCCCGACCGCCCCTCGGGCGTGCTCCAAAACGAACTGCGCCGACTCGGCTCCTTGTTGCTGGAATGCGCCCAGGCCGCCGCGTTGCCTGCCGGCACGGCCCTGGCCGTGGACCGGGAACGCTTCGCCCAGCTGGTCACAGAGCGCATCCAAAACCACCCGCGCATCCGCATCGTCCGCGAAGAGGTCAGGCATATTCCAGATACGCTCACCATCATTGCCTCCGGCCCCCTGACTTCCGCGGCCCTGTCCCGGGAAATCGCCCGCCTCAGTGGCGAGGCCTATCTGTATTTCTTCGATGCCATCTCGCCGATTGTGAGCGCGGAGAGCATAAACATGCAAATCGCCTTTCGAGCCTCGCGCTACGATCGCGGCCAGCAGAATGGCGGCGACTATATCAATTGCCCCATGGGGCGCGACGAGTACTATGCCTTTGTGGACGCCCTGATAAAGGCCGAGCGCATCGAACTCCGCCCCTTCGAGGAGGCCTTACGCGCAGGCGTGAAAGCCGGGCACTTCTTCGAGGGCTGCCTGCCGTTGGAAATCCTGGCCGAGCGGGGGCGGGAGGCCCTGGCCTTCGGGCCCCTCCGCCCGGTGGGCCTGCGCGACCCGCGCAACGGCCGGCGTCCTTATGCTGTGGTCCAGTTGCGCCAGGACAACCTGGCCGGCACGTTATACAACCTGGTCGGCTTTCAGACCAACCTCAAGTACCCCGAACAACAGCGCGTCTTCCGCATGATCCCCGGCCTGGAGCGAGCAGAGTTCGTGCGCTATGGGCAGATGCACCGCAACACGTTCATCGCTTCCCCCAAATTGCTGCGCCCCACGCTGCAGTTTTCCTCCCGCGAGCATCTCTTCTTCGCCGGCCAGATCAGCGGCGTGGAAGGGTACATGGGCAACATCGGCACCGGCCTGCTGGCAGGGATCAACGCCGCGCGACTCCACAAAGGCCGGCCGCCGCTCACCCTCCCACAGACCACCCTGCTCGGGGCGTTGTGCCACTACGTGACTCACGTGGACCTCAGGGAGTTTCAACCGATGAAAGCCAACTTCGGCATCCTGCCGCCTCTGCAGGAGGCCGGCCATCTGGGCAAGCGCGAGCGCGCCAGGGCCTATGCTGAGCGCGCCCTGGCCGACCTGGAGCGTTTCCTGTCAGAGCACGAACCATGAACAGGAAAAAGGTGGTCCTGTACCTCACAGGCATCGGGCTGTTGCTCGCTCTCGCGCTGGCCTGGTACGCACGCGCCTTCGTTCTGAAGCGCGAGGCGGAAACAGCCGAATTCAACGCAGAGCGCGCCTATGCCGATGTGCAAACCCAGGTCGCCTTCGGGCCGCGCACGCCGGGCTCGGAGGCCCACGCCCGCCTCCTGGAGTGGCTGCGAGGGCAACTGGAAGCCGCCGGCTGGCAGGTCGAGATTCAACAGGCCGAAGCCCTGGGTCACCCCATCCGCAACGTCGTCGCCTATCGAACGAAGGAAGTCCCGCGCATCCTTCTCGCGGCTCACTACGACTCGCGCCTGTATGCCAGCCGCGATCCCGACCCTCACAAGTGGACCGAACCCGTTCCGGGGGCCAACGATGGGGCCTCCGGTGTGGCAGTGCTGCTTGAACTGGCACGCATTCTGCCCGAAGAAACCGTGCCGCTCTGGCTCGTCTTCTTCGATGCCGAGGACAACGGCGATATCCCCGGCTGGGACTGGCTGCTCGGTTCCAGAGCGTTCGTGGCCCAGATGCAAGTCAGGCCAGAGGCCATGCTGCTGGTAGATATGGTCGGCGACCCCGATCTGAGCCTGCCGATGGAGGGCAACTCGGATGTCGCTTTGCGAACCTCCATCTGGGAGACCGCCGCGGCATTGGGATACGAGAAAATATTCATCCCGCAGGTCAGGTATACTGTTCAGGATGACCACGTTCCTTTTCTAGAGGCCGGGGTGCCGGCCGCAGACATCATCGACCTCGAATATCCGTACTGGCACACCACCTCTGATACGCCGGAGCATGTTTCGGCCAGGAGTTTGCAGATCGTTGGCGAAGTACTGTTGACATGGCTCACGAGCATGTCCCACCCAAACCCATGAATGCCCATCCCCTGGCCAAGATCCGTTCGCTCTGGCTGCAACGCCTGGCCCAGGCCCTGGCCCGCGAAAGCGAGGCGCGTCAGCTGCTCTCTCCGCAACTGGAGCGCCTCCTCGATAATCTGGAGCAGGCCATAGCCAGCGACAATCCGGCCTGGCTGGATCCGATCTTGCTGGAATGGATGGCCTCTTCCACCCTCGCCGAATTACAGCAGAAAGGGAGCAACATCGCCAACCTGCTTCAGCAGGTCATCGCCACAACCAACGAGGTGATCCTTGAGAGCCTCCCCGTAGAGGAGGCACTGGAATTGCTCTCGGCGCTGACGCCGCTCTACGCCTATGCGATGGAAAAGGTGGTCCGCCTGCAGATGGAGGCGCGCCTGGCCTACATCTCGGCCGAACTGGTGGAGGCACAGAAAAAATTGGAGCGACTCGATCGTTCCAAGTCCAATTTCATCTCGGTGGCGGCCCACGAACTCAAGACGCCTCTGACGCTGGTGGAGGGGTATGCGGCCATGTTGCGCGAGGCCATGCCCGACTCCGGTCAGCAGGTGGAGAGCCTGCTCAGCGGCATTCACCTCGGCGTGCAACGCCTGCGCAAGCTTGTAGATGATATGATCGATGTCTCCCTGATCGACAACAACCTGCTAGCGCTCAACCTGCAGCCCGTCCAACTCGGCCACCTCTTATCCCTGCTCGAACGCAGCGTCAGGGAGGCGATTCGCGAGCGACAGCAAGTTCTGGAAATCAGAAATTTTCCGGGCGCTGAAATATGGATCTATGCCGACAGTGAACGTTTGCATCAGGCCCTGTACAACATCCTCATCAACGCCATCAAGTACACCCCCGATCATGGACGAATCACGATCAGCGGCAGAACGCTGCCCGGCTTCCTTGAGGTAACCATCCGCGACACGGGCATCGGCATCTCGACGGAGGATCAACGGCTGATCTTCGAGAAGTTCGAGCAAACGGGACGCACCAATCTGCATTCGAGCGGAAGCACCAAGTTCAAGGGCGGCGGGCCCGGCCTGGGATTATCCATCGCGCGTGGCATCATCGAGGCGCACGGAGGGACGATCTGGGTCGAATCGCCCGGCTACGACGAGGTCAAATGCCCCGGCTCCACCTTCCACATCCTCATCCCGCTGCGGATCGAGGCCACGGATGCGCGCATCGCCAGGCTGCTCGGGCATTTGAGACAGACCCAATCCACAGAAGATGAACAAAAAAATCCCCCTCCCAACACAACCCCCGCGTGAACGCGCCTTCCTGGTTGGCGTGGAAATCTACGGACAGAAGCCCCGCCTCCCGCTGGACGATTCGCTCACCGAGCTCGCTCTGCTGGCCGATACAGCCGGCCTGGAGGTGGTGGGGCAATTGAGCCAGAAACTCCACCACCCCCACGTCGAAACCTACATCGGCCCCGGCAAGGTGGCCGAACTCAAAGCGCTGGCCGAGGAGGCCCTGGCCCAGGTCATCCTCTTCGATGACGAGCTCTCCCCGCGCCATCAACGCGAGTTGGAGCGCGCCCTGGGTCATTCCTTGCGCCTCCTCGACCGCACGGCCCTGATTCTCGACATCTTTGCCCAGCACGCGCACACCGCCGAGGGGATGCTACAGGTCGAGTTGGCCCAGTATGAGTACCTGCTGCCGCGCCTGACGCGGCAGTGGACGCACCTGGCGCGCCAGGCCGGCGGCGGAGGAGGGCGCACCGGCACCGCCGGCGGCGTGGGTCTGCGCGGCCCCGGCGAGAAGCAACTGGAAGTCGACCGGCGCGTGATTCGGCGGCGCATCGCGCACCTCAAGCAGGAACTCGAAAAAGTGCGCGCCCACCGCATGCGCTACCGCGCCCAGCGCCAGCGCGCCCGCATCCCCAGCGTGGCTCTGGTTGGATACACCAACGCCGGCAAGTCCACCTTGCTCAACCGAATCAGCGGCGCGAATGTCTATGTCGCCGACCAGCTCTTCGCCACGCTTGACCCCACCACGCGTCGCGTGGAATTGCCGGGCGGGCATGCGGCCCTTTTCACCGACACCGTCGGCTTCATTCAAAAGTTGCCCACCACGCTCGTGGCGGCCTTTCATGCCACCCTGGAAGAGATCGCTGAGGCCGACCTGCTGGTGCACGTGGTCGATATTTCCCACCCGAACGCCCTGGCGCAATACCAGTCTGTGCAAGAGACCCTGCAGGAGATCGGGGCCGGGCACATCCCGGCTGTGACGGCCCTCAACAAAGTTGACCGCCTCGCTCGACCCGAGGCGGCGCGCGCCACGGCTCGCAATTTCCCCAAATCTGTGGCGATCTCGGCCCGCCACGGCACCGGCGTTTTGGAACTCCTGGAATTGATCGGGCGCGAACTTTATGAGACCTATACGCCCATCCGCGTGCGCCTGCCCTACCAGCAAGGCGCGCTGATTTCGTTGTTTCACGAGAGCGGGCAGGTGGAGCATGTGGAGCACGGCCGCGGCGCGGTGTTGATGCAGGGACGCATCCCGGGCCGCCTGGCGGCGCAATTCTCTGCCTGGCGGGTGGGAGGCAATCACCCCGAAGAGGAAGCCTGATGTCAAAATTATTGGATTATCTCTCCGAGTTTCTCGCTCACCGCAAGGGATTGTTGCCGCTGGTGGGCCTGGGGCTGATCACGACCAACCTGGTCCTGCAATTCCTGCTCCCGCCGGGCTGGCTGGTGAGCACCAATCTGTTGCTTCACCTCGGCCTGATCCTGGCCATCTTCGGGCTGATGTTGGCATGGGCGTTGTAGAAAGTCCCCGCGCGCAGCGTTTGTGGTTCGCCCTGTTCGTGGCCGGGTTGATCGCCGGGCTGGCCGTGCGATTCTATCTGGCCCGTTTTGCTCAAATGCCGGGGCATGGCGATTCGGCCTTTTATTACACCGTGGCGAAAAACATTGCCTCCGGCAGGGGGCCGGTCGTGGATTACATCGTGTACTTCTTCAGCGGCCTTCTGCCCCTGCCGCACTACGCCGGCGATTTTTGGAATCCAAGCGCCTCGTATCTCATAGCCATCCCGATGATCCTGTTCGGCAAGAACATCTCAGCCGCCCTGATTGCACCGATCCTGTTTGGCATCCTTCCGGCTGTGGCTGCCTATCTGGCAGGCTTGAAATATTCCGCTTCCAGTGCCGTCGGCGCTCTGGCCGGCGTGCTGACCTTCTTCTCGCCCTTCCAAATCTGGTTTTCCGTCACCACCGAGGCGATCATCTTTGCCGGCGCCTTCGGCTCGCTGGCGTTGTACTTCATGATGAGGGGCCGCGAGGCACCGCGCTATCTTCTGTGGGCCGCGCTCTTCGGCGGCCTCGCCAACCTGATCAGGCAAGATGCCATCTTTCTGTTCCTCGTCCTCCAGGGTTGCATATTCCTCCGGAAAGGCACGTGGAGGCAGAAATTGATCCTGATGGTGGCTACCAGCGGGATTCACATTCTGATCCTTTCTCCCCTCTTGATCAAGAACTTCATGGAGCTCCACGCCCCCTTCCCTCCGGGCCCGGCAAAAATCGCCTTCCTGACGACATACGAGGATTTCCACTCCTTTGGAAAGGAAATCAGCTGGAAAACGCTGCGCGCCGCGTTCGGAATACGCGGCATTCTCTCAAGGCGGCTTCACACCGCCGGCGAAAATCTGGGGCAGCTCGAGTATTTCATCGACCCCGTCCTGGTCACCCTCCTGCTGCTTGCCCTGGCAGATGCGCTGTTCTTCTCCAGAAAAACTCGCCGCTTGAGCCTCTTGCTCCCGGCGGCTGCCTTTGCCGTTTCGGAATACCTGTTTTACTCTGCTGTGGTGAACTTTTCAGGCCCGGGTTCTCTCATCAAGAGTCTGGGAACTCTCATGCCGTTCATTTGCCTTCTGATCGTTGATTTTTTCGGAAAGTATTTGAACGCCAGGCCTCTATGGCTCGGGGTCGTTGCCCTGCTTGCCGCCTACAGTGGTTTTCAAGGGTTCATGAAGAACTATTCGTCAACGCTGTATTACAACGGCGTTTATGAGCAATACAAAACATTAAAATCCATCGTCAGCAGGGATGCCGAACACAGGGGCATGAGCATGGCCGAGATCGTCGTGATGGCGCGCGACGTGTGGGATGTGCACGAGGCGACCGGCTTCAAGACTGTTATGGTGCCAAACAATGACCTTGCTACAATCGTGGCCGTTGCCCGGCACTACCATGCCCGTTACCTGCTCTTGCCGGCCAGACGGCCTCAGTTAGAGAAAATTTACAATGGGCTAACTCCAGATGCGCGCTTCCAATACATCGCCTCCGTGCCGAACTCGGAGATGAAAATATTCTGGATCGACTTCGAGGAACAGGGGCGGTATTTCGTCCCCTCTTCTAGCGATAAATCCGAACAGGCGCAAACCTCATATCCTCGGCCCTGCCTCCAGCACCTGGCGCGGCACCTGATCTTCAAATCTCCTGAAATTCTCCACAAAGCGCGCCGCCAGCTGGCGGTATCTCCGCTCATAGTCCCTCTTGTCCGGCCAGGCGCTGGACGGGTCGAGCACATCATCCGGCACGTCGGGGCACTGGGTCGGTACGTCAAAGCCAAAGAGCGGGTCGCGTCGGAATTTGACGTTGTCCAACTTGCCCGTCAGCGCCGCTGAAAGCAAGGCCCGCGTATATCGGATGCTGATGCGCCTGCCCACCCCGTATGGCCCGCCGACCCAGCCGGTGTTGACCAGCCAGCATGTGACCCCATGCCGTTCGATCTTTCGCTTGAGCAAATCGGCATAGGCATACGGATGATGCACCATGAATGGGCCGCCGAAGCAAGCAGAAAAAGTGATCTCCGGCTCCTCGCGCAGCCCGACCTCGGTGCCGGCGATCTTCGAGGTGTAGCCGGAAATGAACTGATACAGGGCTTGATTGGAGGAAAGGCGCGCCATGGGCGGCATCACGCCCGAGGCATCACAGGTCAGGAAGAGGATATGGCGCGGGTGCCCGGCCCTTTTCTCCAGAACGGCATTCTCGATGAACTCCAGGGGGTAGGAGGCACGCGTGTTCTCCGTGAGCGTGTCATCGTCCAGGTCAACGTAACGGGTGACAGGATCGCAGACCACGTTTTCCAGGATGGTGCCAAATCTCCTGGTCGCGGCATAGATCTGCGGCTCGGCGGTGGGCGATAGTCCGATGACCTTGGCATAGCAGCCGCCCTCGAAATTGAAGATTCCATCCTCGCCCCAGCCATGTTCATCGTCCCCAATGAGACGGCGCTGCGGGTCGGCCGAGAGGGTTGTCTTGCCCGTCCCGCTCAGCCCGAAGAACAGCGCCACGTCGTTCGGGTCATGCGGGTTGACGTTGGCCGAACAATGCATCGAGAGAACGCCATCCAGCGGCAACAGGTAGTTCAAAACGGTGAAGACCGATTTCTTGATCTCGCCAGCATAGGCGGAATTTCCGATGAGGCCGAGTTTCTTATCGAAGGAGAGGCAGATGAACGTTCCGCTGGCTGTGTTGTCCACCGCAGGCGCGCCCTTGAACGAGGGCAAAGCCAGGATCGTAAATTCGGGCACGAAGCGTTTGTATTCCTCCAGCGAGCGCGGCACCAGAAACATGTTGCGCGCAAACAAACTGTGCCAAGCCAGTTCGGTCAAAATGCGCAGCGGCAGGCGATGCGCTTCATCCGCCCCGACGTACACGTCCTGGACAAACACATCGCGTCCCTGCAGGAAGCCCAACATTCGGTCGTAGAGCGCATCGAATTTCTGTGGCGCAAACGGACGATTGTATGGTCCCCACCACACGCGGTCGGCACTGGAGGCCTCGTGCACGATGAACTTATCATTGACCGCGCGCGCCGTGTGCTTTCCCGTATTCACCAGCAGCGCGCCACCGTCGGCAATCATCCCTTCGCCGCGAAAGACGGCCTCCTCGTACAACGCCTCGGCGCTCAAATTCCAGTAGGCCAGGCGTACATCGCTCACTCCATGATTGGAAAGGTCGTAATCGGCCCTGCGAGCCCGGGCAATGCCCTCGGCGGGAGTTTTGATGTTGAGCAGATTGTTCATAGCCAGTCTCGCACCATTCTCTTATCGCCAATGTATATCTCGTTCGGGCTGGTGGGGTCGAGAGCCCAGCGGAGGCGCGCCATTCCTTCCGTGACATCCTTCACCGTACCGCTGAAGGAAAGGCGAATGTGCCCCTCCATGCCGAATTCCTTTCCAGGCACCGTAACCACCAGGGCCTTCTTCAACAGAAAGCGCGACAGTTCGACAGAATCATGGCTGAAGGCCCGTAAATCCGGCAAGGCATAAAATGTGCCCTGAGGCGGAATGAGACGTGCGCCCTGAAAGGCCTTCATTTCCTGCAACAGCACATCGCGATTATTCTGAATCTGCAGCCGCAGCGCATCCACCACGGACTGCAGGCCGTTCAGCGCCCCCTCGGCCGCCGCTTGGCTGACCGGACTGACCCCCGACGTGGTCTGCGCGGTGACATTGGTCATCACCCGCACCAGGTCGCGCGGGCCGACCACCCATCCAACCCGAAATCCCGTCATGCCATACAGCTTGGCCACGCCATTGACGACCACGATGTGGGAGTCTTCCACATCCTTGCGGGTAAAGCGATAGGCAGGAACCGCCTGCTCCCCATCAAAGGTCAACTTGTGGTAGATGTCATCACAGATCAAGAAGATGCCCTTGCGTTCACAGAAATCCACCAGTTTCTCTATCAGCGCCGGCGGATAGATCGCGCCGGACGGATTGTTGGGACTGTTCACAACCACGGCCCGCGTGTAAGACGTAACCGCTTTCTCAATATCCTCGAAGCGCGGCAGGAAGGTCCCGTCTTCGGGCGTGACGATCACCGGCCGTCCCAGGCACATCTTGACGATCTGCGGGTACGATACCCAATAAGGCGCGAGGAGGATCACCTCGTCTTGCGGATTGAGGAGGGAATAGAAGATGTTGAACAGAGACTGTTTGGCTCCATTCGTGACGATCACGTTCTCGGGGGCCACAAGGCGATCGTAGTTCTCCTCCGTATAGCGGATGATCGCCTTTTTCAGAGAGGGCATGCCATCGGCCGGCGTGTATTTGACCTCCCCGCTCGTCAATCTGGCCGCCGAGGCAAGGATAGCATGGATGGGCGTCTTGTTCTTCGGCTCACCGATGCCCAGGTGGATCACGGCTTCGCCGCGCTCCCGCAGCCAACGCGCCTCTTCATTCAACGCCAGGGTGGGCGATTCGGCAATCTCGCTCGCCACTTTGCTCAGCCTCATGGCCATGCCTCCTTCCAAAAAACGAAAAACACATCTGGTCAGAGCCGCTTGACCAGATGTTATCTGTTCTCTTGTTGCGTTACAGCCCGCGCGCAGAGAATGCGTTGCCGGGTGTTCACGTCACGATTATACTACCGCTCATCACCCTTTCTCACTCGACCAGGGCACGTTCAAAGGCTGCAAAATCGGCCGCCGTTCCGAGAGGCAGACCCAGAGCCGAGGGAAGGATGCGGCGCACCAGACCCAATAAGACGCTGCCATTTCCCACCTCCACGAATTTGGTAACTCCATTCCCTGCCAGCCATTGTATCGTCTCCGTCCAGCGCACGCGCGAGGTGAGTTGCGCCTGCAGATCGGCGCGGGCTTCAGCAGCCGAGGTCAAAATCCGGGCCGAGACGTTGCCCACCACCGGCAGGAAGGAATCGTTCATGGGGGTTTCATCCACTGCACGCCGAAACTCTGCCTGGGCCGATTGCATCAGCGGAGAATGCGCCGCGATCGAAACGGCCAGCGGGACGACGCGCCGCGCGCCGGCAATCCTGGCCTTCTCCACGGCGCGCTCCACTGCCGCCCTGGCCCCCGAAATGACCACCTGTCCCGGGCAGTTATCGTTGGCCACCTGCACCACTTCCCCATCTGTGCTGGCCTCAGCACATATTCTCTCCAGCGTGGGAATATCGAGGTTGAGAATGGCCGCCATGCCGCCGGGGTGCTGTTCGCCCGCCTGCTTCATCAACTCGCCGCGTCGCCGCACCAGGCGCAGGCCATCCTCAAAGGAAAAGGCCCCCGCTGCCGCCAGAGCCGACAACTCGCCCAGCGAATGTCCGGCCATGGCCGCCGGCCTCAGGTGCGGGTAGAGATGCACAAAGACGCGGAAGGCAGCCAGAGAATGCACATACAACGCGGGTTGGGTGTTGATCGTATCGCTCAACTCCGCTTCCGGCCCCTCCCACATCAGACGCGAAAGAGAAAAGCCCAGCCGCTCATCCGCTTCTTCAAACGTGCGGCGCGCCAGTGGGTATGCCTGGGCCAACTCATGCCCCATGCCCACCGCCTGCGAGCCCTGTCCCGGAAAGAGAAAGGCGGTTGTCTGCAAGTGGATCATTTCATTCCCCGGCCCTTAACACAAACGAGCCGTGATCGGCACGGCCCGTTGGCATCACTCCGGTTCTTCCTTGATTTCGATCACCTCGCGGCCCTGATAATAGCCGCAGTTCGGGCAAACCGTATGCGGCAAGCGCAGGGAACCGCAGTTGGAGCAAAAAACGAGGTTGCGCGGCTGCAAGGCATCATGCGCCCGGCGGCGGTCGCGGCGGCCCTTGGAGTGCTTGCGCTTGGGATGAGGGGTCATGATCTTTCTCCTTGTGACCTACAGTGTTGCTCTTGATAATCATGATAACCGTAAAGATTCCGCACCGCGACGCATCGTCCCCGCAGAGGATGGATGTCGCGTTTGAGTGGCGCGCTACGGGCGCGTACACGCTCTCCGACAAAGCGGGCAGATTATAGTGGCATCGGGCAGTGACGTCAAGCCTTCGGGAACTCTTTTCATGACCACCCTGAATGGTCAAAGGCCGAGCGGTCAAACAGTCGCGGGATGAGCCTTCGAGCTCGCGTTTTTATTATCCTGTACTTTGAGGGGCGAACGCGCCGTCGCAGGCGTTGCCGGGCAACACGATAATTCCACGCTACGATCTGTCCTGCAAAACAGCCACGCCGGGCAATTCCTTCCCTTCCAGGAACTCCAGCGAGGCACCGCCGCCTGTAGAGACGTGCGTGATCTGCGTGGCCACGCCGGCCTTCTTGACTGCACTGACGCTGTCGCCGCCGCCCACCACAGTGATCGCGCCGGACTCGGCCAACAGCCGCGCCATCGCAAACGTTCCCTCCGCGAAGCGCGGCATCTCGAACACGCCCATCGGCCCATTCCAGACGATGAGCCGCGCCCCCTGCAAGGCAGCCCGGAAGCGCTGGATGGATTGGGGCCCGATGTCCATCACGCGCCAGCCGGCCGGCACCTGATCGACGTTCACGATGCGAGCCTGGGCCTCGGCCTCGAACGCCTCCGCAACCACCGCGTCCACCGGCAGAAGCAGCCTCTCGCCTGCCCTGGCCATCACGGCTCTGGCCATATCCATTGCCCCCGCCTCCACCAGGCTCTCCTGCATGTCATAGCCCCTGGCCGCGAGGAAGGTGTTGGCCATCCCGCCGCCGATGATCAGTGTGTCACACTTACCGAGCAGGTGCTCAACCACGGCGATCTTATCGCTGATCTTGGCGCCGCCCAGGATAACAATATAGGGATGCTCCGGGGTAGAAGTGGCGCGGCCCAGGTATTCCAGTTCCTGTTCCATGAGAAAGCCGGCCACTGCCGGAAGAAAATGGGCTACCCCCTCGGTCGAGGCATGTGCCCGATGGGCCGAGCCGAAGGCGTCGTTCACATAGATCTCGGCTAAGGCGGCCAGTTGTCGGGCGAATTCGGGGTCGTTCCGCTCCTCCTCTGGATGAAAGCGCGTGTTCTCCAACATCAGCACCTGACCGGGCTTCAGGGCGCGGACCATCCCCTCCACCTGGGGACCGATGCAGTCGGGGGCCATCTGCACCGGGCGCCCCAACAAGCCGGCCAGGACCTCCGAAGCCGGCTTGAGGCTGAACTCCGCCTCGAAGCCACCCTTGGGGCGGCCAAGATGGCTCATCAGAATCAGCGCCGCACCCTGGTCGAGCACATACTGGATCGTGGGCAGGGAAGCACGAATGCGCGTCTCGTCGGTGATCTGGCCGTTCTGCATGGGGACGTTGAAATCGACGCGCATCAGCACGCGCTTTCTTTTCAGGTACACATCTCTCACGGTCTTCTTGTTCATGACAACCTCGGCGGGCAGGGTTATAGACTCCTGGCCATCAGGGCAGCCAGGTCTGCCGTGCGGCAGGCGTAGCCCCACTCGTTATCGTACCAGGCCACCACTTTGACGAAGTTGCTCTTCTCCTTGCCCAGGGCCTGCGTGAAGGACAAATCGACCGAAGAAGAATGGGAATCACCTTTGAAGTCAATGCTGACCAATGGTTCATCTATGGCTTGCAAGATGCCCTCCAGGCGCGGGGTGCGAGCGGCCTGACGAAAGGCCTCCCGCAGTTCCTCGGTGGTCGTCTCGCGTTCCAGTTCGGCGGTGAAATCCACGACCGAGACCGTGGAGGTGGGGACGCGCAGGGCGTAACCATCGAACTTGCCGGCCAGATCGGGGATGACCAGCTTCAGCGCCCTAGCCGCGCCGGTGGTCGTGGGGATGATGCTCATGGCCGCGGCGCGTGCCCGTCGCAGGTCCGAGTGAGGCAAATCCAGGATGCGCTGATCGTTGGTGTAGGCATGGACGGTCGTCATGAAGCCGCGCCGAATCTTGAAGCGATCATGCACAACCTTGACCGCTGGCGCCAGGCAATTCGTGGTGCAGGAGGCATTGGAAACGACGTGATGAGTCTTGGGATCGTATTGATCTTCGTTCACGCCCAGCACTATCGTCAGGTCCTCGCCCTCCGCCGGGGCCGAGATGATGACCTTCCTGGCTCCGCCATGCCGGATGTGATTGACCGCTCCTTTGACCGTCTTGCCCTTCTTGTTCACGCCGTCCTCTTTGATGGTGAACAGGCCGCTGGATTCGATCACGATCTCGACTCCCAGATCGCTCCAGGGGATAGAGGCCGGATCGCTCTCCTTGAAGGCCTTGATCCTCTTGCCGTCCACCACCAGCGCATCGTCCCGCACTTCCACGGTGCCGTTGAAGCGCCCATAGTTGGAATCGTACCTGAGCAGATGGGCCATGGTCGGGAGGTCGCCGATGTCATTGAAGGCCACCACTTCGAGCGTGCCGGCATGATAATCGCGGATGGCTTTCAACACCTGGCGTCCGATGCGCCCAAAACCGTTGATGCCGACTTTGACAGTCATCTTGTGACCTCCAAAGGATGTTGTCTCGTAGGAGTTCCTCGCATGAGCGGGTGAATTCTAATTCAGGGAGCAGGATATGACTACTGCCATTTGTCATCCGAAGCGATCGCTTAACGGCCCGGTTCGTTCATAGAACAACTCAATCAAGACCTGCGCCAGTTTGTCTGCATCGTGCCGCCAGGGATGTTCCTCATCGATCAAATCGGCACAGTAGAGGCGTTCATCGCGGCGGCTGCGCTCGTCCACGCGCACCCAGGTGGAGGCCTGGCCCAGGTGGCCCAGGTAGTTATCGTTGCACAGCACGATGTCGAACATATCCTCCCCGACATGCTCTTCAATGGCGCGCAGGTGGTCGTAACAGGAGTAGAGATCCGTTTCACCCCTCTCGGTGGCAATGTTGCACACGTAGACTTTGATGGCGCGGCTGGCGCGCACCGCCGCCAGCAGGTCTGGCACGAGCAAGTTGGGCAGAATACTCGTGTAGAGGCTGCCGGGGCCAATGACGATCAGCTCGGCGCTTAGAATAGCCTGCAGAGCCGGCGGGAAGGCAGGGGGCGTGTTCGGCTCCAGCCAGACGCGTTGGATGCGCCCGGCCGCTTCGGGAATCTTGCTCTCTCCCTGGATGCGGACCTCGTTCACCGTGTGAGGCAGGCGTACATCGGCCACCAGCCGTACATTGTGCAACGTGGATGGCAGGACACGCCCGCTGACGGAGAGCGCTCGCCCCGATTCGGCAATGGCCTCCTCGAAACTGCCTGTGATATCGGTCAGAGCCGTGATGAAGAGATTGCCAAACGAATGTCCATCCAGCTCGGGCGCCCCGCTGAAACGATATTGAAACAATTGCGTCAGGAGCGCCTCATCATTCGAGAGGGCCGCCAGGCAGTTGCGAATATCCCCCGGCGGCAGGATCCCCAGGCTCTGGCGCAGACGGCCGGAGGAGCCGCCGTCATCGGCCACGGTGACCACGGCGGTGAGGTTGCGCGTGTGCGCCTTCAACCCGCGCAACAGCGTCGCGAGGCCGTGTCCCCCGCCAATGGCCACCACGCGCGGGCCGCGCTCACGACGGCGATAATCCGCCAGTTGATCGACAATGGCCTGGCCCGGTCGCAGAAAGGGGCGCAACAGGGCGCGATTCAGCCCCCACATGCCATACACAACCAGGCTCACACCCGCCGCGCCGAAGAGGAGAACCCGTACCAACCTCGGCAAGAAGCGCAGCGAAGCATACGAGAGGATCGTCAAGGCCATTGGGTTCGAAGTATCCGTTCGGTATAGATTGAGCAGGAAGATGGCCAGCCCGACTCCCAGCAGGGTGAGGCCGGCCAGAATGACCAGCAGCCAGCGTTTGATCCCCAGGCCCGGCCTGAACCATAAGAGCCAGCGCCACAGTCGTCGTCTCTTGCCGCGCGGGAGGTTGCGCATGTCCTTGAGTTTAGCAGGGATGGAAATGCACGTCAATTGCTTTTTTTCAGGTTGCGCCGCATGCTCCTGCATTTTTGTTATAATCCATTACCCTTGATCAGCGCGGCCACAAAGCCAAGAGGCCTGTCCCGAACTGCGTTTTTATCTGCCCGGGAGCACAGGAATGCATATTGCCGATATTCTGAAACAACCCGGTCCACACTTCAGCTTTGAATTCTTCCCGCCCAAGACAAAGGAAGCCTCAGAGCATCTATTCGAATCGATCAAGGAGTTGACGCCCATCGCTCCCTCCTATGTGAGCGTGACATATGGCGCCGGAGGCTCCACCCGCGATCTAACTCGCGACCTCGTCGTGCGCATCCAGAAGGAAACCAGCCTGACCGTGGTGGCTCACATCACGGCTGTGGGAGCCAGCCGCGAGGAGATTCGCCACCTGCTGGAAACATACGTGGAGAGCGGAATCGAGAACGTCATGGCGCTGCGCGGCGATCCGCCCAGGGAGCAGTCGAACTACGCGCCCCATCCCGATGGCTTCAAATACGCCGCCGAGATGGTGGGGTTCATCAGGAAGCACTTCCCCCACCTGGGCATTGGGGTGGCGGGCTTCCCCGAGGGGCACCCCGAAACCCCCAACCGCTTGAAGGAGATTGAATACCTGAAGGCCAAGGTGGATGCCGGGGCTGACTATATCTGCACGCAACTGTTCTTCGACAACCGTGATTACTTCGATTTCTGCGAACGCTGCGAGATTGTAGGAATCAAAGTCCCCATCATTGCCGGCCTGATGCCCATTACCTCGCGCGCCAGTCTGAACCGCATCGCAGAGTTGGCGCTGGGGGCGCGCATCCCTGCCAAACTGTTGCGGGCCGTGTTGCGAGCCGAGAACGACGAGGTGGTCGAGAAGGTCGGGATTCATTGGGCCACCCAGCAGGCCTTTGATCTATACGATCGCAACGTGGCCGGCATTCACTTCTACACGCTCAATCGCTCCAAGCCCACACTGCGCATCTACGAAGCCCTGGCCGCCAGCAAGCCCGGCCAGTGAAAATCGGCCCCCAGAGTCGGGCGGGCGCTCAACGCCCACTTTCTTCCCATAGTCCGTCCACCCGAACTGGCAGTATAATCGCTCTCGCATGAGCGCGCTCCTCACCCAGATCTTCTCTGTGTTGACGACCCCGCCGGGCAATGTCACTTACCACCTCGTGCTGATCTTTTCGATGGTCAGTGCACTACAGGTGGCCTTTGGACACTGGCGCTCGAGCGCCTTCCCTCAAGCCCGACGCACCCTGTGGGGCCTGGGGCTCTTGTTGAGTGCGCAGTTCTTGCTTTTCGTCTTCAGCGGGCTGGCCTGGCAGAGGTGGATCAATCCGCAAGCCAGCCTGCCCCCCCTCGATCGGGCCGTGGCGCTCTTCAGCCTGTTGTGGATCGTATGGCTCTGGGCGTTCCCCGAGCCGCACCGTCTCGCCGACATGGCCACGGTTCTGCTCAGCCTCTCGCTGGGCGCGGCGGCCATGCTCAGCCTGCTGAACTGGGCCCCTCAGGCTACGCGTACCCTCTACAACGCCACCCTCGATGACCGATTGTGGCAGTCCGCCTCCATCTCTCTGATCCTCCTGGGGGGATTGCTCTTCCTCGCGCGTCAGCCGAGTGGCTATGGAAACGGCCTGGCGCTGCTGGCCATCGTTCTGATGGGACACCTGGGCCATTGGGTGTTGCACGAGGAGGGGAATTACTCCGGCATCCTCCGCCTGGCCTACCTGGCCGCCTATCCCCTCCTGATAACACTGCCGCAACGTTTCCCCGCACCGACGGCCCCGCCACGCACAACCTCCGAGAAACAAGAAGCACCGCACCCGCCGCGTACAGAGCGCAGGCGCTACAGCGCCGACCCCAAGACCTTCCATGCTCTGCTGGCCCTGGCGGCCGAGTCGAGCGCGGCAAAGGTGAATCAGGCCATCAGCCGCGCCATTGCCCAGGGCATGCTGGCCGATCTGTGCTTTGTGATCTACCTCACCGATAACAAGAATCAAATGATCATCGCCGGTGGCTACGATCTGATCCGCGAAGAAGCCCTGGAGGGCGGCAGCATCAGCAAGCAGGCCGTGCCCATGCTGGCCAACGCCCTCCAGCGCGGACGCCCGCTCAGGCTGCCGGCCTCCAGCACCTCGGTGGACATCAAGGGCCTGGGCGAGTTGCTTGGCCTGAGCAGCCCGGGCCACCTACTGAGCGCCCCCATCCTGACGCAGGAGAAGGAAGTGTTGGGGGGAGTGATCTTGCTCTCACCCTATTCCAACCGCCTCTGGAGCGCGGAGGATCAGGCCTTCCTGATGAACATCACCCAGTCGCTGGTGCCGGTCATCCAGCGCAGCCAGAGGGTCCATAAGATCGAACAGCAGGGCGAGCAAGTGCGCCAGACGCTGGAGACGCTGCATCGCCAGAACGAGGAACTCAAGCAGCGCAATGAAGAACTTTTCCGCCAGATCGAGAGCCTTCGCCGACAAGCGGAGGAGGCGGAGGCCTTGAGCGCCGCTCAGGAGCAGGCGCGGCAGACCATTGCACAATTACAACAGGAAATTGAGACCCTGCGCCAGACGAAGGGCGCTCGCGTGGAGGAACAGGAAAAGGAGCCCGAGGCGGCCCTGGAAGAGGTAGCCCGCCTGCAAGAGCAACTGGCGAAAGCCAATGCCAAGATCCTTGCCCTCGAGAAGGCCGGCGCAGTTCCTCCGAAATCCGGTGAACAGGCGGAGGTCATTGCCTCCATTTCGCAGGAACTTCGGCAACCCATGTCCTCCATCATCGGCTACACAGATTTACTGCTGGGAGAATCGGTGGGCATTCTTGGCGCGCTGCAGCGCAAATTCGTCGAGCGCATCAAAGCCGCTGCCGAGCGCACCGGCAATTTGATCGATGATCTGATCCACGTCACCACTCCGGAAAGCCGCACGGCAACCTCGACGCCTCAACCGGTCGACCTCAATACGATCATCGACAACGCCATGGCCTACACGGGCAGCCAGATTCGCGAGAAGAACATCTCCCTGCAACTTGACCTGCCCAGGAAGGCCATCCTGGTCAACACCGATCGCGAGGCGCTCCAGCAAATTTTGATCCACCTCCTGCAAAATGCAGGCGCCGCCTCCCCGGCCGAGGGCACGATCCGCCTTCAAGTGCGCACTACGAACGAGGCGGGCCAGGATTACCTCCTGATCCAGGTCACAGACAGCGGAGGGGGCATTCCCCCAGAAGACCTGCCGCGCGTGTTCACCCGTCTGTATCGGGCGGATAACGTCCTCATTCAAGGCGTGGGAGATACCGGCGTGGGGCTCTCCATTGCCAAGAGCCTGACCGAAGCCCAACATGGACGGATTTGGGTGGAGAGCGAGCCCGGCGCCGGCGCGACCTTCAGCGTGCTCTTGCCCCTCGCCGGGGAAACGCAGGACCATCAATCAGGAGTCAGATGATACGCGCCGTGCGTCAATTGGGGGGCGGGTTGATCTATGCGTTTATCTCATTGGCCATTGTGATCGGGGTTTTTTCACTGGCCCTGGCCGAAAGTTATCTCGCCCCGCCGCCCACGGCTACGCTCGACCTGTCTGCCATCCTGCAAACCCTCGTCTCGACCCAGATGAGTCCGCGGCCGACCGCCACCCCTTCTTTGCCCCCGACGGCGACGGCCACGGCGCTGCCTTTTTGCATGCCGCCGCCCGGCTGGCTCTTGATCCTCGTTCAGCCCGGGGACACCCTGGCTGACCTGGCAGCAAGGTACCAGATAACGCCGGAAGCCCTCACCCAGGCCAATTGTCTGACCGGCCTGAGCCTCGCGCCCGGCAGCGGGTTGTACGTCCCACCTCTGCCAACCCGCAGGGGGGTCATAGCATGCGGCCCTCTGCCGGGTTGGGTGCACAACTACATTGTTGAACCCGGCGACACGCTCTACCACATCTCGAGGCTGTATAACACGAACGTCAGCGATCTCCAGCGCGCCAACTGTTTGAACAGCACGCTCATTTATGCGGGCCAGGTTCTCTGGGTGCCGAATGGGCCGACGATCACGCCGGGGGTGACGATCATCCCCGAGTTCGGCACTCCGACCGAGGTCCCGACCGAGCCGCTGACCTCCACGCCGCTGCCTTTCACCTCCACGCCGAGTCCAACGGCGCCTCCGCCGACGGCGACTCCTTCCACCCCTGACGCTTGAAACGCGTGTCCAGACGCTTCCTGCTACTGCCCCTTCTGCTGGCTGCCTGCAGTCCTGCTCTCACTCCCGACCCGCCGCCGCTGGTGCTGATCACAGCCGCTGCAAACGCCTCCCCCACGCCGACGCCCTTTCAGCCCGCGCCTGTGGGAGAAGCGCCGACCTCGGTGTACTTCTTTCAGGTACCCACCCTGGAGTCCACGTTTCCGACTGCAACCCCTTCACCGACTTCGTTTCCATCCCCAACCGCCGCGGAGGCGGGTTTGTTCTTCCCAACCATCGTCACTCCGCCCGAAACGCTTTTGGAGACCCCCACCCCCCTGCCGTCCCTCGCGGAGAATGAGACGGTCAATTTCCTGCTGATCGGCTCCGATAAAAGATCCGGGATCTCCTTTCGCACCGACAGCATGGTGATCGCCGTGGTGTGGCCCAAAGAAGGGCAGGCATCATTGGTTTCGATCCCGCGCGATCTCTGGGTGTATATCCCCACCGTTGGAATGCAACGCATCAACACGGCTTATGAATATGGGGATTTACAAGGGTATGCCGGCGGCGGCGCGGCGCTGCTGCGCGATACGATTGCGTACAACCTCGGCATTCGCATCGATCATACGGCCATGGTGGACTTCGACGGCTTTCGCCGCATCGTGGATACGCTCGGTGGGATCGATGTGCCGGTGGCCTGCCCCTACACCGATTGGCGCCTGATCGATCCGAGTTATGATCCCTACAATGAGAACAACTGGGCGCTGTACACCGTGTCCGCCGGCGTGGTTCACATGGACGGCGACCTGGCGCTGTGGTACGCGCGCTCGCGTCAAAAGTCGAACGATTTCGATCGCGGCCGGCGACAGCAAGAGGTGCTGCGCGCCCTCTTTTCACAGGCCCTGCGCACCAATACGCTCGGCCGCATTCCGCAATTGTATAGAGACCTGTCCGCTGCGGTGGTCACCGATCTCGGCCTGGCCGATCTCCTGAGGCTGGTGCCTTACGCGCCGCGCCTGACGAACGCCACCATTCGCAGTTACTACATCCGCCCGCCCTACGTGCTCGACTGGACCACGCCCGGCGGGGCCTATGTCCTGCTGCCGCAGGATGCGCTCGCTCAGCTGCTGAGCGAGGCAACCCGTCTCTCCGCCCTGGCGGTGCAACGCCAGGAGATTGCGATCGAAGTCCAGAATGGTACGCCCTTCGATGGATGGGATGCCCTGGCTGCAAGCCGCCTCAACTATGCAGGCTACAGCGCGAGCATCGGCACGGCCGAGCGACGCGATTATGCTCACTCCGTCCTGATCGATCTCACCCCGGCGCAAGACCCCCAGGCGCGTTCCGCTCTCCTGAGCCTCCTCGGCCTGCCCTCCGCCGAGACGCTCTCTCTGCCGCAGGCGGATAGTCATGTGCACTATCGCCTGATCCTCGGCTACGACTATCAGCCCTGTTTTCAGCCGCAGGACCTCTCGCATTAGGCTGCGGCCGCCGGGGCGCTCGGGGGACTGCCAAAAACTCTCAAGTTTGAATTTGGATAGGTTGTATCTGATATAATCATCCCTTTGGAAGACAGCCGACAGAACGTTGCCTGTGCCGGAGTGTTACAGTATTGCTCTGCAACATTTGCGTGGAACGCGCAAATCTTTTGCCAATGTCCCTGCGAGCGCTGGTCGAGCAGCCCGTGTTTTTCGGGCAGATCGAGACCGAGCGAAGCAGTCTCCTGGTTTGCGAGGAGATTGCTTCGGTGGGAGAACACCGTCTCGCAATGACAAACAAATTCGGTTGCGGCGGGAGGCCGCGCTATGAACAAGAAAGAACACCTTGATCTCTACCATCAGATGGTCTTGATCCGCCGTGTGGAGGAGCGCGGCGCGGAACTCTATCAGCAGGGAAAAATCGGTGGCTTTATGCACCTGTACATTGGACAAGAAGCCGTCTCGACCGGCCTGATCGCGGCTCGCAAGCCGCAGGACCGGGTGATCACCGCCTATCGGGATCATGGCGTAGCCATCAATTGTGGCATTTCGCCGCAGCAGGTGATGGCCGAACTGCTCGGCAAAGTAACCGGCACCTCCAAAGGCAAGGGCGGCTCGATGCACATGGCCGACGTCAGCAAGAATTTTTGGGGCGGCCACGCCATCGTCGGCGCCCATTTGCCCATTGCGGCCGGCATGGCTCTCGGTGATCAATATGCCGGCAACGATAGCATCACCATCTGCCTGTTTGGCGATGGCGCTACGAACATCGGCTTTTTCCACGAAGCCCTCAACCTCTCCAGGGTGTGGAATCTGCCCGTCTTGTGGGTCTGCGAAAACAATCGGTATGGCATGGGCACCGCCGTGGAGCGCGCCTCCGCCGTCCCATCCATAGCCCTGAAAGCCAGCGGTTACAACATCCCCAGCGAATCGGTAGATGGGATGGACGTCCTGGCCGTCTATGAGGCCAGCCGGCGAGCCATGGAGCGCGTCCGCGCCGGCCATGGGCCACACCTGCTCGAAATGGTCACCTATCGTTTCCGTGGCCACTCGATGGGCGATCCAGAGCGCTACCGCACCCAGGAGGAAGTCAAAAAATGGCAGGATCATGACCCGATTGGGCGTTATCGCCATTACCTGCTTGAACACAAAATCGCCTCCGCCCGCCTGCTGGATGAAATCGAAGCCCAGGTAGAAGAAGAAGTCCAAAAAGCCGTTGCCTTCGCCGAGACCTCCCCCGAACCCCCGCTGGAGGAACTGTTTGCGGATGTGTACGCGGAGGAGGGGGCGGGCGCGGGCGACTGAAGTCGCGGCTACGAAGTCCACCTTCGTGGACTTCCATGGACGACAAAGGTCGTCCCGGTCAGGCTTGAAGCAGTTTCAACCGCAGCCAGTCGGCGCAGGCCGACTTCGTGAGCCTGGTCCACAACCCTGGCTTTAGCGAAAACGCCACGAGATTTAAAGGAACCAACACCTATGCCCAAAATCACCATGCGCGAGGCCATCTCGCAGGCCCTCATGGAAGAAATGGATCGCGACCCCACCGTCTTCATCCTCGGAGAGGAAGTGGGCGTATGGGGCGGCACCTATGCCGTCACCAAAGGCTTTTACGACAAATACGGCGCCAGGCGTGTCAAAGATACCCCGATTGCCGAGGCCACCATCGTTGGCGCGGCCATCGGCGCGGCATTGGTCGGCCAGCGACCGGTGGCTGAACTGATGACCATCAACTTCGCCTTCGCCGCCATGGACCACATCGTCAACGAAGCTGCCAAACTGCACTACATGTTCGGCGGGCAGTTCACCCTGCCCCTCGTCATCCGCGCCGTCGGCGGCGGCGGGCGTCAACTCGGCGCCACCCATTCCCAAACTCCCGATGTGGTCTTTGCCCACTTCCCCGGCCTCAAGGTCGTCGCCCCAGGCACCCCCGAAGACGCCAAAGGCCTGCTCAAATCGGCCATTCGCTCCAATGACCCGGTCCTCTTTATCGAACATGCCACCCTCTATCAGATGCGCGGCGAAGTTCCCCAAGGCGAATACCTCATCGCCATCGGCCAATCCAAAATCCAGCGCCGCGGCCGCGACGTCACCATCGTCACCTACTCCAAAGGCCTGGAACTCTCCCTCAAAGCCGCCGATGAACTTGCCAGACAGGGCATTGAGGCCGAAATCGTGGATCTGCGCACCCTGCGCCCGCTCGACATGCAACCCGTCCTCGAATCCCTCGCAAAGACCAACCGCGCCGTCATCGTTGAGGAAGGCTGGAGGTCCTACGGCGTCGGCGCTGAAGTGGCCAGCCGCATTTACGAGGAGGCCTTCGACGACGTAGATGCCCCCATCCGACGCGTCGCCCAAAAAGAAGTGCCGCTCCCCTACAACCGCACCCTCGAGCAAGCCGCCCTCCCCCAGGTGGAGGACGTCATCGCTGCTGTCCAGGAGGTGCTCTAATGGCCGAAACGATCACCATGCCCAAACTGGGCTTCGACATGCGGGAAGGCGTCCTCGTCCGCTGGGTAAAAACCGAGGGCGAGCCGATTCAAAAAGGCGAAGTCCTGGCCGAAATCGAAACCGACAAGGCCACCGTCGAGGTCGAATCCTCCGCAGCCGGCGTGGTCCGTCAACTGCTGGTCAATCCAGGCGATGTCGTCCCCATCGGCGCTCCGATTGCCATTATCGGCGGTGCCGAGGAGAAGATCGAGAGCGGCGCGGCCCCCGCGTCTGCCCCGACCGCCCCAGGCGTGACCGCCGCCCCGGCTGTTTCCGCGGCGCTTCCAACCGCCCCCGCGCCGGCTCCTGCTCCCCAGCCTTTGTCCCCGCCCGCGGCGGGTCGCGTCAAGGCTTCGCCCCTGGCGAAGAAACTCGCCCGCGAGAAAAACATCGACCTCGCCGGCCTGCAAGGCAGCGGCCCCGGCGGGCGCATCGTCCGCCGCGACATCGAAGCGGCCGTGAGTCGTCCATCGCCGGCCGCCGGCCTCCCGGCCTCGCCCGACTATTCGGCTCTCCGACCATCAGACCAGATGCTTGCGATGAGCAAACTGCGCCAGATCATCGCCCGCCGCATGAGCGAAGCCAAACAAAGCGTGCCGCACTTCTACGTCACCCACGAATACAAACTGGATGCCCTCATGGCACTGCGCCAACAAATCAATGAGTACCTGCCGGAAGAAGAAAAACTCTCCGTCAACGATTTTCTCGTCAAAGCCGCAGCCCTCGCCCTGCGGCAATTTCCCAACCTGAACGCCTCTTTCGCCGGTGACAGAGTGATCCACCATGGGGCGGTTAACATCGGCGTGGCCGTGGCTGTGGAAAATGGCCTGCTGACGGTGGTCTGCAGGGACGCTGACCAAAAGCCCCTGCGTCAGATCGCGGCGGAGGTCAGACGCATGGCCGCCGCGGCGCGCCAGGGCAAGGTGAAGCCCGAAGACATCGAAGGCTCGACCTTCTCGATCTCCAATCTGGGGATGTTCGACGTGGAAAACTTCGCGGCCATCATCAACCCGCCGGAGGCTGCCATTCTGGCTGTTGGCTCGGCGCGGCAGGTGCCGGTCGTGGAAGATGGCGAGATCCAAATCTCCTGGCGGATGAAAGTCACCCTCTCCGTTGACCACCGTGTCAGCGATGGCGCCGAAGCCGCCCAATTCCTGCAAAGACTGGCCGGGTTTCTGGAAACCCCGCTCAGGATGCTGGTGTAAAGGAGGGCTTTGAAGATGCTGGAGGTTTCCAGATTTGCAAGACGGGAGTAGACCCATGCCTGCCACCACTCGCTGGTTTGTAAAGACCTCGCTCGTTTTCCTGATCCTCGCTTTGCTCATTGGAATCTACCAGCAAATTCCCGCTGCTGTTCAAGGCGGCATCTTTCCGGTTTACGTGCATTTACTGGTCTTTGGCTGGCTCACCCAACTGATCTTCGGCATCGCCGTCTGGATGTTGCCCAAATTCAACACTCAGCACCCGCGCGGCTACGAGTGGCTGAACTGGGGCACATACATCACCTTGAACATGGGCTTGCTCCTACGATTGATCTTTGAACCCCTGCAAAGCGGGCGGGTGAGCCTCCCGGCCGGCTGGGCGCTGGTGCTGGCGGCCATTCTGCAATGGCTGGCCGGGATGATGTTCGTTTTCAACGCCTGGTCACGCATCAAGGGGCGATAAATGCCACGGCTGAGTCGCTGGTTTACACGGCTGGCTTTGATCTACCTGAGCCTGGGACTTACGCTGGGAGCGCTCCTGCTTGCCAACAAGGGCCTCCCCTTCGCCGCGTGGGTGTGGGCTTTTCTGCCGGCGCATGGCGAGTTTCTGTTGCTCGGCTGGATGACGCAGTTTGCGCTGGGAATTGCCTTCTGGATTTTGCCTCGCCTGAACGCGCCCCGTCCTCGCGGCGATGAGCGCTGGACGTGGGGCGCCTTTGTTTCTCTCAATGCCGGCATCTGGCTGTATGTTTGTGCCCCGCTGGCTCCTCTCCGATGGCTGCCCCTGCTGGGACGCGGCCTGGAGGCGGTGGCCTTTTTATCGTTTGCAGTGGGGAATTGGCGCAGGGTTTATCCTTGGCAGTCGGGCCGTGTCCGTGCAGGATGATTCTCCCCCTCTCAGTGGGTGACGGAATGGGCGCGCATTCGGACGGCGGCAGATAATCCCCCCTTCCCTGGCTTCAAAGAAATCGGAATCGATTAGAATTACAAACATGCAAGCGCAGCGTTTCCACCCGCAGGCCGACCGAATCGGTATGGTGACAGCGGCCGTCCTGCTGACTTATGCGTTGTCCCGCCTCATCAAGGCGCCCGGTCTGACCCTGGCTTTCCAATTGCCCGGTTTTTACTTTGCCTATCCTTTTACGCTCACTACGGCCATGACGCTTATGGCCACGGGCATTGCGGCTACCGGGATGGACTGGTTGTTGAGGAGCCGTGCTCCCGCGCAGGAACGGCCTGTTGCCGAACACGAGTTGTTGCCCGCTTTGACCACGTTTGTCATCGGCATCCTGTTGGATATTCTCCCGGGTGCTCCGGCGTGGTGGGTGGGCTTCGGCTTCAGCGCCGCCATACTGGTCCTTCTGTTTACCGCAGAGTATGTCGTGGTGGACCCCGCTGCGCCGGCGTATGCCCTGGCTTCGGCCGGTCTGACGGCTCTCGCATACACGCTCTTTTTTCTCTTTGCGACCGCCCTGCGCCTGGCCGGAGCACGTCTCTTTTTGATGCTGCCGGCCATGTTCTTGATTGCCGGCCTGGTCGTTCTGCGCATCCTACGCATGCATCTTACCGAAGCCTGGCCACTGACCTGGGCAGGGGGCATTGGCTTGATCGGCGCTCAACTGGCGGCCGGCCTGCATTACTGGCCGCTTTCGTCGGTGCAATTTGGGTTGGTCTTGCTCGGCCCCTTGTATGCCCTGACCACATTGGCGGCTCGCCTCTATGAAGGCGTGCCTTCGAGGGACGCCATGCTGGAGCCCCTGGCCATCCTGGTGGCCTGCTGGGCGGCGGCGCTGTTGTTTCGCGGATGAGGCTTCGAATATTGTGGCAAGACTGGAGCCTCATGCAGGCTCATGTGGAGCGCGAGGCGCCGCTCGAGGCCTGCGGCCTGTTGGCCGGAAAAGGCGAACGCGTAGAGAAGGTTTTGCTGGTCGCGAATCAGGCTCGCAGTGCAGTGCGCTTTCGGATGGACCCCCGTGAACAATTGCAGGCTTTCAACTGGATGGATGCCCATCAATTGGATCTGCTTGGCATCTTCCATTCGCACCCTGCGGGACCCGAAACACCCTCGGCGACCGACATGGCCGAGGCCGCCTATCCCGTTGTCCATGTGATCTGGTCACGCTCAGGCGGAATCTGGCAGGCGCGCGGCTTCTGGATCGAGGGTCAGTGCCTCAGCCGGGTAGACCTGGAGGTTGAGAAACTTTGAGGCGATTCTTGTGTTATCAGTTTCAGTCCCCCAGAGGAGCATCTTATGCAACTGTTAATTGAGGCGGCGATTGTCTTGCTTGGCTATATTTTTGGTGCCATTCCGTTTGGCCTGCTGATCGTCAAGGCCACCACCGGCAAGGATATTCGGCAGGTAGCCAGCGGGCGTACAGGGGGAACCAACGCCATGCGTGCGGCAGGGTTGTTCGCCGGTCTGGCCACCGCCTTGCTGGATGGCCTCAAAGGGGCCTCGGCAGTATGGGTCGCACAGGCAGCCCTGCCTGGCCACCCCTGGGTACACATCCTCGCCCCTCTGGCCGCGATCGTTGGGCATAACTATTCCATCTTTCTCACCGAACGGGATGCCAGGGGGCGTTGGCGCCTGCGCGGTGGAGCCGGTGGGGCCCCCACCGTGGGCGGGGCCGTTGGCCTGTGGTGGCCCTCTCTCTTCATCATCGTCCCATTGGGAGTCCTGGTGTTCCTGGGCATCGGGTATGCCTCCGTGACCACCCTCAGTGTGGCATTGATTGCCACGCTCATTTTCGGCATCCGCTATGGAATGGGCCTGATGCCCTGGCAGAACATCCTCTACGGCGCAGCGGCGTTCCTGTTGCTGGCATGGGCTCTGCGTCCGAACATCCAAGCGCTGGTAGAGGGTCGCGAGCGTTTCCACGGCTGGCGCCCGTGGAGGCGGGGTAAGGGCAAGACGAAGCCATAGGAATAGTGCCGAGGCGTCTTATTTGCGACGCATTTGCGCCACCAACGCTCGCAGATTGCGTCTGTGCAAATCCTCAGCCAGGCCGCCCAAATAGACGCGGCTCTTCCCGAATTCCTCGATCTTGAGCGCATCGATCTGTTCTAAGGCATTGCGTCGCGCCGCGGAACGGGCGAACTTCTTGATGTTCGCCAGATAGGTCAGATTCTCCTTGACCGCGGCGTCGATTTCGCCGCGCAGGATGATGTCGCCGTGCCCCTGGATGATGTTCTCCAGTTCCATCCGCCCGATCTTCTTGATGGAGGCGGTGATGGCATCGAGGTTGCCGTCTACAATGTAAGGCAGGGGCATGAAGGCATCCCCCGCGAAGAGCACGCGGTCTTCTTCGACCAGTACGGCCAGACCATCTTCGCTGTGCCCCGGGGCGGGCATGAGGGTGAGATTCTTCTTGCCAACCCGCAGGTCTACTTCGCCCTCCTCGAACGTGAAGTGAGGCAAGACGATCTTGACCTGGCGAAAGGCAGGATGTTGTTTGCGCACCTCTTCGAGCGCGGGGCGGCCGCGCTCTTCCAGCAGGTCGCGGCAACGTGTGTGGGCAATGATCATGGCGCCCGGAAAGAAACAATTGCCCCAGGCATGATCGGCATGATAATGAGTGTTAATCACGTAGCGCACCGGCACCCCCAGTTCGTGCTCCACGAACTCGCGCATGCCGAGCGTTTCTTCGGGCAACGCCAGGGTATCGATGACGACCGCCCACTGCGGGCCTGCCACCACGCCGGCTGTGACCTGGGCATATACCTCGCTCTGGAACCAGTACACATTTTCGGAAACGCGTTCGCGATGCATTCACCGGCCTCAGGGAAGAGTTGCTTTTACCATAACATAGGCGGGGGGCAAAGTCAAGTTGTATGGACAAAGTTGCTGCCTGTGAAACAAGAGCCGCCTCCAGCTCCCACAGGTTGCTTGAGAAACCATGACGCCCTCCTTGCGGGCACGGTGAGGAAAACAAACAGGCCCGTTCTCAACGGGCCTGCAGTGCCGAAGGTGGGACTTGAACCCACATGAGGGAACCCTCACTACGCCCTGAACGTAGCGCGTCTGCCAATTCCGCCACTTCGGCGGGGTGTGTTTTCCGGCGGGGAATATTTTATCTCAAAGATGGGTTTTGTCAATCCATCACCTCTTGGCTCTTGGGTGATTGCCCATGAATTCGGAATCGCAGGACGGAGGCTAACCTCTCCGTGCATACGGAAACCGTCCAGGCGGCGCAAGCCGTTGGATTTATCTGACTTTTATGTACGGAGGCAGGGCGCTTGCCCCCGTCAGGGGGTCAGCCCCCCGAAGCAGGCCATGCAAAAGAGATGGGCGATCACCAGGGCTGGTGCAGTAGGGTTTTCCGAAAGGTTGACATTCTGCCAGGACATAGTATAAATAGCACATAGAGTCTGTCCGAAGGCACGTTTCAACGGCAGCGTTGTGGCAACCGTATGAAAACAGGGAGCCCTCTTGTCTTCGGATGGGTTCTTTCATATTTAATGCCGGAGGTGCGAGTGAACGCGACTTTGAAACTCGGAGAGCATTACATCTGCGATCTCTCCAACTGCAACCGTGACCTATTGCTGGACGGTGAAAAGGCCTATTCCCTGTTTGCCCAGGCTGTGCGCGAGAGCGGCCTGACGGTTGTGGATGAGGGCTTTCATAAGTTCAGCCCGCACGGCTTTACTTGTTTCTTGCTTCTTGCAGAGTCGCACGCCAGTTTGCACACCTGGCCCGAATATGGCTATTGCGCCATTGATCTGTTTTCCTGCGCCGTCGGCAAGGATTTGATGCCGTTGGTGCAAAAGTTGAAAGAGACCTTTGGGGCAGAAAGTTTCGCGCTCCGAAAGATCGACCGCGAAGCAGAGATCGAGCCCACTACCATCGTGTACTGGGAATAGGGCCTTCATGAGTCGCTGGTTCACGGAAGAACTGCACCCTTATTACCGGCAAGGGTTGCATGTGCGACGCGTCCTGGCCGACGAACGTTCGGCGTATCAGCACATCCAGATTCTGGAGACGGATTTCTTCGGCAAGGCGCTGATCCTGGACGGCATCATTCAGCTGACCGAGCGAGACCAGATGGGCTATCACGAGATGATCGTCCATGTGCCCATGCTGGCCGTGGCGCATCCGCGACGGGTGCTGATCGTCGGTGGGGGAGATGGAGGCTCCTTGCGGCAAGCCCTGCGATACCCCTCGGTAGAAGAGGTGGTCGTCTGCGAAATAGATCGGCGTGTGGTGGAGATATGCCGCGAGCACTTTGCGGCATCGTTCGGAGACCCATGGGCAGACGAGCGTACTCGCCTGATCGTGCGCGACGCCTTCGGTTATCTTGAGGAAGAGCAGGGGCAGTTTGATGTGATTATTTCGGATACCACCGACCCCATTGGCATGGCCAAGCGCCTGTTTTCAGAGGAGTTCTACAAACTCATGGTGCGCGCTCTCACCCCCGGCGGAGCGGCGGCCACCCAATGCGAACACCCCTACTTCGACGCGGCTTTGATCGGTCAAATCTATCAACTGGCCAGGCAGTTGACGAAAAACCCTGCTTACTATTATGTGCACGTTCCCACCTACCCTGGCGGCGGGATCGGCTTCATGTATGTTTCCGATACCCCCTGGGTGCAAGGACTGAACAAGCCCTATCCACCGGGCGAGAATCAATATCTCAATCCGGAAATTCATCAGGCTGCCTTTGCCCTTCCGGAGTTTTTCAAGAGAGAACTGTACAGATAACGCCATCGGTGATTCCCACCCGGCCAGAGCGGGAACATTTCGTGCCCTCGCATCAAATGCAAAAAGGGCATAACTACTACCGCCCTCACCCTTCGACAAGTTTGCTCAATGCTTTCTTTTTTCCATCTCTACGGGCTCCTGACGCGGCTGCAACAGCCCCCAGCGGCCTGCGCCGAGATAGAGAATCTCCAGGATCAAATCGTTATACGAGATGCCCTCCGCCTTGGCCTGCAGGCATAGATCGCTGTAGTCTGGGGTCAGGCCGGGCAGGGTGTTGATCTCCAGCAAGCGCGGGTTGCCCTCGGCATCCAGGCGAATATCGGTGCGCGAGATGTCCAGCGCGCCCAGCAGAATGTGAGCGCGCCAGGCCAGATGGTGGAGTTTCTTTTCCAGCTCGGGCTCGAGGCGGGCCGGACATTCATACCCCGGCGCCCCTTCCTCGCCGATGTTTTTTGACTTGGCCGCCTGGCTATACACGTTTGGCGTCACAGAACGACTGGTATCCAGCTCGAGGATCGGAAAGCGATGAAAGCCGTCCTTGCCGTACCATTCGGGATGGCGGCTGAAGCGTTTGGCATCGTGGCGCCCCAGGATGCCGACGGTGAATTCCCGACCCGGCAGGAAGACCTCGACCAGGGCCGGCTGTTGATAGTTTTCAATCACCCAACGGACGCGCTCGCGCAATTCTTTTTCGTTTTTGACAATCGCGTTCGAGTCCACACCCATGCCCGTGCCCTCGCGCGCCGGCTTGACGAACAGCGGGAACGTCAACTCCGGGCGGAGCGGCTCATCGCCCAGGATGAACTCCTGGAAAGGCGCCACCGGCAACCGTCGATCGCGCCAGATGCGCTTGGTGAGGGTCTTGTCGAGCGAGATGGCGTTGGTCTGCACGCGCGAGCCGGTGTATGGAATGCGCATCAGTTCGAGCAGGGCCGGCACCTGGGCCTCGCGCGCGTCGCCCCCTAACCCCTCGGCAATATTGAAGCAGATGTCGGGCCGATATTCTCGCAGCGCAAAAGGCAGGTTCTCGTCTGCCAGAATGAACGTGGTCTCGTGTCCATCGCTCTCGATGGCGCGGCGGATGTGCTCAATGGTCTCGATGTGGTCGAAGTCCGCATAGGCATCTGGCGGAATGCCGGCGGGCAGAGGTTGACTTTCATCTTTGATGTTGGCCAGCACGGCCACCCGCCAGCCGCGCTTACCGCGACAACTGGGAGGGTGATCGCTCTCTGACTCCTTAACCCGATTCACAGGAACTGCTCCTCGGAACCGATCTTCCGCAGGCCGAGTATATACCAATGTCGTCAGATTGCAAGAGGTGAAAATATGGGAATTACCGCAACGGCCTGCCCTCACCCCGATCCTTATCATCCCCGAAGGGGGCTCCCAAAGGGAGAGGGGATGGGGATGAGGGCGGTAGGTTACGAAAAACGTCCACGCTCTCCGCGCCGCGCGGCTCAGCGCTTCGGCTTACATTTGTCTCCTGGGCAGGGATGGATGTAACTGGACAAGATAGGTGCTTTCAGGTATCATTGCGGCGCTTGTAACCCATGACACATATTGCCCGGATAAGACCCTTATCCGGGTTCTTGTACGTAAATCGGACGATCATTGCGGGGCCCTCTCCGCTCGGGCAACGCCGCCAAGGGGTCAGAGGCGGACAGGCATGGCGAGGGCGCGCCTCGCAATAAAAACTCCGCGGAGGCAAACAGCATGACGGATTTGATCAGGCAGATTACCGGCGAACTGCAAAGGCAAATCGAAGGCTTCGAGCCGGAGATCAGCATCCATGACATCGGCACCGTGGTCGAGGCTGGCGATGGCATCGCGCGCGTGGAGGGCCTGGCCAGCGTGAGAGCACAGGAACTGGTGCAATTCGCCAACGGCGTGATGGGGATCGCCTTCAATCTGGAAAAGGACAACGTGGGCGTGATCATCATGGGGGATTACTCCGGCGTTGCCGAGGGGATGGCCGTGCGCGGCACGGGGCGCATCGCCTCGGTTCCGGTTGGCGAGGCCCTGATCGGGCGCGTGGTCAATGCCCTGGGCGAGCCGATTGACGGCAAGGGCCCGATCGCCACGACCGGCTTCCGCCCGATCGAGCGCATCGCTCCGGGCGTGGTGGCCCGTCAGGATGTGGACACACCGGTCCAGACCGGCATCAAGGCCATCGATTCGATGATCCCCATCGGACGCGGCCAGCGCGAACTGATCATCGGCGATCGCCAGACCGGCAAGACCGCCCTCGCCATTGATACGATCATCAATCAAAAGGGAAAGGACCTCATCTGTATCTATGTGGCCATCGGCCAGAAGAAGGCCGCCATTGCCAGAACCGTAAGCACGCTGGAACGCTATGGAGCGATGGAGCACACCATCGTGGTGGTGGCCTCGGCCGACGATTCGGCCACCATGCAATACATTGCCCCCTACGCCGGCTGTGCCATCGGCGAGGAGTTCATGGAGAGCGGTCGCGACGCGCTGATCGTCTACGATGACCTCTCGAAGCATGCCTGGGCCTATCGCCAGGTCTCCCTGCTCCTGCGCCGTCCGCCCGGGCGGGAGGCCTATCCGGGGGATGTGTTCTACCTGCACTCGCGCCTGCTCGAACGCGCGGCGCGCCTGGCCGACAAATACGTCATCGTCCGCAAGGATTTCAACCAGCCCCTCGCCTCGGAGAGGGATGGGGTGGACGGGAACGTGTACGGCGGCCCTCTCTCCAGGCATGATGCTGAAGAGGCCCGTCAGCGGTTGCCCAATCCCGACCAGTACCGCATCGTCAAAGTGAAGGGCAGTGGAGGCTCGCTCACGGCCCTGCCGATCATCGAGACCCTGCTGGGCGACGTTTCGGCGTACATTCCTACCAACGTCATTTCCATCACCGATGGCCAGATTTATCTGGAGAGCAACCTGTTCAACGCCGGCATTCGCCCGGCGATCAATGTGGGCATCTCCGTTTCACGCGTCGGCGGCGACGCCCAGACCAAGGCCATGAAGCAGGTGGCCAGCCGCCTGCGCCTCGACATGGCAGCCTACCGCGAACTGGCCGCCTTTGCGCTGATGGCCTCCGACCTGGATAAGGCCACCCAACAGCAACTGGGACGCGGGCAACGCATGCAGGAGATCCTCAAGCAGCCCCAATATAGCCCCGTGGCGCTGGAGGATCAGGTCATCCTCATCTTCGCCGGCACGAACGGCTTTGCCGACCAGGTTCCCGTGGAGAGAATGGCGCGCTGGCAGGAGGACCTGCTCAAGTACGTGCACAGCGCTCATCCCGAGATCGGCCGAGAGATCGCCGAGAAGAAAGTGATCACCGATGAAAACCGCGAGCGCCTGCTGAGGACGCTCGAGATATTCCGCAATACCTGGAAGGCATGAGGCATGGCTTCCGCACGTGAAATGCGGCTCCGCATTCGGAGCGTAAAGAACATTGCCCAGGTGACTCGCGCCCTGGAGGCCGTGAGCGCCGCCAAGGTGCGCAAGGCCATGCAAGCCGTGCTGGCGACGCGCCCCTATGCCACCAAGGCCTGGCAGGTGCTGACGCATGTGGCGGCTCAACCCGGACGAGAAACGCTGCACCCGTTATTGACGGCGCGGCCTCACCCCAAACAGGCCCTGGTGGTTGTGGTCAGCGGCGAGCGCGGCCTGGCCGGCGCCTACAACACCAACATCATCCGCTACACGGCGCAGCACTTCGACCACTATGCGGTGCCTGTCCAATATCTCGCCGTGGGGCGCAAAGGACGTGACCTGCTGCTCCGCCGCGGCAAGCACGTGCTCGCCGAATTCAGCCGTTTGCCCTCCCCCCCTCGCTTCATAGATGTCTCCGCCATTGGACGCCTGGTCGTGGATGAATTCTTGAAGGGCAATGTGGATGAAGTCCACCTGGTGTATACCGATTTCATCAACATGGGGCGGCAGGTGGTCACGAGGAAGAAGTTGTTGCCCCTTGAGCTCGGCGGTGAGCGCGTGGAGGAATTCGAAAACCGCGCCGGCCCGCCGGGCTCCTACGAGTTCGAGCCCGAGATGCGTGAGATCCTGGATGAGATCATCCCACGCTTCACGGCGCTACAGGTGTATCAGGCGATCCTCGAGGCGCAGGCCAGCGAACACGCGGCGCGCATGATCGCCATGCGCAATGCCACCGACAACGCCAGGGAACTGGTCGGCGCCTTGCAACTGGCATACAATAAGGTGCGTCAGCAGACCATTACCAATGACATGCTCGACATCGTGGGCGGCGCCGAAGCGCTGGCCCGCTAACATCTTTTGGAGGCATTCATGGCAAATGCAACTGGCCGTGTAGTACAAATTCTGGGCGGCGTGGTCGATGTCGAATTCCCCGAGGGGCAGATTCCAGAACTCTTCGAGGCGATCCACGTCGAACGTCCAGGGAAGGAACCGCTGGTGCTGGAAGTGCAAAAGCACCTCGGCAATAACTGGGTTCGGACGGTGGCCATGGACGCCACCGATGGCCTGCAGCGCGGTGTGCCGGCCGTGGCCACCGGCGCACCGATCATGGTGCCTGTCGGCCCGGCCACTCTCGGACGCATCTTCAACGTCCTGGGCGCCCGGGTGGACGGCAAGGGCGAGGTCCAGGCCGCGACCCGCTATCCCATCCATCGCCCGGCTCCGCCCTTCGCCGAACAGGCCACCCGAGTAGAGGTCTTCGAGACCGGCATCAAGGTCATTGACCTGATCGCTCCCTTCACCAAGGGCGGGAAGACCGGCATCTTCGGCGGAGCCGGCACCGGCAAGACGGTCATCATCATGGAATTGATCCGTTCGGTGGCCACCGAGCACGAGGGCAACTCGGTCTTCGCCGGCGTGGGGGAACGCACGCGCGAGGGCACCCAACTCTATCGCGAAATGCTCGAATCGGGCGTGATGAAGGACACGGTGATGGTCTACGGTCAAATGAATGAACCCTCGGGCGTGCGCCTGCGCGTGGGCCTGACGGCGCTTTCGATGGCCGAATATTTCCGCGATCACGGCAAGGATGTGTTGCTCTTCATCGATAACATCTTCCGCTTCTCGATGTCGGGCTCGGAGGTCTCGGCCCTGCTCGGACGCATGCCTTCTGCCGTGGGCTACCAGCCCACCCTGGCCACCGAGATGGGCGAACTGCAGGAACGCATCACCTCCACCCGCCACGGCTCGATTACCTCCATGCAGGCCGTTTACGTCCCGGCCGATGACTATTCGGACCCGGCCCCGGTGGCCACCTTCACCCACCTCGATGCCACCATTGCTCTCGAACGCTCCATCGTGGAAAAGGGCATCTACCCGGCCGTTGACCCTCTGGCCTCGACCTCACGCATCCTCGACCCGAACATCGTCGGCCCCGATCATTACTTCACAGCCCGCGAGGTGCAGCGCGTGCTGCAGCGCTACAAAGACCTGCAAGACATCATTGCCATTCTGGGCATTGACGAGTTGAGCGAAGATGATAAACTGATTGTGGCGCGGGCGCGCAAGATCGAACGCTTCTTCTCCCAGCCCTTCTTCGTGGCCGAACGCTTCACAGGCATCCCCGGCCGCTACGTCCCGCTCAAGGAGACCGTGCGCGGCTTCCGGGAAATCCTGGATGGCCAATGCGATGACCTGCCTGAGCAGGCCTTCATGATGGCCGGCACCATCGAGGATGTGCGCGAGAAGGCCAAGAGAATGTCGAAAGGTGCCTAGGTATCCGCTCGCGCGGCGTTCCGTCGCCTTCGGTTGCCTCCGGCGGCCAACGGGCGGGAGGAATGGATTTCGTGCTGCATGATACGTGGAGAACGTCATGACCATCCGTTGTGAGATTGTTTCGCAGGACCGAACCGTCTTCGATGGCGATGTAGATATCGTCGTCCTGCCGGGCGCGGCCGGAGAGATGGGCGTCCTGCCCCATCACGCTCCCACCCTGACCACGCTCCAGTTCGGGGTGGTCAAGGTACGGCGCGGGGGCAGGGAAGAGATCTTCACCGTCGCCGGCGGCGTGGCGGAAGTCCAGCCCGAGCGGGTGACCATCCTGGCCGACGCTGCGGAAAACGTGGAAGAGATCGACGTCGCCCGCGCCGAGGCCGCGCGCCGGCGTGCCCAGGAGGCCCTGAGCAAGGTCTCGCCACAGGATACCGATGCGCTCCTGGCCATCGAGGCCGCCCTGCGCCGCTCCAACCTGCGCCTCGATGCGGTGCGGCGCTATCGCAAGGCCGTTCCTCCTATTCCTGAACCGTAATCCACGTGGCTATCTTCTCAAAAGACCTCGGCATTGATCTTGGGACGGTCTTCACCCGCCTGGCAGACAGCACCCAGGTGCTGCTGCAAGAGCCCACCATCGTCGCCATCGAAGCGGACGAGCAAAAAATGGTGGCTGTGGGGCAGGAGGCGCGCGAGATGGAGGGGCGCGCCCCCGAAAACATCGAGGTGGCGCGTCCGCTGCGCGGCGGCGTGATTGCAGACTACGAGATCACCGAGACGCTGCTGGCTTATTTCATTCAGCGCGTGAGCGGCTCCGTGCGCCTCTTTCGCCCGCGCGTGATGATCTCCGTGCCGTATGGCGTCACCAGCGTGGAACGGCGCGCCGTCTACGAAGCCGTGATGGAGGCCGGGGCGCGCGAGGCCTTCCTCGTTCAACAATCCCTTGCCGCCGCATTGGGCATCGACCTCCCGATCGGTTCTCCCAGCGGCAACATGGTCATCTCGCTGGGCGGAGGCTGCACCGAGGCGGCCGTGGTCGCCATGTACGCCATCGTCTCCGCGGAGACACTGCGCAAGGGGGGGCTGGACCTCGACGAGGCCATCGTCAATTACGTCCGCCGAAAATACGGCATCATGATCGGTCAGGTGACGGCAGAGCAACTCAAGGTCAAGATCGGAGCGGCCGTGCCCCAGGATACTGAAAACAGCATGGAGGTGCAGGGACAGGATCAGGTCACCGGCCTGCCGCGCCCTGTCACCCTGACCACCGGCGAGGTGGTGGAGGCCCTGCAGGAGCCGCTCAAAGAGATCATCGAGACCTGCCGTCGGGTGTTGGAAAGAACGCCCCCTGAACTGGTGGCCGATGTGATCGATCGCGGCGTGGCCCTGTGCGGCGGCGGCGCTCTCCTGCGCGGCGTGGATAAACTCCTGACCAAATCCCTCGGCATCCCGGCCTATCTGGTGGACAACCCCCTGACCTGTGTGGTGGAGGGTTCGATACGCGGCCTGGGCATGATCAACGTGCTACGCCGGAACCTTCCCCCGGTCTGAAAAAAAGCGGCCACGTGAGGCCGCTTTTCAATCCAGGTAGTACGTCATCCTCTGAAGGTGGGTGGCCGGATCGATGTATTGTACCTGTACCCCCGGCGGAACAGCGATGCTGATCGGCGCGTAGTTGAGAATCGCTTTCACCCCCGCCTGCACGAGTTGATCGGCAACTGCCTGGGCCGCCGAAGCCGGCACCGTCAGCATGGCCACTTTGATCCGCGCCGCACGGATGCGTTCGACCATGGTCGAGGCATCCTCCACTATAAACTCGCCGATCCTCTGCCCAATCTTGGCCGGGTCATTATCGAAGATCATGACCACGCGAAAGCCGCGATCCCGAAAGCCCTGATAGCGAGCCAGGGCATGTCCCATATCGCCGGCTCCGACCACGGCTACCTCCCAGATGCGATTGACCTTGAGGATCTCGCGCAGTTTTTCGATCAAGAAAGGGATGGGGTAGCCCGTGCCTTGCTTGCCGAACTCCCCAAACTGGGAGAGGTCTTTGCGTATCTGGGCCGCCGAGACGCCAACATGCTCACCCAGTTCCTGCGAGGAGGTTGTCGTCACGCCTCTCTCGGCCATGCGTTGCAACGCGCGCAGATAAATGGGCAAGCGACCGATGATTACGTCTGGAACTTTGCCGGCGTTCACAAAGCAGCCTCGTTTTCAAGATTGCGCATAACTCTACCACAGAATCCAATTTCGTGCAAATACACACAATCGGGATGCGTCTTCAAGAATTGCCTGATACTCAAAACGTATGAGACTCTAAGACGACAGTGGTAACGCCGCGGGTCATTTCAGGGCTTCCACGATGATCGTTACATCGTGTCGGATCATATCCAGATACGTTGGCGCCGGCCCATCGGGGGGTGAAAGGCTCTCTACAAAAAGATCGGCCACCACCCTCGCACCGCTTTCGGCCGCGATCTGCTCGGCCAGTTTTGAGTTCTCGCCGGCGTCCAGGAAGATGGCACGCACGCCGCGGCTCCGCATCGTCTCAACGAGAGAGGCCAGTTGCCGGGCAGAGGGAGAGGCCTCGCTGGTGAGGCCGGGTATGACGAGACCCACGATCTCAAAGCCATACGCCTGGGCAAAATAGCGGAGTGTGTCGTGATTGGTGACCAGCAGACGTCTCTCGGGCGGCAATTGTGCAATCTGCTGCCTCGCCCACCGATCCAGGTCTTTCAGCTTGGCGATGTAGGCCTCGGCATTCGCCCGGTAAACCTCCTTGCCTGCCGGGTCGATCTTCGTCAGGCCGTCACGGATGTTCTCCACATAGCGGATGACATGGGAGGGATTCATCCACAGGTGTGGGTCGCCGGCCGGATACCCACCACCAGGGTCGGGGTTTGGAACCAATCCGGCGCTCGCCACGATGACCTGGCGCGGTCCAGCGTCCGAATCGAGCATCTTCGTCAACCAGGTCTCGTAGCCGGCTCCGTTGACGATGAGCACCGGGCTGCGCGCGATCCGCATGAGATCCTGGGCTGTGGGCTGGAACTCATGCGGATCGCTCGCGACGGGCAAAAGACTCTCGACCCCCAGACGTTCCCCGGCCACGTTCTGAGCGATGTCTGCCAGAAAGGTCTCCACCGCGAGGACCTTCCGCGTGCCGCCCGGCGTTTCCACGGCAGGCGCGGCCGAGCAAGCCGATGTCAAAACGACCATGAAGATCAGGCTGGAGAGAAGGTGTCTCCTCATGGAGAATCTCCGCTTCCCAATCAAAGAGGCTTCGGTAGCAGGCTGGAGCTCCGAAACGAATTCACCGCACGCGGCGGTGAATGCGGATGGGCGCGGAGGGGCTCGAACCCCCGACCTCATGTGTGTGATACATGCGCTCTAACCGGCTGAGCTACGCGCCCCAAGATGCTTTGATTATAGCCGAGGTTGCCCGCTTCGACAAGTCAATCTCTGCGGTGATTTATGGTTTTCTCAAAGTCGCTTGACAAAATAACGATGTCATTGCGAGGGCAATGTTTTTCTGCCCGAAGCAATCTCCAAGAGGCAGGGCGCTTGCCCCCCATCAGGGGGTCAGCCCGCCGAAGCCGGCCATGTAAAAGATAGGGGCAATCACCCGTTGCTTTTCTCTGGTGGATTCCGAGACTTCGCAGTACAATGTAACGCCTATAAGGAGTAATGATAGAGAATCCTGTCCCTCGCCGCTTGACGGCATGTCCTTCGTGCGCGTCTTGCACGCCGCCGCCTGTTGAGGCTCGCCCCCTAACGAGGCGGCGGATGTAGTTAATCGGCCTCGGATGTGCAACCCATTCCTGTTCGAAAAGGAGAAGAATGACCGCCGCCTATCACTCCTACATGTCGCCTAAGCTTGTGACCCGCCCTCAGCCCGAAAAAGGCGGCTATGGCGTGTTTGCCTCCCAGCCCATCTTGAAGGGGGAACTGCTGGCCATGTGGGGGGGCCGCATCATCTCCACGGATGAGCTGGACTATAACATGCCCAATTTCACCCGCCGCGTCTTGCAGGTGGAGGAGGAGCTGTACCTGCTGACCCCCGAGACTCTGGAGCCGGCGGATTGCTTCAATCACTCCTGCAATCCCAATGCCGGCTTCAGCGGGCAAATTGCCATCGTAGCCATGCGCGATATCGCAGCGGGGGAGGAGGTGTGTTTCGATTATGCCATGTGCGACGGCTCGAACTATGATGAATTCGAGTGCACATGCCAGGCACCGAACTGCCGCAGCCATATCAGCGGCGAAGACTGGAAGCGCCCCGAACTCTGGGAGCGCTACGCCGGCTATTTCATGCCCTATTTGCAGCGTCGCATCGAGGCGCTCAAGAAGGAGGTGTATCAAGAACAACCGCTGGCGATGGGGTGATTCCTTCGCGGGGCGCGTGTGGCTCATTGCGCTCGGCTTGCGCCTGATCGCGGTCGCCCTGACGCGCCACCTGGGCATCGGCCTGGACGATATGTTCCAGTACGACATGCTGGCGCGCAGCCTCGCCTCGGGCCACGGATTCCGCTGGTACGCCCCTGCCGACCTGGAGCGCCTCGCCCCCTTTCTGCACCTGGACCTCGAGCCAGGCGCGCTCGACCCGCGCGGTCTGCCGACCACGTTCCGGGCCCCGCTGTATCCGCTGTTCCTCGCCCTGGTTTACCGCCTCGGCGGGCTCGACGACGGCCGCTTCCTGGCGGCGCGCCTAGCCCAGGCCATCCTCCTGGGCGCGCCCCTGGCACCCCTGACTTACTTTACAACCAAGCGATTGCTTGCTCACCCCGCCCACCTCGTTGAGGAGGACAAGATCGAACGCGCGGCGCGGCTGGCCGCCTGGACAGTAGCTGTTTATCCGCTGCTGGTGATCTTCCCGCTCGCCCTGGCCACCGAGAATCTGTTCTTTCTTCTCGTCCTGGCCGCTGTTTTCTGCCTGGCCGCACTGGCCCGGGACAGCCGCGCTCCCGTCCGAGATGCCCTTCTCTGTGGGTTCTTGCTGGGGCTGGCTGCCCTCACGCGTTCGGTGATCCTGCCCTTTGCCGGCCTGGCGCTCTTATGGATCGCCCTTTCTCTGCGACGGCCGCGTCACGCTGCCCTGGCCGCGCTGGCCCTGATGGCGACCATCACGCCCTGGGTCGTGCGCAACTCGTGGCTCTCCCACAAATTCACCGGCATCGAGACCTCCCTGGGGTACAACCTGTACGTGGGCTATCATCCACAGTCCACGGGCACGTTCACCTTTGGGCCCTCGCTCGATCTGCTCTCGGTGCTGGATGACCGGGCGCGCGATGAGATCGGCACGCGCAAGGCTGTCGAGTTCATCCGTCAGGCGCCATGGCGTTTCCCCTCCCTGGCCGTGCGGCGCCTGGGCTACTTCTTTGACCTGGAATTCCGCGCCTTCATATACTTTTACGTTAACGACTTCTTCGGCCCGCTCCCTGCCCCTCTCTTGCTCTTGATCCTGCTGGCGTTGGCCCTGCCTTTTGTCGTGATCAGCCTCTCGGCCTGCCTCGGCGCCGCTCTGCTCCGGCCCACGCCGCAGCGTACTTTGCTGATTCTTCTGCTGGCCGGGTATTTGCTCCCGCATGTTTTCATTATTTCCGAAGATCGGTTTCACCTGGTGCTCGTGCCATTCCTGGCGAGCGGGGCAGCCAGTTTTTGGGCACATGGCATACACGCTCTGAAATCGCTCCCCCGGCGGCCGCGCTGGGGCGCCGCCCTGACCATGGTCGGTCTGCTTGCCAATTGGAGCCTCGCGCTCCTGCGTCAGAGCGCGACACTCGTTCAAATGTTCGGCCCGAACGGACATCGTCTCTATTTGCCTTATTAGGGCCTGGGCATCTCCCTTCCCGTTGAAAAAAAAAACATGCTCTCTCCTGCTGAAAACCCTGCCCGGCGACCGTCTCCGTTTCGAGTGGAAGGTCCTGAGCGTTACCATCGTCAGCACACTGTTGCTGATGGTGGACGCCTACCACCGCCTCACACCGAACAAGGCCTACGACCGTCTGATCCTGTATCTGCTCGCGCCCTTGTTGCTGATCCTTCTTGTCTTCCGTGAGAGCCCTGCGGAATATGGGTTCACCCTGGGCGAATGGAGGACAGGCCTCGTGCTGACGTTCCTCGGCATCCTCCTGGCCGCTCCGCTCCTGTGGATGGCCGGACGCCAGGCCACCATGCAGTCCTACTATGAATCGCAGCTGAGCGGTCTGCCGTGGAACACCTTTCTGGATTTGTTCGGCTGGGAGTTCTTCTTCCGTGGCCTGATCCTGTTCGCCTATGCACGACGCTTTGGGGCGGAGGCGTTGTGGCTGCAGGCCGTCCCCTTTGCGCTGGCGCACGTCGGCAAGCCCGAGATCGAAACGCTTTCCACCCTCTTCGGCGGGTTTGCCTTTGGCTGGGTAGCATACCGCACGCGCTCGTTCATCTACCCATTCCTGATCCACTGGTTCGTTGCCTCGTTCACCATTTTGATCTCGGCAGGCATACTTGGCTGAGTTCATTCTGCGCGCGGCAGAGGAGCAAGACCTCCCGGCCATCCGGAGTCTGATCCATCAGGTGGGGATCAACCCTCTCGGCCTGCACTGGCGCCGCTTCGTGGTGGCCGTTGACGAAACGGGCGCTTTGCTCGGCTGCGGGCAGATCAAGCCGCATGGCAAGGGGATCTTCGAGCTGGCCTCCATTGCCGTGCAGCCGGCCCGGCGTCGGGGCGGGATTGCGCGGGCCATCATCGAACGCCTGCTTGAGGATGCCCCGCGTCCGCTGTTCCTGATCTGCCGCTCCGGCCTCGGCCCCTTCTACGCAAAATGGGGCTTTCGAGCGCTTGACCCGGAGGAGATGCCATCCTACTTTCGCCGCCTGGCGCGGCTGAGCGCGCTCATGCCGGCTCTCGCCCGCAGGGGTGAAACTCTCCTGGTCATGAAACTGGACAGCCAGCCCCCGCCCCCAAACACAGGTAGAATATAAGCATGAAGCAAATCCTGTATGTGCTGCTTGGCGTCCTGACCGGCTTCTTCCTGGCCGGGGTGGCGTTCCTGTCGGCGCGCCTGCCGGCCGGCCAGCCGATCGTGTTGGAGCCGGCCCCCACCAAGGCCCCGCTCGTCGTGCACGTCATCGGGGCCGTGGTGCATCCCGGAGTGTATTCGCTCCCCGAGGGCAGCCGCGTGCAAGACGCGCTGACCGCCGCGGGCGGCCTGCTGGCCGAGGCAAACCCCAACGCCCTCAATCTGGCAGCCAAACTGGAGGACGGACAGCAGGTGGCCGTTCCCGACCAGAGTGGCCGCGTGCCACTCGCGGTTACGCCTACGGCGGCCTTCGAGGTGATCGAGCCCACCAGGCCGGCCTTCGAGTCCGGAGACCTGATCAACATCAACACAGCTTCTCAGGAGGAGCTGGAATCCCTGCCGGGCATCGGGCCCACGCTGGCGCAACGCATTATTGATTATCGCACCGAGCACGGCCCCTTCAAGCAAATCGAAGACATCATGAACGTGCCGGGCATCGGGCCGGCAACCTTCGACCAGATCATGGATCTCATCACGGTAGAGTAATGCCGCTCGATCATTTCAGCCTGATCGCACCCCTCTACAATCGCTTCGACGGATACTCCTCGCTCGAAGTGATGCTGCACCTGGCCGCGCTGCCGCTCGAGGGCCGTCTGCTCGATGTGGGCGGGGGGACGGGACGCGTGGCGTCTGCTCTGCGCCCCTACGTGCGTCAGGTGATCGTGGCCGATGCCTCCCGCCCAATGCTGCGCTACGCCGCCTCCAGGCCCGGACTTCAAGCGGGCGCGGCCCTCTCGGAGTGTCTGCCTTTCCCCAACGCCTCCTTCGAACGCATCCTCATGGTGGATGCCCTGCACCACGTGGCCGATCAACCCCAGACGGCGCGCGAACTCCTGCGCCTGCTCAAGCCTGGCGGGCGAATCGTCATCGAGGAGCCGAACATCCACAAGTGGCCCGTGAAGATGATCGCTCTGGCCGAGAAAGGCCTCGGCATGCGCAGCCACTTCCTTGCACCTTCACAGATCGCGGCATTGTTCTCGCCGACCAGGACGGAGATCGTCACGCGGGGACTCATGGCTTGGGTGGTGGTGTATAAGGATCAGCCTTCATGAACTGACGGCCACGCGGTTGCGGCCCTTGTGCTTGGCCATGTACATGGCCTGGTCGGCGCGGGCGATGAGCGTGTCCAGGGTGGGCGTGTTTTCGTCCTTTCCCGCCACCCCGGCGCTGAGGGTAATGCGGAGCTCGTGCTCCCCGACCGAGATGGGCGAAGCGGCCATGGCCGCGCGCAGACGCTCCGCCACCTGAACCGCGATCGCCACTTCCGTCTCCGGCAGGAGCACGACGATCTCCTCCCCGCCGTAACGCCCGACCAGGTCGATCTCGCGCACACAGCCCTTGCAGCGCCGCGCAAATTCCTGCAGCACCTGATCGCCCACCGGGTGACCGTAGGTGTCGTTGACCTGCTTGAAGTGATCCAGGTCCAGCAAGATGCCCGAGAAGGAGCGGCCCAGGCGTTCTGCCCGGGCGAACTCGATCCGCCCCAGTTCGAAGAGCCCGCGGCGGTTATAGAGGCCGGTCAGGGGGTCAGTAAGCGCCAGGTTCTGCACCTCTTCAAACAAGCGCGCGTTCTCGAGGGCGATTCCCACCTGCCGGGCAAAGATAGAAAAGACCGGCAGGTCCTTGCGGTTCGTGTCCTTGCCCCACAGCCAGAGGGCGCCCAGGTAACGCTCTTCGAACAGGAGCGGGAGGTACAGGGCCTCTTTCTCGAGGCCGGCCTCCATCGGCGGCTGCCCCTCGGCATCCATACTGCTCTTGCCACCATCCCAGCCGGCCAAGAGGGTGAAGGGGTGACGGGAGAGAGCCGGCTTCAGCCGATTCTCCACGTGCAGGCCCTGCAAGCGCGCTGCGGGAAAGGTGTAGTTATCCAGGGGAAGGATCGAGCGGCTGTGCAGTTGTTCCGCCTCGCGCGGGTCGAGGGAGGCGTGGCGGACGGTGAGCTGATCGCGCTCGGGCATATACAGGGCGACCACGCAATTCATCTCCAACTTGCGGAACTCATCCCCCAACGTTCTGAGCAGGTCCGCGATGTTGAGGGCACGGTCGATGGCGGTGCTCACGTGAGAGAGGGCCGAGATCAGGGCATTGGAGTGCGCCAGTTGAGCCAGCCAGTCGAGTTCCATCTTGCGCGCCCGCAGCGCTTCGATCGCGGTGCCCAGCTGGCCGGCCAGCGTGACCAGCAATTGTTCGTCGGCCGCGCTGAAGGCGTTCGCCCGGACGCTCTCGGCGTTGATCACGCCCAGCGTGCGCCCCTTGACCTGGATGGGCACGCACAGTTCAGAGCGGGTACGGCTATCCATGTGCGGGTAATGTTCGCCGGGCCGCACCTCGCCAATGCGCTGGGGCCGGCCACTCTGCGCCACTTGACCACACACGCCTTGCCCAAGTGGGATGGCCAGCCCGGGGGCTTCCGCAGAAAGGGCAGGCACATAGAAACGGTAGGAAGTGTGCGGCCGCAACTGTGAGGAAACCTCGTCCAGCAGGAGCACTCCGAAATTGTCCGGGAAGAGTTTGCGTCCGATGATCTCGGTTGCCCGCTCGAGCAGTTCATGCTCGCTCTCGACTCGGGTGGAGGCCAGGGCGATCTCGTTCAACACCGCCAGTTCGTCGGCGCGTCGCTGGGCATCTTCGAGCAGGCGTATCCTGGCCAGGGCGAGAGAGATTTGCTGTGCGGCCAGTTTGCCACGTGCAACTTCCTCGTGTTCAAACTCGCGCTTCTCCGCATACCCCAGGATCAGGACGCCGAACTTGAATTCCTCGCTCGCCAGAGGCAGGGCCAGCATGGAATAACCTGCGGGAAAGGCAGCCAGTTCGGGGTTGCGCTCTCGCTCGGCAGAGTGCGGGACGTCCAGAATGGTGAGAGGGGCACCCTGCTCCAAAACGCGGTTGGGGAGCGATGTCTCGTCATCCCGGCAACGCATGGCCAGGAACGTGTTCTGCAAGGGGCCCTCAGCCGCCAACGGCATGGCTGCCCGGCCGGCCTCGTCCCTCAGCAGGATGAGGCAGTCCTCCGCCCTGAAAAGGCGCGCCAGTTGCGCCGGCAGTTGACGAAGCACCGCTTCCACTCCCTTCCCGCTGACGGCCAGGACGGTGATCTCGTTCAGCAGGGTAAAGAAGTCGAGGTCGGACTGACGCTGCGCTCCCATTTGCTGAAGTTCGCGCAGCGCGACGCGGTGTCGACGTGTCAGCCCCATTAACTGCCCGATGATCACAGCAACGGCGAGCAGGGCCAGGCTGCCAATCACGCTCCCTGGGCTATCGATGATTTCGGCAGGGGAACCGCGCCACAGGGACAAGATCGCCATATCGGCCAGCATGGCCAGGAGGGTCGCCATGACGCCCCCCAGAATGCCGAGGTGCCAGGCCGTGGTCACCACGGGAAATATCGCCAGCGCGCCGGCGCTCATCCCGATTCGATCGTGCAGCAGGGCGAAGGCCAGCAGATAAGAGGCCCAAGAGAACACGATGACGAGGGTGCGAGGCGTGAGCAACGGTTTCAAGAAACTGGAGGGCTTGAGCATAGAACTACGTCGTGATGTATTCCGCGTTTTTAATCGCGTTCCAAAATCTTCGCCTTTGCGAAGCCATGCTATCCTCACGAGGATAGCATGGCCGCGCTCCGGTCTCCATTGCAAAAGCATTGAGTTGCAATTTTGTAAGCGTGCCGGGCCTGCCGCGTGTAGCGGCGGACATTTACCCGGCCAGCATGTTTCTGGCAATGACCAGCCTCTGGATTTCACTCGTCCCCTCGCCGATGGTCATCAGGCGCGCGTCGCGGTAAATGCGTTCGACGGGGTATTCGCCGGAGTAGCCGTAGCCGCCGTGAATCTGAATGGCGTTGCGGCAGACGCGTTCGGCCATCTCGGTGGCGAACAACTTGGCCATCGCCGCCGCTTTGGTGTAGGGCCGGCCCTGCTGCTTCAGCCAGGCCGCATGGTAGACGAGCAGGCGCGCCGCCTCGATTTCCGTGGCCGCATCGGCCAGCATCCACTGCACGGCCTCGAAAGCGGCAATCGGCCGGCCAAACGCCTGGCGTTCCTTAGCATAGGCAATGGCATATTCCAGAGCAGCCTGTGCCAGCCCGACTGCCAGGGCCCCAATGCTGATGCGCCCCCCATCCAGAGTAGTCAGGGTATGCTGGAGTCCCTGGCCTTCCTGACCAACGAGATAGTCGAGCGGCACATGCACCTCATCATACGTCACGGCGTGGGTGGGTGAACCGTGCAACCCCATTTTCTTTTCGGGCGGCCCGATCCTCAGGCCCTGCACACCGGTTGGGACGAGGATCAGGCTCAACGAGTGTGAGCCGCCGGCCGGGTCGGTACGGACCAGGGTGATAATGTACTCGGCGATGGAGGCATTGGTCGTCCACATCTTGGCGCCATGCAGGATCCACTCGTTGCCCGAGCGGATGGCGCGGGTCTTGACGCCGCCCTGCAAGTCGGAGCCGGCGCCCGGCTCGGTGAGGGCCAGGGCGGCCAGTTTGTGCTGGCCGCTGGCCACGCGCGGCAGCCATTGCTTCTTCAGGGTCTCGCGGCCGAACAGGGCCAGCGGGGCAGTCCCCAGGCCGTTGTGGGCCGCGACGGCCAGGGCGGTGGAGCCGCATCCCCAGGCGATTTCCTCGATGGCGATGGCCGCGCTGACGGCATCCACGCCCGCGCCGCCGTACTCCTCTGGGATGTTCAGACCGAGCAACCCCAGCGGGCCCATCTTGCGCACGGCCTCCCAGTTGAACTCGCCTTTCTCGTCCACCTCCCGTGCTTTGGGTCGCACCTCCTTCTCGACAAAATCGTGAACCGATTTTCTCCAGAGGCGCTGTTCTTCGGTGAGATCAAAATTCATGTCTTGCCCTCCGCGTGAAGATATTGTTCCAGCCGTACCCGCGCCTGCGATGCCTGTTCCCGGGGCACAAACACCTGGACGCGCCCCAACCCATCGATCAGGACAGGATAGATATGATGCCCAACTGCCTCCTGGAACAACTCTACCTCAATGCCCCCGGCTTCCAGGTAACTTTTGAGCATGTTCGCTTCGAGGCGGCCCCAGACTTCAGTGAGCCTTGTCCATTTCAGTTCGTCCATGCGAATCGTTCGGCCTCAGGAATAAACCCAAAACAGAATAAAAAGGATCGTCCAGAATGTGCTGATGAGCAATTGGCGGAGACCAATGGCGGTCGGCTTGGTGCGCAGGGCGGGATGGGAGATGCCCCACAGAGTCTCGAGCCACTGAAGCAGATACGGG
>JBBIKK010000004.1:0-83673 GCA_037445475.1 Chloroflexota bacterium
GGATGTGAACCTCGGCCTGGCCCTGAGCCTTGGCCTGCAGGATTTGCGCATCGGCCCTGTCCCACAGTTGCGCAAACGCCACGTAGGTCTGGCGCTGCCGGTGGACGGACTGGATGGTCAGGGTGCAGGCCACGCCTGTGAGCGCGATGGCCAGCGCGAGGAGCGCATCGCGGGCGCGGGAGAAGAGCTGCGCGCCTTGGGCCAGCCAACCGCCGGCCAGAAAGGTTGAACACAGCCAGAAGGCAACCAGGGCAAACGTCGCGATGCTGAGGGTGCGCGGCGGGGGCGCTTCGGAATATCCATACACGCCCGGCAGGAAGCCGGCGAACGAGAGGACTATGCCCGCCAGGGCGAGGGCCACGATCAACCACCCCTGAACCCGAAAACGGCCCCTGTATCGCCCCCCGATCCAGAGACTCGCCAGCAGAGCGCCCAGCAAGGCGCTGATCTTCTGGAGAGAGGTGATGATCTCCGAGAGGTCGTTGAGGTAAGCCTGCATGGAGATTGTCAATAGCTTGAGCGGGGCCGGTGGGGATGGGAAGTACGATTGGCGAATGGCATTGCCCGGCGCCAGCACAATGACGATGAGTGCGGCCAGGGCGCCGAGGAGCGCAGCCATGAGCAGGAAAAGCGCGGCCGTTCCTTTCCGGTTTCCTGCCAGCCATTGAAGGCTCACCAGGACGATCAGCAGGGCTATTTGCATGGCCGCGTAGGTCTCGCTCAATCCACCGTTTACAAAGGTGAGGCAAAAGGCCATCCCGCAGCCCCAGCGAACGGCCCGGCTGGACTTCAATTTTGGCGCGCCCCATGCGAACAGCCAGGCATAGAACGTGAGGATCCCCAACGGCAGCACGTAGGCGCGCAGGCCGTTCAGCCAGTAGAAGGATTGGGGCACATCCGGGCTGAGCAGGATCACGGTGACGAGGAAGAGCGAGCCCAGGGCCAGCGCGGCCGCCAGATTCTTGCTTTGCGGCGCGGCGCGGCGCAAGGCCGTGTGGATAGTGCCAACGGCCGCCACCAGCCAGAAGCCCAGCGTCAGCGGCGGGAATAGCCAGGCTCCATAGCGGCCGAATGCCTCGAGCGACAGCCAGTCGAAAGCGAAGGCTGTGTATCTCCCACTCCACGTGCGATACCAGTACCAGATGGAGCGCAGCAGCCCGAAGCGCTGTGCATAGTACGCGGAACAGAAATCATCGGCCATGAAGCGCGTGTGGCCGCCCAGGTAGGCCAGGCCGGCCAAGGCGGCTATAGCGAAGGCGATCGGCGGCATCAATGGCCAGGGGCCCTCGCGCCAGGCCGTATGCGATGGGGGCTTCCTCTCAAATTCTTCCGTTCTCATATCGCGGTTAAACAGCCTCGCCGAGGGCTCCCAATACCGACATCAGGGTGGGGTAGTCGTCGCGCAGGAGGGTAATCAATTCCTGGACGGCGCTCTCCACCCATCTTTTATCCTGGATGAGTTGGTCCACGTGCATCAAGTGCGCGGCCAGGATTTCTCCTATGGGCAGATCGCGGGCCCGCAGGATGTGCCGGAAGTAGCCCAATCTTCCCGCGCGCACGAATCGCCCGACCTCCTCGGCGCTGCATAAATAGATGACGTCCAGGCTCAACGGCGGGCGTGGCGGCAGGAGGTGATATATCTTCTCGCCCTGCTCGTATCCCACGCTCAGCACCGACATCTCGACGGGCACAATGCGCCGTTCGCGGTTATCGTGCAGCACCTCCTCGCTGACGTTGTCGGCCGTGACGAGTTGGCGCACCAGCCCATCGTCGTCAATGTGGATGTCGTGGATCAGACCGTAAACCTGATAATCCTCTCCCAGGGGGACGCGCACCAGCGCGCCGAAAGCAGGCATGTCCAGCTGGTTGACGCGGCAGCCGGCGATGAAGCCACTCGTGCCTGCGCGCAATAAACGCCCGATTTCGATAGATGTCATCTCGCCTCCTCACTTCTTGTGGGCTGTTCGACCGGCCAGGTTCTTGGCAGACTGTTTGGCAGAGACCTCGCCCACTTCACCACCGTGGTGTCTTATTTCTCTGGCGAGCAATTGATCGATCTCTTCTTTTTCTCGGTACGTTATGACAGCGATCTCATGCGCCCGGTGTAATACGTACGGGAAGGGCTCAGCGCCCAGCAGGGTGGCCTGCTCCACCAGAGCATAGTGAAGAACATCCAGGGCTTCCCGATTTGCGGCCACCCACAGTGGGATGTCCACTCGGGCGATTTTGGGTTTCCTTTCGTCGCCTACGTTGAGGTAGAAGAAATGTATGGCCGTTGAGCCCGCATATCTCTCCGCCGATCGCGCCTGCAGGGCGAAGATGGACGACCTTTCGTGCCGGCCCAGCATCTGGCTGAAAAGCCACAAGTCTGTGACCCCAAGGAAAGGGTGGTGATGCCTCAGATCGCCGATTTCCTGTTTCGGAACAGAGGCAAGTTCGAGCAATCTCACCACCCAGTTTGCAGCGGGCTTGTCCACGTAGCCAGCGGCAATCACCTGCCGTCTTTCCATCTCGCTCAACACATCGAGATAAGCGCGCAGGCTTTCCTCGAAACCCTTGAGGCTCTCGTGCTCGGCGGCCCCCCAGAGGATCAGCGGCCCCTCTGTAAGAGCGATTACGGTGCCCGCGTATCTTCCTGAAACAGCCAGCAGCCTCTGACGTTCGGCCAGGTCGCGTTGCAGTGCAATCTGATTCTCGCTGAACAGTGTATCATCGAACTCATCGAGCATGTGAAGTTGCGTCTCGGTGAACACCTCGGGGGTGCTGCCAGAGCCGACCCGCATGGCCATGACGCCTACGTTGACCACCGCGTATTGGATGGCTGCATGGCGATCGGGGACGATCTGCGACCCATCGGCGGCGATCAGGGTCGCGGTTCTGACCGACCCCGGCACGGGATAGTGCGAATCGAGCGCCTCGCTCAATGGGACGGCGCAGCGGAGGTTGGGCTCAACCTCTTTGGCGGCCTCCACCCTCGAGCGCAGGAAGTCCAGCTCGGAGGCATATTGAACGAGCCGCGCGCGCGCCGTCTTTCTTCGTTCATCCAGCGCTCCCTTACGCTCGGCGGCGCTTCTGCCAATCTCTTGCGCCTTACGGTACACTTCTTGGTAGTTAATCGGCATAGAACATTTGTACAACATTTTAGCGGCAAATCGTCTAAAATTCAAGGGAACACCTTTTGAGCCGCTGACGTCTGATGACCGAGATCTGCGTATCCTTGCAACAGAGCAACCGACAAATTACTTTATGAGGAGCCTCCATGAAAACCCGTACCCTGCTCGTCTTCCTGACTTTGCTTGCCGCGCTCGTGCTCAGCGCGTGTGGCCCGGCGACCATCGTGGCGAATCCGGCCCCGCCTCAACGGACGCTGAGCGTGAACGGCAGCGGCATCGTGAACCTGACGCCCGATATCGCCTATATCAACATCGGCGTACACACCGAGAACGCAAGCGCCTCCGAGGCCGTCTCGGACAACAATCTTGAAACCCAGCAGGTGATCGAGGCCCTGAAGGGCCTGGGTGTGGCTGCCAAGGACATTCGCACCGTCAATTTTAACATCTGGCCAAACACACAGTACGATCCTCAGAGCGGAAAGCAGATCGGCACGACGTACATGGTGGATAACATTGTGTATGTTACCATACGTGACATGGATAAGTTGGGCGACATCCTCGACGCAGCCGTGCGCGCCGGAGCCAACAGCATCAACAGTATCCAGTTCGACGTGACCGATAAGACTCAGGCGCTCAAGCAAGCGCGCGCGCAGGCCGTGAAGGATGCCCAATCCCAGGCGCAGGAAATGGCCTCCTCCGCCGGCGTGACGCTTGGGGAAATCCAGAGCATCAGCTTCTTCAACAACATCCCCGGCCCTCTGATGGATGTCTACGGAAAGGGAGGCGCGGAGGGCCTGGTGGCAGCCGCCCCCGTGCCGGTCAACCCCGGTCAGTTGACCCTGACGGTGACGGTCAGTATTACGTACGAGATCAAGTAAGCGCCTGCGCTGCCTCTTTATCAACCCGCTTCCGTTCACGGAGGCGGGTTTCGTGTTTTCGGGCCGCTTTAGCGGGCGATTCGCCTGTCCGATTCTCTGCCTGAAAGTCCTCGGTTATAATGCTCTCACCCTTTGCCTGAGGAGTCGCTCATGCTCAAGGTTGGTTACATCGGTCTGGGACTGATGGGCAAGTCCATCGCCCGCAACATCCTCAAAGCGGGCTTTCCGCTGGTGGTGCATAATCGTTCTCGCGCTGCCGTGGACGAGCTGGCGGCCGAGGGCGCCGTTCCCGCTTCCTCGCCGGCGGTGGTTGCCGCGCAGGTGGACGTGGTGTTCACCAATCTGCCCGATTCGCCCGACGTCGAACTTGTGGCGCTTGGCAAGAACGGCATCATCGAGGGCGCTCACAAGGGGCTGATCTTTGTTGATAATTCCACCATCAAACCCGCCGTCGCACGCCTGATTGCCCACCGCCTGGCGGAACGAGGCGTTCTCGCACTGGATGCCCCGGTTTCGGGCGGGGACATCGGCGCCAGGGGCGGCACGCTGAGCATCATGGTCGGCGGGCCGGCGGAGGCGGTGGAGAGGGTTATGCCGGTCTTCATGGCGATGGGCAAGACCGTGACCCATGTCGGCGAGGCGGGGGCCGGGCAGGTGGCCAAGGCGGCCAACCAGATCATGGTCGCGGCGCAGATGGTAGCCATGGCCGAATTGCTGATCTTTGCCCGCAAGGCTGGCGTTGACCCGCAGAAGGTGGTGGAGGCCATCAAGGGTGGCGCGGCCCAGTGCTGGACGCTGGATGTCAAGCCGCCGCGCCTGTTTATGGGCAATCGCCTGCCGGGCTTCAAAGCGCGCATGCAGTTGAAGGACCTGCGCATCATCCTGGATACTGCCCGCGAATATGATGTGCCGCTCCCAACCACCACCCAGAACGCGAAATTGTTCGAGCAAATGATCGAGATGGGCATGGGCGACCTGGACAATTCGGCTGTGATCGGGGTGATCGAGAGGATGGCTGGCCTCAACTTGCTCGATGAAGATGTGGCCGCGTCTTCCTGAGGCTGTGGATCGGCTCCAACGATCCCGGCGCGCGCTCCTTGAGTACTTGCTACTCCTGGCCGGAGCCACGACCCAGGCTGTCGCCTTGCGCCTGTTCCTGGTGCCGGCCAATCTGGCAAGCGGTGGCGTGAGCGGCGTGGCCCAGTTGCTTCATCACGTCACCGGCTGGCCGATCGGCCTGATGATCCTGATCGGCAATGTGCCGCTCTTTCTGCTTGGTTGGCGCTTCCTCGGCGGGACGGGCTTTGCGGCGCGCACCCTCCTGACCGTTGCGTTCTACTCCCTCATGGTGGACCTTCTGCCTCGCCTGCCGGCCTTCCCGCCCCACGGGATTACCGATGACATTGTCCTCAACGCCCTGTACGGCGCCGTCGTCAGCGGTGTGGGGTATGGATTGGTCTATCGGGCGCGCAGCTCCAGCGGCGGATCGGACATCCTAGCGCGCATCCTTCGTCATTACCGCGCCATTCCCATGTCGCAAAGTTATTTGCTGTTGGATTCGCTCGTGGTGCTTGCCGCCGGCTTTGTGTTCGGCTGGAAGGAGGCGCTGTATGCCATCGTGGCTTTGTATGTGAGCGGCCTCGTCTCCGAGACCGTGCTGGAAGGCTCGGGGACGGTCCGCACCGCCCTGATCATCACCGCGCGGCCGCAAGCGATAGCTCTACGCGTGCTGGATGAACTCGAGCGCGGCCTGACCATCTGGAGTGCTACTGGCGCCTACACGGGAACGGAGCGCCTTGTGCTGTACTGTGTGATCACACGCTCCGAGGTGGCGCGGCTGAAGGCCATTGTTCAGGAGGTTGACCCCTCGGCCTTCCTGGTCATCGGTCAGGCGCACGAGGCCTTGGGGGAGGGGTTCAAGTCCTTGCAGGTCCTTTGAGGCCTGGCCTGACCGAACGGCATCGCTGCACTCAACGCCAGGGCAAACGTCCGCATCAGCAGGGCGTTTTGCATCGTTCCTCGCGGGCTACTTCTTGAGCCTGTACCCCAGATGTCTCAAGGCGCGCTCATTGTTTCGCCAGCCCTTCTCCACTTTGACGCGCAAATCCAGAAAGACCCTTCTCCCGCTCATGGCTTCGATCTCGCGCCGGGCGCTTGTTCCGATCTGCTTGAGCATCTTTCCGCCCTCCCCGATCACGATGCCCTTTTGTGACTCGCGCTCCACGAAGAGCGTGGCGGCCATATAGGCATCCCCGTTCGGGCGCTCCTTGAATTCATCCACCCGCACCGCCAGGCAATGCGGCACCTCGTCGCGCAGATGCAACAGCGCGGCCTCGCGGATGAGATCGGCGGCGATATCGCGCTCGTACAGGTCGGTAATCTGGTCTTCCTCGAAGTGGGGTGGGTGAATGGGACAGGAGGCGATCAGGATCTCCACCAGCTCAGCCAGACCGTCTCCACGCACCGCCGAGATGGCGATCGCCCTTGTCTCTTCCCGCATCAGAGCGCGGTACGCGGCGAGGCGCGCCGCCACCTCCTCGGGTCGCAGCAGGTCCATCTTGTTCAGGGCCAGCACGCGCGGAGCCGCTTGCGAACGCAACAGAGCCGCAATGCGGGCGTCCTCCGGCGCGGGTTCGGTGGCGGCATCGGCCAGATACAGGATCACATCCACCCCTTGGAGGGCCGCCTCGGCTTCCTGGTTCAGGTAGTGGCCCAGTTTGTGACGCGGGAAGTGCACGCCGGGCGTGTCGACGAAGATCAATTGTGCTGTGGGGCGCGTCAGGATGCCGAGTTGCCGGCGGCGGGTTGTCTGCGGCCGGGGAGAAACGGCGGCGATCTTTTGCCCCAACAAGGCGTTGATGAGGGTAGATTTGCCCACATTCGGGCGGCCGATCACAGCCACGAAGCCGCAGCGAAACTCCTTCATCCTTTTGGAGGTCTCCAGTTTACAACCACGATGCTCGAAACAATCAGAGCCGCTCCGAGGCCCAGTTGCCAGGAGAGATGCTCGTGCAGGAAGATCACCCCCAGAAGGACCCCGCCCAGCGGGAAGACGTATGTGACCATCATGGCGCGCGTCGGGCCGATTTCGTGAATCAGGTAATAGTTCAGGATCAACGCCAGGCCTGAACCCAGGATGCCCAGCCAGAGCAAGGCAACCCAGGTAAGCGGGGCAATGGGGAGGCGCAGCGGACTCTCCAGGGTCGGCGCGGCGATCCACATGACGAGCGTGGCGCTCACAAGCGGAGCCGCGCCGCGCACTAGGCCAGGCACGTGCTGGGTGGTCTTGCGTGCGTAGACGGAACTGGCCGCATAGAACATGGAGGCAATCACGACCGCCAGTTGTCCGAGCACCGAGGAGCGTGAGGCACCAATGTCCTGACTGAGCAGCACGATGACCCCCACGAAGCCCACCGCCAGGCCAAGCACCTTGCGCAGCGTCATCCTGTCATCGTGAAGGAAGAGGTGGGCGATCACAATTGTAAAGAGGGGCACGGTCGCGTTGAGGATGGAGGCCACGGCCGAGTCGATGGATTGCTCTCCCCAGGAGATGAGGAAGAACGGGATGGCCACGCTGGTCAGGCCAAGCAAGATGTAGCTGCCCCAAGTGGCGCGGTCGCGCGGCCAGGCCGCGCCCTGAATGAACACGGCCGCGCCTGCTGCCAGCAAGCCGAACAGGACACGATACGCCACCAGCGTCATCGGCCCGACTTCCTGTACGGCGATTTTGATCCACAGGAAGGATGAACTCCAGATGCTGCCCAGGACGATAAACGCCAGCCAGTGTTTGACTTTCAATGTGTTCTGCCTTCTGTATAGTATTGTTCTTGAGATCTATTACAATCGCAAAGATTCTGTAACGCGACGTGGATATCGCGTTCGGGTTGCGGGATGAATCCCGTGCTACGAGGGAAGGGCTTCAATAGTTTGTCACCAGGTCGATCAGGCCACGCTCACGGGCGCGCTGATCACACCAGCGAAACAAGATGGCAGCCAGAGCAGCAAACAGCACGGTCATGGCCAGCAGGATGCCGAACAATTGCACCGCGTTGAGGGAGGCCAGCGTGGGAAAGGCCGCCGCGACCTCGCCGACCAGGGAGCGGCGCATGAGTTCCAGCCAGTAGGTGATTGGCATGGCGAAGCCAATCGGCCTCAGCCAGGCCGGCAACACATCCAACGGGAAGATGGCACCGCTGAAGAGGTAGAGCGCGCCGGCCACGGCCTCGCCAATCAGGAAGAAGTGATGCGCTACCAGCAGAGTCAGGCTGGCGAGAATCAACCCCATCATGGCCAGCATGCTCACGCCCATGACCAGCGAGATCAGAAACAGCGGCCAGTTGACCCGCGTGAAGTCCAGCGGGACGTGCAGGAAGAGAACGCCGAAGGCGATGGTGATCAGCACCGAAAACGAGCCAGTCAGAAAGCGCGCCACGCCGCGCCCCAACCAGTAGAGGGGAATGTGGATGGGCGCGATGTACATGTATTTGAGCATCTTGTAGTGTTCGCGATCGTCGATCACGGCCCAGGAAACGCCGGTCATCACTGCCCCCACGTAGATATAGAAGGCGTTTCCGAGGTAGAGGTAGGCAAACATCGGTTGATCGAAATCGCCGCGTGTGATGACGCCGTACATCACCACCAGGATGGCAGCCCCCGCCAGGGGCTTGATGATGGAATAGACGGCGAACAGGAACGGGTCGGTCCAGTTCGACTCGATCTGCCAGCCCAGCCAGGTGGCCATGGCGAACGAGCGCCATACTTCGGAAGGCTGCGAAGAATTCTTCACCTCACCTCCTGCTTTCCGTCAGACGCCCCTCGCGCACGGCCAGTCGCTCCATGTAATCGAGCAGGACTTTGGCCCCGACCAGAAAGAGAGCGCACAGCCCAAGCAGGATGCCCACCTCCACACCCACGCTCAGAAAGCCGAGCGAGGCGCCGGAGGGAAAGAGCAACTGCCGCATGGCGTCTAGACCCAACGTCAGGGGGATGATCGAGGCGGCAGCCGCCACCCAAAAGCCGAGAGACTTGATGGGAAAATAGAAGCCCGAGGCCAGGTAGATCGGCTCCTGAGCCAGGTTGGCAATGTGCCAGGCCTCGCGGCTGAGCAGTAAGAAGAGCGAGGCCGTCATCATGCCCATGCCGTAGAGCGCGATCATGGCCAGGAGGAACACGGCGCTCAACTGAAGAAGACTGGTCACGACAAATTGAACGTGGAAGAGCAGTGTTCCGAGGATGACGATCACGAGCGCGCGCAGGGCTGTGGCCAGCATGCCCCCCAGCGCCATGCCAAGCAGGATCGCCATCAGAGAGGTTGGAGCCATGATGTACAGGGCCAGGTTGCCCTGTTCCTTCTCCCAGTAGAGCTGGCTGGACATGCTCCACAGCACGTTCATCCAAAAGGCGGTCATGGCCCCGCCCATCACCACAAAGCCAATGTATTCTTCCGGCGCGCGCAGGGCACGGTACACGTATACGTAAGCCGAGACGGCCAGCATGGGCAGGAGCACATCGAAGAATACCCAGGATTTCTCGCGCTGCTGACCAATCAGGCGCGGGTAGGCACGGGCGATCACCGTCTTGAGGAAGCGCTTCCAACCGCTGACCTTCTTGAACGGCAGCGGGGCGAGGGGGTTAATCGGTACGGTCATGGGGTTGCGCCTCCTCTATCTCTTCCATGCTGCGGCCCACCAGGTCAACGAAGACATCCTCGAGCGTTGGCTCATGTTTATCGAGACGGAGGATCTTGATATTGGCGCGCGTCAGGTGGTTGATCACGCCGGAGAGCGCCGCCTCCTCTTCCAGGATGAAGTTGAGTGCCGCCCATTCGCCGCGCACGCACGGCGTCGCCTTGCGGACTCCGGGCAGGCTTTCCAGCAAGGAGGTGGAGAGGCCGTTGAGCGAGGCCACCCTGAGTTCGAAGAGAGCCTCGCGTTGCAGGCGCTGTTTGAGGGCCGAGGGCGTGTCACAAGCCAGCACACGCCCTTTGTTGATGATGGCGACGCGGTCGCAGAGTTCATCGGCCTCCACCATGTAGTGGGTGGTCAGGAGCAACGTGCGCCGGGGGTCTTCTTCCAACCAGGCGCGGATCAGGCGGCGCACCTCGCGTGCCGCGCCCACGTCCAGTCCAAGCGTCGGTTCATCCAGGAAGAGCACTTCGGGGTCGGTCAGGAAGCCGCGCACGATGTTCATCTTCTGCCGCAGGCCGGTCGAGAGGTCCGAGGATTTCGTATGCTTCCGTTCCTCCAGCCCGACCATCTTGAGCAGGGCGTCAATCCGCTCGTCGGCCTGACGGGAGGGCATGCCGTAGAACTGCGAGAACATCCATAAGTTCTCGCGCACGGTCAGCAGGCCGTAGCCCGACGTCTCTCCACCGGAGACCATGTTGATGCGCGAACGCACCTTGTGTGGCTCTGCGACGACGTTATAGCCGGCCACGTAGGCCTGTCCAGAACTGGGAGCCAGGAGCGTGGTCAGGATTTTGATCAGCGTGGTCTTGCCGGCTCCGTTTGGGCCAAGCAGGCCAAACAGCTCTCCCTGCCGGACCTGCAGGCTCACGTCCTGCAGCGCGATCAGTTCCTTGCGTATCTTCTTTTCCTCTTTGCTGCCGCGTATCTTGTAGATGCGGCTCAGACTCTCGGTTTCGATGGCGAAAGGCCTCATGCAGGCTCCCTGGCATTACAATTTTGTTAAATGTCGGACAATCGTAGGGCAAACGTATATTTTCCGTCAAGCAACCTTTCCTGACCGGTGGTAGGATAAGGCTCGTAAGGTGATTTCTCTTCTCCTCCTTTCAATTGAGAGCCGCGGTCGGCGTCCGCGGCTCTCACACTTTAACCGCAGCAGAGAGCATGACCAGCCCGTTGCGCAGTATAATCCAGGCAGGAGAACCCGACCATTTGATTCTACCCTATCAGGCGAAAATATGCCCGCCATCAGACTACGTGACCAGGAGAAGATATGCCCGTGACACAGGTTGCCGTGCTCGGTTTGGGACAAATCGGTGCTTCGATCGGGATGGCGCTCGGAGGCAACAAGGACGCCGTCCGGCGTGTCGGATGGGACAGGGACACAACGCGGGCCCGAACGGCTCAAAGCCTGGGCGTGATCGATGAAATCCGGAATCCCGCCGAGGCCGTGAGAGAGAGCGGCCTGATTTTGCTGTGCGTCCCGCTGGGCGAGATGCGCGAGGTATTGGAGCGTATTGGCCCAAGCCTGCCGCAGGGGGCTATAGTCATGGATACCGCGCCGGTGAAACATGCCGTCCTGCAGTGGGCCAAGGATTTCATTCCCGAGGGACGCTTCTATCTGGGACTGGTGCCGGCCCTGGCTGCCGATTTCCTCTCCGCCTCCGAAAGCGGACTTGGCGCGGCCCGTCCCGATCTTTTCCACCGCACCGTCATGATCATTGACGCGCCGCCGCGCACCCCGGAGAGGGTCGTTGAAATGGCCTTTGCTCTATCGCATCGGCTGGGTGCCAAGCCCATGCTGGCCGACTTTGTCGAGTCGGATGGCCTGATGGCTTCTGTGCACTTGCTCCCCCAACTGACGGCGGCCGCCTTGCTGAATGCCACGGTAGAGCAACCTGGCTGGGCCGAGGCGCGCAAACTGGCCGGGCGCCCGTATGCCAGCGTCACAAAGGGCCTGGAGGACGATCTGCCTTCACTGGCCATGGCGGCCCTGGACAACCGCGCGGCGCTCGTACATGCCCTGGACGTATTGCTGGCCTCTCTCCAGGGCCTGCGGGATGACATCGCACAGGGGGATGAAGAAGGTCTTCGGGAGCGGTTGCAATATGCCCTTGAATCCCGTCAACACTGGCTGGCCGAACGCGCGGCTGCGGAATGGTTGAGCGAGGGTGGGGCAGATCTTGGCGAAATGCCCGGTATGAACGAACGCCTGAGTCAGATGCTCTTTGGTAGCGCGTTCAGCCCCCCTGGAAAAAAGAAAAAGTGAGGCGCGCCCACCAGGGTTTCTATTGCTACATTCTCGAGTGCGCCGATGGCACGCTCTACACCGGTTGGACGACGAACGCGGCGCACCGTCTTGACGCGCACAATCGCGGCCAGGGCGCGGCCTATACGCGTGCGCGCCTTCCGGTAAGGCTGGTTTACCTGGAGCCTCAACCCGATAAAAGCGCGGCTCTGAAGCGGGAGCGGGCCCTCAAGAAACTGAGCCATGCTCAGAAGCGAAAACTGATTCGAAACGCAGTCCCCTAATCCGTGAACAACGGCAAATGTCCAAGCGAAAGGATGCCGGCCCACTTGGAACGCTCGCCCTCGGTAAGAATGGCCGCTTCTTTGACCACTGTGGCGCCTGCCTTCTCGAGCACCATTCTCATCCCCTGCAGCGTCGAGCCGGTGCTGATCACGTCATCCACAATGACCACCTTTTTCCCCCGCACCAGGGCGCGGTCTTTCTCGTCCAGGATCAGCGTCTGCGTCTGGCCGGTAGTAATGGAAAGCGTCTCCGCCGTCAAGGCATCTCCCATGTAGGGCTTGTAGGTCTTGCGCAGAATCACATAGGGCCTCCGCAACTCAACGGACAGGGCGTGGGCCAGCGGGATGGCTTTGGCTTCGGCAGAGACCAGAACATCGAAATCCACCCCTTTGAGTTGCGTGCCTAACTCGCGGGCGCAGGCCTGGACGAGTTCGGTGTCGCCCAGGATGTTGAGAATGGCAATGCGCAGGCCGGGTTTGATCTGAAACAACGGCAGGTTGCGTCGCAGGCCGGCAATTTCAATCGAGTACGTCTCGCGAGCGGTCATGGATTCCCTCCACAGGAAAGTTGTCAGGCGACCAAAGTTTATCACGAATCGCGGCGCGGTATAATCTTAATCCCATGAGTTGCTGCCTCGTCTTCTGCGCAGTTCAGGGAGTCCGGCCTTATGCTGCTCGACCTTCGACTTAACGACCTCGTCCGTTTACGCAAGCCTCACCCCTGCGGTTCGTATGAATGGGTGGTGGTACGGCTGGGTGCGGATATTGGCCTGGAGTGCAAGGGTTGTGGCCGACGCGTGCTGCTCACGCGCCGCGACCTGGCCAAACGCATGAAGGCTCATTGGCCTCACAGAGATGAACCACATGCCTCGTAAGAAACCCCACCTCGTTTTTTACTTCTCTGACACGGGCGGCGGGCATCGCTCGGCTGCCGAGGCCTTGATCGAGGCACTCCACCTGGAATATGGGGATGCGTTCACCGTAGAGATGGTGGACTTCTTCAAGGATTATGCGCCGCCGCCCTTCAACCGCGCCCCCGACCTCTATCCGCAGGTAGCCAGAGCGCCGCGCCTGTGGGAGGCCTCGTTCTACGCCACCGATGGTCGGGCCAGGGCGCGTCTGATCACGACCTCGCTCTGGCCGGCCGTGCGCCGCGCGGCCCGTAAACTCGTGCGCGATCACCCCGCCGATATGATCGTGACCGTCCATCCCCTTGCCAATTCCTTTGCCCTCAGGGCCTTGGGACGGAATCGCCCGCCTTTCTATACGGTGGTAACCGACATGGTCACCGCGCATGCCTTGTGGTTCGATGCCCGCGCCGATCGCATCTTCGTCCCCACCGAGATGGCGCGCCAGCGGGCACTTGCCTATCACATGCCGCCTGAGAAACTCGAGGTCGTCGGCCTGCCCGTGGCCGATCGCTATTGTGCTCCGCCCGGCGACAAACAGGCGTTGCGCCAGAGGTTCGGCTGGCCGTTGGACAAGCCTGTCGTCTTGCTGGTGAGCGGCGGCGAAGGGATGGGCCCTCTGGGACGCACCGCACGCGCCATCGACGAATCGGGACTGAACCTCGGGCTGGTCATCGTGTGTGGGCGGAATCAAAGGCTGAAGGCCTCCCTGGAAGCCCAGAGATGGGAAAATCCCACCTTTATTTACGGCTTCACGCGTGAGATGCCCGACTTCATGCGCGCCGTGGATGTCATTGTCACCAAAGCCGGCCCCGGCACCATCGCCGAGGCTCTGAACGCCGGCCTGCCCATTATCTTGTATTCCAGGATACCTGGCCAGGAGGACGGCAACGTGGACTTTGTTGAGTCGGAGGGCGCAGGGGTCTGGGCGCCGAAGCCCGCCCTGGTTGTTCGCACCCTGACGCGCTGGTTGTGCCGTCCGTGGGAACGCCAGAAGTTTGTTGGGAACGCGCGGCGCATTGCGCGCCCCGACTCGGCACGACATATTGCCCGATCCATAGGCGCGCGCCTTGGATTGGAGAGGATAGCTGCCTGATCACATCCGTTCCCGCCGGAGAAGTGGGATAAATCCCGCGCTACGCTAAATCGGGTAACTACCCGCCGCCCTCACCCCATCCCGAGAGGGGCGCAAAATCCAGCAAAACTGGTTGCCGATCCCCTCCCCCTTCGGGGATGATAAGGGGTGGGACGAGGGTGGGCAGCTACAAAATATAGGCGGAGTTGGAGGAAGCCATAGCGCCGCCGGCACGCAAGTCCAACACGAGAGGGGCACAACGCTCGGGCCGAATCCTGCTCTTCTAAGAGGTCCTGGCCTCGCCCTGGACGATCAACAATCCCAGGCCAATCAGAAGGCCCCCCACGATGAAAGCGGGAGTAATGAGTTCGTCTAGAAAGACCATTCCCAAAAGGGTGCCGACGACCGGTTGGGCAAAAAAGGTCAGTGAAGCTAGGCCAGCCTCCAGCGTGGCGAAGGCCGTATTCCAGAGATACATTGCCAGGGCCGTGGATATAACACCCAGATACAGAACGCCTCCTACCACTCCTGGGCTGATGTGCCCGATTTCCTGGCTGCTCAATTCCCAGGCGCTGCCCGGCAGGGCAATGGGCAGGCCGCCCAGGAAGGCCATCAGGCTGACGGTGAGTACATCCAGATTGCGCGTGACAATGCGAATCAGGACCGAGTACAGGGCCCACGTCAGAGCGGCTGCAACCAGGCTGAGATTCCCCCAAAAGAGGGCGGAGTCGAATCGAGCGGTGCGAGGGTCGATGATCATGAGCACCCCCATTGTCGAGGTGAGAAGTGCCAGCAGACGTCGGCCGGTGACCGGTTCACGGAGGAGGATCCAGGAAAAGAGAAGGATAAAGGCCGGCGTTGTGGAGGTCACCAACGCGCCGTTTGCGGCGGTCGAAAGTTTCGTCCCGATGAATTGGAATCCAAGCGAAATGCCGTACCCTATCATCCCTACGCCAAAAACCGACCAGAATTGCCGGGATTGTATTTTTATGCCGCCGCGCCAGGAAAGGGTCAGCCCCAAAGTGAGGCTGCCCAATAAGAGCCGCAAGGTGATGAGCGAAAATGGCGGAATGACCTCCAGCACCACCTTGCTGACAACATACATGCCGCCCCAAATCGCTGCGGCGCTCAGGCCAGAGAAAAAGCCGAGGATGGGTTTGTTCACAGATTGTGGATTATACAACGACAACCAAACAATCTGCCGGCTGTTTCCGAGACGCCCAGGACGCGCTCGGCCAACCGGCAGGTCGTTCTGCCCGCATCAACGGCTTGAGGCTGTCTTTACTTGCCCGTCTTGCGCAGATAGACGAACCAGTAGATCAGCCCAACCATGATGGAGCCGCCGATGATGTTGCCGATGGTGACCGGCAGCAGGTTGCTAATGAAGAAGTTGCCCCAGGTCAGGTGCGGGAAGTCCGCCGCGGTCTTGCCGATCTTCTCGAAGAAGGCGGCATCGCCGAAGTACTTGACGAACAGCGCCGTCGGGATAAAGTACATGTTGGCGACGCTGTGCTCGAATCCGGCGGCCACGAAGGTGGCGATGGGAGGGACGATCGCCAGAATCTTGTCGGTTGTGCTGCGGGCGGAGTAACACATCCAGACGGCCATGCATACCAGGGCATTGCACATGATGCCCAGCGCCACAGCCTGGATAAAGGTGAAACTAGTCTTGGCCTCGCCGATGTTGAGGGCGGTCAGGCCGATGGCACCGTTTCCGAAACTGTACTGCTTGCCCAGGAAGACGATGTAGGCGGTCAGGATCGAGCCGACGAAGTTGCCCGCGTAGACGATGACCCAGTTGCGCAGCAGGCCGCCCAGGGTCACTTTCCCGCTGGCGAAAGCCATGATGATCAGGTTGTTGCCGGTGAACAGTTCTGCGCCGCCGACAATCACCAGAATCAGGCCGACGGTAAAGGTCAGTCCCGCCAGCAGGCGGGTGACGCCGAAGGGCAGGCCGGTGGAGAAGGCCGTCGCGCCGGCCGCGTCCCGCACGGCGATGCCGCCCGCGCTGACCGTGGTGGCAAAGATGGCGCCGATGCCGATGAACGCGCCGGCCAGGATGGCCAGGGCGAACATGTTCATGGCTGGCAGGGCAGCCTTCTTGACGCCGAGATCCTCGGCTTTGGCGGCCATGGCCGGTGGTAGAAGAGCATCAAAAGAGAGGGTTTCGTTCATGTTCTGCTCCTTGTGTTGAATATGAAATGGGCGAGATCCGCTCGGGGTGGGTGTACACATTGAATTGATCATGGCGAGCGTAGCCGACCAGGGTGACGCCCCACGCTTCCGCCATCGCGATCGAGAGAGCGCTGGGCGAAGTCCGCGAAATGACCACCGACGCGCCGATGCGCGCTGCCTTTTGCATCATCTCCGAACTGATGCGGCCGGTGGTGAGCAGGATTCTGCGCGACGGCGCGACGTTGTTGAGCAGACACAGGCCGGCGATCTTGTCCAACGTGTTGTGCCGGCCAATGTCCTCGGCTGACACAACGACGCGCTCCCCATCGCTCAGCACGGAGGTGTGAACTCCCCCTACCCGCCGGTACAACTCCTGTGCTCCCAGGAGTTGCTCCATCAGCCGCCCGATCGAATCTGGCCTCAGGGCAAACCCGTCCATGAGAGGCCGAGGCGCCATAGTTGTTACCGCTGTGGCGCCCCCCGTGCAGCCGGAAGTCCGCCGCCAGCGGCTCGGTTTCTTCGCCGTATGGGTCAGCCATACGTCCACGTTGTCGCCTTGCGGGCAGACCTGCACCAGAGCAATTTCGGCTCGCGTTTGAATCACGCCCTCGTTGAACAGGAAGCCCACCGCCAGCGCTTCCAGGTTCGAGGGGGTACACAGGAAAGTCAGCCACACCTCGCCGTTGACCGTCAGGGAGAGCGGGGCTTCGGTAATCACCCCGCCCTCGATCCTCTCCCATCTTCCTGAGCGGAAACGCAGATATCGCCGCGGACCGTGTTCCTGGTTCATCATGATGGTCTCGCCTCTGCAGGTTACGCCGCCTCTACCTTGACTGCGCAGACCTTGTACTCCGGGATCTTGGCGATCGGATCCAGAGCCGGGTTGGTGAGGATGTTGGCGGCGGCCTCGGCAAAGTGGAAGGGGATGAAGATCACGCCCGGGTCGACGCGGTCGGTCACCTTGACCTGGGCGCTCAGTTCGCCGCGGCGGCTGATCACGCGCACCCTCTTGTTGCCGTTCAGGCCCAGACGCGCTGCGTCGGACGGGTTGATCTCCACTTTGCAAACAGGCGCTTCGTTCTCCAGTTTGGCAATGCGGCGCGTGATGGTGCCGGTGTGATACTGGAACATGATTCGCCCGGTGGTCAGGATGAACGGATACTCAGCATCGGGCGCCTCGGCCGGCGGCTGGTGGTCAATCGCGTGGAACCGCCCCAGGCCGCGCACGAACTTATCCTTGTGCAGGAAGGGCGTGCCAGGGTGTTCGGAGTTGGGGCAGGGCCATAAGAGCGAGCCCAGTTCCTCCAGCCGTTCGTAGGTGATGCCGCCGTAGGAGGGGGCAACGCGGTTGATCTCGGCCATGATCTCTTCCGCGTCGATAAAGTCGAAGCCTTTGGCACCCATCCTTTGCGCAACCAGGCTAATGATCTCCCAATCGGCCTTGCAGCCGGGCAAGGGCTCGATGGCCTTGCGCACGCGCTGCACGCGTCGCTCGGTGTTGGTGAACGTGCCGTCCCTTTCGGCGTAGGAAGCGGCCGGCAGGACGACGTGTGCCAGTTGCGCCGTCTCGCTCAGGAAAATGTCCTGTACGACCAGAAACTCGGCATTCTTGAGCGAGGCATCCACATGCTTGATGTCGGGGTCAGAGAGCGAGGGGTTTTCGCCCATCACCCACATCGCCTTGAGTTTGCCCGCTTCCAGGCCATGCATCATTTCAACAATGGTCAGGCCAGCCTCCTCGGGCAGTTTTTCCACGCCCCAGGCCTGGCGGAACTTTTCCTGGACCTCGGGCTTGTTGACCGGTTGATAGGCCGGGAACACGTTTGGAAGCGCGCCCATGTCGCACGCGCCCTGGACGTTGTTCTGGCCACGCAGGGGGTTGACGCCGCTGCCGGGCCTGCCGATGTGGCCGGTGAGCATGGCCAGGTTGGCAATCTGCCAGACGTGCTGGACGCCGGTGGTGTGCTGGGTAATGCCCATGGCGTAGAAGATGGCGGCTTTCTCGGCTTTGGCGTAGAGATGCGCCGCCTCAAGCAGTTTATCGGCGGGGATGCCGCTGATTTGCTCGACGCGTTCCGGAGGGTACTCGGCCACTTTTTCTTTGAGCGCCTCAAAGCCCTCGGTGCGTTCCTTGATGAATGCCTCGTTCACCAGGCCATCGCGGATGATGATATGCATCATGCCGTTCAGCCAGGCCAGGTCGCTGCCCGGCTTCTGACGCAGGTACAGATCGGCGACCTGGGCAATTTGCGTAAAGCGCGGATCGGCGACGATGAGTTTCGTCCCCTTTTGCTGCATCTTCATCAGGCGCGTGCCGATGATGGGATGCTGTTCGGTGGTGTTCGAGCCGACGATCAGCGCCACATCTGCCTCTTCCAGGTTGGGGAACGAATTGGTCATCGCTCCCGAACCGAACGCAGTGGCCAGACCGGCCACGGTGGAAGAGTGTCAGAGACGGGCGCAGTGATCCACGTTGTTCGTGCCGATCACCGCGCGGGCAAACTTCTGAAGCAGGTAGTTTTCCTCGTTAGTGGCCTTGGCTGAGGAGAGGAAGGCGATGCTATCGGGGCCGTGCCTGGACTTGATCTCGCTCAGCCGCCGGGCCACCAGGTCGATGGCTTCATCCCAGCCGGCTTGGACTAATTTTCCATCCTTGCGGATGAGCGGCGCCGTCAGGCGGTCTTTGTGGTAAATGAAACTGTGGGCGTTCCAGCCTTTGACGCACAGACTGCCCTGGCTGAGCGGGTGGGATTTGTCCGGCAGGACGCCAACGACTTTACCATCCAGGACTTGCAGGTACAGTCCGCAGCCAACGCCGCAGAACGGACAGGTGGTCAAGACGTTCTTGTAGTTCATAGTTTTTCTCCTTGGTAAGGGGAAGGGGGCAGGGGTCATTTGTGAGCGGGGCGTTGCCGCTGATGTGATAATTGGATGACTGGACGAGTATGGCCATGATTTCGCTCCTGCCCCTCTACCTCGGCAACCCCGTCTTTTCGAATTCGCCTTCCGCCAGCACCAGCAATTGCGGCGGCTTTTCTTCCATCGAAACGCCGGTCTCATAGCCGAACATCTCTTTCACATCGCGGGCGATGAGGCGATATTGGATTGCCATTGGGATGCCGGCCGGGCAGGTCTCCTCGCACTCGCGGCAGGCGACGCACTTGGCCGTCATGTGCATGGCGCGCACGAGATGGTACATGGGCGGCATGGGCATGGGCAGCCAGCCGGTTGGCACCCAGGTTTCATTCTCCAGTGCACAGATGTTGCAGAAGCACTGCGGGCAGATGTTGCGGCAGCCATAGCATTTGATGCAGCGCTGTAACTGATCTTTCCAGTAAGCCAGTTTCTCATCGAGACTCTTGGCGGCGAACTCATCCGTCAGCGGGTCGGGGACTCCCTCGATGGCCGCGCCCACTTTCAGGTCCGCGTGAAGCGTGTGCGGTTTGGCGCAGCGGCAGAAGGTCGCCTCGTCCCGATTGCATTGCAGTCCGATCAATGTCACGTTCTTCAGGTTGACCTGAGCATGTTTGCACATCTCGACCAGTCCGCGCTCCTCGCAGCCACGGCAGACGATGCCCAGTTTGGCTTCGGGGTGCGCTTTTTGGATCAGGCGCATCGTGTCCGGCACGGGGTACTTGGGCCACAGCGCCAGGTCATCCAGTTCCTGCGGGCGTTCCTTCTGGAACAGATGCGGGGCAACGTGGCCGGCCGGGCCGCGTTTCAGCCCGATGACGCCCTCCACCTCGGGCAGAACTTTTTCGATAGTTTGCCGCAGGGCAGTTATGCGCTCGTCCATGCCGCCTCCTCTTCCCCTCGCCCCTTCCCTCCTTGCCCCATCGTTTCCATAAAGGGTGGCAGAGCGCGGAGGGTTTCGGTGAAGTCGCGCACAAGGGTAGCAAATTTCTCCCCCTCCGCCGCCGAGACCCAGTCCACGCACAGACGCTGTGGTTCGATGCCGGTGTATTCCAGCAATTTTTTCAGAATGGGCATGCGCTTGGCCGTGCGGTGGTTGCCGCTGGTGTAGTGGCAGTCGCCAATGTGACAGCCCAGCACCATCACCCCGTCTGCGCCGGCGCGGAAGGCGCACAAGACCAGTTCGGGCGAAATGCGCCCGCTGCACGGCACGCGAATGATCTTGAGGTTGGGCGGATATTTCAGCCGCGCCATGCCGGCCCCGTCCGCGCCGCGGTAGGAACACCAGTTGCACAGAAAGCCGATGATCTTGGGTTCGCTCATGCCGCTACCTCCACGGAACTCCGCTCAAATTCCTGCATGGCGCGCAGGGCGCCGAGCAGTTCAGCCACCAGTTGTTCGTCGGTGAAGTGTTTCAGGCTGATGGATTTGGGCAGGCAGGTTGCGACGCAGGTGCCGCAACCTTTACACAGCGCTTCGTTGACGCGCGCCTTGCCTTTCTCTGCCTGATATACAATGGCCTGATAGGGGCAGGAGGCAATGCACTGCTGGCAGCCGACACAGGTCTCTTCATCCACGATGGCCGTGGCGGCTTCGATCTGGATTTCCTCCTGGCCGATGATGGACAGGACGCGCGCCGCGGCCGCCGCTCCCTGCGCCACGCTGGAGGGGATGTCCTTCGGCCCCTGGCAGGCCCCGGCCACGAAGACGCCGTCGGTCATGGTGGCGACCGGGTCCAGTTTCGGGTGCTTCTCGATGAACCAGGCCTCGGCGCTGCACGAGATGCCGAATTTCTTGGCCACCTCTCGGGCATCGGACCGCGCTTGCAAGCCGGCGGAGAGGATGACCATGTCTACCGGGATGCGCCGCTGTTTGCCAAGCAGCGTGTCCTCCACCTGGATGATGAGTTTGCCCTCCTCATCGGGGGTGCGCGCCGCGTCGCTCACCTCGGCGACCTTGCCGCGCACGAAGTGCGTCCCCTCCTCCAGCAGGCGGCGGTAGAATTCTTCGTAGCCCTTGGCCGGCGTGCGGATGTCAATGTAGAACTCATAGACTTCCGCGCCGGTCTTCTCGCGCACCAGATGGGCGAATTTCAGACTCTGCATACAGCAGATGGCTGAGCAGTAGGCATTGTAGTTCTGATCGCGGCTGCCCACGCAGTGCACGATGCCAACTATCTTCGGAACCGTCTTGCCGTCGCGCAAGACTATTTTTCCGCCCGTCGGGCCGGCCGCATTGCTCATGCGCTCGAATTCCAGGCTGGTGAAGACGTTCGCCAGCCGCCCGTAGCCGTACTGTGGGATGCGCCGCGCGTCGAACAGGTCGTAGCCGGTGGCCAGGATGATGTTGCCCACCTTGACGGTCAGGATTTCATCCTGCTGGTCGAACTTGATGGCGCCGGTCGGGCAGAATTTTTCACAGGCTTTGCAGGTGCCTTTCTGGAAATAGACGCAGTTGGCGCGGTCAATCACCGGCCAGTTGGGAACGGCCTGCGGGAAGGGCGTATAGATCACCTTGCGCTTGCCCATTCCCACCTCGAAGACCTCGTCGACCACTTTCCATGGGCATTTCTCCTGGCACACGCCGCAGCCGGTGCACAGCGCTTCGTCTACGTAGCGGGCCTTTTTACGAATGGTCACGGTGAAGTTGCCCACGTAGCCCGAAACATTTTCCACCTCGCTCCAGGTCAGCAGGGTGATGTTTTTATGGTTGCCGACGCTGACCATCTTGGGGGTCAGGATGCAGGCCGAGCAATCCAGGGTGGGGAAGGTCTTGTCAAACTGCGCCATGTGCCCGCCGATGGAGGGTTCGCGTTCGACCAGGTAGACATGATGGCCGCTGTCGGCGATTTCGAGGGCGGCCTGGATGCCGGCAATGCCGCCGCCGACCACCAGCACGTTCGGGTCGATCGGGACGTAGAGCGGCTCCAGCGGACTCTGATGTGCCGCGCGGCTGACGGCGGCGGCCACCAGGGCCTTGGCCTTCTGGGTGGCTTCGCCCTTGTCGCTCGTTACCCACGAGTCCTGTTCGCGAATGTTGGCCATCTCGAACAGGTAGGCGTTCAACCCGCCGCGCTCACAGGCGCGACGGAAGGTTGCCTCGTGCAGGTGGGGGGAGCAGGCGGCCACCACCACCCGTGTCAGCCCCAGCTCTTTGATGTCCTTCTCAATCAATTCCTGGCCGGGGCTGGAACACATAAACTTGTAATCGCGGGCGATGACCACGCCGGGCAATTGCGATGCCCAGCGCGCCACCTCAGCCACGTCCACCACCCCGGCGATGTTCGAGCCACAGTGACAGATATAGACGCCGATTCTCTCGCTCATCTCTCTCTCCTTATAAGGCGGCATGAACCAGTTCGATCAAATCCTGGACCTCGAGTCGGCTCTCGTGGCCGCTGGTTTTGACCGCGTCCCGAAACATGGTCATATCCTTGGGGCAGGCGACAACGAAGTTTGTCACGCCGTTGAGCATGGCGGCCTCGCGGATGCGCATCTCAGCGGGGCGCGCATGCCCGGGCTTTTCCTCCATCCAGATCCGTCCGCCGCCCGCGCCGCAGCAGAAGGCGCGCTCGCCGTGTCGCGGCATTTCGATCAGTTGACAGCCGGTCGCCTGAATCACGCGTCGGGGCGCCTCATACACACCGTTGTAGCGTCCGAGATAACATGGGTCGTGGTAGGTGACTTTGTATCCAAGTTTTTTGCTAAACTCGATTCGCCCTGAAGAGATCCACTGGTCGAGAAGTTCTGTGTAATGCAGGATGGCAGGGCGCTTCCCGTTCCAGGGGTACTCGTTTTTAAGTGTGTTGTAGGTGTGCGGGTCGGTGGTAACGAGGACCTCGTATTGGCACCTGCCCAGCGCCTGCATGTTTTTTTCCATCAGCATTTCGAACAGGCCTTCCTCGCCAACACGGCGCACGTCGTTTCCCGCGTTGCGTTCGGCGTCGTAGAGAACGCCGAAGTTGAGGCCAATCTTGTTGAAGACCTCGGCGGTCTTGCGAGTCACGTCAGTCAACGCCGCGTTGTACGAAGCGTAATCGCCGACGAACCACAGGTATTGAACTGCCTCTTTGCGCGCATCCCTGACAGGAGGCTGCAATCCCGCCGTCCATTTGGCGCGCGCGCGCTCCGATTGGCCGAAGGAGTTGCCGTAGCGTCCCAGGTTGGCGAGTGCCTCCTGCAGCATCTTGTCCATCTTGCCCTGATCCACTAGGTAACGGCGCATATCCACGAACGTTGTAACATGATCAATGAACGCAGGGCAAACATGAACGCAGGCACGACAGGTAGTGCAAGACCACAACTCATCGGCGGTTATGATGTCGCCGTGCAGATTTTTCCCGTTCGCCTTCTCCCATAAGTGCGTTTCCAGCTTCACCATCATGTTGCGCGGCGAGAGAACCTGTGCGCTGGCGTAAGCGGGGCAGACATCCTGGCAACGTCCACAGCGGGTGCAGGACTCAAAGTCCAGCAGTTGTTTCCAGGTGAATTGCCGCCATTCTTTCACGCCCATTCCGCCTTCCGTGCGCGCCGGGGGCAACGCGCCCGCCGGTTGCATGGATTGGAAATAGATGTTGAGCGGAACGGAGAGAACGTGGAACAACTTTGTGAAGGGCAGGCTGGCGAGCAGGGCGAAAGCAGTCAGGGTGTGCAGCGCCCACACGATCCGGTGCAGGGTCTGATCGGTCGGGTCTCCGAGAGCGAGGAAGCTCGCCGCGACGAGGCGTCCGACTGGCGACCAGGCTGCCCACGCCGGCTGTCTCACGGCGAGGCGCAAGCCTTCGGTCAGGTATCCGCTGATGGTAATGAACAACAGCATGGCGAGAACATATGCATCCTCGCCTCCAATCCCCTCTTTGGGGAAGTTTTGCAGCCGCGATGGCCGTGCGACGTAACGGCGGTAGATGGCCATGCCCAGCCCGAGAAGGACCAGCAGACCGAGAACATCCAGCGTCAGTTCGAAGAGGAGGTACATCCAGCCGGCCAGAAACTGGAAACCGAAGAACAGGTGCGTAACGTCCCAATCGACGGTTGCCAGCGCGGTGCCGATGGCGAGGACAAGCATGCCCCAGAAGATAGCGAAATGCATGAGGCCAGGATATGTCTCGTCGAGCGTGCGACGCTGACCCAGCACCTGTGCGACCAGCGACCCGAGGCGCGCCCAGAAATGGCCGGCGCGCTTTTCCGGCCGGCCCTGCCGCCAGAGCAGGATGCGTCGAGCCACGCCGTATACGAAGACGAGGGCTGTCACCAGCGCCAGCATGTACTGCGTGATTTCAGCCCAATAGGGGATGTTCCAGAAGGTCTCTCGAACAGGCATGTTCGCTCACTCTCTCAGGTGTGCCGCTTTGACTGTTTGACCTTCTCTGTCAGCACAGGCAACAGGTCAAACATATCCATCGTGGTGCCATGCTTCGCCACGTTGAAGATCGGCGCGTTGGGGTCGGTGTTGACGGCAATGATCACATCGCTCTCGCCCATGCCTTCGATATGCTCGGGCGCGCCGCTGATGCCGAGCGCGAGATATACTTTCGGCTTGACGCGCTTGCCCGATTTGCCGACCAGTCTGGATGTCGGCAGCCAACCCTGGTCCACGACCGGACGCGAGGCGCAGACCTGTCCACCCAGCGCGGCTGCCAGTTCGTCCGCCAGTTCGATGTTGTCCTTGTTTTGGATGCCACGCCCGACAGAAACCAGGATGGATTCTTTCGTGATGTCCACATCTTCGGCCTCGGGTTCGATGTATTGCTTCACGCTCAGGCGCAGGCCTTCCAGCGCGGGCGCGGCGACGGATGTCAGCGGCGGAGTCTGGGCGCTTTGTCCCTGCTCGGCTTTGTATCCGCCCGGAACCATCGTGACCAGCGCGATGGGGGAGGGCAGGTCGCCCTCGGCCATGATCTTGCCGCCGCAGATTTGGGAGATGAATCTCCCGTCGCCGCCGAGGGTGCGGCAGGAACTGACCAGCGGCAGGGATAGTTTCGCCGAGAGCAGGCCGGCAACATCCGTGCCGATGGTGGTGTGTCCGAACAAGACGGCGCGCGGCGATTGTTCGCTAATCAGGCCTGCGAGCACGACTCGATACGCGTCGGAATTGAAGTCGGCCAGTGCAGGATGGTCGATGTACAGGACGTCATCGGCAGCGAAATCCCTGGCCAGATCCTGCGCGTTATGACCAAGCAGGATGGCCGTGACCTTGCCTCCCACACCCTGTGCCAGGGGTCGCGCCGCGGCCAGCATAACGTACGAAATGTCCGCAACCCGTCCTCGCAGATGTTCGGCGACTACAAAAACATCCTGGCTCATCTCTGCCTCCTGCTCACAGCACATCCAGTTCCTTGAGGATCTCGATGATCCTATTGGCCACTTCGTCTGCCCCGCCTTCGATCATGGAGGCGCGTTCCGCCACGGCGGGGTGATACATGCGGCTGACTGTCGCGCCGCCGCTCGCATCCAACGCCGGCAGAGGGCGTGCCTCGATCTTCGCTGTGCTCATCACCTGGCGGATCTTGCTGTAGGCCACGTAGCGCGGCGGTTGTTCGGCGGCCTGGATTCCCAAGACGGCGGGCAGCCTCACTTCGATTTCAGCAATGAGTCCGCCGGGATATTCCTTGCGCGCCATCGCTTTATTGCCCAAGACGTTAACCCCTGCCACGTATCCCACGAACGGCATTCCGAGATATTCCGCCAGCAGCGGGCCAATGGAACCATCCAGGTCGTTGTGCGCCTGAACGCCCGTCAGGATGAGATCGGGCTGTAATTCTTTCAGCGTCTCGGCGTAGGCGCGCGCCAGGGCGTGGCTGTTCGCACGGGCGCTGTCGCCTGTGAGCTTGATGAGTTGATCGGCGCCTTTTGCGGCGGCTGTGAACAGAAAGTCGTCCACGCCTTCCGCTTCCACCGCCATCACGATCACCTGGCCGCCACCCCGTTCTTTCAGGAGGATGGCCTGTTCGGTGGCGTGATCGTCGAACTCATTGACGATCAGGCGCAGCCAGGAGGTATCCAAAGCTGCGCCGCTCGCGTCTATCGTGAGTTCCTCCACCAGGTCGGGGACGAATTTGATGGGAACTGCGATCTTCATGAGAAATCTCTCCTGCGGCTTTTCTGAGACATCATACACTCATGGCTTCGGCAAGCAGTTCGGCAATCTCTCGAACCTTCAAATTGCTTGTGGTTTGTAAGGTTTTTGCGGAGTCTTCGAAACGCGGTGGTTCATATGGGCAGGCGACCGCGAGAACATCGGCCTGTGCCGCGAGCGCTTCTCTCACGCGCCAATCAGAAAGGCGGACGTGGGCTTTTTCCCATTGGAAGCCGTCCAGCCACATGCCACCGCCGCCGCCGCCGCAACACAGACTGTTGCTACGCCGGTGCGCCATCTCAACCAGTTCCACGCCCGGGATGGAAGCCAGCAAGGCGCGCGGTTCGTCGAATATGCGGTTGGCGCGTCCCAGATAACACGGATCGTGGTAAGCGACCTTCGCCTTTATTTCGTTCTTCAACAGGGGCTTGATCTGCTCCAGGCGTTCCGCCAGGAACTGCGTGTAATGGCGTACCGGATACGAAATGCCCAGCGCGGGATATTCGTTCTTCAAGGCATTGAAGGCGTGCGGGTCGCTGGTGATGATCTCGTTGAATTTGAACTTTTTGAATGCCTGCCCATTTTTCTGCGCCAGCATTTCGAACAAGCCGCGTTCCCCCGCCAGTCTTTGCGAATCCCCATCGCTGTTTTCATCGGGCCCCAGGATCCCGAAGTTGACGCCCAGCGCGTTCAGGATTCTCGCCAGCGCTTTTGTCGCCAGGATCACGCGCGGGTGATACGAGGCATAATCGCCGACGAACCACAGCACGTCCACAGGCTGCCTCGTCCTTCCCAGAACTTTCACTTCGGGCTGCAGGCCGGCCGTCCAATCGGCGCGCTTGCGCGGCGATTCGCCCAACGGATTGCCGTAACGCTGGGTGTTGGCCAGCGCGCTTTGCAGTTCGGCCGGCACGTTCCCGGCCAGAATCAACTCTTCCTTCGTGAGCGCCATCAGGCCGGGGGTCAGCGGAATCTGAGAGGGGCAGGTCTCGGTGCAGGCGTAGCAGGATACGCACATCCAGATCGTATCGCTCTCCAGAGCCTGATCGAAACAGTTTGCCCGCAGGTAGGCGATCAACTTGTGCGGCGGATACGTCATCAGGTAACCGAAGGGGCAGATTCCGCTGCAATGGCCGCATTGCAAACATTGCCGCAGTCTTTCGCCGTTGGGCGCGGCTGCCAGAACCTTATCATAAAACGATCGATCTGCTTTGGTGGTGGTCATAAGTTACCTCCCCGAAGACCGGCGCGCATCCGGGCAAAGCGGACGCGCAGGACGTGTTCCATATCTGCCCTGACCAGGACGGTCAGCGCTTCTTCCGGGAATTCCTGGAGCGAGGCAATCTCTGTCACGCGCCCGGCCGGCAACTCCATTCTGCGCTCCTTGGAATCTACAACCGTAAAGATTCTGCACCGCGACACATCATCCCCTAGGAGATGGATGTCGCGTTTGGGTTGCGGGATGAATCCGCACTACAGATTATAGCATTGGATAATCCTGCCATTCATTATGTGAATTAATTCACAATTTGTCAAGCGCTTAATGTCATTGCCCCTGAGGATGGAAGGCACAAATTCTCGGCTCGATTTTTGCACCTTGAAATGAGTTGTCGTTGAGACTTTCCGCGGTGAACGCGGCCTTCGGGCAATGATCATGCTGGGTGGGCACCTCCAGGCTAGACGTCCCTCTACGCGATGGCGCAGATCCAAGAGAGCTCCTCACGCGAGCGCATCGTGAAGTTCCTTATTCGACGAACTCAAAGCGATACCCGACTCCCCGCTCGTTGTGGATGTACTGTGGGTTTTCGGGGTCGCGTTCCACCTTTTGGCGCAAATGCCAGACATAGCGGCGCACGAAGCCGATCTCGTTGGCGTATTGCGGCCCCCACACTTCGCGCACCAGGTCTTCGGCAGAGATGACCTTGCCAGGATTGCGCATGAGAGTCGTCAGAAGTTTGAACTCGGTCGGGGTGAGGGCGATCGGCTTCCCGTCGCGCGTGACGCGGCGGGCGGCTAAATCCACTTTCAAGCCGCCGGCCTCCAATCGTTCCGCGGCAGAGGCCCCGGCTCCCCGCCGCGCCAGTATGGCTTTGACGCGCGCCGCCAGTTGGGCAAACGAGAAGGGCTTGGTCACGTAATCGTCCGCTCCCAGCGAAAAGCCGCGCAGAATGTTGGGTTCTTCATCGCGGGCCGTGAGCATGATGACAGGCGCGTCGCTGATCTCGCGAATGCGCTTGAGCGTTTCCCATCCGTCTATCTTGGGCATGGTCACATCCAGAATTACCAGATCGGGCTTGTGATCGAAAAAGGCACGCAGACCTTTTTGCCCGTCTGTCGCCGTGTAGAGGAGATGACCCTGCTCACCCAGGTATTCGGTCAGCAGTTTGCAGAGGACGACATCATCATCAATCAAAAGGATGGAGGCCATGTTTCACTCCTCGCTGAAGTTTGCCACCGGCAAGAGGAGGTAGAACTCTGCTCCGGGGTGGTTGACATCATCCCAAATCGGGCTGTTGATCCCAATCGACCCCCCCTGCGCCTCCGTGAGTTTGCGGGCGAAGTACAGGCCCAGCCCCCAGCCGGGCGGGGTATTCTCGCCGACCGGGGCGCGTCCAAAGCGCTCAAAGATGTATTGCTGGTATTCCTTCGGAATGCCGGGGCCATGATCCCTGACCGAAATGCGAACCTGTTCCCCCTCCTGGCGAGCATGCAATTCAATGATCGATTCGGGCGAGGAATATTTTTCGGCGTTGCGCAGCAGGTTGCGGATGATTTCCTCGAGGTGAACTTCATCCGCCCAGACGGGGGGCAGGTTTTCAGAAAATTTCCACTCGACACGACGGTTGACAGGCGCGAGAATCACGGCGGCAGCCTGTTCCATCAGTGGACGTACCGCCACCGGGCCAAAGTTGAGGTCGAATTTGCCCGCTTCCAGACGCGAAACATCCAGAATGGTCTGCACGAGGTTGGTCAGACGGAGACTTTCCTCCATCATCGTTTCCAGCGTGCGGCGAGTGGAAGCGGGGAGCGCCTCTGCGTTTCGCAGCGCCAGTTCCAGGCTTCCATTGAGAATCGTGAGCGGGGTGCGCAGTTCGTGGCTGACCAGCGAGACGAATTCGGACTTCATTTCATCCAGCCGTTGCAGTTCATGGTTCGCTTGCGCCAGTTGACGGTTGCGCTCGGCGAGTTCGGCGGTGCGTTCCTCCACTTTGCGTTCCAGGTCGCGGTTGAGCAGTTGGATTTCCTGCCTCGCCCGTCGTTCCGCCTGGATCAGTTCACGCATCCAGGCGAGGATGAAAGTGATGATGGTGGGCCCCATCAGGCCAAAAATAATGACCTCGCTCATAAAAGCGAGATCGAAAGTCCGATCCTTTTCCAGGCCGTGTTCGACAAACTCGAAAACGAGGGCTGTCATAGCCAGGAACAGCGGCACTGCCCATTGCAGGATGTTCAAGTCAAGGTAGTGGCTTTGGTTGAGCCAGCCCAGCAGTTTGCTCTTCATGCTTGAATTATAGTCATCTTGTCCGCTTTGTTTCAGGCGAGGACGCAATTGAGACATTTTTTGACCGTCCTTTGACGCGCTCTCATATTAGAATGAAATCATGTCGATGGTGAATCTCACCATAATTTCTTTGGTTAAGGAGAATGTGCTATGAAGAGAACATCGAAATGGTTTGTGTGGATGGGCATCTTGCTGGTCACGGCGACGCTTCTGGCCGCGTGCGGTGCTCAGAAGGCGACGCCTACCGAGGCCCCTGCTCCCACCGCTGTCCCGGCGACAGAAGCCCCCACGGCGGCGCCCCCCACCGTATCGCCTGCCCCCGCGCCGAGCGGCGACCCGATTCGCGGCGCCAAACTGTATGATAACTGGATGAAGGAACTCGGCGTGGATGTCCCGGAAGGCAATCAGCCACTGTGGGCCACCCAAACCACCAACACCCGCACCGGCGCCGATACCTGGCGCTGCAAAGAGTGCCACGGCTGGGATTATCTCGGCGTGGAGGGGCGTTATGGCTCTGGCTCGCATAAGACCGGCTTTCCCGGCATCTTTGCCGCCAAAGAGAAGAGTCCTGAGGAATTGCTGGCCGCCCTCAAGAGCGAGAATCATGATTTCTCGCCCTACCTCGGCGAGGCCGAGTTGAACAACCTGGTTGCCTTTATACAACAACTGCAAGACTTGAAGCCCTACATCAACGACGACAAAACCGTCAACGGCAATGCGGAACATGGCAAGGCGCTTTATAGCGGCACCTGTGCCGCATGCCATGGCGAGGACGGCAAGGTCCTGAACTTCGGTGGTGAAGCCGCGCCCGAGTACGTGGGCACCATTGGCGCCGATAACCCATGGGAAGCTTTCAACAAGATTGCGTACGGGCAGCCCGGCGCACCCATGCCCTCCGGCCTCAGCCTGGGCTGGTCTTGGCAGGACATCGCTGACGTCTTGGCTTACATCCAGACCCTGCCGGCCAAGTAATTTGTTCCCCATGGAGTCCGGAGCGTGCCCGGACTCCATGACAACCACAACTGGCTTGAGCGCAGTCTGTTCCCTGAGGTTGCGCCGCAAGGGAGAACCGCGGCGCAACCTGTTTTTATCCCATGCTGTAACTCTGCCCTTACCTTGCATTTTGCATCCCTCTCCCACCGGGAGAGGGGATGGGGATGAGGGTGGTGGGAATGGCCATTCGAATGTGGCCGGGAGGATGAGGTTAGTTGCCGCGGTTGACCAGGTACACACCGAGCAGGATGATTGCGCCACCGAGCAGCACCAGAAGCGTCAGGGGCTCGTTCAACATGAGGGCAGCCAGCAGGGTCGTGACCAACGGCTCGAGGTTGAGAAACACGCCCAGTTGAGAAGCCGGCAGGGCCTGCAGGGCATCGTACCAGGCAATGTAGGCCAGCCCGGAGCCGAAGAATCCCAGCATCAGAATCGCAGCCCAGCCCCTGAGGTCCAGGCGCGCGATCTCGCTCATGCCGGGACCAAAGGCAAAGCTCCAGATGTTAATGAAGAGCCACCCGAACAACATGACGTAGAACATCATGCGCGCCGCAGGCTGCCGGCTCAACGCGCGGCGGGAAAGGATGGTGTAGACGGCCCAGTTGGGCGCGCTGATGAGCACCAGGGCATCCCCGATCGTGCCCTGCGCACCATGGAACAGGGCGGCCGGGTTTCCCTTGCTGACGATCAGCAGCACGCCACTGAACGCCAGCCCTGTTCCAACAACCTGCCGCCAGCCCAACCCCTCTCTCAAAATCAACCAACCCAGTATGGCAATGAACACGGGCGTTGTGGCCACGATCCAGGCTGTGGTCGTCGCCTGCGCCGTCTGCAGGCCGGTGGCTTGAAGCCATTGATGGAAGGTGATGCCAACGAAGCCCAATATCGCCAGGAGGCCCAACTCCTCGGGCGCCGGCAAAGCAAATTGCCGGCGCGCCAGAACGGTGAGGCCGAGGATGAGCACGCCCATCGCAAAGCGCAACCAGACGACGGTAGCCGGCGAGACCTCCTGCAGCGCGATCTTGGTGGCGATGAACGTCGCTCCCCAAACGATGACCGTGAAGGTGGCCTCGAGATGGGGGATGAACTTCAATTTGTACATGAGCGCGCCCTCGGACAAGTTTATCCATTATAATTGCTTCTGGAGGTTGCTTCATGGAAATTACCTGGTATGGCCATTCCTGCTTCCGCCTCACCGAACGCGGCATGGCGACGGTGGTGATGGATCCGTTCGACAGCCAGACTGTGGGATATTCCCCTCTTCGACTCAAAGCCGACATCGTTACCGTCAGCCATGATGCGCCGGGACATAACTACACGGAGGCTGTCAAGGGCGCAAGCCATGTGATCCGCGGCCCCGGCGAATTTGAAATCGGAGGGGTGTTCATCACCGGCGTCCAGACAGATGGCACGACCTCTGGCAAAAAGGCCAAAGAGCAGGTGCGCAACACCCTGTACGTCTTCGACTACAATGGCCTGACAGTGGTGCACCTCGGAGATTTGAGACAGGTGCCGACTCAGACCGAGATCGAAGCGTTGGGGACGATCCACGTCGCTCTCGTTCCGGTGGGTGGTGGCGGCGGGCTCAACGCCGCCAAGGCGGCCGAAGTCGTCAGCCTGTTGGAACCGAACATCGTCATCCCCATGCATTACGCTACGCCCGACACAAAACTCCCCCTCGATTCGTTGAACAAATTCCTCAAAGAGATGGGACTGGGAAAGCCAGAGACCCAGGCCGGCTTGAAAGTGACGCGCTCAAGCCTGCCCGAAGAGACCCACGTGGTTGTACTGGATTATCAACGCGAGTGAACGACGTGCCTGTGAAAGTCATCATGACCTGGGACATTGCTGCCGATCGCGAACAGGAGTACTTCGAGTTCGTGGTTGGAGAGTGGGTGCCGGGCGTCCAGCGCCTGGGGTTTCAGCCGGTAGAGGCCTGGGCGACGGTGTATGGTGCCTACCCCCAGATTCAGGTCTCTCTTCTGGCAGACAACCTGACCTCGGCGCGCCGCTGGCTGAATTCCAAAGAGTGGGGCATGCTTGAAGATCGCCTCTTGACCTTCGTGCGCAACTTTTCTTATAAGATTGTTCCGGCGCGCGGCGGATTCCAGTTCTGAGCCCAGATCGCGGAACATGAAACCCACACAATCTACATGGAGGTGGTTTTGTGCCATGGCGGCTCTCCAAACGGGAGTCGCTTTCCTGGCCCTGCTTTCCATCCCGCGTGAGGGCGCCGGCTTTTCTCTCTCGCGACTGGCGTTGCTCGGCACCCTGCTCCTGTTCTTCCTGGCCTGGGTCTATTTGTTGTGGCGTGGCCGGGACGACCTGAATTGGTTTGCCCATCCGGGACGGATTGCCCTTGCCGCATTCCTTTCCTGGAGCTCGGGTGTGGCCCTGTTCCTCTTGCGCTACCTCGACCCGGCGCGCCTGCTTCCCATTTACGTGCGCCTGACGCCGCTCCTGGGCTATCTCTCCCTCCTGGCCCTGGAGTTATGCTGGCTGGCACTGGCCCGGCGTTGTGGAATGCATCCCTCCCGCCTTCGGGAGCGCGGCGCTGTGTTCCGTTCGGCGCTGTTGGCCTGGGCAGCCTTGCTGCTGGCGTTGCTGGTGGTTTCCCTGACTCGTCTCGGATTGAAGCCCGACGCGGCTTACTGGGCCGAGCCGGGCGTCCCCGTCTTGGGCTGGCAGTTGGGGCTGGCGCTGACGGGCGGCCTGTGCTTGGTATGGCTCTCCGCGCGCGAGTCCCGCCTGCCGCTGGATGTGCTTCTTCCTCCTTTGGTGTGGCTGCTCGGCGTGGGCCTCTGGTTGAGCGTGCCCATGAGCGTGATGCAGAGCAGTTTCTACGCTCCCATGAGTGCGCCGCAGAATGTGCCCTTTCCCAATTCGGATGCCGCCTATTACGACTCGATGGCGCACAGCCTGTTGATCGGGTATCCGTACCAGGGTGAGATCCCAACGCGCCCGCTGTATATTGTGTTCCTGGCGGCTTTGCACTCCCTGGCGGGCGAGCGCTATGATCTGATCCTGGCCGGCCAGACTCTGCTCCTGGCTTTTATTCCGGTGGCGCTCTACCTTCTGGGCCAGAGACTTCACAGTCGCGCTGCCGGCCTCATCGTGGCGCTGCTGGCCATCTTCCGAGAGTGGGTTTCGTTGTGGATCTCTTCTCAAACGCGCGTCTCCAACACCCGCACGCTCCTGGTTGACCTGCCCACGCTCTTGCTGTTGCTGCTTGCTTGCCTGCTGGTCCTGGCCTGGCTCCAACGGCGGGACGAGAAGAGCGCCTTGCTGGCCGGCGGCGTCTTTGGCCTCCTGCTGCTCCTGCGCACGCAGTCCATCTTGATCCTGCTCGTGATCCTTCCGCTAGCCATCCTGATTCTGGGCTGGCGCAGGTCGACCCTGCGACTCGTTGCCTTCTTCCTGTCCGGGCTGCTGGCTTCAGTAATCCCCTGGCTGTTCCACAACTACCTGCGCACGGGAGCGTTTGCCTTCGATGCCCCATTCCAGTATCGGCTGCTTGCCAGCCAATATCAGTACACGGGCAACCTGGATATCTCCGGCGTGGACTTGCAGGGCAAGAGTCTCGCCGGGGTGCTGGTCGCCTTTGTGTGGCGCGACCCGGCCTTCGTCTTCGGCTTCATCGCGACGCATTTTCTGGCCACACAAATCAACGCCTTGCTGGCCCTGCCTCTGATTGAACCGTACGATGGGCTGTTCGCTCCCATCCGCCTCTACTGGATGAATTGGGATGGCAGCCTCTCGTCGGGCAACTTTCTGCTGCTCCTTCTGTATCTGGCCGTCATCGCGCTGGGGTTGGGGGCGGTGTGGCAGCGCTTGGGCTGGGCCGGCCTGACGCCGCTTGCCTTTTCGATCGGCTATTCCCTGGCCAACGGGATCGGGCGCTTTTCCGGTTGGCGCTATGACCTGCCCGCCGATTGGGTGTGGTACTTCTACTTTGGCATCGGCGCGGCCGAGGCCTTCGCTGTGGCCGCCCTCTGGTTTGGAGCGCTTCCGGAAAGAGTGCTTCCTGCCCCCGCCGGGTCAGGTGCGCATCGGTTGCGCACCGCGCCGCTGTTGCTCATGCTCGTGGCGCTGGCTTTGCTCGGCGGCCTGCCGTGGATGGCCGAGGGCCTGGCCTCGCCGCGCTACGCCGGGCAGACGCCCGAGCGCCTTCTGGCCATGCTGGCTGCCTCGAATACGGTTCAACAGCAGGGAGTGACCCCCTCGGAACTGATCGAGTTCTCCAAGCAGCCCCAGGCCGTTTTGCAGATCGGGCGCGTGCTTTACCCGCGCTTCTTCGTTCGCGATCGGGGGCTCTCTTCGAGCAATCCCTGGCCTGCCTACACGCCGCGTCCCTTCTCTCGCATGGGCTTTGTGCTCATCAATCAGGCGCGCTGGGAGGCCCTGTTGCCGAGCCGTCAGATGCCTCTGCCTTTTCCGCACGCGGCGGATGCGATCGTCCTGGGCTGCCAGCGCGAGGGCTATGTGGAAGCGCGCCTGGTTTTCTTCCCCGGCGAGGAGGCGGCCCATCTGAGCGCGCCGCTTTCACTTCCGTGCTCCCGCGAGGCCATCCCATGAGAGCCTCCCGCCTTGCGGCGCGGCTTCTGGACTGGTACCGCCGAGAGCGGCGGAACCTCCCCTGGCGCGAGTGCCCCACTCCTTATGGGGTGTGGATTTCCGAGGTCATGCTCCAGCAAACGCGGGTCGAGGCGGTGATCCCCTATTTTGAACGCTGGATGGCGCGCTTCCCCACGCTGAGGGATCTGGCTCAGGCAGATGAGCAGGACGTGCTGAAGGCATGGGAGGGGTTGGGCTACTACGCGCGCCCCCGCCATTTGCAGCGCGCCGCGCGCCTCGTCCTGCAGGAGTACGCCGGCCAGTTGCCGAACTCCGTGGAGGCTCTCCAGAGGCTGCCCGGCGTGGGACCATATACGGCTGCCGCCATTGCCTCGATGGCCTTCGGCCTGGATGTGGCGGCGGTGGACGGCAATGTGCGCCGCGTGCTGGCGCGTCTCTTCAACATCGATCAATCCCTGGATACGCGCGCCGGGAGACAGATTGTACAGCAACTGGCTGTGGCTCACCTGCCCAGGGGCAGGGCCGGCGAATACAACCAAGCGCTCATGGATTTGGGGGCCAGCCTCTGTTTACCGGGAAAGCCGCGCTGTACTTGCTGCCCGTTGATGGCCATGTGTGAAGCCTATCGCCTCGGGGTTCAGGAACAGAGGCCCGTGCGTGCGCCTCGCAAGGAAACCCCTGGCTACCAATCCGTGGCGGTCGTGGTGGAAAGGCCGATCGGCAATGCCTCGCACGTCCTGCTGGCGCGGCGTCCCTCCGAGGGCTTGCTAGGCGGTTTATGGGAATTCCCCAACGGGCGGGTGGAGGGGGAGCCTGCCTTGGGGGTGAGAGAGGCGCTGCGAGGGGCGTACCGGCTCAGGGTCCGAAGCGAGGCGTTTCTGGGCGTTGTGCGCCACGCCTATAGCCACTTTCGCGTCACCGTGCACGTCTTTCGGGCGCGCCTTCTTTCCCGTTCTCTGCCCGAGCCTCTGAGTTGGGTGGAGAAGACGCGCCTGGAGGATTACCCCATGGGTGGCATTGCCCGGCAGATCGCGCGGAAATGGCTTTGATGAACAGTACGGATGTGTATGCCCTTGAACGACATCGAATGGTCGAAGAACAGATTGTGCAGCGCGGATTGAAGGAACCGCGCTTGCTGGCCGCCATGGAGGCCGTGCCGCGTCATCTGTTCGTGCCGGAGGAGTTTCGTCATGTGGCCTACGGCGACCATCCTCTGCCCATCGGTTTCGAGCAAACCATCTCACAGCCCTACATCGTGGCCTTGATGATCAGCCTGCTGAATCTGAGGGGCAGCGAGCGTGTGTTGGAGGTAGGCACGGGCTCGGGCTATCAGGCCGCGTTGCTCGCGCATTTGGCGGCAGAAGTGCACACCGTGGAGATCATCCCCGAACTGGCCGAGAGGTCGCGTCCGATCCTGGCTGCTTATTCCAATGTGCATTGCCATGTGGGCAACGGCTCGCTGGGCTGGCCTGAAGCTGCGCCATACGATGGGATCATCGTTGCGGCCGCCGCGCCGCGCCTGCCGCGCCCTCTGCTCGAACAACTGAAAGATGGAGGCCGCCTGGTCTTCCCCCTGGGCAGGCTGGGCTTTCAGATGCTCAAACTCGTCATACGGCGAGGGGGTGTTTTTGAAAAACGCACGATTACCGGCGTGGCCTTCGTGCCGCTACGCGGCAGGTACGGATGGAGGCGCGCTTAGGTCCTGCTCATGGTCACGAAGATCATCGGCCGTCGTCGCGTCGCCTGGTGCAGATAGCCCTTGACGGCATGGACGATCTCGCGCTCGTTATCGAGGCCGAGGGTGTTGACCACTTCGATCACGCGCTTGCGAATCTCGGGCAGGAGGCTCTCGGCATCTTCGGGGGAGACGAAGCCGCGCGTGATGATCTCCGGCTCGTGCAGCAGGCGTCCGCTGGAGCGATCGATGTTGACGTCGATCAGGAGGATGCCGCTGCGGGCGAGCATCTCGCGCTCACGCATGACGTCGTGATCGATGTCGCCGATCGATTCGCCGTCCACGAAGACGTACCCGCCCGGTATGCGCTCGCCGAGCCTGACGCGCCCGCCGGAGAACTCAACGATCTGACCGTTTTCCACCACAAGGATGTTCTCTTCCGGAATGCCGATCTCTTTCGCGAGTTCGGCGTGGCGCACCAGCTGGCGCAGTTCGCCGTGAATGGGAATGAAATATTTTGGCCTGACCAGGCTGAGCAGGAGTTTTTGCTCCTCCTGACTGGCGTGCCCCGAGACGTGCACGGGCAGGATGCCGTCGTAGACGACCCTGGCTCCGCGCCGCAGCAGTCGGTTGATCGTCTTGCTCACGGCCTCTTCGTTGCCCGGAATGGGATGCGAGGAGAGCACGACCGTGTCGCCGGCCTTCAAATCGAACTGGCGATTGGTGCCTGTGGAAAGCCTCCCAACGATGGAGGAGGGCTCACCTTGCGAGCCGGTGCACATGATCACCACTCTGTGATCCTGCATGTGGAGGGCCTGCTCGAGCGGCACCAGGATGTCCTCCGCAATGTTCAGGTAGCCCAGTTTGCGGGCAATCTTGACATTATCGATCATGCTGGGGCCGGCGAGGGCCATCTTGCGTCCACTGCGAGCCGCGGCATCGGCCACCTGTTGAATGCGTGATATCAAAGAGGCAAATGTGGCAACGATGACTCGCCCCCTGGCCTCGGCGAGGACTTTGTCGAAGGCCGGCCCGATGATCATCTCGGATGGCGTCCAGCCGGGGCGCTCCGAGTTGGTGGAATCGGAAAGCAGGATGTCCACCCCGCGACGCGAGAGTTCTGCCAGTTTGGCGTAGTCGGTCGGCCAGCCGTCCACCGGCGTGTGGTCGAACTTGAAGTCGCTCATGTGAACGATCAATCCGGCCGGCGTGGTAATGGCCAGCCCAACCGCATCGGGAATGGAATGGCAGATGTGGAAGAACTCCACTTTGAAGGGGCCGATTTCTACGGACTTCCCTGCTTCCACAGTATGGAGGGAAACCCCTTTCCATCCGCTGCTGCGTGCCAGTTTGACCTCGATCAGGCCGCGCGTCAGAGGCGTGGCATAGAGCGGGGCCGGAAGGTCGCTCAACACATGGGGAATGGCGCCGATGTGGTCTTCGTGCCCATGGGTGATGACGATTCCCACGACCTGCTCGCTTCTTGCGCGCAGGTACTCGTAGTCGGGGATGATGTAATCGATCCCCAGCATGTCGTTCTCGGGGAACATGATGCCGGCGTCCACAACCAGAATCTGGCGCTCGAATTCGTAAGCCAGCATGTTCTTGCCCACTTCCCCAAGTCCCCCGAGAGGGATGATCTTCAATTTTCCGTGCTTGCTCATTGTTTCTCGATTATCCTCGCGATTGTAAGTGTAAGATGATTCCACCCGCAGGTGGTCGAAGCCAAAAAGAGGCCCTCGCTGACGTGCTCGCGAGGGCTGTTACGTAGCGCGTGCGATGGCGTCCAAACAAACTGCCGCGGGGCAGTGAAAGTCAACGTCCGACAAAAAGTATAGCCGCGGAGGGGGGATTTGTAAAGTGAAGAAGAGCGGCGCCTCTCCCGGGCGGGGTATAATTCCTGCCAGGAGAAAAACCATGAAGTACAGCACCTGGATCTTTCTGGCCGGCGCGCTCTGGCTTGCCGCCTGCGCACCGGCCTCTACCCCCCTCCCGACCTCCACACTGCCTCCCACGGTTGAGCCGAGTCCTACGCCCATCCCTCCGACGGCCACGCCCACCCTCCTGCCGGTTGTGCTGGCCGGCCCGCAGGCCGGGACGAGCATGGCCTGGTTCGATGGCAGCCTGCTGGTCTATGTGCCGGCCGGAGAATTCAGCATGGGACTGGGCTATGGCGATGCCCCGCTCAAAACCGTCTCGCTGGATGGCTATTGGATCTACACCACCGAGGTGACCAACAAGATGTATGCTCAGTGCGTGGCGAGTGGCCATTGCGCCCCGCCAGCCCAGGAACTCGGCACCCCGCTGTACACCCATCCGGATTACGGCGATTACCCGGTCGTCGGAGTGACCTGGGACATGGCCAACAACTATTGCCAGTGGATTCAGGCCGAACTGCCGACCGAGGCGCAATGGGAGAAGGCGGCGCGCGGCCCAAGCGGCAACGCTTACCCCTGGGGCAACGACCGCCCAGGCTGCGACCTGCTCAACCAGAAAGGCTGCCTCGGTCACACCAGCGGAGTCAACGATTATCCGGCTGGGCGCAGCCCCTACGGCGTGCTGGACATGGCCGGCAACGTCTTTGAGTGGGTGAAAGACTTTTACAGCCCTGGTGCTTACGACTCCATGCCGCTGCAGAATCCCACCGGCCCGGCTGCGGGCACGGAACGCGTCATTCGCGGCAGCTCGTTTGAGAGCGACGCCTCCCAGGTCCTTTCGGCCCTGCGACATTACGCGCCTCCCTCGTATCACAGTCGCGATCTCGGCTTTCGGTGTGTGGTCAATCAACCCAAACTGATCGCGCCCTATTGTCAAACGGCCTCCTACGTGCCCAGCGGTGTGCTGGCAAGCGGCGCGACTTCTGGCCATTTGGCCACAAGCTGCCAATCGCCGGATGCCAAGGTGCGCGGCAACTATTGTTCCGCCGGCAAGGGATACACCACCTTGCAGATCCCCGATGGCGCCACCTATGAACTCAACACCCGAAGGTACACCTGCTCCGAAGCCGTCGTGGATGGAAAGCGCATTCTGACCTGCAGCGGCCCTGCCAACTCCTCCGGCGAGGTCACGGTCTGCAACCCAGCCTGTAGCAACCTGCCCGGCGTCAGTGGGGCCGTTCCCACCTGCGATCCGGCTTACACGCGCGACGCTTCAAGCGGGGCCTGCGTGTACACGCCCATCCTTGGCCAGCCCGGCGTGGCCGGCTGTCCCTCGGGCTACAATCTCATCGATCGTGGCGGGAAGAAGATATGCGCCCTGGGGTTGAGTCAAAACGGCCAGTGTCCGATGGGGCTGTACTTCGATACGGCCTATGGCGCGTGCGTGCCCCCCTCCGGCCCGGCGGAGGCGCCCTATGGCATCGATCAGCCTCAACTCGCGCTTCAGACGTATCAGGCCTGTGTGCCCGGCTACACCTATGATCAAAACTACCAGTGCTGTCAGGCGAATGTAGGCGGGACGTACCCCGGCTGTCCGCTGGGCTTCGTCTTCGATGCCTCCCAAAATGCCTGTGTCCCGACCCAGGTGCGTGCCAGCGCTCCCGGATGCGTGACGGTTCAACTCAACATTGCGCGCTGCGGCCCGCCGATCGACATCTGCAGTGCGATCACGACGGAGCCGGTCTGCATCCGCAACGGATACGCCTGCCAGTGGAACGAGAGCAAAGGGATTTGCGAAAAGAAAAAGTGAACGCGCGCGAGGATTAGACTTCCCAGAGGGTGAAGCGACGCCTGCCTCATTCCTGGACGAGGGGCGGGCGCCTCGTTCCCCAAGCCGTTTCCCGTTCGTAGGCGTAGGCAGCGCGCAGCGCGGCCGCCTCGTTCCAGGCGCCGGCCACGATCTGCAATCCGATGGGCAGGCCCTGCCTGTCGAAGCCGCATGGAATGGAGATGGCCGGCACTCCGCTCAGGTTGAACGGGGCGGTAAAACGCGTCAATCGCCGTGCCTGTTCCACAGCATCGCTCCCCTCGATGAGCGGCGCCGTCACGGGCGTCGCCGGTAGCAGCAAGATTGGATATTCACGGAAGAAGCGCCCTAGACGATGCCTCATCTCCGTCTGAGTCTTGCGCGCCAGGATGTACTCCGTGGAGGTGGTCGCGCCTCCCGTCTCCAGGCGTTGACGCACATCGGCGCCGAACCAGTCCGCATGCTCTGCCAGGCGTTCGCGATGATAGGCCGCTCCATCGGCAGGCACCATCAGAGCGTTGGCCAGTGCTGCCTCGCGCAGGAAGGACATTTCTACCTCTTCGACCTTCGCTCCCAATTTCCTGAAGACCTGGGCAGTCTGCTGGACGGCCTCCAGGACCTCGGCCTCCGCGGCTTCGATATAAGTCCCGACTGCCAGCGCCATGCGCCAGCCCCTGACGCCTTTCCCAAGCCCTGTGGTGTAGTTATCCGTCGGGTGGTCGATCGAGAAGGGGTCCTCGGGGTCGTATCCGGCCAAGGATTGCAGGAGCAGGGCCGCGTCCTGCACCGAGCGCGTCAGCGGGCCGACATGGTCGAGGTTCCACGAAAGAGGTAGCACGCCGCGCAGGCTGATGCGCCCGTAGGTGGGCTTCAACCCGACCACGCCGCACAGCGCGGCCGGGATGCGGATCGAGCCGCCGGTGTCCGTGCCGAGGGCAGCCAGCGCCATGCCTGTAGCCACCGCCACCGCGCTGCCCCCCGATGAACCCCCGGAAACGCGGCGCATATCCCACGGATTGCGGCATGCTCCCCAATGCGGGTTGTTGTTGGTCACGCCGAGGGCGACCTCGTGCAGGTTGGTCTTGCCAATGAGGACCGCACCGTCCGCTTTCAACTTCTGCACCACAACAGCATCGGACGATGGGACGTAATCCGCGAAGAACTTTGAGCCGCCCGTGGTCTTGATGCCTTTCGTTTCGAACAGGTCCTTGAGGGCAATAGGGATGTTCGCGAGCCTGCCGTTCGAAGGACGATTGCCTGCCTCTGGCTCTCGAAGGACGGTGATGAACGCGTTCAGGGTGGGATTCCACTTCTCGATCTGACGCAGGCAGGCTTCGATCAGGGTCTGTGGTGCGAGTCTCTTGCGCCGCAGAAGCAGCAGCGCCTCGCTCACGGAGAGGAAATTCGGCGGGGTCATGCGCCCTATTATAATAGTCTTCATGCCCGGAAGATTTCTTTCTGGAACCCGCTTTGGAATCTATCTTTCCCTCCTTGCGTTGATGGGCCTGGCGATGGTCTTGCTGGTTACATCCAGGTATGGAGCCGGTGTTTCCTCCGATGCAGGGCGCAATCTTTCCACTGCCGAGAATCTGCTGCGTGGAAAGGGTTTTGTGGACCTGGCGGGCGCGCCGTTCGTCTGGTGGCCGCCTCTCTATCCGCTGGTGTTGGCCGGCTTGAGCGCGTTGACGCATCGCTCGGTGTTTCAGGTGGCATGGTACTTGAACGTCTGGCTGCACGCCCTGAACATCGCGCTGGGCGGGTGGTGGCTCTCCCGCGTCTTCAAAGAGAGGCCACTCTATGCGGCTCTGGGCGCACTGATCCTTGCTCTTTCCCGTTCTACGCTGCGGATTTACGCCAACGTGGCCTCGGAGCCCTTGTTTGCCACCTTCATGCTGATCTTCTTCCTGCAGGCGGCTTCCTATCTGCAAAGCGCCTCCCAACGCGCCTTGTGGTGGATGTTCCTTGTAGCCGGACTGGCCGCTCTTCAGCGCTACCTGGGCGTCTTCCTGGTTGCCGTGGGAGGGCTGGTGGTGATCTACAAAGAACGCCGAGGTGGACTCGTTCGGGCTGCCTTTCTCTCCCTCCTGGCGCTCCTGCCTCTGGCGGCCTGGGTTGTCTTCCACAACTACCCCGTCAGCCGCACGCTCTTCGGCCCGCGCAACCTGGGCGAAATGCTCCCTCTCGAAAACATCAGCCTGTCGCTGACGAAAATCCTGTGGTGGTTCGTCCCGCGCCTGCCCTTCATGGATCCCATCCTGCTGCACCCCTGGATACCTCTGACCGTTTTCATCGTGCTCCTGCTCCTCCTCAACCGAAAAGCGGATTGGATGAATTGGCTGAGCATGCTGTCCAATCCTCACTTGTGGCCCGCCCTGACTTTCTCTGCGATCTATTTCTTTGGGCTGGCCTTTACCGTCGTCACCGCCGATCATCTGGACCTGACCTCCGATCGTTATTACGTCATCCTCCTGCCGGCCATCCTGGCGCTCGTCTTCTGTACGCTGGATGCGCTCCTCCTCTCCCATCTCGATCTTGACCGCCCGCAGACGCGTTGGGCGCTGGGGATCGCCATAGCCGTGTGGTTGATATACCCTGTGTACGGTGTGCAGGAGTACATTCGCCTGGCGCTGAAGGTGGGCGAACCCAGTAATTACAACATCGCCAATTCGGCCTATTACCGCGAGATGAGCCTGGTCAAGGCCGCACAACCACTCCTGGAACAGGACCCCTCTGCGGCGCTTTACAGCAATTATCTGAACATCGTGTGGTTCATTTATCAGCGCCCTGTGACGCCTCTGCCCTACGAGGAGGCCGGCCTGCCGCCTGAACAGAGGCGAATGGCATTGCAACAGGCCTACCCTCGCTGGCCGCCTCAGAGTGGTTACATCATCTGGTTCACTCCAAATCAATATCATCACATTGCTCCGCCGGAGGACCTGGCCACCCTGGCGGATCTGGAACTGCTCTACAGCGATAGGAACGGAGCGGTCTACTTCGTCAGGCGCAGGACAGTCCCCTGACGGCGCGAGGCGAGGCAACAGGGTTTGTGTTACCAGATCCAGGAGATGTGTGGCACGAGGAGGCCTCATGTTTGACATCTTGTGCTGGTCTGCCCTGGGGTATCTCTCTGGCAGCATCCCGTTTGCCTTCCTGGTTGGGAGATGGCTGGCCGGGGCCGATATTCGCCGTGTTGGGGATGGAAACCCCGGCGGGACGAATGTGTGGATTGCCGGCGGATGGAGAATCGGGCTGCTGGCTGTGGGCCTCGAAGTCGCCAAGGGCTATCTCCCGATTGCCCTGGCGCGTCACGCCGGACTTTCGGGCTGGTCGCTTCTCCCGGTTTGTATGGCGCCCATTTTAGGGCATGCCACTCAACCGTTCCTCGGCTTTCGCGGTGGCAAGGCTCTGGGGGTGACGGGTGGGGTGTGGATGGCCCTGCTGGGCCCGGTCGTCCTCTTCGTGTACGCCTCCCTGACGCTGCCCGTCCTGGCCCTGCAGACGGAAGATGCATATTCTGCGCTGGCCGGCATGTTCGCCCTTCTGGCCTATGTTTTCTTCCTCGATGGCACGCCCTGGCTGACGGCGTTGGCCGTGCTCAACACCCTGCTTCTCCTGTACACCCATCGCAGAGACCTGGGGCATCCCCTGCGACTGCGCCCCTGGGTGGCGAACCTGCTCGCCCGGAGGGACGCGTGACGCTGATCGTTGAACAACACCCCGTCATCGTGATTATCCTGTTGGGCCTGGGGTTGCTGACGACCATCTCGAACTATCTCTCGATCCGCCGTTTCGATCGATACCCCCATCCGGCGCACTGGCCGCGCGTCTCGGTGCTGGTGCCGGCTCGCAACGAAGCCCGCCATATCGAAGCCTGCCTTGTTTCTCTGTTGAGTCAGGATTACCCGGACTATGAGGTGATTGTCCTTGACGATCATTCCACCGATGAGACACGCCGCATCCTGAGCAGCTTGCAGTCCCGCCATCCTCAACTGCGTGTGCTGGAGGGCGCTCCCCTGCCGCCGGACTGGCTGGGCAAGCACTGGGCCTGCCATCAACTGGCACGCGCGGCAGACGGCGAATTGCTGCTCTTCACCGATGCTGATACCCGCCACACGCCCAATGCGCTGAAAGACAGCGTCTCGGCTTTGCTGGCCGAGGACGCCGATTTGCTGAGCGCCTTTCCACGTCAGGAAATCCCCACGCTGGGCGAGAAATTGCTCGTGCCGGTCATCAGTTTTGGAATCCTCTCCTTCCTGCCGCTGAGTCTGGCGCGCAGGTGGCGCTGGCCCAACCTGTCGGTGAGCATTGGACAATTCATGCTCTTCCGCCGCCGGGCATTGGAGGCCATCGGTGGCTATGCCGCGGTGCGCAAGAATGTGGTGGACGATGTGGCCCTGGGGCGGCGCATCATCGCCAACGGCCTGGAGTGGCGCCTGTTGGACGCCACAACCCATGTAACCTGCCGCATGTATCAGGGGTTCTGGGAGGCGGTCGGCGGGTTTACGAAGAACGTCTTTGCTTTCTTTGATTATCGCGTTTCGGTGTACATCCTCGCCTGGCTGGGGGTCGCGCTGGCCTTTGTCGAACCGCCTGCTGTCATTCTGGCGCACGCTTTGGGAATCCCGTTTGAACTCTTTCCGTATAAGTTGGCGCTCGTGGCCGGTTTGGAAGGACTGCTGATGTGGAGCGTGGCTTACAAACGCTTTCGCTTTCCGCTCTGGCTGGCCGCGCTCTATCCGTTGAGCATGTTCCTCTTCCTGCTCGTCGCCCTGCGTTCGCTGGCCTTTTCCATTACAGGGCAGGCCACCTGGAAGGATCGCGCGCTTCTGCCGCCGGCCATCCGCTGGTAACCTTTCTGCCATCCACGCCGCGGAGGGTATAATCATCCAGGCGTGCCATGAAAACCCAGATTATCACGCTGGAATCACACGATGACCTGATTTCCGTGCGCGACCGCATGTCGTGGGCCAAGACGCCGCGCATCCTGTTGGTGTGGCCTAAATTTGAGAAGGTCATGCTCCGCCCGCTGGATTTGCGCATCCTGCAATATCATGCCCGCGGCCTGGGCGCAGAATTGGGCCTGGTCACGCGCCGCCCCGAAATGCAGCGTGAAGCGCAGCGGCTTGGCATCCCGGTTTTCGATTCTGCCATCGCTGCACAGCGGCAACCCTGGCCGGCTCGCCATACCGATCATCGCCCCCCGCGCCGCCGGCCGCGACCCAATCTGCAGGCACTGCAACAGGCTGCCCGCCTCCCGCAACCAAAATGGATGTCCGCTTGGCCGGCCCGCCTCACCTTCTTTGTGCTCGGTGCACTGGCAGCCCTGGCGGTGGCGATGTTGTTTGTCCCGCACGCCACATTGCGTCTGACCCCCCTTTCGCAGCGGCAGACCGCAGCCATCCCGGTCAGGGCCAGCCTCTCCACCCCCTCCATATCCGTTGCAGGGGAGGTGCCGGCCCATGAGATCAGCCTCACGGTGAGCGCCTCGCAGGCGGCGCAGGTCAAGTCGCAAGTCGCCCTTCCGAAGGACAGGGCGCGCGGCGTGGCGCGCTTCAAGAATCTCACGCAGACCGAGATCTCCATTCCTGCCGGCACGATGGTTTCCACCGCGCCTCCGAGGCAGGTACGCTTCATCACTCTTCATGATTCCCACCTGGATGGGAAGGTCAATGCCTTCGTAGAGATACCGATCGAAGCGCTGGAGGCTGGCTCGGGCGGGAACGTGCCGGCAAACGCCATCCAGATGGTGGATGGCCCCCTCGGTTTGTCCATAGCCGTAACCAACCCGCAACCAACCAGTGGCGGCAGCGACGCCGTGACCCTTGCTCCCTCCGACGAGGATCGTCAGCGCCTGCGCGAGGCCTTGATGCTTGTGCTGCAGTCCCAGGCACAGCAACAGACGCGCGGTGCGATCGGCGCCGACGACATCTTGCTGACCGACCCTCCTCATCTGGAACGAATGTTGGAAGAGACCTACGACCCGCCGCCGGGGCAGGCTGCTTCGCGGCTGCGCCTGACCCTGCGTGCTGAGTATCGCGCCCGCTACGTCATGGCAGAAGACTTGAGACAACTGGCCGGCCTGATCTTGAATGCCAGCGTGCCAGCAAGTTTCGTCGCTCTCTCACAAAGCCTGACCTTCCATGTATCTGGGACGCCTGTGGCCGATGCCTCGGGGGAGGCGCGCTTCACCCTCGAGGTCGAACGTACGTTGCTGCACGCGGTGGATGTTCGGCAGGCGCATCTCCTTGTGGGTGGGAAGCCGCCTGCCGAAGCGGCGCGTGTGCTGGGCGCTCACTTCCCCCTGGCCGCGCCGCCGCAGATCGTTCTGCAGCCGGCCTGGTGGCCCTGGCTGCCGTTGATCCCGTTCAACGTAGAGATCCAACTCGTGCCGTGATGGTGCCCATGCGAATCTTGGCCGTCGATCACGGCGAGAAGCGTATTGGTCTCGCCATCTCTGACCCCACAGGGAGCATTGCCCGACCCCTGCAAGTCGTCCAACACATCTCGCGCCTGAAAGACGCAGTCCATGTGGCCGAGATTGCTGCTCAACACGGAGTGGAATTGATCGTTGTCGGCCAGTCTTTCCTTGAAGACGGTCGTCCCAGCTCGGCCGGCCGGCGCGCGGCGCGGTTTGCTGAGACCCTCAAGACCCAAACCCAGATGCCCGTTGTGATGTGGGATGAATCGTTCAGCACGCAAGACGCCCGTCTGACGCGCCGCGAACTCGGCGTCCCGCGTCGGAAGCGCACGGGACACCTCGACGACCTCGCCGCAGCCATGATCTTGCAATCTTACCTGGACGCCCACCGTAAATCGCCGCACACCGTTCCAGAGCGAGAAGAGCCATGATCCCTACGCGCCCGACCCTTGCTCTCCTTGCTTCTCTCGGCGCCCTTTTTTGCATTGTGGCTTTCCTTGCGAGCCTGCCCTCGATCGCCGCCCATCGCTACGGCCCTACAGCCGCGTCTCTCGATCCGCTTCAGAAGATCGAATACTCAGCCCGCCTTCTCTGGTATGACGGGTTGCTCACCCGTCCCCTGGATCGCCTGGGGCCGAAACAGCCCTTCGTTGTCGAGCCGGGCGAATCGGGAGCCTCCGTCGCCCATCGCCTGTATGCCGCCGGGTTGATTTACGACGCCGCCGCGTTTCGTGATTACCTTATCTACACCGGCCTCGATCGATCGCTTCAAGCTGGACACTATGAACTCAGCCCCTCCATGTCCATCGTCGATATGGCCCATGCCATGCAGGATGCCACGCCCACCGAGGTGACCTTTGTGATTCTGCCCGGCTGGCGGAGGGAGGAGATCGCTGCCTCGCTCCCGACCTCGGGACTGGCGATCGCTCCGCAGGAATTTTTGGACGCCTCCGGAAATCCGCCTCCGGGCTTCGACTTTCTATCGGGCGCGGCCTCGACAGAGGGTTTCCTCTACCCCGACGCCTACATCCTCCCGCGCACGGCCACAGCTGTTCAGGCGGTGGAAGCCTTCGTGCGCGGCTTTGCCCTGCACCTGAGCGCCGACCTGCGGGACGGGTTCGAGCGCCAGGGCCTGAGCGTGCCTCAAGCCGTGACACTGGCCTCCATCGTCCAGCGCGAGGCCGTGCACGAGGAAGAATCCCCCTTGCTGGCAGCGGTGTTTCTCAATCGCCTGCGAGCCGGGATGAAACTGGACGCAGACCCGACGGTACAGTACGCGCTGGGCTACAACGCTGCCCAACAGACCTGGTGGACCAACCCCCTCAGCCTGGCCGATCTACAGATCGATTCCCCTTACAACACGTACCGTTACAACGGCTTGCCGCCTGCGCCGATCTCCAACCCGGGCTCGCAGGCCCTCCAGGCCGTGGCCTTCCCGGCTCAGACGGACTATTATTTCTTCCGTGCCCGCTGCGATGGCTCGGGCTTTCACGAGTTTGCCCGTACTTTTGAAGAGCACCTTCAAAATGCCTGCCCTTGAGCGTGCGGGCCTCCTCGCGGATGGAACTCTGCCCTGCGATCGTTGCTCCTGGTGTGTGTTCACGCGCCGGCCTGTCAGAAAACCTGCGTTTTGGCTTCTGAACGGGCCAGGCGCGCCCGCTGTTCGCGCCTGGCTATCAGATAGGCTGCTATGATCATCACCGCGCCGATGATCGCCAGAGCCAGGCCTTCCCGGCCAATGGGCACGAGGACCTGACGCAGGGTCGCCCCGGCCAGATCTTGCAGGACGCGGAGGACTTCAGCCGGCAATTCGGGCGCGAGTCGCCGGGCGAGTCTGCGCTCCAGAAGGAGTTGCAGGAAGGGCGCTCCCGATACGGGCAGGCCGGCCAGCAGAAAAGGCCAGCCCCACCACTTCAGCCAGTCGCGCAGGCTGCGCACAACCAGCAGGGTGATCCCGAACAGCCACACAAGAGGCACAAGCGGGCTCAGGCGCATAACCAGACGGACGAGCCGCAACCGTTGCAAGAGGGCCTCGGGTGAGCCGCCGACTGAGTTGGCCATCAGGGGTATGCTATCGGGCAGGGTGGCGGCCAGGCTCTGCAGTTGCGCCTGGATGAGCGGGCGGAACATGTCCAGCATCTCCTGCGGCGGGCTGCAGAGTTCCTGGGCGGGCGAGGTCAACAGGCTGGCGACCTGCTGTGGAGTGCAGGGCGGCTGAGACTGAATGAGATTCATGACGGCGGCGAGTCCCCTCGGCCCTGCCAGGTTTCGTTTGAGGGGCAGGAGGGAGAGGGAGGGCGTCCGCACCTCGCCGTTGAGGTATCCCAGGATTTGCCCGATGGCCTCTTCGCCGATGGGTTGTAATTGCGCTTCGGGAAGCAGAGCTTCGATCAGGACTTTCCATTGCTCTGCTGTGATGTGTTGTGCAAGGGCAGGGGCTGTCTGCCCCAGGTTTCTGGCCAGCAGCTTGCCCAGCATGGCCGGGACCTGCTGGTAAAAACGGGCCTGGATCAGGGCGCGCCGATACGTACGGGGGTCGAACGCGCTGTGCTCGAGGTTGAACAGCACCAGCGCGGCGATGGCGGTTGCTACAAAAAGAATGGCCAGAAGGATGGCCAGGATGCGGGCCAACACGCTCCACGCGCTTGCGTGTTTCATGGGCCTCCTCTGCGGATATTCAAGATCTCGATGTAATCTTCGGTCACGGTCTTGTTGTGGCCGAGCCCCAGCAAGGCCAGCAGTTCGCTCGCCAGGGCGGCCTTCCGTTCGGCGTCGGTGCGGCTCCATGTGCGTGCCTTGATTTCAACAAAGCACCCCAGGGATGGCTCGATCATCTCGTCCACATTGACGAAGAACTCTGTCTCCTTGAACCGCATCAGCCAGCGCTCGCGATCCTTTGTGATGGTGGTTTCCTGCATGGGCTTGAAATACTCGCGATAGAAGCGCAGGCTGTGGGAGGCCGGCGCCAGGAAGCGGCTGCGCGAGAGCAGCACATCGTGCTCGAATTTGTCCTCGCGCTTGCGGCCGATCAACGTCAGACGCGCCCGCGAGTTGGTCACGTTGCCTTTTTCATCGAGGAAATCGTCCTCGCGATAGCGCAGGCGCCCCTGCTCGACGTCCTCGAACTCGAAGTATGTATCGTGTTCACGATAATGGCGGTAGCGGACGATCTCGATTTCAGGCCGTTTCAGGGCCTGGAGGACAGGCTGTTTCCTTGCCACTTCGACTTTGACCTGCACCTCGAACGACTCCTGCTCCATCGATCCGCCGAGCGCGATCAACTTGGAAAGCACAGATTGTTCTCGCCTGACCAGGAAGACGTCGATGCGGCGTGCCACCTCGCGGGCGTGCGCCAGGAGTTCTTCTTCGTTCAGCGTGAGCAATCTGTGGTCACGCATCAGCCATTTCCCATTGACCATCACGTCGCTCACGTCGCTGGATTTGGAGGCATATACGATCTGGGCATAGATGCCATCGGGGGAGCGCTGGAAGGCAGGGGAATTGTGCAGGGGCGTGACGTCCACCAGGATCAGGTCGGCGCGATAGCCCGGGATGAGCGCGCCGGTCAGGTGTCCGAGGTGAAGCGCATGGGCTCCGATGCGGGTTGCCATGCTCAGGGCTGTGGGCGCCGGCAGGGAGGTCGGGTCGTTCGTCACGGCCTTTGAGAGGAAGGCGGCCAGACGGATTTCCTCGAACATGTCCAGATCGTTGTTGCTGGCCGGCCCGTCTGTCCCGATCCCAACGGGGAGGCCCGTTGTGAGCATCTGTTGCACCGGGGCGAAGCCGGAGGCCAGTTTCAGGTTGGAGGATGGGTTGTGCGCCACTCCTGCGCCGGCGTGCAGCAGGGTGCGCATCTCGCCCGAGTCGATGTGCACGCAGTGGGCCGCAATGACCCTGGCCTCGAGCAGTCCCTGTTTCTTGACATAGGGGATGACCGGCATGCCCTGTTCGCGGCGCATGTTCTCCACCTCCAGGGAGGTTTCGGCCAGATGGGTATGCAGGGGCACATCGAACTCTTTTGCGACTTCGGTCGTGGCGCGCAGGATTTCGGCAGTGCAGGTATAGGGAGCGTGGGGGGCGATCGAGGGGGTGATGAGCGCATGCCCTTTCCAGTGCTGGATGTAATCGCGCGCTCTGCCCAGCGCGTCTTCGTACGAGGCCGCGTCAGGAGCCGGGAATTTGAGCACCGTCTGGGAGCAAATGGCGCGCAAACCCGCCTCGGCCGTGGCTCTGGCCACATCTTCCTCGAAGTAGTACATGTCGTTGAAGGTGGTCACGCCGCTGCGGATCAGTTCGGCGCAGGCGATTTGCGTGCCGAGGCGGACAAACTCCGGCGAGACGAACTCCCGTTCGACCGGCATCATGTAGCCCATCAGCCATACATCCAGGCGCAGATCGTCTGCCAGGCCGCGCAGCAGCGTCATGGGAACGTGCGTGTGGGCATTGATCAGGCCCGGCATGAGGACCTTGCCGCCGCAATCCACGATCTCTTTCGCGGTGTATTCTTTTGTGATCTCGGCCTCGAGGCCGACCGCCGCGATGGAATCGCCGCGCACGGCTACGGCGCCGGGCAGGTAGCGGGTCAGAGCCTCGTCCATGGTCAGGACATGAGCGTTAACAAGAAGGATGTCTGCTGCTTGTGTCATTGGGGCTCTCGCTGTGAAAGGCGGGCCGGGGAATTTGCCTTGCAAGTCTCCAAAGCGACAACGGCTCTGGAGGCGGGGTGGAGGAAAGAAGTTGCTTTATCCTACCACAGATTGCCGTTCTGCCGTTTTCGGACTTATACATGGCTCTTGAAGACCTGTTACGGCGAACTACCTCCAAGCGGCCATTCTGGCGATGGTGGCGGTCAGGAATGTGACCAGGAAGGCTGTTCCCAACGTGATCACCACGCTCACCGTCGCCCACTTCAGTGATTTGGTCTCTTTGTAAATGGTCAAGATGGTCGTGCCGCAGGGGTTATGGAGCAGGGAGAACAGCATCAGGTTGAGGGCGGTCAGCAGCGTCCAGCCGTGTTGCCCCACCAGCAAGGAGCGGATGGCCTCGACACCCGAGGGCGCGTCTACCATCATGCCGGCTCCGGTGTACATCATCATCATGGTTGGGACGACGATCTCGTTGGCAGGGATGGCGATGATGTAAGCGAGCAAGATCACACCGTCCAGGCCGAGCAGAACGCCGAAGGGGTTGAGCCCGTTGGCGATGGCAGTGGCCAGGTTCGAGGTCCCGAACGGAACGTTGGCCAGAATCCAGATGATGGCACCGGCCGGAGCCGCCGTCTGCATGGCGCGCCACAGGACGAAGATCGTGCGGTCAATCAGAGAAGTGTAGAGGATGCGGCTGATGTTTGGGCGACGGTATGGAGGGAGTTCGAGCGTGAAAGCGGAAGCCTCCCCTTTGAGTACGGTGCGGGAGAGCAGCCAGGACATCAGAAATGTGAAGGCGATGCCGATCAGCACCACCCCGACCACGGCGCCGGCCGCAATGAGCGAAGAGGCAACGCCACCGAAGCCGGCTGCAACGAAGACCGTGGCCAGCATGATCAGCGTGGGAAAGCGCCCGTTGCAGGGCACGAAGTTGTTGGTCAGGATGGCGATCAGGCGTTCGCGGGGGGAATCGATGACGCGTGTGGCGATCACGCCGGCCGCGTTGCAACCGAAGCCCATGGCCATCGTCAGCGATTGCTTGCCGTGCGCGCCGGCCTTTTTGAACAGCCAGTCCAGGTTGAAGGCGACGCGCGGGAGATAGCCGAGGTCCTCCAGGATGGTGAAGGCCGGGAAGAAAATGGCCATCGGCGGCAACATCACGCTCACCACCCAGGCCAGGCCGCGATAAACTCCGTCCCAGATGAAGCCGGTGATCCACCATGGGACGTGCAGGCCGACGAAAAGCGCGCGTGCCCAATCGCCAAAGCCAAACAGCACGCCGGCGATCATCTCCGAGACTACGTTGGCGCCCGAAACCGTCAGCCAGATGACGATGGCCAGCAAGCCAAGCATAATGGGCAGGCCGGTGATGGGTGAGGTGACCAGGCGGTCGAGTTTCTGGTCGAGATCGTATTTTTTCTCGGCAGTGGTCTTGACCGCCCGCCGGGCGATCTTCTCGGCCTCGGCATATAGCGATTTGACGATCTCGTCGCGAAAGCCCGTGGAGAGGTTGCTGCGCAGCGTTTCGGCTTTGGAGAGGATGTCGTTCGGTTGAATGCTCATGAGGTTTATTGCCTTCCTTCTACGGACATCTTGCGGCTGAATGGCACGTCGGCGGATCTTTGGCGGGCCACGATCTGGCCCAGTTCGCCGCTCAAGAGGGCCTTTTGAACGCGGGCGTCGCCATCCAGCAGGCGGATCGCCAGCCAGCGCGCGTTCGGAACGCCGGGCGCCAGTTGTTCGATCAGCGGCACCAGTTCATTGACGGCTTTTTGGAATTCTGGCGTGCCCTCGGCTCGCAAAGGCCTGGTGACAATGTTGCCCTCGATGACATCGGCCACCGTGGAAAGGAGCGTGGCGAGGCCCTCGCCACTGCGGGCAGAGAGCGGAACGGCCGGCACGCCCAGGTCGCGGCTCAGGCTGCGCGTGTCGACTTCCAGGCCCTTGCGCCGCGCCTCGTCCATCAGGTTGACGGCTACCACGACTTTATCGGTGATTTCCATGACCTGCATGACCAGGTTCAAATTGCGTTCCAGGGCGGTTGCATCCGCCACCACGATGGTGCAGTCCGGCTGACCGAAGAGAATGAAGTCGCGTGCCACCTCTTCATCTTGTGAGGCGGAGAGCAATGAGTATGTGCCGGGCAGGTCTACCAGTTTATATCTCACGCCGTTGAACTGATAACCCCCTTCGGCGCGGGTGACCGTCTTGCCTGGCCAGTTGCCGGTGTGCTGTTTGAGGCCGGTCAGGGCGTTGAAGAGCGTGGATTTGCCGGTGTTCGGGTTGCCGGCCAGCGCCACCACGCGGTCAAAGTTGCCGACCTTGAGGCCCATTTGCTCCAGTTGAGCATAGGCCGGGCAGGTTTCGCAATGTTCCGTGGGGAGGGTGAGTTTGATGTTGGTCATGGGCGTGTTCCTGTGTCAAACGGGCTTCACCCAAATCTGTGTCGCCTGGTCTTTTCGTAGCGCGATCAGCGTCCCCCGCACGCGGTAGGCACGTGGGTCGCCGAAGAAGTTGCTCAGTTCTGCGTAAACCACCGTTCCGGGCGTGAGGCCCAAATCCAGGAAGCGACGGCGCGAGAAGCCCTGCACGGCCTGGTCGAGGGCGACGATCTCGGCGCGCCGACCGTGCGGCAGGGCGCTGAGCGGGATGGCGGCGCGGCGCAGGCGTTCGCCCTCGGGCGGGGCCGCGACGTGGACATTGGAGGCCACCGCCGGCGCCAGGCGATACTCGTTCTCGCCGTCGCTCAGCACCACGCGCTGCGGTGTGCGCTCCAGGACGCGAATCTCCTGTCCAAGGCGCAGGCCGGCCGCCAGGATTTGATCGTAGGCCAGGGCGGGCTCGTCCTCGAGGTGTACGATGCGGGCGGGACGATCGGCCGGCCACGCCGTCAGCGGGATGGCCTCTGCTTTGGGCAGAGTCCCCTCCCGGTCCGGGATGGGGTCGCCGTGAGGATCGCGCCGCGGGTGTCCCAGGGCCGCTTCCAGTTCGTCTAACTGCGAATCGCTCAAGTGGTGTTCGCGGCGATGGGCCTCGCGATGGACTTTTTCGAGCGGCATGCGCGCTTCGTCGGCCAGATAGCGTTCCCACAGGCGATGGGCGCGGACGATGTGCAACGCCCAACGCTCTCCCTCTGCCGTGAGATGCAACTCCACGCCGCGCGATTCGAGCAAACCCTGCGCCTCCATCTTTTCGATCAGGCGCGTCGCTCTTGGCCGGGATAGACCGAGATTGCCGGCCAGCGATTCGGGCGAGGCGTGGCGCCCCTGCCGTTCACGATCGAGCAGGTGTTTGAGAGCGTCCTCCACCTGTTCGCGCTCGTGCGCGGCGCGGTAGACCCTGTACCGTGCCAGCAGGCCCCGGCGCGGTGCAAGTATGATGAGCAGGAGAAGAACGGGCGTAATCCACCAAAACAGGATGTCCATGCTCATCTCCTCAGCGCGACGCCTTCTCTGCTCCTGTATTCCGTGTTCTTTTCTCGACAAACACCTGACTCGTTACGGCCACCCCCAGCACGAGGTGTGATGGGTGACCTTCAACCTGCAGCGTCAGGTTTCCGTCGAACTCGGAATGATGCACCACTGTCACTTTCGCCTCCGGGACAATGCCGATCTCGTACAGATGGCGAAGCAGGGCCGGGTTGCTGTTGGAGACGCGTTTGACGATCGCCGTCTCCTCGTTCTGCAGAGAGGCCAGGGGGCAGGAGCGCTCGGCCGGCATGCTCAGATCGGCGGCGGGAATGGGATCGCCATGCGGGTCGCGCTGAGGGTGCCCCAGCGCCTCGGCAATGCGCATCTCGAGCGCCTCCGAGATGACGTGTTCCAGGCGGCAGGCCTCCTCGTGGACCTCGTCCCAGGGGTAGCCGAGCATCTTGACCAGGTAGGTCTCCAGCAGCCGATGGTGACGGATGACCTCCAGGGCGGCGCGCCGGCCGCTGGGGGTGAGGATCGCTCCCTGATGCTTGCGATAGCGAACCAGCGGCGGCCTTGTGCCGGCCAGTCGTTGCAGCATGCCGGTGACGGAGGCGGGCGCGATCTGCAGGCGCGCCGCCAGTTCGTTCGTGCTGGCCGCGCGTCCCCCCGCGTTCAGTTCGTAGATGTGCTTCAAGTAATCCTGGATGGAGGCGCTTAAGGTCTCTGTCATGGCTAATCCATAATTTAGGCTTGGCTAAATTCATTCTAACCCTCTTTCGCAGGCCTGTCAAGCGCGAAGCGGGGAGTTGATTCTCCGCGGGCAGGCGCTTCTTATCGGATCGTCAAGAGGCCTGCCAACAGGCCCGCGCGCAGCCGGGGGGCGGCCAGATGGTCTCTGCTCGGGCGCCTTAGCGCGTCGCCAATATGTACAACAGGGAGGCACTTGCCGTGCGGACGATGCTGGCGCGCGGCGTGAAACCGGCGCGCTGTAGCGGCTCTACGTACCACGCTGCGAATAGCTCGACGGCGCGGGTCGGAGTCTCACCCGTAACGCGATACAGCCAGGTCAACAGTGGGTGATGGGGCCAGGCGCCGGCCAGAACGATCAATTTTCCACGCTTGTTCATCACCCGCCAGATGCTCGACAGGCTGTTTGCATCCAGGATGTATTCGGAGGGGAAGGTGCAGAGGACGGCGTCGAACGCCTCTGTTGCGAAGGGCAGAGATTGAGCGCGTCCCCGTGTTAAAATCCCCGCTCGTCCCAGACGCTGCCGCGCCAGTTTCAGCATCTCGCGCGATTCGTCCAGGCCAACCGTGAAGACCCTGCGCTCGGCCAGCGCGCGTTGCAGATGCCCTGGCCCGCATCCAATTTCGAGGATGTGCTTCCCCTCTACGAACTGCAGAGCATTTGTGGCCCATTCGTTCCATTGTCCCAGGGATACCACCGCGGCTACGAAATCATAGGCCCAGGCAAAACGGTGATAGAGGTGATGGAAGAACAAACGCAACAGGAATCGAACAGGTCGCCACCGTGCGGCAGACATGGAAACAAAAGAAGGGTTTGACTCGGGTCAAGTCAAACCCTTGCCTCTCGAAGTTGGTGCTAAGATGAGGCGGGGGTTTCGCCGCCGCCCTTGCGAGCGGGCTTGCGAACGGCCTCCAAAGCGCCCTCGCTGCGTTCTCGCACCTCCTTGGCCAGTTCCTCGGCCCGCGTGCGGGCCACCTTCGCCAGCTCCTCGGCGCGCGCCCGCGCTTCGGCGGCTGCGGCTTCAGCACGCGCCAGCGCCTCCTCGGCCGTCTGACTGGCCTTATCGCGTAATTCAATGCCCTTGTCGCGAATCAAGGCACGCGTTTCCTCTCCGCTTTGCGGAGCGAACAACAGGGCCACAATGGCACCCGTCAGACCGCCAACAATGAAGCCAACCAGAAAGGCGCCAAATTCATCACGATCCGATGCCATAAGATACTCCTTTCGTGTATTGAGCACTCGCTACTTGCGCTTGATGCCCATCAATTCTAACATACGTTGAATGCCGGCCAGATAACTGTTGAGTTTGATGACTGGCTTGACTACGTTTTCGCCCAGGAACTCCGCTGTGCCGCGCAGATGGTGGACGGTCTCGCGGGTGGCCTGCAGAATGGGGCGCACTTCGTTCTGCAACAGGTTGATCAGGACGGCCAGTTGCACGATGAGAACGATGAGCGCCGCGCCGACGACCAGCGTCTCCAGGGCGACGACAATGATGAAAATGTCGCGAATGCGCTCTGTGGGGGTGCCGGGCCGGAGCAAGAAGTAAACCACCGTGCCAAGCAGGGCCAGGAAGACGATGCTGCCCCCGAGCAGCGCGATCAACAGGCTGCGCGCAGGGGTAGCCGATTCGGAGGGCGGGGGGAGGGGACCCGCAGGAGGAGGGACGGGAGCCGTGGTTGCCATGATTGCATTATAGCATCAGATGAGAGGTTGGGAAGAGATAAGCCGGGAAGGCAGAGGCTTTTTTTGGAGATGGGTGGACGGCGCAGGTGCTGCTCGCAGGTTTTGAGGCCTCGCTCCCATTCCTGAAGACCTTGACGGCCGGCTCCAACCGTAGTATTCTTTCTCTACCGACCGTTCGGTAGAGAGCCCCATGACGCGAGAGGATATCCTCGATGCCGCCGCGCAGGTCTTTCGCAAGAAGGGCTTTCACGGCGCTTCCATGTCCGATATTGCCGCTGCCGTCAACCTCCAGAAGGCCAGCCTCTACCACCATGTCTCATCCAAACAGGAGATCCTGCTGGCGCTCCTCGATCGCGCCCTCGAGATCCTCATTGAGCGCATCGAGCCCATCGCTCATCAGGCGACTCCGCCCGATCGCAAGTTGAGCCAGATGATTCGGGCTTATTTGCAATCCCTGGCCAAACACCCCGACCTTTCTGCGGTCTTGCTGTTCGAGCACCGCTCTCTGGATAAGAAGTCCCATGCCCGCCACGTTCCTCGCCGCGATCGCTTCGAGGAATTGTGGCGGGATGTCGTCCACGAAGGCGTGCGCGCCGATGTGTTCCATTGCTCCGACGTCAAACTCACCGTGCGTGCTTTGATGGGGATTTTGAACTGGACCTTGACCTGGTATCGCCCGGATGGATCGTACAGTGTAGAACAAATTGCTGACCAATATGTGGATTTGCTCTTCGATGGACTGCTCAAAAGAAAGGAGTGAGGAATGTATTCCTTTGAACCTGCGGAGGAGCAACAGATGCTGGTCGAAGCCGTCGGCCGCTATGCGGCCACCGACCTGCGCCCCGCCGCACGCGAAGCCGAGGAAAGCCAGGAATTGCCCCGCAAGCTCATCAACAAGGGCTGGGAGTTGGGCGTATTGCAGGCCTCTATCCCGGAGGCTTACGGTGGCTTCGGCGAGCGCTCGGCGGTCACAGGCGTCCTGGCGCTGGAGGAGATGGCTTATGGCGACCTGGCCGGCGCGCTGGCCGTCATGACGCCGGCCCTGTTTGCCGTGCCCGTCCTCCTGGCCGGCAGCGAGGAACAAAAGACACAATACCTCCCAAAGGTGATCGAGGGAGAGTGGCGTCCGTACACGGCCGCGCTCATCGAGTACGCCCTCGATTTCGATCCCAACGACTTGCGCACCACGGCCAGAATGGACAACGGCCAGTTTGTGCTGCAGGGTGAAAAAGCCTTTGTGCCTTTTGCCCGGCAGGCGGAAGCCTTGCTCGTGTATGCCAGCCTGGATGGAAAAACGCAAGGCTTCATCGTGCCCAAGGATGCACCGGGACTGACGGTCTCCGGCGAACGCGAGAACTTGATGGGCCTGAACGCGCTCTCGCTGTACCGCCTCAAACTGGACGGGGTGCGAGTCCCTGCCGCGAATCGCCTCGGAGGCGCCTCGGGCCATGACTTTGCCCCTATCCTCGCCTCGATGCGCCTCGCCCTGGCCGCGAGCGCCGTCGGGGTGGCGCGCGCCGCCTTCGAGTACAGCCGCGACTATGCCAAGGAGCGGGAAGCCTTTGGCGTGAAGATCGCCCAGAAACAGGCCATTGCCTTCATGCTGGCCGAGATGGCCACCGAGATCGAAGCCAGCCGCTTGCTCACCTGGGAGGCGGCCTGGAAGATGGACGCGGGCAAGGAAGATGCCTGGGTCGAGGCTTACCTGGCGGCCAGCGGCGCAGCCGATATGGCCATGATGGTGACCGATCGCGGCGTGCAGATCCTGGGCGGGCATGGCTATATTCGTGAACATCCGGTCGAGTTGTGGATGCGCAACGGGCGCGGCTTTGCCACCCTGACCGGATTGGCCATTGTGTGAGGAGGAAAGATGGCGATTGAGTTTGAACCCCCAAAACCCATTGTCCAGGCGCAATTCGTGCTCAGCACGGTGGCGCGTGAGATGATGCGCTCGAAGTCGCGTTACTTCGACGAACACGAGCACGAGATCCCCTGGGATTACATCGAGTTCATGCATACGGCCATGCAGGCCGTCGGCGGGGGCAGTCTGGCGCCGAAGGAGGAGAAGGGCAACGGCGAAGGCGGCCCTCAGAAGGAAAAGCGTCCGCCCATCGGCTACCAGCTGCTGGCAACCCAGATCGAAACCCTGGCATGGGGTGACGTGGGAATGTACCTGTGCACCCCGGGCGGCGGACTGGGCGCGGCGGCCGTTCAGGCGGCGGGCACGCCCGAGCAAAAGGCCAAATTCCTGGCGCGCTTCAAGGGCGAGAAACCGACCTTCGCGGCCATGTGCATGACCGAGGCCGGTGCCGGCTCCGACACGGCCTCCATTCGCACGCGCGCCGTGCTGGACGAGAGGACAAAAGAGTGGGTGCTCAACGGCGAGAAGATCTTCGTCACCGCCGGCGATAAATCCATGACCGGCTACGAGAAACTGGGGCGGGGCTTTATCGTCGTCTGGGCTTCGATCGACCCCAGCGCCGGCCGGGCCGGGATGCGCGCCTTCGTGGTCGAGGCCGGCACGCCCGGCGTGAAGGTCACCAAACTCGAACACAAGATGGGCATTCGCGTCAGCGACACCGCCTCCATCTCCCTCACCGATGTGCGCGTGCCCTTCGATCACATCCTCGGCAGCCCGACGGTGGAGAAGACCACCAGCGGCTTCAAGGGCGCCATGGCCACCTTCGATGCCACCCGGCCGCTCGTGGCCGCCTCGGGCGTCGGCGTGGCGCGGGCCGCGCTGGAATTCGTCAAGGAAAAGCTGGCTGAACACGGCGTTCCGATTCGCTATGGCTTGCCGCGCCAGAAACTCACCAACATCGAGCGTGAGATCATCGACATGGAAATCATGCTGCGTTCGGCCTGGCTGATGGTGTTGAAGGCCGTGTGGATGGCCGATAACAACAAACCGAATGCCCTGGCCTCTTCCATGAGCAAGGTCAAGGCCGGCGACGTGGTTACGAAGATCACCCAGAAGGCCGTCGAGCTGCTCGGCCCGCTGGGCTACAGTCGCGAGTTCTTGCTCGAAAAGTGGTTCCGCGATGCCAAGATCACCGACATCTACGAGGGCACCGGGCAGATCAATCGCCTGGTGGTGGCGCGGCAGATCCTGGGCTATTCGGGCGCAGAGTTACGATAGGAGGCGACATGGACTATCAGATTCGGAAAGCCGTGGTCATTGGCGCCGGGACGATGGGCGCCGCTCTGGCCGCGCACCTGGCGAACGCCGGCGTGCCGGTGACGCTCCTGGACATCGTCCCCAAAGACGCACCGGCCGGCGACCGCGCGGCGCGCAACAAGATCGTCAACGACGGCTGGGAGCGCTGCCTGAAGGCGCGTCCGGCCAACCTGATGTCCTCCGACTTGAAGAGCCTGGTGCGGCTCGGCAACCTGGAGGATGACTTCGAGGCTGTGGCAGAAGCCGACTGGATCATCGAGGCGGTGGTCGAAGACCTGAAAATCAAACAGAGCCTCATGGCACGCATCGACGCCGCCCGCCGGCCAACGGGCATTGTCAGCACCAATACCTCGGGCATCCCCGTGCGGCAGATCGCCGAGGGACGCTCCAAGGAGTTCAAGAAACATTTCCTCGGCACACACTTCTTCAATCCGCCGCGCTATTTGAAGTTGCTGGAGATCATTCCCACCGCGGACACCTCGAAGGAGGTGGTCGAGTTCATTTCATGGTTCGGCGAGCATCGCCTTGGGAAGGGCATCGTGCTTTGCAAGGATACGCCGAACTTCATCGGCAACCGCGTGGCCTTCGGCACCGGCGCCTTCGCTCTGGACTTCATCCTCAAGAACGACTACACTGTGGAGGAGGTGGATGCCATCACCGGCCCCCTCATCGGGCGGCCCAAGACGGCCACCTTCCGATTGATGGATCTGGTGGGGATCGATGTGTGGGATCACGTCGGGCGCAACCTCGCGCCGGCCATCCCCCACGATGCGCTGGCCCAGCAGTACCTTCGCGCCGAGGCGCCGCATCGTCTGATCCAGACGCTGATCGAGCGCGGCTGGCTGGGGAACAAGACGAAGATCGGCTTCTACAAGGAAGTGACCACGGATGGCAAGAAGGAATTCTGGCCGCTGGATCTGCACCGCTTGGAACACGTGCCCCCCGGCAAGCCGCGCTTCGAATCCGTAGGAAAGGCCAAAGACATCGAAGACCTCGGTGAGCGCTTGAAGACCTTGCTGGAAGCCGACGATAAGGCGGCACAGTTGGTGAAGGCCTTGACCTATCAGGGTCTGCAGTATGCCTCCTCGCTCTTGCCGGAGATCGCCGATACGCCCAAGCCGATCGATGACGCCGTGCGCTGGGGCTTCATGCACGAGGCCGGCCCCTTCGAGACCTGGGATCGCCTCGGCGTGGCCGAGACCGTCAGACGGATGAAGGCCGAGGGGTACGCGCCGGCCAAATGGGTCGAAGCCATGCTCAAGTCCGGCTGCGATTCGTTCTATCAGTACAGGAACGGGCTCAAGGTCGGCGTTTACGATGTTAACAAGCAGAAGTACGTGCGCCTCAAGCGTCCGGCAGACATGATCACCTTGAGCGCGTTCAAAGGAACGAAGAAAGTCATCGGCCAGAACGCGGGGGCCTCCCTGTACGATGTGGGCGATGGCGTGGCCTTGCTTGAGTTCCACACCAAGATGAACGCCCTCGATGACGACATCATGAGCCTGATGGCCGAGGCGATGGAGCGCGTCGAGAAGGACTTCCTCGGCCTGGTGATCGGCAACGAGGCCGAGAACTTCAGTGCCGGCGCCAACCTGTTCATGCTGGTTGTGGGGGCCCAGCAAAAGATGTGGGACACGCTGGAAGCGGCTGTCCGAAGGTTGCAGAACCTGAACATGCGCATGCGCTACTTCCCCAAGCCGGTTGTGGTGGCTACGGCGGGAATGACGTTGGGCGGCGGCTGCGAGATCGCCATGCATGCCCCGCGCGTGGTGGCTGCCGCGGAGACCTACATCGGGCTGGTGGAGCTGGGGGCCGGGGTCATCCCGGCCGGCGGGGGGACCAAGGAGATTCTACGTCGCATCGTCAATCCGCCGATGAGGACCGAGAATGCCGAGGTGCTGCCGTTCCTGCAGCGCGCCTTTCTGCAGATCGGACAGGCCAGGGTGGCTACTTCTGCTGAGGAGGCGCGGCAGATGGCCATTCTGAGCCCTTGCGATCGCGTCGTGATGAATCGTGATCATCTGCTGACGGAGGCCAAGCGCGAGGTCTTGCACATGGCAGGGAGTGGTTATGCTCCGCCGGCCCCCGAACCGATTTACGCCGCCGGACGCGATATGCTCGGCGCTCTGCGCATCGGAGCGTGGATGTTTGCGCGGGGGCAATACATTACCGAGTACGATTTGCATATTGCCCAGAAGTTGGCTTATGTGATGTGCGGCGGCGAACTCTCCCGCCCCCAGTGGGTGAGCGAGCAATATATTCTCGATCTGGAGCGCGAGGCGTTTCTCTCGCTGATGGGCGAGGAGAAGACCCAGGCACGCATGTGGGCCCTGCTCCAGAGCGGGAAGCCGCTGCGCAATTGATCCGCTTCGGGTGAAGGAGAAAAAACATGAAAGACGCAGTCATTGTATCTGCCGTTCGCACCCCGGTTGGGAAGGCCAAGCGCGGCGGGCTGGCGACGGTTCGCCCGGACGAGATGGCGGCGCTGGTGGTGAAGGCACTGCTCCGGCGAACGCCGAATCTCGACCCGCTCCAGATCGAGGACGTGGTCTTCGGTTGTGCCTTCCCGGAGGGGGAGCAAGGCCTGAACATGGCGCGCATGATCGCCCTGCGCGCCGGCCTGCCGGAGAGCGTGCCGGCCGAGACCATCAACCGCTACTGCTCTTCGGGCGTGCAGTCGATTGCCCACATGGCCTATGCCATTCGCTCCGGAGAGATCGAGGTTGCCATTGCCGGTGGCGTGGAATCGATGAGCCTGGTGCCGATGATGGGGTACAAGTTCTCGCCCAACCCATACTTTGCGATGGAACTGCCGCACTATTACACCAGCATGGGGTTGACTGCTGAGAACGTAGCCCTCAAGTACGAGATCCGTCGCGAAGATCAGGATGCCTTTTCGCTGCGCAGCCACCAGCGCGCCGCTCGGGCTGTCAACTCCGGCCTGTTTGATGCCGAGATCGTGCCGGTGGACGTGGAGGTTGTGGAATATGTAGATGGCAAAATGGAGAAGCGACAGTTCACTGTGAAGCGCGATGAGGGGCCGCGCGCCGATACGAGCATGGAGGCGCTGGCCAAACTCAAGCCGGCCTTCAAGGAGGGCGGCATGGTCACAGCCGGCAACTCCTCGCAGATGTCCGATGGCGCGGCGGCCGTGGTGATCATGTCCGCCGAGAAGGCTGAGCGTTTGGGCCTCCGGCCACTGGCGCGCTTTGTTGCCTTTGCCGTCGGCGGCGTGCCACCGGAGGTGATGGGCATTGGCCCGGTGGTGGCCATTCCCAAGGCGCTGAAGATCGCCGGCCTCTCCCTTCAGGATATAGACCTGATCGAATTGAACGAGGCCTTCGCGGCGCAATCGCTGGCCGTCATTCGCCAACTTGGACTCGATGAGGAAAGAGTCAACGTCAATGGCGGCGCGATTGCCCTTGGCCATCCGCTCGGCTGCACGGGCGCCAAACTGACGACGCAGTTGATCTATGAGATGGGACGACGCAAGTCAAAGTACGGCATGGTCACGATGTGCATTGGCGGCGGAATGGGCGCGGCGGCCATCTTCGAGAACCTGCAAAATTGAGTCCGCGGCCAGGAGCACTGCGCACCCGGAGAGCACGGAGTTCGACATTCTCGCTAGAAGAAGGAGATCAACCTATGCCTCTCACCATATCCCAATTGATGGAAAGAATGCCTGCCGCGTTCATTCCCGAAAAGGCACAGGGCGTGGATGCGGTCATCCACTTCAAGTTCAGCGGCGCGGAGCCGGGCGAGTGGCACGCCATCATCAAAGAGGGCCGGTGCCAGGTGGTCCAGGGCGTTCCCGCTCGCGCGCCCACCATGACGCTCTCGGCCGATTCGTCGGATTACATCAAGATCTTCACCGGCGAACTGGACGGCATGAAGGCCTTCATGGAGGGCAAGATCAAACTCGGCGGCGACTTGAACCTGGCGATGAAATTGATGCAGATGTTCAAGATCCGCTGACGGGCCTCCTGTGAAACCACAAGCGCGGCCATCCGTGAGAGGCATGGCCGCGCTTGTTTGTTTCTTCCACGGAGGGGGTGTCTCAGGCCCGCCGGGGCAGGGCGGTAAGGTTCAGGAGGGAAACATGGACGAGCCCCTCATCGGGGAACCTGTTACAACTGCAAAGATTCTATACCGCCACACGTCGCGTTTGGATTGCGGGATGAATCCGGCGCTAGGCGTGCTCTGCTGCGGCTTCAGAACATGAGAGCGTTGACTTTGTCTATCATTTCCGGGGCCGGCCGCAGGTCGGCTTCGGTGAGGCGGTTGAGCGGCGTATCCACCAGGTTGTACAGTTCGCTCAGCGTGGGCCTGCCGGGATCAATGTAAAGCAGGCCCGTCACCAGCCAGTTGTTATGGCGGGCCTCCTCGAGGACGCGCAGGGCTTCCTGGCGGTTGGTGGGATCATAGTCCCGATCCAGATTCTTGAGCATCACCACCGAGCCGTCGTGCAGGCTGACCTCGCGGACCTCGCCTGCTTTCATCTCCTCTTCCAGGACGATCTCGTTGCGCGGGGGAATGTAGGTGATGTCGTGCAGCGGCGCCTCGTGGTCCTTGCCCCATGTATAGGAGTGGAAAGCGTTGACCTGGTTGTTGAAGGTCACGCATGGGCTGATGATGTCCAACACGGCCAGGCCATTGTGAGCGAGGGCGGCCTTGAGCAATTCCTTGACCTGTTTCGGGTTGCCGGCGAAGGAGCGCGCCACAAAGGTGGCGTTGGAAGCCAGGGCCTCCATGCAAATGTCAACCGGCATGTACGGATTGGTGCCCTGATGCTTGAGTTGGAGGCCGGCCTCGGCGGTAGCAGAGAACTGGCCTTTTGTAAGCCCATACACGCCATTGTTTTCCACGATGTAAACCATGTTGGCGTTGCGGCGAATCACGTGTTTGAACTGTCCCATGCCGATGCTGGCCGTATCGCCGTCCCCGGAAATCCCGATGCCCTTGAGGGTGTGATCGGCAAACAGGGCTCCGGTGGCCACCGAGGGCATGCGCCCATGCAGGCCATTGAAGCCGAATGAACGGTTGAGGAAATAGGTGGGCGATTTGCTCGAGCAGCCGATGCCGCTGAACTTCACCACGTTCTCGGGGACGATGTTCATCTCGTAGAGGGCCGCGATGATCTGGCTTGAGATCGAGTTGTGGCCGCAACCCTGGCACAACGTGCTGGGGTGGCCGCGATAATCGTTCTTCGTTAGGCCAACCAGGTTGACCTGAACGTTCGAACCGGCAAGGGGAAGTGTTTGCACCATGTCGACTCCTTTTTGGCAAGCCCTCTTCAGGCTTTCGATTTCTTTGCACGATGAGGGATTCTGGCCGTGGACTTTTTCGCAGGGCTTTTCCCGGAGCGGCGCGCAGCGACCTTGTCCGGGGCCGTTTTGCGGCGGGCAGTGCCTGGCGCTTCTTGCGCATACTGCGTGAGGATGCCCTCGCGCACCCAGCGGGCGGAGGCGGGCAGCCCGTCTTGATAGGCTACCGATTTGAAGCGCGTCGCGTGCTGCGGATACTCAAGGGTCAACAGTTGAGCCATTTGCCCATCGCGATTCATCTCGACCACGAAGACCTGCTCATGTTGCTCTATGAACTCCTCCACCTCGGGGGTGAATGGGATGGCGCGCAGGCGCATGAAATCGGCCTTGATCCCGTGCCGTGTTTCGAGCTGGTGACGCGCCTCCAGAATGGCGGCCTCGGTCGAGCCGTAGCCGATGATGCCCAGGCGCGCCCCTTTTGTGCGCAGGAGGATGGGTTTGGGCACGAATTGCCTGGCGGTCTGGTATTTTCGTTTGAGGCGCTGCATCATCCGAAGCCAGACCTCGGGGTCTTCGCTGTAGTGGGCCTGTTCGTCATGGCCGGTGCCGCGCAGGAAGTAGGCACTGGCCGGATGCCGGTTGCCGGGCACGGTGCGATACGGAATCCCATCCCCATCCTGGTCGAGGTAACGCGCCCAGTTTCCTTTGATGGCCTCTAAATCCTTCTCCCACAGAATCTTGCCCCGATCCATGGGGGCATCCGGATAGCGGAATGGCTGGCTCATCCATTGGTTCATGCCCATATCGAGGTCGCTCAACACGAACACCGGCCATTGCATGCGTTCGGCGATGTCGAAGGCGCGCCAGCCAAATTCAAAGCATTCGTTGACGTTGCCGGGCAGGAGGATGATTTGCTGCGTGTCGCCGTGGCCGATGAAGTTGGCGAAGGTGAGATCCCCTTGTGAGGTGCGAGTCGGGAGGCCGGTGGAAGGACCGATGCGCTGTACGTCCCAGATCACGAGCGGGACCTCGGTGTAATAGGCCAGGCCGGCGAACTCGGTCATGAGACTCAGCCCGGGCCCCGAAGTGGATGTCATGGAGCGCAAGCCGCCCCAGCCGGCTCCGATGGCCATGCCAATGGCGGCGAGTTCATCCTCGGCCTGAACCACAGCGTAGGTGCGCTTGCCATCCTCGCGCGAGCGAAGTTGCGGCAGGTACTCGTTCAGGGCCTCTGCCAATGAGGAGGCCGGCGTGATGGGATACCAGGCCGCGAACTGCACGCCACCGAAAATGGCGCCGAGAGCGGCCGCCGTGTTTCCATCGGCCATGATCAGGCCTTCGGTTTTGTTCATGGGCTCAACGTAGAAGGGGTCCTGCTTTTCGAGATTGGCTTTCGCCCATTCTGCTGCTGCCTGCACTATGTTGAAGTTCATGTCGATCGGCTTTTGCTTGCCTTTGAAGTGGAAGTGCAGCGCGTCGTAGATTTTGCTCAGATCAATGCCCAGCATCGCGGCCAGGGCGCCTACGTACACCATGTTGCTCACCAGGTCGCGGAAATCCGAAGGGATCGAGGGGTCGTTGCGCGCGATTTGTTTGACGGGCAGTGGATAGGTGACAACGTCGGTGCGCGTGATGGGCTGCTTGATGTCATCGGCGTAGAAGAAGGCTCCCCCTGGGGATACGGAAGCCAGATCGCGCCCGAAGGAATTGGGGTTCATGGCCACAACGATTTCCTGCTCGTCGCCTCGCGCGACGAATCCGTCCTTGTTGACGCGAAGGGTGTACCACGTTGGCAGGCCCTGAATGTTGGAGGGGAACAGGTTCTTTCCCGAAACCGGAATGCCCATTTTAAACAGAGCGCGCAGGAGCGTGGTGTTGGCCGTCGAACTGCCGGAGCCGTTGACCGTCCCTACGGTGATGGAAAAGTCGTTGATCACTTTGTTTGTCATGCTATTCCTCGCAAGATTATGATTGACGCTGAGCCAACAGGTCGATATGTTTGATCAGGGCCTGACGGCCCGCCTCATAGTTTCCATGGCAGATGCTTTCAACCATTTGCGCGTGGTATTGCCAGACCTCGTTGAGGTAGTCAACACTCCCATGGTACATGTTCAGCCCCACGGCCTCGTATGCGTCCCAATAGGCCTCCAGGATGCCGTTGACGAAGACGTTGTTCAAGCGGCTGTAGATCAACAGATGCAGAGCGCGATGTTCCTCATGGGGCACCTGCACGGGATTACGAGCGAGCTTCTCGCGCGCGCGCCGCACCAGTTCTCGCAGTTCCTGCTTGTCGTCCTCCGTCAGGGTCTGGACGGCTTCGTTCCAGTAAGCGACTTCGATGTGATTCCGCAATTCGGCAAACTTCTGGAAATACCCGTCGTTCAGCGCCAGCGCAAACCGCAGGCTCTGGCTCACGGCGGAGGCGAACGAGTAGGGGCGCCGCCTGGTCCCGGTGCGCGGGCGGACCTCGACCAGGCCCAGGGCGCGCGCCGCCCCCAGCTGTTCCCGCAGAGAGGTCAGGCTGATGCCCAGTTCGCGGCTCAGTTCGTTGAGCGCCGGGAGGCCGTTCTCGGCTTCGGGGTGCGAGGCCAGGTAACGGAGGAATTCTGAGATTTCGGGAGCGAGACGTTCACGCAGCATATTGATATTATTAATCCGATTATTTTTATTGATATGAATATAGCACGCTTTCGAGAGCATGTCAAGAGCAACCACTCCAGGCAAGCGCACTGACGAAGGGCACATCATTTCCTGTACTTTTGGAGCTCGAATCCCCTTGACGAATCATCGCAGTTTGAGGTATATTTTTTCCATCTCGGAAATAATAAGCGAAATATATGTACGAATTCGACAATCTTGATGTAAAGATCGTCAATTTGCTTCTCGAGGATGGGCGGATGCCGGCCTCCGAGATTGCGCGCCGCGTTGGAGGTGTTTCCGAACGCGCTGTCCGTTACCGCATCAAGCGCATGGTCGGCGATGGCATCATCCAGATCGCAGCCGTGGTCAAGCCGGAGGCCTTTGGGCTGAGCATCAAGGCCGATGTGTGGCTGGAGGTCGAATCGGATCGCATCCTGAACGCGGCCAAAGAACTGGCCAGCTACGAAAACGTCACGTATGTGGCTTGTGGCATCGGGGAGAACGACGTCAGCATCCAGGTCGTGGCCAGAGATACCTCGGAAATCTATCATTTCATTACGGAGGTGGTGCGGAAGATCCCAGGCGTCCGCAAGACAACCACCTCCATCGTGCCGGTGGTCCTCAAGGACGTCTATCAGTGGCGCATCCCCGATGGGGTAGCCAGAGCCCTGGAGGCAAATGCGCCTTGAGCGTAACTCCCGCTCGCCCTCACCCCCGGGCGCAAAACCCAGAAGAATTTGTCGTTTTGGTTGCTCTGTTGCAAACATGTCATTCGGGCGCATGGGCGCCCTCGCAGTGACAGCTTGTCAGGGTGATTGCAACAAAGCGCGTTTTGGTCACAAAATCTTTGATTGCCGATTCCCTCTCCCTTTGGGAGGTCGATCTTTGTCCACCGGCTGTCCGAGCCGAAACACCAGGAGGTGCGCATGAGTTTCGTTGGGCCGAGGAGTCATTCCTTGCAGCAACGCGCCCAGAAGGTCATCCCGTTGGGGGTGAACTCGAATTTCCGCTATTGGGGGGACGGCCAGACTCCGTATGTGGAAAAAGCAAAAGGGGCTTACCTGTGGGATGTGGATGGGCGGCGGTACATTGACTACCGCCTGGCCTTTGGCCCCATCATCCTGGGGCACGCCTATGACGAGGTGGATGCAAAGGTTATGCAGGAGATCCAACAGGGGGTCCTGTTCGCCATGACCGGCGAACTGGAAGTTCAGGTTGCCGAACGGATTGTGGAGATGTGCCCGGCCGTGGAGATGGTGCGCCTGGCCTGTTCCGGCACGGAGGCCACGATGCATGCTATCCGCCTGGCACGGGCCTATACGGGGCGCGAGTGGATCGTCAAGTTCGAGGGCAACTATCATGGCTTTCACGACCATACCCTGTGGTCGACCTATGCGCCGGCGGAGGCCTACGGCAGTCGTCGCAGTCCGATTGCGGTGCCGACCTCTTCGGGCATCCCCAGGGCGTTAGGTGGTTTGATCCTCACTCTGCCCTTCAATGATGCCGAGGGCTTCGAGCGCCTCATGCGTTCCTACGGTGCTCAGATCGCGGCCGTGATCAGCGAGCCCTGTCAGGGGAACTGTGCCGCAATCGAGCCTCAACCCGGCTTCCTGGAATTGATCCGTGCCCGCTGTGATGAATTTGGCGCGGTGTTCATCCTGGACGAGGTCAAGACCGGCTTCCGCATTGCCAACGGCGGCGCGCAGGAATACTACCGTATCAGGCCAGACCTGGCGACGTACGCCAAAGCCCTGGGCAACGGCTATCCGATTGCGGCCCTCGGCGGCAAAAAGGAAATCATGTCCCTCATCGGGCACGGCGTGGCGCAGGGCGGGACCTATACCAACAACAAGCCAGGCGTGGCGGCGGCATATGCCACCCTCAAGCTCCTCAAGGAACGGCCGATCTTGAAGACGATCGAGCAGCGTGGTCGGCGTTTGATGCGCGGCTTGCAGGAGATCTTTGAGGAGAACGACATCCCGGTCGTCATGAGCGGCTACCCCGCCATGTTCTCCTTTTCCATTGGCATCCAGACGCTTACCTGTCAGCGTGACTGGCAGAAGAGCGACCGAGAGATGTACATAAAATGGGTGGAGATGGCCATCGAACGCGGCGTGATGCCCGACCACGACGCCCGCGAGCCGTGGTTCCTGTGCTACTCTCACAGCGAGGCGGATATCGACGAGACGCTCAACGTGTATGCCGATATCGTCAGGGCCGCGAAAAAAAGATGAGGCGTTGGTCAACCACTCGGGGCGTACGATTGATGATGAGGAGGCGCGATGAATCTCTCTGCTGAAGAGATCATAGCCCTGAATAAAGAGTACACGTTCTTTTCGTGGTCTGCACAGGGGGAAGTAAAGCCCATTCCCGTGGTGCGCGGCGAGGGGGTGTACTTCTGGGACGCGCAGGGCAGGCGCTACCTCGATCTTGCTTCGCAGTTGGTCAACACCAACATTGGCCATCAGCACTCCAAAGTCGTGAAGGCCATTCAGGAACAGGCGGCCCAACTGGCCTTTGCCTCGCCCAGCATGGCCACCGTGCCGCGCGGGCTGCTTGGCCGGAAACTGGCCGAAATCACCCCTGGGGATTTAAAGAAGACCTTTTTTACGCTCGGTGGGGCCGAGGCCAACGAAAATGCCATCAAGATGGCGCGCTTCTATACGGGGCGTTTCAAGATTCTGGCGCGCTATCGTTCGTACCACGGTGCTACCCACGGAGCGCTCGCGCTGACCGGCGATTATCGCCGCCTGCCGGCCGAGCCGGCCATGCCGGGCGTGGTCCATCTCCTCGACCCGTATTGCTACCGCTGTCCCTTCGGCTGGACGCGCCAGACCTGTCATCGGGAATGCATCAGCCACGTCGAAGAGGTGATCCAGCACGAAGGTCCCGACCAGATCGCCGCCATCATCCTCGAAGGCGTGACAGGAACGAACGGCCTCATCATCCCACCCGACGAGTACTGGCCCCGTATGCGCGAGATTTGCGACAAATACGGCATCCTGCTCATCTCGGATGAAGTCATGAGCGGATGGGGCCGCACCGGCGAATGGTTTGCGGTGGACAATTGGAACGTTGTGCCGGACATCATCACTACCGCGAAGGGAATCACCTCAGGCTATGTGCCGCTCGGCGCGGTGATTGTGCGCGAGAAGATTGCAAAGTTTTTCGATGACAAGGTGTTGTATGCGGGCTTGACCTATAACGGTCACGCCCTGGCGTGCGCGGCGGCTCTCGCCACGATTGAAGTGTATGAAGAAGAGAAGATTTTCGAGAAGGCCAAAAAAGTTGGAAAGCATCTCGGCAGGCGACTGGAAGAATTGAGAGCGAGACATCCCTCGGTGGGCGATGTGCGTTATATCGGTCTGTTCTCGGCGCTCGAACTGGTGAAGAACCGCCAGACTAAAGAGCCAATGGATATTGCTCCCCTCAAAAACTTCCTCATTGCCAATGGCGTTTATGTGTTCAATTTCAAGAACATCCTGTTCGTCGTCCCGCCGCTGGTGATTACGGAAGAGCAATTGGACGAGGGGCTGAACCTGATTGACGAAGGGCTGACGGAGTTGATGGATAAGTTGATCATCGATGGATAGCTATTGGCAGATAGAACTTGTCTCAACAATGTCATCCGCGTCCGTCATGACTTCGCTCGCCCTCGATGCGGTCTTTACAGGCTGCTCGACTGCCACCGTGAGGAATGCCGCAGCTGCTCGACCCCGCTTTCTTGAAACTATCAGGTTGCCAGAGATGGAGAGCCCATGGAAATTTTGAACTACATCAACGGGGCCTGGGTGAGACCCGACGCCAAAGAATATTTCGATGTCGTCAACCCCGCCACGGGACAGATGATTGCCAGGACGCCCCTTTGCGGCAAGGCGGACGTGGAGGCGGCGGCGCGGGCGGCGGGCGAGGCCTTCCCGGCCTGGCGGCGGGTGCCGGTCAATGACCGCGTGCAATACCTCTTCAAACTTCGCAACCTCCTGCGTGAACACATGGACGAAATCGCCCGCCTCATTACCTATGAGTGCGGCAAGACCTTCGAAGAATCCAAAGCCGAGATGGTGCGCGCGATCGAGAACGTGGAGGTGGCCTGCGGGATGCCGCACCTGGGCAAAGGCGAGTTCGTCGAGGACATCGCCCCGGGCCTTGACGAGTTGATGATCCGCCAGCCGCTGGGTGTGTGCGCCACGATTGCGCCCTTCAACTTCCCCGGCATGATCCCGTTCTGGTATCTGCCTTACGCGCTGGCGGCAGGCAACACCTACATTGTCAAGCCGTCCGAGAAAGTGCCGACCACGATGCAGTTCATCTTCAAACTCATCGAGCAGGTCGGCTTTCCGAAGGGCGTGGTCAATCTCGTCAACGGCGCGAAGGAGGTGGTGGACGGCATTCTCGAACATCCCGTCATTCGCGCGGTTACCTTCGTCGGTTCGACAGCGGTCGCCAAATACATCTACGCCACTGCCGCGGCGCACGGCAAACGCGTCCAGGCGCAGGGCGGGGCGAAGAATCCCGTCGTCATTCTGCCCGATGCGGACATGGAGATGGCGACCCAGATCGTCGCCGATTCGGCCTTCGGCTGCGCCGGGCAGCGCTGTCTGGCGGTTTCGCTGGCGATCACAGTGGGCGAGGCGCGCGACATCTTCACGGAAATGATCTGCGACGCGGCGTCATCGCGCCTCGTCGGCTATGGGCTCGACCCGGGTGTCCAGATGGGGCCCGTCATCAGCGCCGCGTCGAAGAGCAGGATCGAGGCGCTGATCGGAGTCGGCGTCCGGGAAGGAGCCGGCCTCCCTGTAGACGGACGCGGGGCCGTGATCAAAGGCTACGAGCGCGGACAATTCGTCCGCCCGACGATCCTGACCGATGTCCAGCCTGGAAGCGAGATCTGGAAGACGGAGATCTTCGGTCCCGTGCTGAGTCTGATGCACGTCCATACGATCGACGAGGCGATTGCGCTGGCCAACAGCGGCGTGTATGGCAACCAAGCGAGTCTGTTTACCACCAGCGGCAATGCTGCGCGCCGTTTCCGTTATGAGGTGGAGGCGGGCAACATCGGCATCAACATCGGGGTTGCGGCGCCGATGGCGTTCTTCCCCTTTTCGGGCTGGAAGGATAGTTTCTTCGGCGACATGCACGGACAAAGCATGGACGCGGTTGAGTTCTTCACGCAGAAAAAGGTTGTGGTGGAGAGGTGGCCGAAGGAATGGACGAGGAAGTTCTAAATCCGTTCATGCTCACCGCCACGAGCGGAGGAGGAGCCCTGGCTTGTTCGGTCCATGTCATCCTGCGCGAGCGCTTGTGGGAACAGGCGGCGCGGAAAGGGGAATACCCGATCCCCCGCCGAATGGCTGGATGTTTTCCCCTGGAAGATACGTTAAAATATGTGAGCCGGAGTCTGTAGATCGATGCGCGAGTTTGCTGTAGAGTTGAGCAACGTCGTCAAGAAATTTATTACGCCAGAGGGGCAGGAACTGGCCGCCGTGGATCACGTCTCGTTGCAGATCCGCCATGCTGAATTCTTTTCCCTGTTGGGCCCTTCCGGTTGTGGGAAAACTACCTCGCTGCGGATGATCGCCGGCTTCGAATGGCCGACGGCGGGTGAGGTGTATATTGATGGCGAGCTCCAGGATCACAAGCCCCCCTTCCTGCGCCCCGTCAATACGGTGTTTCAGAACTATGCGCTGTTTCAGCACATGAGTGTGTACGAGAATGTAGCCTTCGGCCTGGAAATGGAGCGGGTGGAGAGGAACGAGATCAAGCGTCGCGTGCACGAAGCCCTGGCCATGGTCAAGTTGACGGGCATGGAGCGCCGCCGGCCGAGACAGCTCTCCGGCGGGCAGCAGCAGCGCGTCGCCCTGGCACGCGCCCTGGTCAAGCGCCCCAAGGTGCTGTTGCTGGACGAGCCGCTGGGCGCTCTGGACTTGAAACTGCGCAAGGAAATGCAACTGGAACTCAAATCTTTACAGCAAGAGGTGGGCATTACGTTCATCTATGTGACGCACGACCAGGAAGAAGCCCTGACCATGTCCGATCGCATCGCGGTGATGAACGGCGGAAGAGTGTTGCAGGTAGGAACCGCGATGGAGATTTACGAGCGCCCGACCAGTCACTTCGTGGCCGATTTCATCGGCGAGTCCAACTTTCTCCAGGGGCGGGTGATCTCCGTGAACGGCGACCAGGCGCGCGTCGTCATCCCCTCCTGGCAGGAAGAACTGACCGGGGTGGTGGCCGCGAGGGTCCGCGCCGGGGAGGAGGCGGTCATCTCGATCCGCCCCGAGAAAGTGCGCCTTACCGACCATCCGGCCATCCAGGAAAACAGCCTGGAGGGGGTCGTGGTGAACAGTACTTATATCGGCTCGGATACTCATATCTTTCTGGACGTGCGCGGGCAGCGCCTCAAGGTCTGGGAGCAGAATCGCATCTCCACGCTGGATGCGCGTGCCTATTACCGCAATGGGCAGAGAGTGTGGGTGACGCTCCTGCCCGAGAATACGCTGGTGTTGCCGAAGGATTGACCATGCTCAAGCGTTTGCGAGAGGACAAAACCTGGCAGGGGACGCTGTTGATCACGCCGACGTTGATCTTCATGGTTGGCCTGCTGATCGTCCCGCTCATCCTGACGGTGATCATCAGCTTCGGCAAGCGCTCGGCGGACGGCAACGTCATCTACACCTTTGGCCTGCACAATTACATCCGCATTCTGGGCATCAGCCATGATTGCCCCAACGGGCAGGCGACTTGTTTTGACCCGTTGTATGTCCAGATTCTCTGGCGTTCACTGACCCTGGCGTTCAACTCCACCGTGCTGGTCATCCTGCTGGCGTATCCGCTGGCCTACTTCATTGCCCGTTCCCATCCCGGACGCCGCAACGCCTTCCTGTTTCTGGTGATGGTGCCGCTGTGGACGAACTTCGTCATTCGCGTCTATGCCTGGATGATGTTGCTGCGCACACAGGGACTGATCAACAGCGTGTTGGGCTGGCTGGCCGGGCTGGCGGGCATCCATTTTGCGCCGCTCGAGATGCTTTACACGCCCGGTGCGGTGCTGGTGGGCATGGTGTATGAATTCCTGCCGTTCATGATTTTGCCGATTTACACCTCGCTCGAGAAGATTGACAACTCGCTCTACGAGGCTGCCGCCGACCTGGGAGCGAATCCCTTCCGGACCTTCCTGCGGGTGACGCTTCCGCTCTCGATGCCGGGCGTGGTCGCCGGGACCGTGCTGGTCTTCATCCCGGTCATGGGCACCTTCGTCGTCTCCGACTTGCTGGGCGGCAAACAGGTCATCCTGATCGGCAACCTGATCCAGCGCCAATTCCTCGACGCGCGCGATCCAACCTTCGGCTCCGCCGCCTCGCTGATCCTGATGGTGATGACGCTGGTCGTGATGTATTTCTACACCCGCAAGTTTGGCTTTGGCGAGGAGATTGTGGTCACATGATCCCGCACACTACAACCCTATTCGAAATGGAAGGTGCGGGGTGAATCCGCATCGCCGTTCTCCCTTTGTCCTGATCGCTACAGCCCTGGTGTATTTCTTCCTGTACGCGCCCATCGCCGGCTTGATCTTGTTTTCATTCAATTCCTCCAAGACGAACATCTTCTTCGGCGGCTTCATTACCCAACTCGGCCCGCTCGTCATGGACGGCAGCACGGTGGTGCAGAGTCCCTGCGGCCCGTTTCATTGGTTCTGTGAGTTGAGCCGCAATGCCGACGTGATGCGCGCCGCGAAGAATACGCTGACCATCGCGTTCATCTCCACCATCTCGGCGACTGTCATCGGGACGCTGGCCGCGCTGGCCTTGCAGCGTTACAACTTCCGCCTCAAGCCGTTTTCGCAACTCTCGCTCTATATCCCCATCGTCATTCCCGAAATCGTGATGGGCATCGGCATTCTCGTCCTGTTCAGCCAGATTTTCTCGTTTTTGAACGGTGCGCTTGGAACCCACCTGACGATGGGCCTGCCTACTGTGATCCTTGCGCATATCACTTTTAGTATTCCTTTTGTGACGCTGGTAGTGCAGGCGCGCCTGCAGGGCTTCGACAAATCCTACGAGGAGGCCGCCATGGATTTGGGCGCCAACGAACTGATCACCTTCTGGCGCGTCACGTTCCCGATGATCCTGCCGGGCGTCCTTTCGGGCGCGTTGCTGGCCTTCACGCTCTCGCTGGACGACTTTGTGATCACCTTCTTCACCACCGGCCCCGGTTCCACCACTTTGCCCATTTACGTCTATGGCCTGCTGCGACGCATCATCACCCCGCAGGTGAACGCCCTGTCCACCATTTGGGTGATGGTGGTGTTCACAGTTGTGTTGATACTACAGCGCGTGCAAAACCGGCAAACGTAATTCCGTGCAAGCCGCGAGGCAGGCGGTCTGCCTTGCGCATCAAATCTCACCCCATTCCCGAAGGAGGAAGCCATGAGGAGCAAAATATTCCAGTTGTTGATCGCCGTCGTGCTGGCCGGCATGATTCTGACGGCCTGCGGCGGCAAGGGCGCGACGGTCAAAAAAGTCACGTCTTCCGGTTTCGTTTGCCCGGAGCCGGAACACAGGATGGAGGTCGCCTCGCAAGAGCTGAATCTCTTTGTTTGGACCGAGTACATCCCTGCCGAATGGAAAGAATGCTTCACATTGGTCTACGGAGTCAAAATCAACCATGATGAGTATTCTTCCAACGAGGAAATGTATGCCAAGCTCTCGGCGGGCGGCTCCAACTATGATCTGGTCCAGCCGACCGACTACATCGTCGGCCTGATGATCCGCAACGGGATGCTCCAGAAACTGGATAAGAGCAAACTGTTCGTTCTGGACAGCATGGACCCGGCGTACATGAATCAGCCTTTCGATCCGGGCAATGAATATACCATTCCCTACGAAGGCGGTCTGGACGCCATCGTCTACAACGCCGACAAGGTGACTACCGCGCCGAAATCCTATGCCGACCTGTGGAATCCCGAATACGCCGGCAAGATCGTTCTGCTGGACGATTCCCGCGTCATTATCGGCATGACGCTGTTGACGCTCGGTTACGATGTCAACACCAAAGACCCCGCCCAACTCGAGGCGGCCAAAGCGAAACTGGCGCAACTGGTTCCGAACGTCAAGCTGTTCGACAGCGACAGCCCCAAGACGGCCCTGATCGCCGGCGACGTGGATTTGGGCGTCGTGTGGACGGGCGAGGCCTATACGGCCAACCAGGAAAACCCGGCCTTCACTTTCGTTTACCCCAGCGAGGGCGCCGTGATCTGGCAGGATAACTGGGCCATCCCCGCCAATGCGCCGCATCTGGATGCAGCCTATGCCTGGATCAACTACACCATGCAGGGCAACCTCTTCTATCTGATGCTGCGCGACTTCCCCTACCTCAACCCCGACCAGGCCGCCCTCGAATATGCCAGGACGAATGCGCCTGATCTGTACAACCCGTTCATGGATTCGTCCATCACCAACCCGCCGGCGGACGCCATTAAAAAGGCGCACCGCATTGAAGATGTGGGCGATGCCACCCCGCTCTACGATCAAATCTGGACCGAGATCAAAGGCGGCCAGTGAGCCAGCGCCACAGCCCTTCTGCGGCTTTGCCGGACGGGCAGGCGAAGGCCGCCTGAAAAGCGCAAGCCCTCGAGGATACCATTCCATCGAGGGCTTGCGCCCGGCCATCACTTCTCTCTGCGGTCCCGACGGGATTCGAACCCGCGATCTCGGCCTTGACAGGGCCGCATGTTAGGCCGCTACACCACGGGACCGGGATGATGAGAGCGGGCGAAGTTTACCATACGGACATCGAGGCGTCAATATGTGCCGCGCCGAGGCGTGGCACGCAGAAGCCTTACCTCTCAATGCTCCCTCTCAGGCGCACGGCCAGCGCGTGCAACAGGGCCGCCGGGGGAAGCAGAACGACATGAAGCGCGGCGCTCAGCCCGAAGATCAGCGCGGCAGAATGGAGGAAGGTGTCTAGCCACGGCGCCAGGTGCAGGAGCATCCATCGCCCTGCACCCGCCAGAACAGCCAGCGCCATGACGGCGACCATGGCCAGGCCCAGCGGCAGCCAGGCGTGACGATCGGAGGCGGAAGGCAACATGGTGCTGCTGATGGTGAAGATCAGATAGAACCACAGTGGAAAATCTTTCACCTGTGGTAGAAGGGTGAGGCCGATCCAGAACAAATTGAACTGACCATGGCGCAGCACTTCCCACAATGGCAACAGATGCAGGCGTGTGATGGCCAGGTAGGCAACCAGGGCTCCACCCATAAAGAGCGGCGCGGCCCCGATGAGCGCGTCGCGGAGCACGTCTGTGCGGGAGGTCTCTACGTAACCGAGTTGCAGTCGCCCGTCGGGCAGCGCCTGTGGCACGAGCGAGAAGCGCGCCGTTTGCACTCCCAGAGCCACGGCCATAAGGTAGTGGCTGAGTTCGTGCAGCAAGACCCCCGGCAGGAAGAGAATCGAGAACAGAGCCAGGGTGAATTCTGGACTGCGACTCAGGGTGAGGAAAAGCCCTTGCAATGCGCGGTGCAAAAGCCGCTGGAGGAAAGCCAGCGCCAGCAGGGCGGCGAGGAACCAGAACAGGCTTTCGAGGGGCATGAGGGGTCGGCGTTATTCGTCTTTGCGTGCGGCCTGCACGATCGCGACGAACTCATCGGCTTTCAGACTCGCTCCGCCTACCAGCGCCCCGTCAATTTCAGGCTGGTGGAAGAACTCCGCCGCGTTGCGCGCGCTGACCGAGCCGCCATACAGGATGCGGACGCTTCTTGCAACCTCTTTCCCGAACAACTTGCCCAACGCGGGACGAATGACCTGCGCGGCCACTTCGTTGGCATTTTCTCCGCTGGAGGCCTTGCCTGTGCCGATTGCCCATACGGGCTCATAGGCAACGATCAGGCGCGCCGCGAAGGAGGGCTCCAGGCCGGCCAGGCCCAGATCGACCTGGCGCGCCACCACCTCGTCTGTCCGCTTCGATTCGTGCTGTTCCAGAGTCTCGCCCACGCACACGATCGGGATGAGGTCGAAGGTCTGGGCGGCGCGCACCTTCTTGTTCACGATCTCGTCTGTCTCGCCGAAGTATGTGCGGCGTTCGGAGTGACCCAGAATCACGTAGCGGCAGAACTCTTTCACCATCCGCGGTGAGATCTCTCCTGTGAAGGCGCCTTGCTCCTCCCAGTGCATGTTTTGTGCCCCGAGGCCGATTCCGCTGCCCTCCAGCAAGGCGGAGACGGCCAGGATGGCCGTGAAGGGCGGGCAGAGCACTTTTTCCACGCGGTTGATTTCGCGCAGGCGCGGAACGGTGGCATAGACCAGTTCGCGCGCCTCGGCCACGGTCTTGTTCATCTTCCAGTTCGCTGCGATGAGAGGGCGGCGCATAGGCTCAGGGAATCTTGTTGAATAACTCCTGGGCCATCTCGCGCACCCAATCTGGCGTGCTGAGGTTGGCCAGCAATAGATTCAAATTCTGCCGGGCGCGTACGGGCTTCCCCTCCTGGGCATCCATCTCGGCTTCGAGCAGAGTGGCTTCCGGCAGGCCGGGCTTGAGGTTTTTGATTCGGTTGAGCAGGGAGCGGCCATCGGCCATCTTGCCGTTGTAATAATCGTAGCGCGCCTCGGCCACCAGCGCCATGGGCTGGTCCACGCGGGCCAGGGCATCAAAGGGAAGGTAGGAGGGGAGGTCGGGGATGATGGCGGCTTTGTATAGGGCCTCGTGGAAGTTTTCGAACAAATCCTGCGGAGGGCGGCTGCCGAAGCCAAGTGACTTGACGGCTCTCAGGTACATCGCCGCGGCCGGGAGCCATGCCTGGCGGCTTTTGAATTGATCGCCGGCCCGTTGGTAGAAGTGGGTGTTCTCGCTGCCGCTGAGTTTTGCATCTGCCAGTTCGCCAGCTTTGGCCAGGCTTTCCATGGCTTCACGCGGCCTGCCGGCGTCCCAGTAGGCCAGGGAGAGTTGGAGGTTGACGTCTGGGTCGGTTGGATTTTGGTTGAAGTGTTCGAGGGCGGCTGCCAGCGCCGGATCCACTTTCTCGGTTGGCGAGGGTTGGGTCGCCGGCGTGGAAAAGGGGGATGGAGGCGTGGACGTGGGCAGCACTACCAACACAGTCACAGGGGGTGGGGGGAGAGGCTTTGTACGATTGGGGCGAAAAGCCAGCAGCAGGAATACGGCACAGAGAGCGAAGAGCACGCCGCCAGCCACGAACGGCCAGGGGGAGCGCCTCTTCAGAGGCTTCTTGGCAGTCACGGTCTCGGCCGCCGGCGCGATCACGGCCGGGGCTTTGACTTGAGCTGCCTGCTTCAACTGCGCGGGGCGCATGGTGATGGCCGTCCCCTGCATGGGAACGCCGGCCGAGTCCCAGGCCTCTCTGAACGCCTTGACCAGCGAGGCAACGTCCGCGTAGCGATCGGCGCGCTCCTTGGCCAGCGCTTTCAGCAGCACGCGCTCCACACTCTCGGGCACTTGTGGATTGATGCCGCGCGGCAGGGGAAGGGGGGAGTAGATGTGATCGTGGATGATCGAGAAGGGAGTGTCGGCATTGAAAGGCACTTGCCCGACCACCATCTCGTACAGCATGACGCCGAAGGAATAGATGTCCGTCCCTTCGTCCAGTTCTTTTTTGCCCATGGCCTGTTCGGGCGAGATGTACTGCGGCGTGCCCATGATCATATCGGACGAGAGGGTGGATTCGCCGGCCTGGGCGATGCGTGCCAGGCCGAAGTCCGCCAGGAAGATGCCCCCGTCGTGGCTGAGCAGGACGTTGGAGGGCTTGATATCACGATGCAGGATCCCCTGCTGATGAGCGTAGGCCAGGGCCGAGCCAACCGCTTCCACTACCCTGGAGATCTCGTCTGATGTCAGGGGGCCTCGATTCAGCCGCGCCTTGAGCGTCTCGCCCTCGATGAATTTCATCACCAGGTACGGCCGGCCCTCGTGCTCGGCATAGTCGTAGATGGGGACGATGTTGGGATGTTCCAGTTTGGCCACCAGGCGCGCCTCGCGCTGGAAGCGGGCCTCGAAGTTGGGATCTTCCCCGAAGGCCGGGTGCAGTGCCTTCAGGGCCACGTAACGATCGAGGGCCGCGTGGTAAGCCTTGTAAACGGTGGCCATCCCTCCCTGTCCTAATTGTTCCAGGATGCGGTACGGGCCGACGTTCTCGCCAACGTTGAAAGACATGGGGCGCTCCAATCGAGGAAGTGAGCCCATTATAACGCAATTGCCTGGCGGGGAATCCGCCGGGGTGTGCATTCATCCGGGCCTTCTTGTGTCTTGAGAACCAAGGCGGCGTATAATTCGCACATGCCTCGCGTCCTCTACACGGCCTTCGATATCTTGCCCAGCCCCAAGGGCGCCTCCGTCCACATCCTCCATTTCTTGCGCGGCCTCGTCAACAACCGTTTCGATGTTCACCTGATCACCCCCAACAATGGCCTGTTGCCCCCTGAAGAGACAATCGATGGAGCGTATGTAAAGCGCATCTCGCAGGACCTCTCACAGGGGTTTCTTGCCCGCGCGGTTCATTTTGGAAAAGCGGTCTTCTCGCACGTGGCACTCCACGCGGAATATGACGTGGTGCATTATCGCAACATCTGGGATGGCCTGGCTCTGGCGCAGAACAAGAAGCATTTTGGATATAAGACGATTTTTGAAGTCAACGGGCTGCCCTCTGTGGAACTCAAGTATCATTATCCGGGCCTAGATCGCGGATTGCTGATGAAGATCAAGGAACAGGAGATGGCGACCCTGCACTTGAGCGACGCCATCCTCTGCCCTTCGGGTGTGACGCGAGATTACATCGCCTCGCTCGGCGTGGACCGCGAGCGGGTGACCGTGATCCCGAACGGGGTCAGCCCCTCGGATTTTTCCCCCTCGCCTCTGCCGCCGCGCGCGGGGCGCGTGCCCATCCTGCTCTATATTGGAACGCTGGCCGATTGGCAGGGCTTGGAAGTCGTGGTCAGAGCCCTGCCCATGATCTTGGCCAGGCATCCCATCCAGCTGCGCATTGTTGGGCGCGGACGTTCCAGGCAGAGGAAGAGGCTGCTGAGGCAAATTCGCAAGCTGGGAGTGGAGGCCAGCGTGGTCATTCAGCCTGCCGTGCCTCATCATGAAGTCCCGGCCCTGATTGCCGGAGCCGATCTGTGTCTCGCGCCGCTGAGTTTAACGGAGCGGAACATCACCCAGGGCGCCTGCCCGATCAAAATCCTGGAATACATGGCGGCGGGGCGGCCCTTATTGGCCTCCAACCTCCCCATTGTGCGCGAACTTGTGCGCGAGGGAATGGACGCCCTGCTCTTTTCCCCGGACGATCCCGAAGACCTGACGCGCCAGGTGCTGGCCTTGCTGGAGGACTTCGATCTCTCAAAACGCCTGGCTGCCTCTGCTTCCCAACGCGCCCTGACGAAGTTCACCTGGCATGAAGCGCAGAAAAAACTGGTGAAGGTATATCGGTCGTTGCTCTCATAATTGCGGCCTCCTGCCGCAACCGAATGCCGCTGCGAGGAGCGCTTCAGCGTAAACTCCGCGCCGAAGCAGTCTCCTCGCCCAGCCAAGAGATTGCTTCCCTCACGCTTCGCTTGGGGCAGGCGCCTTGCTCGCCATGAGCCCTCACGAAAAATCTTCACGGTTGTGATCTCAAGAGCCATACCAGCGCGCGCCACGCCGACTGCCGGGCGCCATCCCCAACGGCTCCATGCGAGGGAAGCGCGGGGCGGCTCGCCTGAAGACATGCCGGCCTCCACATTGGGTTATGGATGAAGGCGCGTTTTACCCAGAGATGGCGGTGTTCAAGCCGAGTCTTCGATATACGGCCAGGTTTCCCTCCAGTTCGGCCTGAGGCGTGAACCTGCTCAGGACGGTGCGGCGGGCATTTTGGCCGAGCGCCTTGCGTTGTTCCTCGCTGGCCAGCAGGGTCAT
>JBBIKK010000005.1:0-70587 GCA_037445475.1 Chloroflexota bacterium
GTGTGTCATTGCGAGGGCGCAGCCCGAAGCAATCGCCAGCATTTGCGAGGAGACTGCCACGCTCGCTGCGCTCGCTCGCAGTGACAGGTAGATAGTTACGTTGTCTGACATTAGACGCCGCGGCGGTACACGAACTTCCTTAAATGCAGATAAAAGCTTCGACAACCTCCACGCGGAGTGGGGCGCCCGCGCAAAACAGAGCCTCCCTCCGCCGCGGGAGGGCCGGGAGAGGCCGAGGGGTCTGCTTTGCATCTCAGGCCTCCGCGATCCCGGAAACACGGAGCGCCGACTTATCCTCCTGAGGCTGCCTTACAATATTGAAAATGCACGGGCCTCCAAAATGGTCTATAATGACGATACCTCGAAGACCATCCGGCCGCGAGGAATTCATGCGGAAAGGAGGAAAAAAGCCATGTTGTTCGCTCCCAAAGAAAAGGGCCAGGGCCTGGTGGAGTACGCGTTGATTCTTGTTCTGGTGGCCATTGTTGTTATCGCTGCGTTGATGATACTTGGCCCGGTCATTGGCAACGCGTTCAGCACGATCAACAGCAGTCTCTCGAGCGTGTAGCCTGCGTCCTGCGCTGCTCTTCCTGCCGAATCTGCACAGGGAGAGCGTAATTCTCCAAGAAGGGCCCTCAAGCTTTGCAGGGCCCTTTCGTTTGGCAAGGACGCCTCATGACAGGAGGGGTGAATTATCGAGTGCTTTCTCCGGGTTCTGGAGGGGGTGCTTTCCTCTCGACGTTGACCCACATCTGGCTGCCATCTGTGATGACCTCAATCCAGCCGTTCTGGTCGGTGCGGAGCAGAGGGTGCCGATCGAGAGCCTCGAGAGTCTCTGGATCGGGCAAGCCGTTTCTATCCCCTGCGGCCACGCTCAACACCGCCAGCGCCGGGTTCAGATTCTCGATCCAATCCGGCGGCGTCAGAGGGGCGTAGCCGCTCTGGGCCAGGAGCAGCACCTCCACCGGGCCGAGGGCGCGGCCGCGTTCCAGTTGTTCGAGGGTCTCGAAGTTGGCGCCGATCGGGAGCAGGGCGCGGAATGGCTTCCACTCCACAAGCAGTGTGGCGCCGCGAGAGGAGACGTTAACCACCCGCAGGGTGGCGCCGAGGCCCAGATCCAGGGTTTGCCCCTCTTCAGCAAACACAACCGGCACGCCGTGATCGGTGAGCCAGGCATCCACGCTGCGCGCCGAAAAGGAAGCCTGCTCTCTTCCGGCCCATAGGGCTTTGCGGGGTGGATAGCGGTCCAGCAGGCGCGGCAGGGAGGCAACCTGTGCCTCGTCCGGCGAGGCGATGATCAACCAATCGAGGCGATGGTCAAGGGGGGAGAGCCGGCGCCCCAGCGCGTCGGAGAGGGACGAGGTGGATGGGCCGCCGTTGATCAGGATGTGCCTGCCTCCCGGAGTCCGGATCAGGACCGCCTCCGCCGAGCCCACGTCGAGAAAAGTGAGATGAAGCCGGCCATCCGGGACGGCGGCCAGCAGCCTCCAGGTGAGCAACGTGCCGCTCAGCAACCCGGCCAGAACAGCGGTGGTAGAAAGATACTGAAAGTGGGCGCGCAATGACTGAAGGAGGCCTCTCAGGCGCCGTGCGCCAAACGTCAGTGCCATGAGCACGCCGTAGAACAGGGCAACCCATGCAAACGAAAACTTTTCCAAATAGAGCACACCCGCAGGCGACCTGTTCCACAACTCCACCATGCGAATGGTGTAAGCCGTCGGGGGCCAGGCGATCCAGGCCATGGCCTGCCCCAGAGGAAAGAACAGCAGGCTGAGAGCCACAGCCAGCCCGCCGAGAACCATCACCGCTGGCTGGGCCGGCAGGATGAACGGGTTGGCAATCAGGGAGATGAGCGAAATCTGCTTGAAATGGTAGGCGGCAATCGGCAAGGTCGTCAGTTGGGCTGCCAGGGTCAGGAGCACGTACTCCGAGAGGGGTGCTAAAATGCGTTCGGTCTCCAATTGCGCCTTGAACACCTCCGCCCCGCGCCGCAGCCAGTGTTCTGCCGCGCGCCCGAAGGGTTCGGCATACAGGATGAGGCCCAGGGTGGCGAGGAACGAAAGTTGAAAGCCGACATCCCACAGATGGAAGGGGTTGGCCAGGGCCATGAGCGCCGCCACGAAGGCCAGCGTGTTGAGAGCCTGCTGGCGGCGTCCCACCTGCAGCGCCAGGAGCGAGAGTGTCCCCATGAGGGCGGCGCGCACCACCGCCGCATCGGCCCCCACGAGGAATGCATAGAACGCAATGCCGAGCACAGCCAGGACAGCGCCGCGCCGCCAGCCCAGGAGGCGGCTAAAGAGCGTCATGAACAGACCGGCCAGGATGGAAATGTTGAAGCCGGAGATGGCAATGATGTGCGCCGTGCCAGTGTTGCGGAAGGCCTGTTGCAGTCGCGCCGGCAGGGCGCTATCCACGCCCAGCAGAATGCCGGCCAGCAGCGAGGCCTCCGGGTCCGGGAAGAGGCGGTAAACGCGCTCCAGGGCGCGCTCCTTGAGGGCATACATCGCCGCCACCAGCGGGTTGCCCCCAAAGCCCGGCAGGCGCGTCACTTCGGCAACGGGCATGTAAGAAAGAACGCCCTGATAGGCCAGATAGTCCCGATACGAGAACTCTTCGTTTTCGGGCGGGGTCTGCATTCGGCCGCGCAGGCGCACCATTTCTCCATAGTGATAGACCCGGTTCGGAGGCACCCGCGCCAGGAGCAGGCCGCTGACCCGGAAGCGATTCAGGCCCGTATCCACCTCGCTCACCTGCAGCCGCAGATTGGTGTACTGATCGCGGTAGTCCGCCGGCTCGATCAGAGTGCCGCTGACCAGCAGATCGTAGGCGCGATCGTTGAACCAGGCCAGTTGAGAGATATCTACGCGGGGGATGGCGGCCTCCAGGCGCGCCGCGCCCAGGCCGAAGGATAGCGCGCACGCGGCCAGCAGGGCAGGATTCCGCAGGCGAGGAAAGGTGATGTGGGTATGTGCCATGAAAAGCGTGACGGCCAGAGCCAGCAAGGCGGAAGCCAGCCAGAGGGAAAGCGGCAGATGGACCCATTTCGCAAACAGAACCCCCGCCAGGAAGGCCAGCGAGGCCCAAAACAGTGGGAACATATCCCCTGCATTTTACAACAGAACCCCTTCCCCTCGCGTTTATAATCGTGCTGAAGATGAGCCGCGAGGAACGGATTCTTGTAACCGGCGTGACGGGATACGTGGGCGGCCGGCTGGTGCCGCGTCTCCTCGAAGCCGGCTATCGCGTGCGCGTCATGGCGCGCGATCTCTCGCGCCTGCAGGGACGCGTCTGGCTGCCCCAGGTGGAAGCGAAAGCCGGCGACGCCCTCGACCCGGCTTCGTTGGAGGCCGCCCTGCAGGACATCTCCACGGCCTACTACCTCATTCATGGCATGAAGGGCGGAAGAGCGAATGCCGAGCGCGACCTGCAGGCGGCGCGCAACTTCGCGGCGGCCGCCGAACGGAATGGCCTGGATCGCATTATCTATCTGGGGGAGCTGGTCGATCCGACGGCCGACCTTTCCCCTTACCTGCGCTCACGGCATGAGACGGGCTACATCCTGCGCCAGAGCCGCGTCGACATAACGGAGTTCCGCACCGGCATGATCATCGGCTCGGGCAGCGTCCTGTTCGAGATGATTCGCCACCTGGCCGAGCGCGAGCCGATTCTGATCTGCCCGGCCTGGTTCTTCTCGGAGGCCCAGCCGATTGCCATTCGCGATGTGCTTTCCTACTTGATCGCCGCGCTGCACACTCCGCATAGCCGCGGCAGACTGATCGAAATCGGCGGCCCGACGCGGCTGACCTACGCCGAGATGCTGTTGAGTTACGCCCGCCTGCGCGGCCTCAGGCGCCTGCTCATCCGCATGCCGTTCTCTATGCCGCGTCTCTCGGCGTATTGGGTGCACATGGTCACCCCCGTCCATTGGCGCGTCGTGTTGCCGCTGATCGAGGGGCTGCGCGCTCGCCTCATCGTCCGCGACCAGACGGCACGCGAGCTCTTTCCGCACATCCAGCCGATCGACTTCGAAACCGCGGTACGCCTCGCCCTCGGGCGCATTCTGAGCGACAATGTGGAGACCTCCTGGTCGGATGCCCTGGTCAACACCGCCGGCGACATCCGTCCCTACTCGTTCGCGGTGGAAGAGGGCATGATGATCGAACGCCGGGCCATCTTGCTGGATTTCCCGCCGCAGGTCGTCTTCAAGGCCTACACAGGCCTCGGCGGTGAGCGCGGCTGGCTATATATGGACTGGGCCTGGGCCGTGCGCGGCTGGTTCGACAAGATGATCGGTGGCGTGGGGATTCGTCGCGGGCGGCGCCACCCCGATGAGGTGCGCGTCGGCGAATCGCTGGACTTCTGGCGCGTGGAGGCCATCGAGCCACCTCGCCTGATGCGTTTGCGGGCTGAGATGAAGGCACCGGGCAAAGCCTGGCTGCAATTCGAGTCTCTCCCGCGCGAGGATGGCAAGACCCTTCTGGTGGAAACGGCCTACTTCGCTCCAAAGGGCTTCTGGGGTCTGTTGTACTGGTACGCCATGTGGCCGTTCCACACCTTTTTGTTCAGCGGCCTGATTCGCCGTCTGGCGCAGCGAACGAGCACATTATCCGGAAGCACTGTCAGGGCAAGGGTGGAGCGATGAGCAGGCGACCCCTCGTGCTCGTCAGCGGAGCGAGCGGCTACATCGCCAGCCGTCTGATTCCCCTGCTCCTGGAGCGCGCCTATGGCGTGCGCGCCCTGGTGCGCGATCCGCTGCGTCTGCAAGGACGCCCCTGGACCTCCGAGGTGGAGGTGGCTGTCGGAGATGTCACTTGCCCGGCCGAACTCCTCTCCGCCCTGCAGGGGGTACATACGGCGTACTATCTGGTTCACAGCATGGCGCACGGACGCGATCAGGCCCGCTGGGAGGTGGAGGGGGCGCGCGCCTTTGCCCACGCCGCGGAGCAGGCCGGCCTCCAACACATCATTTACCTCGGCGGGCTGGTCAACGTGGACGAACCCCACCTGGCGCCTCACATGCGCGCCCGTCTGGCGACCGGTGAAACGCTGCGCCGCGCCGCGACCCCGGTGACGGAATTCCGCGCCAGCGTGATCCTCGGCGCGGGGAGCAAATCCTTCGAGATGATTCGCTTCACGACGGAGTTGTTCCCCATCCTGGTTGGCCCAACATGGCTGAAGAACGAGGCCCAGCCGATTGCCTTGCAGAACGTCATGGACTACCTGATCGGGGCGCTCGAGAGGCCCGCTACGGAACATCGCATTTTTGAAATCGGGGGAGCGGAGGTCACAACCTATGGCGATTTGATATTGCAATATGCCCGCCTGCGCGGCCTCAGGCGCACGCTGCTGCTTCTGCCGGGCCTGCCTCCAGGACTTGTGGCTTCTATCGTGGGGCGCGTCACGCCCGTGCCTGCGCCGGTTGCCCGGGTGCTGATCGAGGCCCTGCAAAATGCCAGCGTGGTGCATGACGATTCGGCGCGCCGCGTCTTTCCCGCCGTACAACTCCTTTCTTCCCTCCAGGCCATTCAGGATGCACTGCAACAACTGAACCCGCGCCACCTCGATCGAATCTGGGGGATGAGGGACGATCATCCGATTTGCCTCAAGCACGAGGGTTTCCTGGTGGACGCGCGTGGCGCTGCTGTCCGCGCTTCGCCTGCCAGGGCATATCGTGTTCTGAGGCAGGTGGGCGGCGACGGCGGTTGGCTGTGCCCGCGCTGGGTCTGGCAGGCGTGCCGTCTGATGGATCGCCTCCTGGGCGGCGGGCCTCCTCCCCTCACGTCTGAGGCGGATCGAGAGCGGGGCAGCCCTCTCGACGATCATCGTCTCGAGGTCGTCGAACCGCCTCGGCTCCTGCGCGTCCATTCCGAACTCACCTCGGCGGGTCAGGCCTGGATGGAATGGCAGCTCGAAGCGCACCCGCGCGGGGCACGCCTCTCTCAAACCGTTTTCTTCGCCCCGCGCGGGTTGCCCGGCTTTCTATTCTGGCGCCTGCTCCGCCTGTTCCACGCGCTTCTCTTTCGAAGGCTGCTGCGCGCCATCTCCAGGCCAGGCGAAACATGATGCGCCTCTCCTGGCTTGCTTCTGTGTCCCTGCTGTTCTTGCTTGGGCTGATCCTCCTCTGCGCGCCCCTTCCCATTCCGCCCTATCTGGACTTTCAGGTGCTGTATCACGCCGATATGGGCCTGCTGCGCGGCATTCCGCTATACGATCGCGCTGCACAGGTGCAGATGGTGGCGCGCCTCGCCGGCGTGCCGCCGGAAAAGGTGTTCCTCCTGCCGTTTCCCTACCCGCCCTGGTATGCGCTGGCGACACTGCCGCTGGCGCTCCTCCCCATTGAGGTGGCGGCGCGGCTGTGGTTTGGAGTCAATCTGCTCCTGCTCTTCCTCTCCACCTGGCTGCTGACCCCGGCCTGGCCGCGCCACAGGCGCCTGGCCCTCTTCCTGCTGGCGGTCCTCTTCGTCCCGGCGCTGGGCACGTTGTACGTTGGGCAGTACACCTTTCCGGTCCTGCTTGGCGCCTGCCTGTGGGTGTATGCGATGCGCAGGGAGCGAGCCGGGCTGATCGCACTCGCCGCGGCCCTTTTGACCTTCAAGCCTCACCTGGGCATATTGAGTCTGGCGATGGGGTTGGTCTCCCTCTATCTGCGAGGAGGGGCCTTTGGACGCCGCGCTCTGAAATACATGGCTCCACTGGGCCTGCTGCTCCTGGCCTCGGGCTTCATTGCAGACCGGGCCTGGCCCGTACATTACGTGCATTCCCTGCTCGCCTTCCGGGATGTGCCGGGCGTCTTTTCCTGCGAGCTGTGCGCCAGCCTGACGGTGAGGCTTCCCGCCCTGTTTCATGCTCAGACGAATCTCGCCCTGGCCTCCTCGATCGGCCTCCTGATCTTTTTGCTGTTCTTCCTGTGGTGGAGCGCGAAGAGCCGCTCGGAGTGGAAACACCCTGCGCAAACGATGGCCACCTCGATTCTCGCCACCTTGCTGGCCAGCCCTTATCTTCTCAATTACGACTTCGTCCTTCTGCTTGTGCCATTCGCGGTGCTCATGGAGGCGCCTCGCCCTACCCCAAGCCGCCGGCTGCTGCTTCTCCTGGCTTACCTTCTTCCGGCGATTTCCCTCGCGTTGTGGGGCAGGCAGGGCATGCTCTCTCTGGCGTTCTCGGCTCTGGTGCTGCTGGCTATGCAGGCCGTCTCCTTCCCCTCCGCCCGATGAAGGCCAGCAGGAAGAAAGCCGTAGCGGTCAGGACAATGGCCGAGCCGGAGACGATGTTCAGGTAGAAACTCAGGTACAGGCCAATGACCGATGAGAGCGCCCCGATCCCAGCCGAGACCAGCATCATGGAGATCAGGCGATGGGTGAGGAGATAGGCGGTGGCCGCCGGCGTGACCAGCATGGCCGCCACCAAACCCACGCCGACGGTCTGGAGCGAGACCACCACCGTCAGGGCGAGCAAGAGCAGCAGGGTGTGACGCAGGAGTTCAACCGGCAGGCGCAGGGTGGCCGCCAGCACTGGGTCGAACGAGATGACCATGAACGGCCGGTAGAGCAAGACGACCGCGCACAGGATCAGGGCGCCGAGGCCGGCCGTCAGCCACAGGTCCGAGGCAGAGACGCCCAGCACATTCCCAAAGAGGATGTGGGTCAGGTCAACGGCGTAGGTTTGCATCGAACTGATCAGAGCGATGCCCAGCGAAAGCGCGGCCGCAAACAAGATGCCGATGGCTGTATCCTCCTTGATGGTTCCCTGCTTCGAGAAGTAGCCAATGCTCAAGGCGATGACGATCGCCGCCAGCAGCGCGCCGAGCAACAGGTTGGCATGCAGAAGGTAAGTCACCGCCACGCCCGGCAGGATGGCATGCGCCAGGGCGTCGCCCAGAAAGGCCATGCCGCGCAGCACCACGTACGTGCCCACCACGGCGCACAGCACGCCCACGATGAGGGCGGCCAGCAGGCCGCGCAGCATGAAGGAGTAGTGCAGCGGTTCGAGCAGCCAGGACATGATCCGTCTCTATTCTACACGCGCCGTTCAGGGCGGGCAGCATTGGTCGACCACGACCGTGCCGTCGGGCAACAGGGTCAGGTGCGAGCCGAAGGCGCGGGCAAGGTATTCCTGCTTCATGATCTCCTCCGGCTTCCCGAAGGCGATCACGCCGCGATTGAGCAGGAGAATCAGGTCGAAGCGGGAGGCCGCGAGCGCCAGGTCGTGGGTGGCGATCAGGACGGTCACCTGCGTCCGGCGCAGGTCGTCCAGCAGCCGGAGGGTCACTTCTTGGGTGGGGGCATCCACGCCGGTGAACGGCTCGTCCATCAAAAGAATGTGGGGTTCCTGGCTGAGGGCGCGGGCCAGAAAGGCGCGCTGTTGTTGGCCGCCTGAGAGGGCGCCGATGGGTTGGGAGGCCAGTTCCAGAATGTCCATCTGCCTCAGGCTTTGCTGTACGATCTCCTCGTCGTGAGGCGAGGCTCCCCGCCACCAGCCCTGATGGCCGAAGCGCCCCATCCTCACGACGTCCTGCAGCGTGGCCGGGAAGCGCCAGTCCACCTCCTCGCGCTGGGGCACGTAGGCGACGCAATCCTGATGGTGGCCGAGCGGCAAGCCGTGGATCAGGATGCGCCCCCGGCGCACGGGCAGCAGCCCCACCAGCGCCTTGAACAGGGTGGACTTGCCGGCCCCGTTTGGGCCCACCACGGCCACACGCGCGCCGTGCGGCACGCTGAAGGTCACGTCCCGCAAGACGATGGCCTCGCCATAGCCAATATCGGCATGTTCGACTTCCAGGCGATGAGGAATGTGAGCCATCCTTTGATCTCCATCCAGGAGAAAAAGCGAGCGCCACAATCATACACCGAAAGCGTGGAAAAACCCAGGCGCGCTCCGGCCCGTGATCTCCCAACCCTTTATGGTAAAATCAGGCCGCTTGCGGGAGTGGCCAAGCGGTAAGGCATCAGCCTTCCAAGCTGATATGCGCGGGTTCGAATCCCGTCTCCCGCTCTCTTTAGAGCATTGTTCTTGAGAATCTATCACAACCGTAAAAGCTTTCGCACCGTGACACATTCTCCCCATAGATGGGTGCCGCGTTTTGGTTGCGGGGTAAATTGTGTTACGGATGCGCGCCGGCCATCCACAGCCCCAGTTGTTCACGGGTGGCCTGGCGCGCCTCTTGTTCGGCCACGATCTGCCCCCGGTACATGACCGCAATGCGATCCGCCAGAGCCATGATCTCGTCCAGTTCAGCCGAGACCAGCAACACGCCCACGCCGCGATCGCGCATGGCCACGATCTCCTTGTGAATGTATTCGATCGAGCCCACATCGAGGCCGCGCGTCGGCTGGTTAGCGATCAGCAATCGCACCGGGCGGCTGAGTTCGCGCGCCACGATCGTCTTCTGTTGATTGCCGCCCGAAAGTTTGGAGACCGTCACGTAGGGAGAGGGGGTGCGGATATCGAACTCGGCAATCAAGCGGCGGGCGTTGGCGTCAATGGCGTTCTGGCGCAGCGTGAAGCGAACGCCAAAGGGGGGCAGGTAATATGTGCACAGCACGAGGTTATCGGCCACGGTGTAGGGCAGCACCAGGCCATATCGCTGGCGATCCTCCGGGATGTGCGCCGTGCCGGCCTCGATGACAGGGCGCGGCGGCCGGCCGCTCAAATCCTGGCCGTTTACGAATACATGTCCACTGTGAATCGGGCGCAGGCCGGTCAGCGCCTCGACCAGTTCGGTCTGCCCATTGCCCTGCACCCCGGCGATGCCCAGGATCTCTCCCGCGCGCACCGCGAACGAGACGCCGCGCACCGTCTCCAGGCCGCGCCAATCGCGCACATGTAGGCCCTCGACCCGCAGCACCTCGTTGCCGGGCCGGGCCGGCTGCTTCTCGACCTTGAGGATGACCTCTCGCCCGACCATCATGGAGGCGAGCTTCGCCTCGCTGGTCTGTCCGGGCGTGACCGTGCCCATCACTCTGCCGTTGCGCATGACGGTGATGCGATCGGCCACCCTCAGCACCTCTTTGAGTTTGTGGGTGATGAAGATGATGGAGACGCCGCGCTCACTCAACTGGCGCATGACGCGGAAGAGGTCTTCCGTCTCTTGAGGGGTAAGCACCGCCGTCGGCTCGTCCAGGATCAGGATGCTGGCCTGGCGGTAGAGCGCTTTGACGATTTCCACGCGTTGCTGCACACCCACCGGCAGGTTGCCGACGATGGCCTGCGGATCGATCTCCAGGCCGTACTGATTGGACAGTTCCCTCACCCGCTGTGCCACCCCTTTCCGATCCAGGACGTCCAGTTGCACGGCCTGGCTCAAGCGGGCTGGCCAGTCGCCTCCCTTCCCCTGGGTGTGAAGATGGAGCGTCTCGGAGCCGAGCATGATGTTCTCGGTCACGGTGAAGACCGGCACGAGCATGAAGTGTTGATGGACCATGCCGATTCCCAGGTTGATCGAGTCGCGCGGGGAATGAATGGTGACATGCTTCCCGTTGACCCACACCTCGCCGGCCTCGGGGCGGTACAAGCCGTACAGGATGTTCATCAGGGTTGTCTTGCCGGCCCCGTTCTCGCCCAGCAGGGCGTGGATTTCGCCGCGGCGCAGATCGAAATCCACGCCGTCGTTGGCCAGCACGCCGGGGAAACGTTTGGTGATGCCTCGTGCCTGGAGGACGATCTCTTCAGCCATGGGAACTCCTATTTCTCGTAGGGCTGGCCATCGGCGGCCGGCGGGATGGTCTTGCCGACGAGGCCGGTCAGGATGATCATCGTCAGGATGTACGGCGCCAGGCCGACCACGTAGGAGATTTGCAGGACTGCCAGTTGAGGCGGGATGACCTCGCGGAAGAATTGCATGTTGATCTGCAGCGCCTGGGCGGCGCCGAAGATCAGCGCGGCGGCCCAGGCCCCGAAGGGCGTCCAGTTCCCGAAGATCATGGCCGCCAGTGAAATGAAGCCGCGGCCGTTGGTCATCAGGGGCTCGAAGGAGGGGACCGACTCGAGGGTGAAATAGGCTCCGCCCAAGCCGGCCATCAGCCCGCCGATGATCACGTTGATGTAGCGGACGCGTTCCACGGAGATTCCCACTGTATCCGCGGCGCGCGGGTGCTCACCCACGGAGCGGGTGCGCAGGCCCCAACGGGTATGGAAGAGCACGAAATGGGTGAGGACAACCAGGGCGATGGCGGCAAACGTGATGGGCTGCTGCTCGAAGATCCGCCCCACCACGGGGATATCCACCAGAAAGGGAATCTGAATGCGAGGCAGAATGCCGGGCGCATGAGGCACCTGGCCACCAAAAATGCTGCCTTTTTCGAAGAACAACTGACGGTTGAGGAAGCCCGTGATGCCGACGGCCAGGATGTTGATCACCGTCCCGCCGATGATCTGGTCCACTTTGAAGGTGATGGAGAGCACCGCATGCAGCAAGGCCAGCAGCCCGCCGCTCAGGACGGCGGCGGCCACCCCTCCGATCAGGCTGGGCAGAGGAGGGATGTGGTAAATGTGGTTCATGTAAATCGAGGCCAGCCAGCCGAAGAAGGCCGCGCCCAGCATCATCCCTTCGATGCCGATGTTGACCACGCCGGCCCGCTCGCAAAACACCCCCGAGAGCGCGCCCAGAGTCAGCGGCGTGGCGACGGCGATGGTGGTGGCCATCATGCTGGTGATGATCACCATCGGAGGCGTCTGCACCCGCCCGATCAGCACGACCACGCCGAACAGGATGGCAATGATCAGGGCAATGAAACTGAAACGTCGCCAATCCATGTCAACCTCCCCAGCCTCGCGTCAGCACCACCCGCTCCTCACGGGCACGGATGCGGTAGATGTAGCGCACGATGGCGTCGGCGGCTACAAAGAGCAGGATCAGAGCCTGAATGACCGAAATGATGTCCACCGGAATCTGGGTCAGGAATTGCATGCGCGTCCCCCCATTGCGCATGGCCCCGAACAGGAGGGCGGCCAGGATCACCCCGATAGGATGGGTCTTGCCCAGCAGGGCAATGGCGATGGCATCGAAGCCGTAGCCAATGGAAAAGCCCAACTCGTGGCGGTAGTTCAATCCGGTGACCTCGATGGCTCCGGCCAGCCCGGCCAGCGCGCCCGAGAGGGCCATCGTCAACACCAGAATCCGCCTGACGTTGACGCCGGCGTAGCGCGCCGCATCGGGGTTGGCCCCCACCGTGCGAATCTCGAAGCCGAGGGTGGTGCGCCACAACAACCACCACACCACGGCCGCCACCAGCAAGGCCAGGAAGAAACCCCAGTGGATGCGCAGGCCGCTGAAGAGAGGCGGGATGCGCGCCGTCTCGGCGATCAGCGGCGTGCGGGCGATGACGTTGAGCGGATTGGGGTCCTTCATGGGCCCGTTCAGAAGATAACTGACCAGGTTCAGGGCAATGTAGTTCATCATGATGGTGTTGATGACCTCGTGTCCGCCGGTGTAAGCCTTGAGGGCTCCGGGGATGGCTGCCCAGAGCGCCCCCACGAGGATGCCCAACCCGATGGCCAGCGGCAGGTGCACAGCAGCCGGCAGGGAGAAGCCCAGCACCTCGGGCAGGGCGTAGCCGATCCAGGCTGTCGTCACGGCTCCGAGGGCCAGTTGTCCCTCCGCCCCGATGTTGAAGAGCCCTCCTTTGAAGGCCAGGGCGACGGCCAGGCCGGCAAAGATGTAGGGTGTGGCCCACACGGCTGTTTCGCTCAGCGCCCGCGCCGAGCCGAAGGCCCCCTGGAACAGTCCGATGTAAGCATAGAACGGGTCCCCCCCGGCCAGGGCGATGACGACTCCCCCAACCAGCATGGCTGTCAGGACGGCCAGGAAGGGAACCAGCATGGCGCTGAGCGCCGTGCGCAGGAAGGACAGAAACGGACTCCCCTGAGGAGCGTGATTCTCGTCGGCGTGTGGCATGCTTTTGTCCTGTGCGGATCGAAATAGACCTTCTCGCGGGGCAAGATTATATCAAAGCCCTTGGCCCACCAGGGTGAGATGAAAGCGGCAAGCCCTCCAGCGTAAAACAAGAAGGGGAAAGAGGCTTTCCTCTTTCCCCTGCAATTGAAAGGCGACGTGTCAGGGTGCCGGCTTTGCCGGGGACACATTGGTCTTGAGCGTGCCATCCAGCAGCATCTTGTTGATCTCTTCCATCTTGGCCTTGACTTCCGCCGTGACTTCCTTATCCAGGTCGTGGAAGGGAGCGTAAGCAGCCTTGCCCATGTAGTTGCCGGCCGGGAAGGGTGCCTTGCCCTGTTGAGCGTCCTTGGCCGCCTTGAGCAGTTCGAAGGTGCCCGGCGTCAACAACTTCATGGCGCTGGAGAGCAGGCGCGGCGCGGCTTCGGGCAGGGTGTAGTACTGGTCGGTATCCACGCCGATGGCGTATTTGCCGCGCTGTGCCGCGGCGATCACGGCCCCGTTGCCGGTCTTGCCGCCGCCGCCGAAGATCACGTCGGCACCCTTGTCAATCATCGAGTTGGCGGTCGCGGCGCCCCACTCCGGATCGGTGAAGGTCTTATCGAAGCCCACGTCGTTGTGGTAGACGATGAAGATCTCGATGTTGGGGTTGATGTACTGCGCGCCAGCCCGATAGCCCTCACCAAAGCGCCAGACGGGCGGGACAGCATCGGTGCCGAAGACGCCGCCGATCTTGCCGCTCTTGGTCATCTGGGCGGCCAGAGCGCCCACCAGGAAGCCCGCCTGATCTTCAGGGAAGACGAGCCCGGCCAGGTTGGGCAGGTCGTTGGTCTTGTCATCATCCACGGCCCAGGCCTGGAATTGATCCACACCGATGAAGTAGATGTTCGGATACTTTTGAGCCGCAGCCACGGTCGCCTCGCCCAGCGCGAAGCCCACCGTGACGATCGCGTCGTAGCCCGCATCGGCGAAGGTGGCAATGTTCTTTTCATAATCCTTGGCGTCGGTGGTCTCGATATACTGGACAACGGCACCGAGCTCTTTCTCGGCCTGCTTCACGCCTTCCCAGGTGGACTGGTTGAAGGACTTATCGTCGATCTTGCCGACATCGGTTACCAGGCCAACGCAGAAGACCTCCGGCTTTGTGCAATCCGCTGCTCTGGGAGCACAAGCAGATATGAGCAGTGCCGCAACGAGCAACACGGCAAACGCAAGATGAGCCTTCTTAGACATATTCTTCTCCTCTTCAAGTTTGAATGGAACAAGAAGCCGATCGGGAAAGCCAGTTGCAAGTCAACGGTCTGGTGCGAATCCACCTCCTTCGATGATTCGGGGTTGTGAACGCGGGTAAAGTATACAGCCACTTCATGCTTTCGGCAAGCCCGCACCTCTTCGTGCCGATCTACACAAATGCGCCTCTCCTGGCCGTTGTAACCGTCGCCGGCCGGGACCGTCGAGGCGCCTTTTTCGGGCGCGGACCGATGGAGGCATGGCTCGATTCGGCGGATTGAAGTCCTGCCTCAACCCGTAGCGCGGCATTTATCCCGCAACCCAAACGCGATCTCCATCCCCTATGGGGACGATGCGTCGCGGTGCAGAATCTTGGCGGGCAATGGATTTGCCTGACGACCTTTGTGCTCACCTGGCAAGCTTTGCACTGGCAAGCGCAGGGTTGCCAACTTCCGCAATCACCTGTATAATGGCTTTCACATTTTCAGCGAATCGGAGTCAACCTGTGATGGATCAAAATCAAGCCCTGCCGGAACAGGGGAGCCTTCCCAATCAGCAGGGAGATCAGAACAATAATCAGAGCATGGAATCACTGCTTGCAAGCGAACAAATCGGTGTAAGCATGCCCAAACCCGGCGAGATTCGCACAGGGGTTGTGGCTAGCATCACCCCTACCCAGATTTTGGTCAGCATTGGCTCTAAATCGGAAGGCGTCATCTCCGGCCGCGAACTGGAGCAACTCTCCGCCGAGGAGCGGGAAGCGCTCGAAGTGGGCAAAGAAGTTCCGGTCTACGTGCTGAGCGTCGAGGATGCCAACGGCAACGTGGTGCTCTCGCTGCGCCGCGCCCGGGAACAAATCGCCTGGAACAACGTGGAGAAAATGTGGGAAGCGGGCCAGGTGTATGAGAGCAAGATTGTGGGCTTCAATAAGGGCGGCCTGATTGTGATGGTCGGCGGGCTGCGCGGCTTTGTGCCGGCCTCGCAGGTCAGCGCCATGCGACGCGCCCAGGCCAGCGGGGAGACCCCCGAACAGCGCTGGCAGAAGATGGTTGGACAGCCCATCGCGGTGCGGATCATCGAGGTCGATCGCCAGCGCCGCCGCCTGATCCTCTCCGAGCGCGCCGCCTCGGCCGAGTCCAGGCGAACCATCCGGGAGCGCGTCATCGAGGAACTCCAGGTCGGCGGGGTATACACCGGGCGCGTCACCAGCCTTTCGGACTTCGGAGCCTTTGTCAACATCAACGGCGCCGATGGCCTGGTGCACCTCTCCGAACTTTCCTGGCAGCGTGTCCAGCACCCGCGCGAGGTTCTCGAGGTCGGTCAGGAGGTCAAGGTCAAAGTCATCAGCGTCGATCGAGAGAACAAGCGCATCGGCCTCTCGCTGCGGGCTCTGATGGACGATCCGTGGAAAGAACGCGTCAAGAAGTTCAGCGTCGGGCAGCTGGTCGAAGGCGTGATTACGCGTCTGACCAAATTCGGTGCCTTCGCTCGCCTGGAAGGCAACATCGAGGGCCTGATCCACATTTCCGAGATCGCCGATCACCGCATCGAGCACCCGAAGGAGGTCCTGAAGGAAGGCGATGTGCTCACCCTGCGCATCATCCGCATCGATGAGGACCAACACCGCATCGGCCTCAGCCTGCGCAAGGTGGATTCCTCGGCCTATGCCAGTAAGGATTACAAGCGCCTGATCGAGGAATTTGAACACCTTTCCCCAGATGAAACCCCACCTCCGCCAGACGAACCCGCCCGCTGAGGAGAGCGCACAGGCAGTGCGCTCTTTTGTTGATCCCGGCTCCGCAGGGCAAGGAGTCGAAGACGTGCGGGCTCTGGAGCATGCTTCTGCCATGCGGATTGGAGAGGTTGAAATCTGAGCCGATCTCAATTATCATCGTTCTATGAGCAGACGCCCCTCCCCCGCGGCCGGATCGAGCAAACCCATCCTCGTTGATGCCCATGGCGATCTGGCATGGAACATGCTCAACTTCGGACGCGATTACACACGCTCCGCGGCCGAGACGCGCCAGAGAGAGCGGGACAGCCTCATCCCCGAAAGGAACGGCGATAGCCGATCGGGTGGCCGGACTACCCAGCGCGGCCGGGTGGCGGTGGTGTTCTCAACCCTGTTTGCGGCTCCGCTCCGCACCCGCAAAGAAGACTGGGATAAGCTGTGCTATTCCAGTGCCGAGGAAGCCCACCGTCTCTACATGGACCAGGCGCGGGTGTACCGCGAGCTGGCCGCATCCAGGCCCGACTGTTTTCGCCTCATCCGCTCGAAGGCCGATCTGCAGCACCACGTGGCTGAATGGACAAACGAACCCGCAAGAGAACATCCGGTTGGTCTCGTCCTCCTGATGGAGGGAGCAGAAGCCATTCGCCATGTGGACGAACTTCCTGAATGGCATGCGCAAGGCGTACGTCTCATCGGCCTGGCATGGGCCGGCACACGCTATGCAGGCGGAACGCGCGAGCCGGGTCCTCTCACCAAGGAGGGACGCCATCTATTGAGGGCGATGGCCGAGTTCAATTTCGTTCTCGATCTCAGCCACATGGACGAGGCGGCGGCCCTCGAAGCCCTCGATTTTTACCCCGCGCCCATCGCGGCAACCCACGTCAATTGTCTGGCCCTCTTGCCGAACTTTCCCACCAATCGCCATTTTTCCGATCGGGTGCTGCGCGGCGTGATCGAACGCCAGGGGGTTATCGGCATCGTGCCTTTCAACGCCTTCCTCAAACCGGGGTGGAATCGCAAGAAGGGCTCACGCCGCGAGCAGGTCACGCTGGATGATGTGGTGGCCCATCTTGATCACGTCTGTCAACTGGCCGGCGATGCGCACCATGCCGGCCTGGGCTCCGATTTCGATGGCGGCTTCGGATTACAATCGGTGCCATCCGAACTGGACACCATCGCCGACCTGCAGAAGCTGGCACCGCTTCTCGCTCGGCGCGGCTACTCCGAGGCCGATGTCGCCCGCCTCCTCGGCGGCAACTGGTTGGATCTGTTGCAGAGGCATCTACCCGCATGAGCCGTCACGCCTCTCTTCCGGCAGATACTCAACCCACGCCGCGCTTGCGGTTGGGGGGCGGTGCGGCCGTGGCCCTGTTCGGCCTGTTCATCTTCTCCGTGGGCGCCAAGCCGGAATGGTATGGCTGGGATCGCAGCCCCGTGGTCGGGTTTGTTCAAATTGCCGTTTTTCTGATCGGGCTGGGGATCCTCTGTGCAGGCGGATATATCGGCCTGGGAGCGCTGTGGCGTGGAGCGCCTCGTTCCATTGTGGCCGACCTGGGCCTGCGTGTGGTGGCTACCGGATACGTGATCGCTCTCTTTGCCGGCATGGCGGACGTATTTGGAATGGGCTCGCAGCCTCTGCCTCAGGTCCCCTATTTCGGACCCTGGCAGGCAACGGGTGTGCTCATCGGCGAGGTGTTCGTGGCTCTCGGCTTCCTGATGACCATCCCCTACCGCTCCCTGCTGAAAGATCCCCCGCAGGCGAGAAACTGAGTGCCCCCATGGAGATTCGAACTCCAGTTTTGGCCTTGAAAGGGCCGCGTCCTGGTCCACTAGACGATGGGGGCGAGTGAAGCGGGCGGATTTTATCATCGCCCCGCCCATCGGTCAAGCACTGGCTCTCTGAAGTCAGGAGATGAGTTCGGACAGGCTGCGGAGTGCTCAGGGCGGTGGGATATTCTTTATCATACTAGGACACAAAGGGGATCGCCGAGGCAGCCGCTGAGCGCGCAGAGCCGTTTTAGTTTCCCTCCTTTGCCCTTTGATTGAGCAAGGCGATCAGGTCCACCTGGCGACGGTTGACCAACATGCCTCCGCTCTCGAGGCGCAGGCTGGGGATCAGGATTGCGGTCAGGGTGGTGTTGAAGAGAGGGATGAATTCGCGCGTTCCCTCCGTCATGAGAGAGGTGAAATCCAGGCGTCCGGGCAGTTCGATGATGCCCTCGATCTCGAACATTTGCGTGGTGATGCGGATGGGATATTCCACCACATTGGTGTAGCCGCCGCGCACCAGGGCCTGCGGGCCAAGGTCTTCCCGCCGCGCCAGGCATACCGCATATACATGCGATTTCATCATCCGCGTCAACTCGAAATGGTCCACCAGTTTGGTGGGCATGTGCAGGCGCGCCAGACGGGCATCGTGGACTTCGAGTGCCGAGCGCGTGTTGTCGTTCAAAAGCCCCATAGCCCCTGTGTTCGTCACCATGATCTTTCCCACCACACGATAGCCCGAGGTAAGCACGTCGGCAGGGATAAAGCGGTACGTGCGGGGAGAGGTGTCCATCGCCATGCCATCATCCTCATCGTTCGTGTGGGAGTGGGGGGCGCGTCTGGGGCCGGGGAGCGCGGCGGCGTGAGGGCTTGCGCCGCGGAGGCTCACCAGCCTCTGGACTCAGCAGCATGTTCAATTGCAAGAGGGCTTTCTGGTCGTACTCACGCCGTCCGCACACGTCACAAACCCAGGCGGGGAAGTTCGGCACCGTGACCAGTTCTCCGTCCAGCCAGGTGAAGTAGGTGATGAAACGCACGTGCATCAGGCCGGCCTGGCATTCGACGCAGGGAAAGGATTCGGGCGCAGCGTTATCCATACCACCTCTAAGGCGCCGCCAGGGCCATTCTCACGTGATCGATCATGGCCCAGTCCGGCGGCGGCCAGTAGATCAGCATGGCCTTGCCGATCACATTCTCCACAGGCAGGAAGCCCCAGGAATGCGAGTCGGACGAATCGTTACGGTTATCTCCCAAAACGAACAGGTATCCTGGCGGCACATGCCATTCCCCACTGTAGTTCGGAGAGGCGTGGATGTAGGGCTCGTTCAAAGCCTGCCCGTTGACCAGCACGCGTCCGCCCCCGATTTGCACCGTCTCGCCCGGCAGGCCGATGACGCGCTTGATCAGTTCCATGTCCGTGTTGGTGGTGGAGCGAAACACAATGATATCGCCACGCGCGGGCGAGGAGAAACGATAGGCTAGTTTATTCACCAAAACGAGTTCCCCGTCGCGCAGGGTGGGCAGCATGCTGAAGCCATCCACACGCACGCGGGCCGTCAGCGTGTTGATCAGGGCAAACAAGACCAGCGCCAGCCCTATGGTCTCAAACAGATCGCGCAGGAAATGTTGCCACCCCGCATCTTCCCGGGCGCGAGCGGGATGGTCAACCTGGTTTTCGGGCTTGAGGATTTCCAAAGCGCCTCCCGGATCGTGCATACACCAATTATACCCGACCCTGTTCGCCGTGTCGGGGTGGAAAACAGTCTCGTCCCTTCAATCCTCGTCGCAGAGGAATTCGTCCCAGTCGAGGACGAATTGCACCTGTTGCGCCGTTTCGGGCGAGCGTGGATAATACAGACTCTTGGGGACGTCTTTCCACCACTCGGCCACTTGCTGCAAGGCCTGCGGGCCGCTCTTGCCATGTCTCACGAGATAACAGGCCACGGTCGTGCCGGTGCGCCCCACCCCGCCCCAGCAGTGGAGGTAAACGGTGCGGCCGGCTTCCAGCGCGGCGTCAATGGCATCCAGTGTCAGACGCATGCCGCGCGGCGTGGGAACGCCGAAATCCCCAATCGGAAAGCGCTGGTAGAGGACCTCCACGCCGCGGGCACGGGCCCGTTCGTTCAAAATCGGAAGGTAGGGCGGGAGTTCGTGCGGACGCGTGAGGTCCAGGAAGGCATTGAAGCCGGCCTGCAAAAAGGCATCCAGGCGTTGACGTGTTCTCTCCTCATCCAACGCGCCCGGGTACTCGCCCGCCAGGAAGCGGCCGGGCAGCACCCAGTAAGAATCGGGAATCGGTCGGGGCAGGCTTTGCATGAGAGACCTCACAGCCGCACGGCCGTTGAAACGGCGCGCTGCGCGGACGGTGAACAGGGCCGTCGGCGCCGGCCGATTTCAGTAGAAGCAGCCCGCAACTTGAGTTGCCGGGCGGAAGCTTTTCCTACACGGCATTGAACACCCTGGAGGCTTCGAGGAAGAACAGGATGAAATAGCCGATCAACAAAATCAGCCAGCCGCTGATCTGCAGGGTTTCCATCAGGCTTTGCCAGGAAAGGGCGAAATTCTCCTGAATGATTTCCGTGAGGTCCTCCAGATTATCCAGTTTGTTGCGCACCGTTTCCTGCCACGCTTTGAGGTAGAACTCCTCGCGAATGGCATGATACAACTGCGAGGTATACCAATCGCCGATCAGCAGGAGATTCTGATCGGTGTGTTCGAAGTCAAACATCAACTCGAGGCGATGCTGAACAATGCGGCGGATTTGTTGCCGCGTGGCCAGGGCGGAGAGGGCTCGTGTGGCGTTGAGGCGGAAGGTGGCATTGAGTTCGCGCAGGCTGCGCTCGACGTTCTCATCCAACATGCGGTAACGGAGCAGCTGATAGTTGCCGATCTTGAGCAATTCAATGTCGGACTGGAAATCTCCCTGCGGAGCAATCAGGATGGCGGCCTCCCAATCCACCAGCGTCAGTTCATCCCTGGAGTAGCGGACGCGCGAGCTGAGGATGTCCTGGATGTCGCGTTCGTCGAAGGCTTCGCGCTGGGAGCGCATGAAGCGCGCCAGAGCCATGGCGTGGCGGTCCACGAAACGGTCGGGGCTCGCCGGAACCTCGCGCAAGAGCAAGATGACATACTCCTCGAACATGCCGTTCTGGCGATGCGCCGCGGGGATGAGTTGCTCTTGCAGATTCTTTTGAAGGATCGTGCGCTTCTGAATCGCCGGCAGGCTCAGGACGTGCTCCAGAAAGAAGTGGCATTCCGCAATCTGCACGCGCTCGTCGTATCGCTGCCGCAACACCGAAACCAGCACCCCCTCCACGGTCAGGGTGGATTGACCCAGCGTGCGCACCGCAATGTCCACCGGCTGAAAATAGGGCGCGTCCTTCAGGCCACGAATACCTTCGGGCGGTTCCCGAGTCTTTGCTCCGGCATCGGGGAATGCCAGTAGGTAACAAATCTCAGCCTGTTTGATGGGGGGCATGTCTCTGCCTCGTTGAAGGAGGTCCCGCCCGGCGCCTCTCCAGGCGGGCCGGGGTCGGTCGAAGCGCAGGCCTGAAAGGCTGCAGGGCTCGGAAGAACACGTTGGGCGTGGGTGGTCAGGCCACGGATGATTTTACTCCATAGGGGCGTTTGGCTGTATACTTGGCAGGAACGAGTCCATCAGCCCGCCTGTCTGGTCGTCAGCGAGTCACGCCGGGCCACACATCACGAGAATCGGTGGCCAAACGAATACCCATCCGCAGTGGTGAATCCATGAGCCTTCGAGATTCCTTCCAAAGGTGGCAAGACACCGTTCTCCGAAAGACCCTGGAAAAATTCCCGGAGCGGAAGGCGCGCTTCGAGACCTCCTCCGGTATTGAAGTGCCGCGCCTGGCCCTGCCCGAGGAGGATGCCCCGCCGTACGAGCAGAAACTCGGCTTTCCGGGCGAATATCCGTTCACGCGCGGCGTCCAGCCGACCATGTACCGCGGCCGCCTCTGGACGATGCGTCAGTATGCCGGCTACGCAACGGCCGAAGAGACCAACCGGCGTTACCGCTACCTGCTCGAACAGGGCCAGACCGGGCTCTCGGTCGCCTTCGATCTCCCCACTCAGATCGGCTACGATGCCGATGACCCCCTGGCCGCGGGCGAGGTGGGCAAGGTAGGCGTTTCGATTTCCTCGCTGCACGATATGGAAAGGTTGTTTGCGGGCATCCCGTTGGAGAAGGTCTCGACCTCGATGACCATCAACGCGCCGGCGGCGGTCTTGCTGGCCATGTATCTTGCCGTGGCGAAGCGTCAGGGGGCAGAGATCCGCCGCCTGCGCGGCACGATCCAGAACGACATCCTGAAAGAGTATATCGCGCGCGGCACGTATATCTTCCCGCCGGCGCCGTCCATGCGCCTGATCACGGATATCTTCCGCTTCTGTGCCGCCGAGGTGCCGAACTGGAACACGATCTCAATTTCCGGCTACCACATCCGAGAGGCGGGCTCTACCGCGGTGCAGGAAGTGGCTTTCACCCTGGCCAACGCCATCGCGTATGTGGAGGCGGCCTTGAAGGCCGGCTTACGGGTTGACGATTTTGCGCCGCAGATCTCCTTCTTTTTCAATGCCCACAACCATCTGCTGGAGGAGGTGGCCAAGTTTCGCGCCGCCCGCCGCCTGTGGGCGCGCCTCATGCGCGAGCGCTTCCGGGCTCAAAACCCGGCCAGTTGGCAGTTGCGCTTCCACACCCAGACGGCCGGCTCCACGCTCACGGCTCAACAACCCGAGAACAACGTGGTGCGCGTCACTTTGCAGGCGCTGGCAGCCGTGCTGGGCGGCACGCAATCCCTGCACACCAACTCGATGGATGAGGCCCTCTGGCTGCCAACGGAGAGATCGGTGCGCCTCGCCCTGCGCACCCAGCAGATCATCGCCTACGAATCGGGCGTGGCCGATTCGATCGACCCGCTGGCAGGCTCCTACCTGATCGAATATCTCACCGATGAAATCGAGCAGCGCGCCAGCGCGTACATCGCCCGCATCGACGCCATGGGAGGCGCACTGAAGGCGATCGAGCAAGGATACATCCAGAACGAAATCCACAGCGCTGCCTATGCCACCCAGCAGGCCATCGAACGCGGGGAGCAGATCGTAGTCGGCCTCAACCGCTTCCGGGTTGAGGAAAACCTGACGCTGGAACGCCTGAAGGTGGATCCCGCCATCGAAGCGGCTCAGAGGGCCAAATTGCAAGAGCTGCGCGCCTCCAGGAACGGCGAAGTGGTCAGCCGTCTGCTAGACAGCCTGAGGCGCGTGGCGGGCGGGAGCGAGAATTTGATGCCGTTGTTGATCGAATGCGTCGAGAACAACATCACGCTGGGCGAGATTTGCAACACGCTGCGCGGCGTGTGGGGCGAGTACGTCGCCGAGAAGTTTTAGTTTTAGCGGCGGAGCAGGCTCATGTCTCCTCATGCGCGCCCGAAGGAAAATTTCTTCTCCCTGCTCGAACAGCGCGTCGACGACTGCGCCTCCCTGCTGTGCATCGGCCTCGACCCGCATGAGCGTGACCTCGCAGAATCTTCCGCCGCTTCGGCTCTGGACTTCAGCTTGAGCCTCATCAAACAAACTGCTCCCTACGCGGCGGCCTTCAAGCCCAACGCCGCCTTCTTCGAGGCCCTCGGCCCGCCAGGGTGGGCGGCGCTCAGGCAGGTGATCGAGGCCATCCACGAAGAATCGAGGCGCCTGGGCGCGCCCATCCCCGTCATCCTGGATGCCAAGCGGGGAGACATTGCCTCCACGGCGGAAGCCTATGCCCGTTCCGCCTTTGAGATGCTCGCGGCCGACGCTATCACCCTCAACCCCTACCTGGGCCGCGATGCCATCGAACCCTTTCTGTCCTACCCTGGGAAGGGCGTCTTCCTCCTGTGCAAGACGTCCAACCCCGGAGCCAGGGAAGTGCAGGATGTCCTCCTTGCCCCGGCCTTCCCTCCTGAGCAAAGCGGGGAAAGGACGCTCTACGAACACGTGGCGCGTCTGGCACAGAGCTGGAACCGCGGCGGCAACATCGGCCTGGTCGTGGGCGCCACCCATCCCGAGGCACTGGCCCGCGTCCGCGCCGCTGCCCCCGATTTGTGGTTCCTCTCGCCCGGCATCGGTTTCCAGGGCGGGGACCCGCAGGCCGCGTTGCGCTGTGGTTTGCGGGCCGATGGCCGCGGCTTGTTGATCGCTGTCTCGCGTTCGATCGCACGCGCCGAAGAGCCGGGCGCGGCCGCAGCCGCCTTGCGGGATCGGATCCTGGCTGTTCAGCGCAGCCTGCGCCGTGGATTTTGAGAAGCAGAGGACTCATCCATGCCCCGCCTGGCCCCTTCCCTCTCTCGCCTGGCCAACGATCTCCTGGAGGCCGGCTGTATCCAGTTCGGCACCTTCACCCTCAAGTCCGGGCTGAAATCGCCCATCTACATTGACCTGCGGCGTCTCATTTCCCACCCGAGGCTCCTGGCCCGGGTTGCCCGCGCTTATCTTCCCCTTCTGCGCCGTGTGCGCTTCGATCGAATGGCCGCCCTGCCCTATGCGGCCATCCCCATCGCCACGGCCATCAGCCTGGCCGGGGACTATCCGCTGATCTACCCACGCAAAGAGGCCAAGGCCTACGGCACACAAGCCGAGATCGAAGGCGAGTACCGCGCCGGCGAGAGCGTGGTCGTGATCGACGACCTCGCCACCACCGGCCGCAGCAAGTTCGAAGCCATTGAGAAACTGACGCAGGCCGGGCTGCGCGTGCGCGATGTCGTCGTGTTGATCGACCGCCAGTCCGGCGCAAAGGAGGCCCTCGAACAGGCCGGCCTGCATCTCCACGCCGTGCTGACCCTCACGCAGTTGCTGGCTCATTGGGAGGAGACGGGAAAGATAAACAGGAACGAAGTCGACGCCGTGCGAGATTTCTTGCGGGGAGGCGAGCATGTTTAAAGTTCTCGAGCGCTATGCCAACCGCGTGACGCTGCTGACGCTGGTAGCCCTGGAACTGCTTTTCAATTTCTGGCTCATGCCGTGGATGCTTCCGCGTCAGGGTGCCGCCGCCCGGGAGACCCCGCTCGACTTGCGCTTCTGGTACACACCGGCTCAGGCAGCGCAGGCGCTCTCGCTCTACACCCCCGCCCAACGACAGGCGGTCCTGGTGGGGCACCTCACGCTGGATGTGCTCTACCCCCTGGTCTATGCTTCCTTGTTCAGCCTCCTGCTCATCCTGATTTATCGCTCTCGAGTCTCGCCTTCCACATTGCAGCGCTTGCTCTGGTTCCCCTGGGCAGCCGCGCTGGCCGATGGACTGGAGAACCTGGGCATTGTTGGCTTGATGCTGGCCTTCTCCGCCCCGCTCGCCATCCTGACAGCGTTGTTCACATCCATGAAGTGGATGCTGGTGGGAGCGAATGGCGTGCTCATCCTCGCCGGCCTGATCCGCAGGGCCGCGCCGCGCTCACATCGGGATTAATTCAACGGAATTGCATGACGAAAATCCCTCCCCGTTTTCAGGCTTTATTAATCTCGGCGTGTAGAATGAAGTTGTTCGAACATTCCTCGCATCTGGATGTGGAGATTCTATGGGACGAAGCAAATTTCTGATCGGCGGTTTACTCATCCTGGCTGCTGTGGTCTATCTTATCGTTTCCTCTACTCAGGCCAATGCGGAATATTTCATGACGGTTGACGAATTGGCCGCCAAAGGTCAGAGCGTGATGGGCAGGAATTTGCGTGTTTCCGGCGCGGTCATCGGCGACACGATCCGCTACGACCCCCAAACGCTGACCCTGACCTTTGAGGTGGCCAACGTGCCCGGCGATCAAAAGGAAGTGGATGCCCAGGGCGGATTGGCAGCTGTGTTGCACGCTGCCGTCACGGACCCGCATCGCACACGCCTGAAAGTGGTTTATACCGGCCCCAAGCCCGACCTGCTCAAGAACGAGGCCCAGGCGATCATGACCGGCCGGCTGGGCGCGGATGGGGTCTTCCGCGCCGATGAACTGCTGCTCAAGTGCCCCACGAAATATCAGGAGACCCTCCCCAGCCAGGCGGAAGGTTGATGCCAGACCTGACGGATGAGGCTTGCTGTCAGGTCGGGTTCTCTCAAGGAGTCCCATGCTTGCCGAACTTGGATACGGTGCTTTAGGCGCGGCGTTCGTCATCGCCCTGTACAGCGTCGTCGCCGCCGTGTACGGGGAGAGGACCCGCTCCGCCTCCCTGGTTGAGTCGGCGCGGCGCGCCATGTTGTTGCTGTGGCCGCTGATCAGCCTTTCGGCGGCTGCGCTCATTTACCTTTTGGTCACCAATCACTTCGAGGTCTCGTTTGTGTACGAGGTGACCAGCCGCAACATGCCCACCTACCTCAAGGTGACGGCCTGGTGGGGTGGGCAGGCCGGCTCTCTGGTTTTCTGGTCGTGGCTGATGTCTGCCTTTGCCTCGCTCGTCACGCTGCGCGGCTGGGAGCGCGATCGCGAATTCCTGCCCTGGGTGATTGCGGTGACCTCCTTCACCACGGCTTTTTTCCTCGGCCTGGTGGTGTTGGCCGAGAATCCCTTCGCGCGCTACTGGCAAACGCCCGGCGGAGATATCGTCAGCCGCATGTTCGCCCCGTCCCAGGCCACGCTCTTCTTCCCGTCGGATGGGCGCGGCCTCAATCCCTTGCTGCGCCATCCGGGGATGATCCTCCATCCGCCCACGCTGTATCTGGGCTTCGTCTCCTTTGTGATCCCGTATGCTTTTGCCATGGCAGCCCTCATCACGGGTCGCAGCGATGACCGCTGGATTCGCATCACGCGCCGCTGGACGCTCTGGGCCTGGCTGTTCCTCTCCTTCGGCCTGGTGCTCGGCGGGCGCTGGGCCTACGACGTGCTCGGCTGGGGTGGATACTGGGGATGGGACCCGGTTGAGATCGCCGCCTTCATGCCATGGCTCAGCGGCACGGCCTTCCTGCATTCCGTCATGATTCAGGAGAAGCGCGGCCTGCTCAAGCAATGGAACATGATTCTCATCATCCTGACCTACGCCCTGGTCATCTTCGGAACATTCCTGACCCGTTCCGGCGTGCTCTCCTCGGTGCATGCCTTCGCCCAGAGCGCGATCGGCCCCGCCTTCTTCACCTTCATCGGGGTGACCTTTATCACCTCGATCGCCTTGCTGATGTATCGCTGGCCGACCCTGCGCGGTGAGACGGAGTTGAAATCAATGCTCTCCCGCGAGGCCTTGTTCCTGCTGAACAATCTGCTCTTCATGAGCGTGCTGGTGGTCTGCTTTTGGGGCGTGATCTTCCCGCTCCTCTCCGAGCTGATCACCGGGCAGAAGGTCACCGTTGGGCCGCCCTTCTATGAACGGGCGACCGCCCCGCTGTTCGCGGCTCTGATGTGGCTGATGGGCCTTGCGCCCCTCTCCGCCTGGGGGCGTTCCACCCTGATCACCCTCGGGCGCGCCCTGTGGAAGCCGACTCTGTTGGCCCTGGCGATCAGCGGCGCGCTGTTCTTCACTTATACTCGCAACGGGATCGCCCTGTTTGGCTTCTTCCTGATCGCCTTTGTCCTGCTGGTCACGCTGGGCGAATTCTGGCGCGCCGCGCAAGCCCGTCGCAAAGCCCAGAACGAAAATCTGCTCCTCGCCTTGTGGAGACTGATCGGTCGCAACCGCCGGCGCTACGGCGGCTACCTGGTTCATCTCAGCATGATGTTGATGGCCATCGGCATCCTGGGCATCGAACTCTTCCAACGGCAGACTCAGGGAACGGTGCCGCTCGAGGGCGCGCTCGAGTTGGATGGCTATGTTGTCAAATACGAGTCGATCGCCCAATTCCGCATCGCGGACAATCGTCAGGTGACGCGCGCGGTGGTCAGCGTGTACGACCAGAGGGGGAACTATCTTGGCAATCTTTATCCGCGCATCGATTATTACCCCGATGCACAACAGAATGCGAGCATTCCAGGGCAGCGTGCCTCTCTCAAAGACGACTTATACGTGTTGCTGGTGGATTGGCAGCCCGTCTCGGCCAGTGGGGCAACGTTCAAAGTTTTCGTCAATCCGCTGGTCAACTGGCTGTGGATAGGCGCCCTGGTGTTCTTCATGGGGATCATCGTGGCGGCCTGGCCCGAGCGCGAGGGCGCATGGCAGCCGGCCCGCACCCGCCGCCTCCACCAGCCCGGCCCCGCCGATTAGGAGATTCGCCCCATGAATATGTTTGTTGGTCGTCTCTTCACCGGGGCAGTCCTCGTGCTTGGCCTGCTCCTCGTCCTCAGCCCGCCCCGCCTTGCCGCGGCTCAAAACCCGACCCCCAGCGACGATGAGGTCAACCGCATTGCACGCCAGTTGTATTGTCCGGTCTGTGAAAACACGCCTCTGGACGTGTGTCCCACGGAAGCCTGCCGTCAGTGGCGCGAGCTGATCCGTCAGCAGTTGGCTCAGGGCTGGACGGAGGAGCAGATCAAACAGTATTTCGTCGCTCAGTACGGCGCGCGCGTGCTGGCCGAACCCCCGCGACAGGGGTTCAACTGGCTGGTCTACCTCCTCCCGCCGCTGATCATCCTGACGGGGGCAGCCTTGCTTCTGCGGGCCATGCGGGCCTGGACCCGGCCCAGGGCCACCTCCCCCGCTCCGGGGTCTATGGGTGAGCCGCTTCAGAGCGAGTACGCCGCGCGTCTGGAAGAGGAGCTTCGCAAACGAAACTGAATCCCTCGCTGTGCATCCCTCACGGCGATGAAGCGAGACCAGGGAGAACATCATGACAGAACATATGCCAACTGCTTCGCCGCGTGGAGTCCCCTTGTGGGTCCAGATTGTGATCTGGGTGGCTGTACTTGGGCTGCTCGTGGTCCTGGCCATCGGGCTCAAGCGTTCTCAACAGGGCACGGCTCAGCCCGGCGATCGCCCGCGCGATTTTACGTTGACGCTCTTCAGCGGTTATGAGTACAACGGGCAGGGCGAGGTCAGACTCTCCGACCTGCGCGGCAAGGTGGTGGTGATCAACTTCTGGGCTTCGTGGTGCAAACCGTGTGAACAGGAGGCTGCTCATCTGGAAAACGCCTGGAGGTTCTACCAGCCGGGCGGCGAGGTGATTTTCCTCGGCGTCGACTACGTGGATACGGAGCCGGAGGCGCGCGCCTACCTCAAGAAGTTCAACATCACCTATCCCAACGGCCCGGATGTGGGCACGCGCATTTCGCAGGCCTTCCGCATCAAAGGTGTGCCGGAGACTTATTTCATCGACCGCGAGGGCGTCCTGCGTTATGTGCAGGTTGGGCCGTTTTCCTCGGTGGAACAAATCCAGGCCGTGATCGAACCCCTGGTGAAGAAGTGACATGGACCCCGCCGCCTTTCTTGTTCTGATCATCCTGCTGGCGGGCGTAGTGCTTTACGTCAGCGCGCCGCTCCGGGATCGGCAGGCCCATCGCCCCTCTGAGGAAGGGGCACAACACTCTTTCCTGATGGCCGAGCGCGAGCGCATCATCGCTGCGCTGCAAGAACTGGACTTCGATTTCCAACTGGGAAAGATTCCGCCCGATGAGTATCCTGCCCAGCGCGCAGAATTGATGAAAAAGGGGGCAGACGTGCTGCGTCAACTGGACTTGTGGCAACCTTCCTCGACTCGCAGCGCAGGGGAGGCCGCCGGCGATGTGCACGCCCGCCTCGAGCAGGCTGTGGCCGCGCGCCGCGCCGATGGTTCGCCGCCCGCCGCGTCGCTCAGCGATGATGAGATCGAATCGATGCTGGCGGCGCGTCGCAAAGAACACAGGGCCAAAGCCTCCGGCTTCTGCCCGCGCTGTGGAAAGCCCGTTGCCACGACGGATCGCTTCTGCCCAAACTGCGGCAAAGCGCTGATGTGAGAAAGGTCAGGCCCCTCTCATGAGAAATTTGAAGATCGTTCTTGTTCTGGGCGCTCTCCTGCTCGGCGCCTGTAATTTCAGCCTGGCCGCGGACATCACACCGCCGCCGGGATACGTCCCTCCGACCCCCATGCCTACGCTGGGAGCGTTGTATCCGCTCAACCCGCCCGATCCGCAGCGAGGCGCCGCGCTGTATGCTCAATACTGCGCGGCCTGTCACGGCGCCCGCGGCCTGGGCGATGGGCCGCAGGGAATCGAGCTGCCGGTCACGGTGCCGGCTCTGGCCCTGGCCGAGATCGCCCGCCCGGCCTCGCCGGCCGAATGGTTTCGGGTCGTTACGCAAGGCAATCTCGATCGCTTCATGCCGCCCTTCGTAGGCACCCTGAGCGATCAGCAGCGCTGGGATGTGGTGGCCTATCTGTTCACGCTACACACCACGCCCGAGCAGGTGGCGCAGGGGCAAGCCCTGCTCGAAGCGAAGTGCGCCGGGTGTGCCGCCTCCTTTCGCGACGCACAGAAAATGGCTGCCCTCTCGGAAGAAGCCCTGGCACGCATGATCCGCAACGGCGAGGGTGGTTTCCCCTCCTTCGGCACGGACCTGAGCGAGGAGGAGGCCTACGCCATCGCGGCGTACGCCCGCAGCCTGACCTTCGGTGCACCGGCCACGCCCGGGGCAGCTGCCACGCCAACGACCACTGCCCAGGCGACCGAGGAAACTCCCGCTGCGGGAGTCCCTCTCCCGTCCACGCCTGCTGCGCAGGAAACGCCCGTCCCCGGCCGCGGGGTGGTCCGCGGGACGATCCAGATGGCCGGCGCGACCCTGCCCTCCGATCTGACCGTCACGCTGCGCGGCTTCGAGCACGGGCCGGATCAAAGCGCCACCCCGCAGGAAGTGCTGAGACTGACGGCCACGCCTGCCCCGGACGGCTCGTATCAATTCGAGGATGTGGAGATGCCTGCAGGCCGCATCTTCATTGCTGAAGCAAATTATAAGGGCATCGGTTTCCAATCCGACTTCGAGGTGGCCGGCGCCGATACCACCTCCCTGGCCCTTCCGCCGCTGACCCTGTACGAACCCAGCGAGGATGTGACCCTGCTGAAGTTCCAACAGGTTCACATCTACACCGACTTTGCCACGGCCGGCCGCGCCCAGTTCCTGGAGATTTACTCGTTCACGAATCCCAGCGACAAAGCCGTGATCCTCTCGACCGACGGCACGCACATCCCGTTCATCCAACTGCCCGAAGGGGCACAGAACAGCGGCTACGAAGCCGGCCAGAACAGCGCGCCGTTCGTTCCGGCCGAGAAAGGCGTGGCGGTTCTGCCGGGCGAAACGCCCTACTCGATCATTGCTTTCTTCAGCCTGCCTTACGACAAGAAAGTGGAAGTCAAGCAGCCCCTCGTGCTCGATGCTCCCTCCCTGATTCTGCTCATCCCGGAGGGAATGAAGGTCGGCAGCGCGCAACTGGCCAATCGCGGCTTGCAGGTCATTCAGAACAACAATTATCAAATCTTTTCTGCGGAGGCTCTGAAAGCCGGCGAGGTGGTGACCTTCACCATCTCCGGACGCCCCAGACTCAGTTCTGCCACCGGCCCGGATGCGCGCCAGGTGCTCATGCTGGCCGGCGGAGCACTGGGCGTGGTTTTGATCGCGGCCGGCCTCTGGCTGTACCTGCGGGAGCGCCGGCGAGCAGCCCAGGACGACGAGGAAGAGGGCTTCCAGTCCGCTGAGGAGGTCCTGGATGCCATTCTGGCCCTGGATGATCTGCACCGCGCCGGCAAATTGGGCGAGGAGGCTTACCGCACACGGCGCCAGGAGTTGAAAGAGATCCTGAGGGAACTGGCCTGAGGAGGCGAATCTCTGGCGATGATCCGGGTGCGGAATCTGGTGAAGCGTTTTGGGATGAAGACCGTGCTGCGCGGCGTGGACTTCGAGGTGCAGCCCGGCGAGTTCGTGGCACTGCTTGGCCCGAACGGCGCGGGCAAGACCACTTTTCTGCGCATCCTGGCCTCGCTGGCACGCCCTTCGCTGGGCGAGGTGTGGATCGCCGGCTACCGCCTGCCGCAACAGGCCGCCGCCGTGCGTGCCCGATTGGGCGTGGTTTCCCACCTGCCGTTGCTCTATGGCGATCTGAGCGCCGAGGAGAACCTGCGCTTCTATGCCCGCATGTATAACGTGGCGCGCTCCGAGGAGCGCATTCGCGAGGTCCTGGCCCTGGTGGGGCTGGAAAACAGCCGCCGCGAACTGGTGCGGGCCTTCTCGCGCGGCATGCAGCAACGTCTGGCCATTGGCCGCGCCCTCCTGCACGACCCCGAGGTAATGCTCTTCGACGAGCCGTACACCGGCCTCGACCAGGAGGCCTCAGCCATGCTGGATCAGGTGCTGAGTTCGGTGGCTGCCCAGGGGCGCACGGTGGTGATGACCTCGCACGACCTGGCGCGCGCCGAGGGGCTGGCAACACGCTTCGATGTTCTCGCGCGCGGAGTCATTACGGCCTCGGCCACACGGAAGGAACTGGGCCGGAAGAATCTGCTCTCTTTCTACAAAGGAGCTCTGCTCGCCTAGCATGTCTCCTGCGCCTGTTGCTCCGCACTCCTCTACAGTCTCACGGCGTTCGTTGTCCGTGAGTCATCCCTCTGTCGGGAATCGTCCATCCTTTGTCAAATCGATCGCGGCCATTGTGGCCAAGGATCTGGCAGCCGAATTTCGCTCGCGCGAACTCTTCTCGGCCATGCTGGTCTTCTCGCTGCTGGTGATCTTGATCTTCAACTTTGCCCTGGAACTGGATATCCCGACGCGGCGCTCGGCTACGGCGGGCGTGTTATGGGTGATCTTCGCCTTTGCCGGCAGCCTGGGGCTCAACCGTTCGATGGCTGTCGAGAAGGATCGCGGCTGCCTCGATGGACTCTTGCTGGCACCTGTGGATCGCGCCGCCATCTATTTCGGCAAGAGCCTGAGCAACCTGGCCTTCATGCTGATTGTGGAGGCCATCGTCCTCCCGATTTATTCCTTCCTGTACAACATCAACCTGATGAGGTGGGACCTGGCGGCGGTTGTGTGGCTGGGCTCCATCGGATATGCTGCCGTGGGCACCCTGCTGGCCAGCATGAGTGTGCAGGCACGCACGCGTGAGGTGTTGTTGCCCATTCTGTTGTTTCCGGTCGCCATTCCGGTTCTGATCGCGGCCGTCAAGGCCAGCGGCGGGCTATTGGGCGGAGAGGAGGTCGGCAACATCCTGCCCTGGCTCAACATGCTCATCGGCTATGATGTGATCTTCATCTCCATTGCTTTCATGGTGTTCGATTACGTGGTTGAGGAGTAAGGGAGAAAGGGGCGAGGAGATGAGGAGCAAGGAGATAAAGGAGCAAGGAATATGGAAAAGAAACCCACCCCTTTGTTCGTGCTCGATCTGCTTTCGGTTCTTGTGCTGGCCGTTGCCGCCTACCTGGCGCTGGTCTATGCGCCCACGGAGGCCGTGATGGGACAAGTGCAGCGCGTGTTCTACTTTCATGTGGCCACAGCCTGGGTCGGTATGTTGGGCTTCATTGCTGCTGGCGTTTCGGGCATCGTCTACCTGCGGACTCAGGATCCGAAATGGGACGTTGCGGAAGTGGCCGCGGTGGAGATCAGCCTGGTCTTCTTTTTGATTGCCATTGTGCTGGGCTCGATCTGGGCTCGCCCGGTGTGGAACACCTGGTGGACCTGGGATCCGCGCCTGACCACGGCGGCCATCACGGAATTGATTTACATTGCGTATTTCATGCTGCGCGAGAGCATCGAAGACCCGGCGCGGCGAGCGCGCTTCGGTGCCGTCTACACGCTGGTTGGTGCCGTGAGCGTGCCGATCACCTTCATGGCGATACGCCTGTTCCGCACCATCCATCCGGTGGTCATTGGCAGCGGCGATCCGAGCGCGCAGGGCACGTTTGCCATGACTGCCCCCATGAAGGTGGCTTTCTTCTTTGCCCTCTTCGCCTTCACCCTCATTTTCGTGGATCTGTTTTGGAATCGCATTCGCGTGGGCCATCTGGCCGCGAAGGTGGAACAGCTCAAACTCAATCTGATGCGTTAGGAGTTCGTATGCTCTTTCAAGACGTTCCCCCCGACACCTCTGCTTACATGCTGGCAGGCTATGCGGTGTTCTTTGTGCTTCTGGCGGCTTACCTGTTGAGTCTGTACATTCGCAGCCGCAACCTGAACCGCGATCTCAAGATGCTCGAAGCCCTGGCCCATGAGAAGCGCCCGCCGGCCTCGCGCGCCAAAACTCCCACCCGGCCGGCAGCCCGCGAGGGCGCGGGGCGCGCCCGGAGGAAGTAGTTGCAATCTGGCCAGAGTCCGCTATAATCAAGGCGGACTCTGACTTTTTGAGGATGCAGCCGGGGACGTTCATGAAAAGGGTAGCGATCCCTCTCCTTGTCGGGCTCATGCTGGTGCTCTTTCCCGCCGGGGCGGGTCGGGCAGCCACGCAACAGGCCCCGCCGGGGCCCGATCGCATCACCACGATCACGGTGGACTACACGGAATATGAATGGTGGATGGCCACGTGGAACAAAAATCAGGTGGTGTGCACGCTGGTTGTCGACCACGAGGGTCAGCCCAGCTTGGGGGAAATTTACCGGAATTGCGAGGAGGGGGTCTACCAAACGTTCAAGACGCAACCGCCCTGCCTGCTGGTGGGCGACAAGCGGGGCTGCAAAGGTTACTATATCTACCTGGTGGAAGCGCGACAGGCACAGCGCGAGATCGCGGTCAAACTGCCGCCGGCCGAGGTGTGGATCAAACTGGAGGGCTGCGAATCCGTCTCGAGGTCCGGCACGAACATTTGCGAATCGCCGCCGGTGCTGGTGTTGGAGGGTCGTGAGCCGCTTCCCAACGAGGAGATCGTGGGCATCGAGGGAACGTTCGGCGGCAAGTCCTTTCGATGCGGGCCGCGTTGCAAGTTGCGGCTTGCCCCCACGCCGGCCAAGGGCAGCAAGATGGAGTTCTGGGCCTGGTCCAGTTACGGCGATAGCAGCCCGGTCTTCACCGCCCAGGTGCGCGTGGCGCTGGCCGATGAGGACAATCCCGACCAGCCATCGTGGTACGTGGATGTCCTGTCTACGCAATGGCAGGGGGTGCGCAGCGCCTCTTGCTCGGAGGCCTGGGGCGTGTTTCCGCCGGTCGGTGGCCCACCTGCCTGGCTGAGCACACCGTCCGAGGCGTCGGAACTGAGCAGCAGCATCCCCTATAACTACCTGGCGGCGAATTTGATTCTGCAGGGGGTGGTGGATGCGAGCAGCTGCGCGGATGGCGGCCTGTTGCCCGATGGCGGCGCGAACTCGTGCGGCCAGGAGGCGGCCCGCCCGGCGGTGGAGGAGTGGCAGAATCGGTTCGATGAGTTGATCCTCAGCACGGCTCAGGATACCGGCGTGCCGGCCGCGCTGTTGAAGAATCTGTTTGCGCGCGAGAGCCAGTTTTGGCCCGGTGTGTTCAGGGCGCTCCCCGATGTCGGTCTGGGGCAATTGACGGAAAACGGAGCCGACACGACCCTGTTGTGGAATCCATCTTTTTATGGTCAGTTCTGTCCCTTGGTGCTCTCCTCGGAAACATGCAGCCGGGGCTATGTTCATCTCAAGGAAGAAGAGCAGCAACTTTTGCGGCAGGCCCTGGTCCGCAGCGTCAATGCCACCTGTGAGAACTGTCCGTTGGGGATCGATGTCAGCCAGGCGAATTTCAGCGTGGGCGTCTTTGCCCATACCCTGCTTGCCAGTTGTGAACAGGCCGGGCAGGTGATCTACAACGTCACGCGCCAGTCGCCAGGCAATGTGGCTTCTTATGAGGACCTGTGGAAATTCACACTGGTCAATTACAACGCCGGCGCGGGATGTCTGACCCTGGCCGCGAACGAGGCGTGGAGCACGGAGCATAAATTGACATGGGAGGCGCTCTCCTCGCACTTCACTGAGGTCTGTGCGCCGGCGAGAGATTATGTGAATGACATCAGTCAGTAGTCAGCCCATGCCTTGATAACAAAACGGAGGCAGGGAGAGGCCTCCGTTTTGCTCTTGCAAGCGCGGTTGAGCGTGCTTTTTCGCTATTGAGGGAAGAACGTTTCGATTTGCTCGATGGGCATTTGCAGAGGGAGTTTATCGAGGGGCTTGGCGTACAACATCTGCCACAGATCAACGCCCTCTTTGCCAAACGCCCATTGGGTCAACTTCTCCACGTCGGCTTGAGGCCGGCCCTCCTTCCAGGCCTGAACGACCTGGTCGATATTGGTGATGATGGGGAAGGCGATCTGGAAGGCCTCCTGGTAGTTGGTCGGAACCGGCACGACGCCCTTTGTGGGATAAACCATCTTGCCCTGGGCTTCGTCCCATTTGCTGATGATGATGGCTCCGTTCTCCTGGTAGGCTTTGACGTTGCTGCTGGCATGGCAGGAGGCGCACAGGGCGATCTTCTCCTCGCGCGTTTTGGGCTTGCCCACGCTGTGATCGTAGAAGGGGGCAAGCACGGCAAAGGTCTTGACCTCGCCCTCTTGGGTCGTGTACACGGCGGTCATCAGATTGCCAAGTTCGTACTTTCCTTCGTTGTTCATGATCAGGAATTTCCACCCAAACACCCGCGCATTGGGGAACTCGGGCCCACCGGCGATCACCTCGTTGAGATGGCATCCCTGGCAGGAAACAACCGTCTGAACGTGGCAAGCGGCGCAAGTCATGTTGGAGCCGTGAACAGTGTGGCCTGGTGTTTGACTCAGTTTGTCTGTCGCATGGCAATCGGTGCATTGGGTGTTAGGCGACTCCAACAGCGTGTTATATTGTTTGCCATCGCCGTGCGTTTGTTCCGTGCCATGGCAGTTTACACAGGTCAACCCCTTGCCGCTTGGGGGTGCACTGCGATGGACATCCGTGATCGCCGGAACTTCGTACGGGATGCCCTTTACCGGGTCGGTGACTGGTTTGCCGTTCTCGTCCAACACGACGGTGGTCTTGGTGTATTCAAATCCCTGGCGGCGGTGGCAGGAGAGGCAGCCCTGGGCGCGGCCATCGTCGGGGAATTGGGGCAGTTTCACGGCGGCCTGGGGCGGGGCATATTTGTCGTTGATGTGGCAGGATTCGCAGCGTGGCTGACCCTTTTTATCGGCCACTTTGTTGTAGAGAGCGTGGCAGCCTTTGCAGGGCAGATCGCGGTATGGAACGCCTGTGAGGGTTTCCATGCCGCCGTTCTCTTTGGCGTAGAAATATCCCATGCCGGCGGTGGTGCCATGCAGCGAGGTGGGCAACCATTCCCTCGCCTGATCCGCCGCGCCGGGCGCCGGCACCTCCTTCGTCACCTCCACGATCTGGGTGGTCACGGGCGGGGCGGCCGGCTGCGTGGCCGCGCGGCCACAGGCCGCGCTCAGGAACGCAAGGGCAAAGGAAAGCAAAGCCGGTGAGACGATTCTTTTCATAGCATTCTCCTTATAATTTTGGGGAAATCGAAACTCTGGCTGAAAAGGTGTTTCTCTGCAAATGTGACAAACATCACTAGCAATTATGATTAGCATGGCTTATCCTTTCCAGTAACAAACATCACTCTGGTTTATTAGATTTTGAAGGCCCATCCTGATAAGAAAAAATTATCGAACGGTGAACACCCTATGCCTCCTCTGGATATTCACCAACTCAAAGTCTTTTTGACAGCTGCGGAGGAAAACAACTTCAGTGCGGCCGCGCGGCGGCTGCACATGTCGCAGTCTGCCGTCAGCCAGCACATTCGCGCGCTCGAACAAGTCTGTCAGGTGGAACTCTTCATCCGCCACGGGCGAAACGTGCGCCTGAGCGAGGCGGGGGAGAATCTGCTCCCCATGGCACGCGAAGCGCTACATGCCTTCCGCCTGCTCGAAGATAACATCTCGAACGTGGTGCAAACAGTGGGTGGGAAGTTGTTGATCGGCTGTTCCACTTCGGCGGGCAGGTACCTCTTGCCTACCCTCCTCTCCCTCTTCCAACAACAACACCCGAATGTGCGCTCCCATGTGCAGATCGCCTCGCGCGAACATCTGGTAGAAATGTTGTTGAACGAATCCATTCCCATCGGGGTGGTCAGTTGCCAGATCGAGCATCGCGAACTCGCCTATATGCCCCTGTTCGAAGACCGCATCATCCTGGTGGTGCCCCCCGATCATCCCTGGGCAAGCTTTGGAAAGGCACTGCCGACCGACCTGCTCGACCAGCGCCTGATCTTGCGAGAGGAGAGCAGCGGCACGCGCGCGACTGTGCTGGAGGGACTCAAGGCGCACGGCATCACAGAGGACAACTTGAACATCGCCATGGTGCTGGGCAGCGCCGAGGCAATCGAGATGGCTGTGGAATGCGGCACCGGTGTGGCCTTTCTCTCCGAGATGGTCGCGGCGCGCGGGTTGGCCGTGGGGCGCCTGGCGCGCGTCGAGGTGGAAGGACTCGCGCTGCGGCGCTGGATCTATATGGCACGGCGCGTCGATCGCCCCCTCACGCGCACCCAGGCGCTCTTCTGGCAGTATGCGCAGGAGATGCGCGCGAAGATCAACTCCGAAATCTGGAACAGCCTGACAGCTTTCAACAGGGTGTGTTAAACTTGTCCTTTGATCAGTACACGGACAGCGGCGTGTCGCCGCCTGTAACGACATTTTTCCTTCCATGGAGGCTGCATGCTCACTCTCGTTGAGAAAATCCTGTTCGTGGTTGCCACGTTGAGCTCCCTCTATTTCACATGGCGCGGCGTGGAGCGCATCATCCAGATCATTGCCAGTGGACAGGGGCGGGTGGACTGGTCCCTCCTCCCGAAACGGTTGGGAGAACTTGTGATCAAGGTGGGGTTGTTCCGCCCGGTGTTTCGTTTCCGTTTTGGAGCAAGCCTGCTGCACGCGCTGATTGGCTGGGGTTTTCTGGTCTTTTTGCTGGTCAACCTCAATGATGTGGTCTATGGCTTCACGGGCTTTCGCCTTTTGGAGCAGGGCGGGATGTTGGGGAATGTCTATCGCCTGCTGGTGGACGTAGCCAACGTGGCCATCCTGGTCGGCATGGTGGGGATGACCGTGCGGCGCTTCGGGCTGCGACCGGCGACGCTGACCACGCGTGGGACGACCCTGCTCCACCCCAAGGCGCGCGCCGGCATTGCTCGCGACTCGGCCATCGTGGCCACTTTCATCTTCGTGCACAGCGCGGCCCGCCTGCTGGGCGAATCGTTCCACCTGGCGTTGAGCGGGGGGCGCGACGATTGGCAGTGGTTCGGTTCGGCGGCTGCCGGCCTGTGGTCCGGCACCGCGCCGGGCGCGCTCCTGGCCGGCGAGCACCTCATGTTCTGGTTATCGCTGGGGGCCATCCTGGCCTTCCTGCCGTATTTTCCGTATTCAAAACACATTCACTTATTCTTCGCCCCCCTCAACTTTGCTCTCAAGCCGCAACGCCGTTCCATCGGCGAACTGAAATACATCAACCTGGATGACCAGTCCATTGAACAGTTCGGCGCCGCGCAGATGAAACACCTGGGCTGGGAGCAGATCATGGACAGTTACGCCTGCATCATGTGCTTCCGTTGCCAGGAGGTCTGCCCGGCCTATGCCACCGGCAAGGTGCTCTCGCCTGCTGCGCTGGAGATCAACAAGCGCTATCATTTGAACTACGGCGGCACGAGCGATGTGCCCCTGACGCAGTTGATCAGCGAAGAGGCGGTGTGGGCTTGTACCTCGTGCGGCGCGTGCGTGGACATCTGTCCGGTGGGCAACGAACCGATGCGCGATATTCTGGAGATGCGCCGCAATCTGGCCATGATGGAAAGCAACTTCCCCAGGCAATTGGAGACGGCCTTGCGTGGCATGGAGCGCAACCTGAACCCCTGGAACGTTCCGCAGGCCGAGCGCATGAAATGGGCTGAGGGCCTGAACGTCCCGACGATCGAGCAGAATCCAGAGCCCGAGATTCTGTGGTGGGTGGGCTGTGCGCCTGCCACCGATGCGCGCGCCCAGAAAACGGCACGCGCCTTCGCGAGCATCCTGAACGCGGCCGGGGTCAATTACGCCGTGTTGGGGAAGAACGAACAGTGCACGGGCGATTCAGCCCGCCGCGCCGGGCGCGAGGACATCTTCTTTGGTCTGGCAATGGCCAACGTCGCCATCCTGAACGAAGTCAAGCCCAAACGCATCGTGACCACCTGCCCCCATTGCCTGCATACGTTGAAGAACGAATACCCCGCTTTCGGCGGGAATTACACCGTTATTCATCACACGCAGTTGATCTATGAACTGGTCGGGGCAGGGAAGATCCGAATGGAACTCGAGGACGAGGGCATGAAGATCACCTTCCACGATCCGTGCTATCTCGGGCGTCATAACCAGATCTTCGATGCGCCACGTCAGGTGCTGAAACAGACGGGAGCGGCCACCGTCGAGATGCCGCGCCACGGCGCAAAATCGTTCTGCTGTGGCGCCGGCGGGGCACAGATGTGGAAGGAAGAAGAAGCCGGCACGGAGCGCGTCAACGCGGCGCGCTTCCAAGAGGCCAGGGCCAGCGGCGCGCAGCTCCTGGCCGTCGGCTGCCCATTCTGCCTGACGATGATGAGCGACGCCTCGAAGAGCGAGGGCGACCCCCTGCCGGTCAGGGACGTGGCCGAAATCGTGGCCGAGAAAATGAAAGGCGGGGTGCCCAGCCATCTTTGATGGCTAGGAAGGGGAGGTGGGAGGTCCACGAAGTCTCCCTCGACCCTCCTCTGAACGTCGTGGCTTGTCTGGGGCCTATCGCACGGCCGTTGAGGCGGCCTGTCAGGCCTTTCCGAAACTGCCCCGCGACGCCTGTGGGCGCGTCGGCAGAGGTCGACGTGGTAAAATGCAGCCCGAAACTTCCGTTTCCGGGCTGCGTTGCTGACAAGCCCTCGGGGCGCACATTTTCCGTTATAATCCCACTTGCTTACTCTGAAATTCAGGAGAAAGACATGCCCAGAAAGAAGGGCCCTGTTTTGCTTCCCCTTGAAAAAGAAGAAATCATCCGCGATTACCGCCTCGCCTATCGCTCGCGGCAAGCCAGCCTGATCGCGCGCCGCGAGGTGTTGAGTGGCAAAGCCAAGTTCGGCATCTTTGGGGATGGCAAGGAGTTGGTCAACATTGCCATCGCACGTGCTTTCCGCAAGGGGGACTGGCGCTCCGGATACTACCGCGACCAGACCTGGATGTTCATGCTGGGCGTGCACAGCCTGCAGGAATTCTTCGCCCAGTTGTATGCCCATGCCGATCTCCAGCATGAGCCGGCCTCCGCCGGACGCATGATGAACGCCCACTTCGGCTCACGTTACATCAACCCGGATGGATCCTGGAAAAGACAGGTGGAGATGTACAACAGCGCCAGCGATGTCTCGCCCACCGGCACGCAGATGCTGCGCGCTGTGGGACTGGCTTATGCCTCGGTCATTTACCGCCGTCTTAAGGAGCAGATGCCGGCCAACGGCTTCTCGCACAACGGCGAGGAGGTCACGTTCGTCAGCATCGGCAACGCCTCCACGGCCGAGGGGATGTTCTGGGAGGCGGTCAATGCCATTGGGGTGCTCAAGGCCCCGGCGGTCATCACGGTTTACGATGACGGGTATGGCATCTCCGTCCCCAATCAGTTCCAGATGGTCAAGGAGAATATCTACGCCATCCTGCGCGGCTTTCAACGCGAGCCCTGCCCGCAGGCCGAATGCGAACACGGCTATGACCTCTACCAGGTGCGCGGCTGGGATTACCCGGCCCTGCTCGAAACCTACCAGATGGCCGCCGAGATTGCGCGTCAACACCACATCCCGGCCCTGGTGCACGTCATCGAACTGACCCAGCCTCAAGGGCACAGCACGAGCGGCTCCCACGAGCGCTATAAGACGCCCGAGCGCCTGGCGTGGGAGAAGGAACATGACTGCCTGCGCAAGATGCGAACCTGGATGATCGAAAACCGCCTCCTCTCGGACCCGCAGCTGGACGCGCTCGAAAAGGAGGACTACGCGGCGGTGGAGGAGATCCGCAAGCGCGCCTGGGAAGCCTACTTCAACCCCATCCTCGAGGAGCGCACCCAGGTCATGGACATGCTCGACGAGGTCGCCGGCAGCTCGCCCCATGCCTCCCAGCTGAATCAAATCCGGGAGCGGCTGGCCAGCCTGCCCTCGTTTACAAGGCGCGAGATCCATGCGCACGTTCACGAAGCCCTGCGCCTCCTGAAAGACGATGCCAGCCCCGCCAAGCAGATCTTGATCCAATGGAAGAACGAACAGGATCGGGTCAACCTCGAGCGCTACGGTTCGCACCTGTACAGCGGCACGGCGTTGCAGGTGAAGGAGGTCAAGCCGCTTTACTCAGAAAGTTCTCCAACCGTGTTTGGCTTCGAGGTGCTCAATGCCGCCTTCGATGCCATCCTGAAGCGCGAGCCGCGCGTGGTGGCCTTCGGCGAGGACGTCGGCCGATTGGGAGATGTCAACCAGGGCTTCAAGGGGCTGCAGGAGAAGTACGGCGAGTGGCGCGTGAGCGATACGGGCATTCGCGAGGCCAGCATCCTGGGCCAGGCGATCGGGATGGCCATGCGCGGCCTGAGGCCGATTGCCGAGATCCAGTATCTGGATTATCTGCTCTATGCTCTGCAGCTCATGTCGGACGACCTGGCTACGTTGTACTGGCGCACGGCCGGCGGACAAAAGGCTCCGCTGATCGTGCGCACGCGCGGCCATCGCCTGGAGGGGGTATGGCACTCCGGCTCTCCGATGGCGGGCATCCTGCATCTGGTGCGCGGCATGTACGTGCTGGTGCCGCGCGATATGACCCGCGCCGCCGGCTTCTACAATGCTCTGCTGCAGGCCGATGAGCCGGCCCTGATCGTCGAGGTCTTGAACGGCTATCGCCTCAAAGAGCGCCTGCCCGATAACCTCGATCAAATCATGGTTCCACTGGGGGTGCCGGAGGTGCTGCGAGAGGGCACGGATATTACTGTGGTGACCTACGGCGCTTGCTGTCGCATCGCACTGGATGCCGCCGAGAAACTCTCTCAGGTGGGCATTGAGGCAGAGGTGATCGATGTGCAGACCCTGCTGCCGTTCGACATCCACGGCCGCATTCTCCAGTCCCTTCAGAAGACCTCCCGCATTCTCTTCGTGGATGAGGACGTGCCCGGCGGCACCACGGCCTACATGCTGCGCGAGGTGATCGAAAAACAGGGCGGATACTTCTGGCTGGATTCCCCGCCGCGCACCTTGCCGGGCGCCGAGCACCGCCCGGCCTATGGCAATGACGGCGATTACTGGTCGAAACCCAACGCCGAATCCATCTTCGATGCCGTGTACGAGATGATGCACGAGGTGGCCCCGGCGAAGTATCCGGCCTTCAAGTAAACAGGGAGATGCTATGGCGACGAAAGTATTCGTTCCCCTGCTTGGCGAAGGGGTGGAAGAGGTGACCATCACAAAATGGCTCAAACAGGAGGGGGAAGCGATCCAGGAGTTGGAGCCCTTGCTGGAGGTCAACACCGATAAAGTGGACACGGAAATCCCCGCCCCGGCAAGCGGCACGGTTCTGAAAATCATCGTGCCGGAGGGCACCCCGGCTCGAGTGGGACAGGTTCTGGCCATCATTGGCCAGCCCGGAGAGAGCCTGGAGGCAGGCGGGGCCCCTTCCGCCGGCGTGCTGCCCCAAAGGGTGGAGGCTGCCCAGCCACTCGAGCCCCCGCGCCCGGCTCCCTCTTCAGCCTCTGCCCAGAGCGACTTCATTTCCCCTGTGGTGGCCAAGATCGCCGCCGAGCACGGCGTTGACCTGAAGCAGGTGCATGGCAGCGGACTGCATGGGCGCATCACCAAGAGCGATGTCCTGGCATTCATCCAGGAGCGCCAGGCGGGCCGCGTCGCCCCGGCGGCGCGGCCCACCGCCCCGTTGCCGGTCGTCGCTGCGCCTGGGGCCGGCGATCACCTCATCAAGCACTCTGTCATTCGCAAACAGATCGCCGAGCACATGGTGATGTCGAAACACACCGCCCCGCACGTGCTGACCGTGATGGAAGCGGATATGTCCAGAGTGGTCCAACACCGCGCCGAGAACAAGGCAGCCTTTGAACGCGATGGCATCCATCTCACGTACACAGCCTATTTCATGCTGGCCATCGTGGCGGGCCTGAAGGCCTACCCGATCGTCAATTCGTCCTGGACGGAGGAGGGGCTGCTGATTCACCAGGACATCAACCTCGGCATGGCCACCTCGCTGGGCGAGGAGGGGTTGATTGTGCCGGTCATCAGGCAGGCCGACAGGCTTTCCTTGCTGGGCATGGCGCGGGCCGTGAATGACCTGGCTCAACGCGCCCGGGCGAGAAAGCTCCAGCCCGATGAAGTCAAGGGCGGGACGTTCACCCTGACCAATCACGGCATCAGCGGCTCGTTGTTTGCCTTCCCGATCATCAACCAGCCACAGTGTGGCATCCTGGGCGCCGGGGCGGTGCAGAAACGCGTGGTCGTGATTGACGATGCGATTGCGATTCGCCCGATGGTTTATCTCTCGTTCGTGTTCGATCACCGCATCCTGGATGGCGCCTCGGCCGATCAGTTTCTCGCCAAAGTCAAGGAGAGGCTCGAGAACTGGTCATAGGCTTGCCATGGCTGTCTCTGCTGCCTCGAGCGTGGCCAAGATCGTTGCTTCGTCATGAGCAATCGAGAGAAAGCCCGCCTCAAACTGTGAAGGAGCAAGGTAGACTCCCTGTTCGAGCATGCTTCGGAAGAAGCGGGCAAAGCGGACTTTATCGGCCCCTTTGACGGAATCCCAATCCCTGGGCTTGTTCTCGCTGAAGAAAATGGTGAACATCGTCCCGACCCGCGTTGGTTGAATCGGGACCCCGGCCCTTTGCGCCGCCGAGGCGATTCCTGCTTCCAACCGACCCGCCGTCTGCTCCAGTTCCCTCCAGACTTCTTCGCTTCGAATCAAATCCAGTGCCGCGAGGCCTGCCGACATGGCCAGCGGATTGCCCGAAAGCGTCCCGGCCTGATACATCGGTCCCAGCGGGGCGACGAGTTGCATGATTTCCTTTTTGCCGCCATAGGCCCCCACAGGCAGCCCGCCACCGATGACCTTGCCGAGTGTGGTCAAGTCGGGCTGAATGCCATAAAGCGTCTGCGCGCCGCCTTTGTGCACGCGGAAGCCGGTCATCACTTCGTCAAAAATCAGCACTGCGCCGTATTCGTGGGTCAGTTTTCGCAAACCCTCCAAAAAGCCCGGCAGGGGCGGCACAACGCCCATGTTTCCCGCCACTGGCTCGACGATGAGTCCCGCAATTTGGTCGGGATATTTTTTGAACAAGGCTTCCACCGATTCCAGGTCGTTGTACCTTGCCACCAGCGTATCCGCTGCCACCGCCGAGGGGACGCCGGGCGAATCGGGCAAACCGAGAGTGGCCACGCCCGAACCTGCCCGCACCAACAGCATATCGGCATGACCGTGATAGCAACCCTCGAATTTGATGATTTTCTCGCGTTGGGTGTAGGCGCGCGCCAGGCGCAGGGCGGACATCGTGGCTTCGGTCCCCGAATTGACGAAGCGTATCATCTCGATATTGGGCATGAATTCCATCACGCGGCGGGCGAGTTCGATTTCCAGCGGGCCGGGCGCGCCGTAGGACGTGCCCTTGAGCGCCGCCTGCCGAATCGCGGCCACCACCTGGGGGTGTGCGTGACCCGTGATGAGCGGCCCCCACGAAAGGACATAGTCGATGTAGCGGTTGCCGTCCACGTCGAAGAGATAGGCCCCTTCGCCGCGCTCGATGAAGAGCGGCTGTCCGCCCACGGCGCGGAAAGCGCGCACGGGCGAGTTCACTCCGCCGGGGAAAAGGGTTTGGGCCTGCTGAAAGAGGACAATCGAATTTTGGATGTTCATGGGTTCTCCGTTTAAGTTATACTTTTGCTCAGTTGCAAGGATACTTTGACGCATTGGCTCGCCCCATTTTTCCCTCACCCCAACTCCTCTCCCGGCGGGAGATGGGCAAAGGTGGGGGCGAAACCTCCCGTTGAAAAGGTGTTCGCAACAGAGCATTATACTTTTATTATGATGGCTGATGTGAAGGATAATTACAAACTTTACATGAAGAATGCGGACGAGGCATTGGGAGCCGCACAGGCAAATCTCGAGCAGGGCTTTTATCGTTCCGCTTGCAACCGGGCGTACTACGCCATGTTTTACGCGGCAAGCGCCCTTTTATATTCGAAGGGAGAGTCTTACGGAAGACATAGCGCCGTGCTCGCATCTTTTCGCCGGCTTTTTATCAAAACAGGCGAGTTCGATCAAATATGGAGCGACCATTACAGAGAAATCATGGATAACCGCCACACTGCCGACTACGAATTGAGTGACGAGTTAGACGAACAAGATGCTCTGGATGCCATTGAGAAGTCCAGGGCGTTCGTCAAGGAAGTAAAAATATGGCTGCGCAAACACGATCTGCTCTAGGCCTATCCATGAAGGAAAAAAAAGCGCTTCGGGAATTTATCACGCGAGCCCGCGCCGCTTATGGTGACAGGATTCAATATGCCGCTTTGTTTGGCTCTAAAGCCAGAAAAGACTGGACAGAATATTCCGATGTGGACATTCTGTTGATTGTGGCAAAGGACGAAAGAGAATTTCGTCGCTCCATCCTTCATCTGGTCGCAGATGTCGAGCTGAAATACGATGTAATACTCGATGTCCGCATCATCGGCGCGGATCGGTGGCAGTATTACGCCGATATCAAAGCAGGGCTATATCAAAACATCACCCGCGATGCCGTGCCAATCAGAATGTATAAAAAGAAAGCACCAGCATTAAGTCGGGCGGGATAACTCCCGTTCGATTTTTTTCACCGCTTCCTCGCCCGATCGAATGCAATCGGGGATGCCGATGCCGCGATAGCCATTGCCCGCCAGCGCCAGTGTGGGATATTTCTCCAGCGCGGAATCGATGTGCTTTAACTTCTCGGGGTGACCCAGGTTGTATTGCGGCATGGCGTTCTCCCAGACAAAGACGCGGACGACGAGTGGTTCGGCGGTGATGCCGAGGGTGAGACGCAGTTCTTCGCGGGCGAGGGCGAGCAGGGCGGATGTATCGCGGGGCATAGTGTCCTCCTGCCCGGCACGGCCAACGAAGACTCGAAGCAGGGCGTAGCCGGCGGGAGCGCGGTGCGGGAATTTGGTCGAGGTCCAGGTACAGGCGAGGGCGCGTCGTCCTGCGCGGCGCGGGATGATGTAACCGTATCCATCCAGCGGGCGGGGCAAATCTTCGGCGCGGTAGGCGAGGGAAACGGTAGCAGTCGAGGCGTAGGGAATGCTCTGGAGGGTCGAACCAAGTTTGGGGTCGAAGGAAGCGAGCAGAGTCCCGCTGACGTAGGCGGGGGTGGCGAGAATCAGTAAGTCGGTAGGCAGTGAATTGGTAGATGGTAAATTGGTATTCAGACTCAGGGTCCAGGTGTTAGATTCCCTGTTGTGCTCTATGGAAGTTACGGGTGTGTTGAGGTGGATTTTAACGTTGTGGGATGAAAGATGTTTGACCAGCGCTTCGACGATTTCCGCCAGCCCGCTCGTTGGTGTGAGGAAGGCAGAGCGGAAGGTGGGGGTAATCGGGCCTTTCCTGCGCATGGCGAGGGCGCCGCGCCCAAGGCTGCCGTATTTAATTTCCAGCTCGCGCAGGGAGGGGAAGGTGGAGGCCAGCGAGAGTTGGTTGCCGTCGCCGGCGTAGATGCCCGACATGAGCGGCTCGACGAGGTTCTCGTAGGCTTCACGCCCCAGCCGGCGGGAGACGAAAGCACCGAGCGATTCGTCGGTCTCGGCGCGGCGCGGCGGGAGGAGAAAATCCAGGCCCATGCGGAGTTTGCCGCGCCAGGAGATGAGCCGCGAGCGCAGGAGGGAGGGGATGTCGGAGGGGATCATCATCGCCAGCCCGTCGGGTAACGGCAACAGGCGGTCGCGGTGCAGAACGTAGGTGCGGCGTTGGGCGGGGTTGGTGCCGTGCAGGCGCTCACCGAGGCCGAGTTCCTTGCAGAGGGCCACGCCCCAGGGCTTGGTGGCGAGGAAGGTATCGGGGCCGCCTTCGATGACGAAGCATCCGCCGTCGAAGTCGAGGCGCTCGGTGGCAATTTTGCCGCCCAGGCGGTCGCTGGCTTCGAGCAGGATAATTTCTGCGTTGGGGAATCTTTGTGCGGCATAGTAGGCTGCCGAAAGCCCGGCAATGCCGCCGCCGAGGATCGTTAGTCTCATGATTTGATCGTTGCTCTCGCTCTATTGGATTGCTCGACCACGGTATTGCTCTTGAGAATCTGAAAACCGTAAAGATTCTGTACCGCGACACGGAGGTCGCGCTTGGGCTGCGGGATAAATCCCGCGCTACGTATTGCTCTTGAGAATCTATGACAACCGTAAAGATTCTGTACCGCGACACGGAGGTCGCGTTTGGGTTGCGGGATAAGTCCCGCGCTACGGACTATTGGGCACGATGGGACTAGACTGCCCAACTACAGATGTGGTGCTTTCCAGGTCTTGATTTTCTCGGCAAAGGGCAGGCGGATTTTGCGCGCCTTGCGCGGATACCAGCCCAACTCGGCGCGGACGGCTTGCTCTTTGAGTTCGGTGCTGCCCCAAACGAGGGTCGCGCCGAGCACGCCGAGAATGGCAGAGGGGAAATCGCCGGCGATCCAGAATGAGGCGGCGATGATGAGGAAGCCGATGCCCATCATGTAGGGCCAGACGATGTAGCCGAACAGTCTTTCGCCGTAAATGACCAGCGGAAAGCCAAGGCCGATGATAAGCAGGGTGGCGATGCCGGTGAGGAGGCCGAAGAAGTTCATAGTGATTTGTGTCCAGCGATCAGTAATCAGTCATCAGTGGTGCGTGTTCCGTTGTGTACGTGGGTACGTGTATGCCTGCCTACATTTCCCGAGGCTCGCGTTTCAGCAAGTCCTGGGTTGTAGCGTGCAGGCTGGGGTCCGCCAGAAAACGCGCGTGGCGCGGGTTGTTCGGGTTGGCGGGGGCGTGTCCGTGTTTGATGCGGTTTTGCTGACGGTGGAGTTCGAAAGCATCCCAGAGCAAGGTGATGCCGAGGATGCCGAGAACTGTGGACAGTGAACGGTTGACAGGGAGCAGTGAACCGTATTCAGTGACCAGTCCGAGCGCGATGGTGATAATGATGGGCGGGCGAATGTCACGCGCCTGCGCTTCGATTTTGCGCACAGCAACGTGGCCGAGCCAAATGGCGAGGAAGGCAGCGATGGCGGCAGTTAATCCGAGGGTATTCATAAAAACACCTTGACTATTTGACCATGCGACTACTTGATTCATGCACCATCTCCACTACTGCCTTCAACACCTCCACGGGCGTGTGCTGAAGAACGCCGTGGCCGAGATTGAAGATGTGACCCGGCCTGCCGGCCGCGCGGCGCAGAATGTCATGGAGGCGCGTTTGAATTTCGGGCAGCGGGGCGAAGAGGAGCGCCGGGTCGAGATTGCCCTGCACGGCCACATCCTCCCCGAGCAGGCGCCAACCGTCGTCGAGCGGGATGCGCCAGTCGAGGCCGATCACGTCGCCGCCGGCGCGTTTCATCAGCGGCAGGAGAGTCGCCGTGTTCGTGCCAAAGTGAATCACGGGCACGTTTTCATTTTTTGCGGCCTGCAAAACTTTCTGCGAGTAGGGCAGGACGAAGGTCTTGTAATCTTGCGGAGAGAGCACGCCGGCCCATGAGTCGAAGACCTGCACGGCTTGTGCCCCGGCGCGGATCTGCGCCACGAGGTAATCGTTCAAGACGGTGGAGAGTTTCTCCATCAGTGCATGCCAGGTCTGCGGCTCGGCGTACATCAGCGCTTTGGTTTTGAGAAGCTCGCGCGACGAGCCGCCTTCGATGAGATAGGAGGCCACCGTAAACGGTGCTCCGCAGAAACCGATGAGCGGTACATCTTTCAATTCGCTGCGCAGGATGCGGATGGCGTCCAGCACATAGCCCAAATCGGCTTCGGGGTCCACCGGGCGTAGTTTGTTCACGTCCTCAAGTGTGCGAACGGGATTCAGCAGAACGGGGCCTTCGCCTTTAGCGAATTCCAGCCCTACGCCGAGCGGGATGGCCGGCAGAAGAATATCGGCGAAGAGGATCGCCGCGTCCACGCCCAGGGCGCGCACGGGCTGGAGAGTCACTTCGGCGGCGACTTCGGGGTGTTTGCAAATTTCGATCAGCGAATACTTCTCGCGGAGGACGCGGTACTCGGGCAGGTAGCGCCCTGCCTGACGCATGAACCAGACGGGGGTGACGTCGGTGGGCTGACGATGACAGGCACGGAGAAAACGAGATTCGGTGGATTGGGATTTGGTGGATGGGGGGGCTGAGACGTTCATCATCGTGTTTACCGAATCTGCTGATTTACCGATTTGCTGGCAACCAGTGCACACGCCGCGTCGCGCTCCAACAATCGTCCGGCGGGCAGGCGGGGGAGGAGAGGGGCGGACAAGGTTCTCTTGGGAAGCCACCAGAGCGCACATCACAGACTTGCTACCAGGCGTCCTTTTCATGACAGGAGGTGAAAGTTTCACGCACCTTTCACCTCCTGTTGCTTATCCGGCCTGAAGCGAAGTCAATCAGGATGCGCTAGAATCCAGCGGCGTTTACAATGCCCTCCTTGTAATTATCGGGGTCTCCAGGAATGGGCCCGGGTTCCTGAGCCGCAATCAGGGCCTGCTTCACCTGAGCCGGGGTTGCGCCGGGATGGGTGGCAATATAGAGCGCGGCCACGCCCGTCACATGCGGAGTCGCCATGGAGGTGCCGCTGATGGTGTTGTAGGCGCCGCCTTTCCAGGTGGAGAGAATGCACACGCCGGGCGCAGCAATATCCACGTCGGGGCCGAAGTTGCTGAACGAGGCAAAATAGTCATCCCGTTCGCCGGTGCGGCAGGAGGGCGCTCCGCCCGTGCCGCCGGGCTTGCCGTCCGAGTCTGAGAGAGCCGAGACGGTGATCACCTCGTCGTAGGCGGCCGGCACGTGATTGGCGGCATTGTCGGTCTCATTGCCCGCCGCAACCACGTAGGTCACCCCGGCTGCCACCGAGCGGCAGATGGCCTGATGGAGAGCGTCATTGTTTGTCAGGCCGCAATTGCCATCGTCCGCGCCGCTGCCGCCCAGGCTCATATTGGCCACCGTGATCGGGCCACCATTGGCCGGAGCTTTGGAGGTGACGAAGTCGATCCCGCAGATCACCGACGACCAGGTGCCCGAGCCGGCGTTGTTCAGCACGCGCACGGCCCACAGTTTGGCCTCGGGGGCCACGCCCACCACACCCTGATTGTTGTCAAGGGCGGCAATGGTGCCTGCCACGTGCGAACCGTGACCGTTGCCGTCGTTGTAACTCTTGCCCGTCGAGCAGTTCTTGCCGCCGACGATGTTGGCCTGCAGGTCGGGGTGCGTCAGGTCAATGCCGGTGTCGATGACGGCCACATGGACGCCTGTGCCCTTGTTGGTATGGGTGGCGGTTTGCTCGGCGTCAATCCGATCGATGCCGGTGGGCAACGTCTGCACATCAATGGACACCTGGCGATCCTCGCTCACGAACAGAACGCGTGGATCAGCCTTTACCGCAGCCAGGCGCGCGGCAGGAATCGTGGCGGCATAGCCCTTGATGGCATAGCCATAGGTGTACAACAACCCCAGGCCATGCTGGCGAGCCATGTTGCTGGCCGCCTCGGCCGGGTTCGTGACCGCGTCTTTGAAGACCACGATGTACTGACCGTGGACCACACCCGTTGAAGCGGACGTTTCGGTGCGGGCTGCCGCGCTACCGAACGCAGAGAGGAGCAGGACCATCGTCAGGAACAGAGAACCGATTCGTTTCAACATGTCTCATCTCCTTTGAGTGATAGAAACGATTGAGTGTGTGGAAGATCATCGGGTTGTTTGGAGAAAGGGTTCGATGTCACCTCCTGGATGGACAAACCGAGATGCGGCCAGTCATGCATTTCTACAGCCGCGGATCGGTCTGTCCGGCTCATTTTTCGGACGGCTCATAGATACAGGCCGGATCGCTCTCCAGATAGTCTCCTGTCATGCCATACGCGCGACCGCGCTGACCGCCACAGACGTGGCGATACTCACAGAGGCCGCAACGACCTTTGAGTTTGGCGGGGTTGCGCAAGTCTTTGAAAATCGGCGCATTGCGATAAACGTCCACCACATCATCGGTGCGGACGTTGCCTGCCGTGATCGGCAAAAATCCGCTTGGCTGAATCTCGCCGATGTGCGAGATGAACAAAAAGCCGTTGCCGTCATTGACCCCTTTGGTGGGACGATGCAAGCCATCGGCGTATTGGAAGCCCGCGCTCTGAAAGGTGACAGGCGCACCCGTGTTTTCGGCGCGCTTGCGTTCGATGGCTACGCGGCGGTACATCGGCGCGGCGGTGGCTTTGATGTCGAAGGGGGCGCTTTGCGATAAATCGTACAGCCAGTTGAACATTTGCTCGTGCTGCGCAGCGGAAATCATCTGCGCGGCCATTGCCCGCCCGGTGGGGACCAGAAAGAAGACCGACCATTGCACCGCGCCGACCTCCTGAATGAACGGCACCATTTCGTGCAAGATGTCCACGTTGTGTTTGGCGACGGTGGTATTGACCTGCACGCTCAAGCCGATATCCTGGGCGCGGTGCAGGATGTCCATCGTGCGCTGCCACGAGCCCGGCACCTGACGGAAGGCGTCATGGACCTCGGGGCGGGGGGCGTCGAGCGAGAGCGCCACGCGGCGGATGCCGGCCGCGCGCGCTCGAACGAGCCGTTCACGGGTGGGCAACGCCGTCGCTGTGGGAGTCAGCGAACAGCGCAGGCCGCGCGCCGCCGCGTATTCGATGAGTGCGAACAGGTCGGGGCGCATCATCGGGTCGCCGCCGGTGAAAATCAGAATGGGGTTATTGCCGAAAGCGGCCAGACGCTCGATCAGCGCTTTGGCTTCGGCGGTGGAAAGTTCGCGCCGCTCGCGGCGATGCTGGGCGTCGGCGCGGCAGTGGACGCAGGCGTAAGCGCAGGCGCGCGTCACCTCCCAGGCAATCGTGAAGGGCGCCAGGTCGAAATCGGCGTGCAGCATGCGTTCATTGTTGGCCTGCCGCTCAATGGCGGCGCGGGGGGCGAGGGCGTTTAAAGTCATAAAATTCCTCGGTCTGGACGTTCGAAAGTTTCAAGGTTGGAAAGTTTCAACCTTCCAACTGCAAAGCGGCTAACCATCTTGCCGCATCCAGGGCGTGATAGGTGATGATTAAATCTGCGCCTGCGCGCTTGATCGCTGTCAGGACTTCCAGTGTGGCGCTTCTCTCCTCCAGCCAGCCATTCTGCACCGCCGCTTTCACCATCGCATATTCGCCGCTCACATTATACGCTGCCACAGGCAATTCTGGAAAATTTTCTTTCACGGCTCGAATGACATCTAAATATGCCAGGGCCGGCTTGACCATGAGCATATCCGCCCCTTCGTCCACGTCCAGAGCGGCCTCCCGCAATGCTTCGCGCCGGTTGGCCGGGTCCATCTGATGGGATTTTCGATCGCCGAATTTGGGCGCGCCTTGTGCGGCTTCGCGGAAGGGCCCATAGAACGAGGAGGCATATTTCACCGCATAGGAAAGGATGGGCGTGTTCTCGAATCCGTGTTCATCCAGAGCGGCGCGAATGGCGGCGACCATGCCGTCCATCATCCCGCTCGGGGCGACGATGTCGGCCCCGCACCCGGCATGCGAAACGGCCACCCTCGCCAGCACGTCTAACGTTTCATCGTTCAGCACATAGCCTTCGGGCAGGTGAGGATGATGATGCTCTCCTGGCCGGTTGAGAACGCCGCAATGGCCGTGCTCGGTGTATTCGCATAGGCAGACATCGGTAACGATGACCATTTCGGGAAGGCTCCGCTTGAGGGCGCGGATGGCCTGTTGAACAATTCCGTCATCGGCAAAGTTCTCCAGCCCGAGCGGGTCTTTCTTCGCCGGGATGCCGAAGAGAATCACGGCCGGGATTCCCAGCCGAAAGGCGGTTTCTGCCTCGCGGACGGCTTCCTCCACCGAAAGCTGAGAAACGCCCGGCATCGAGCGAATCTCCGTTCGACCCGTTCCGTGCCGCACAAAGAGCGGGTAGATGAAATCGCGGGGGGTGAGGTCGGTCTCGCGCACCAGGGCGCGCAGGGCGGGGGTGGTGCGCAGGCGGCGTGGGCGGACAGTAAGCGAGAATCGGCGATTGGTAATTGGTGATAGGGTCCGTTCTTCGAGCATAGAGGCTCCAAGGGATGAACGCAAACAACCGGCGACTATTTGACCATCAGACTCACCAATCCATCTGTTGTGTATTCTTCGGCAACAAGGATGTCGGTAAAGCCCGCGGCTCGCGCTGCCTGCCCGGTGACGGGACCAATGCAGGCAATTATTGGATCATTGGGCAAATGCAGCGGGTCGAGTTGGTTCTGGCGCGCGATCTCGATGAAGTGTTCCACCGTCGAGGGGCTGGTGAAGGTGACCACGTCCACGCCCGCTTTCAAGGCAGCCAGGCCGTCTTTGTCCACTGCGGCGGGCAGGGTGTGATAGACGATAATCTCGTGAGCGATTCCGCCCGCCCTGGCGATGGCTTCGGGCAGCTCCGGGCGAGCCAGGTCGCCGCGCGGCAGGAGAATCCATTTTTCGCGCACCTCGCCCAGCCCGGCGAGAATCGCTTCGCCGCGAAATGCGACGGGGATGAAATCGGGTTCGATGCCGCGCTGACGCAGCGCTTCGGCGGTTTTGAGGCCGACGGCGGCAACCCTCACCCCCAGCCGCTTTCCCATGGGGAGAGGGGAACAGTCCACCGCATTGACGGACGTGAACACCACCCAGGCATATTTTTCGAGATTCGCCAGCGCACTTTCCAGGGCGTCCTTCTTTTCCACAGGGCGAATCTCGATGACGGGAAAGAATATCGGCTCAAAGCCAGCCGCGCGCAGTTTTTCGGCAAGAGCAGTGGCTTGAGCACGGGGGCGGGTGATGAGAATGCGTCTCATGTTTCGTAGCGCGGGGTTTATCCCGCAACCCCAACGCGACATCCAGTCGCGGTACAGAATCTTTACGGTTGAAAGTCAAGGGTTGTGGGCGGCGGATTGTGGATGGCGGGTTGAAAGTATCTCATTGGCACCGCAGGCAAGGGCTTGTTTGGCAAGTTCGTTGCCGAGCGCTTCTGGCTCTGCTCCTTCACCGCTCACGCGAATGGCGCGTTGGCCGTCTTCCGAAATGACCAATCCTGTCAGGGCCATTCTGTATTCCGCATCTTGCACTTTGCACTGCGCGTAAGCCGCGACCGGCACGGCGCAGCCCCCTCCCAGGCCGGCCAGGAAGGCGCGTTCAGCCTTCACGGCACGGGCAGTGGCCTCATCATGGAGGGAGGCAAGCAGTCTGAGGGTTGAGGCATCGTCGGCACGGCACTGAATGGCCAACGCTCCCTGTCCCGGCGCCGGGAGCATCACTTCCGGAGGGAGAAGGTGCATCCTGCCGACGAGGTCGGCCTCCAATCCGAGGCGCATCAGCCCGGCGGCCGCGAACAACACGGCCTCGTACTGCCCTCCCATGAGTTTGCGCAAGCGGGTCTCGACGTTGCCGCGCACCGCGCGAATCTGCACATCGGGACGCACCGCCAGCACCTGGGCAGCGCGCCGCAGACTGGAGGTGCCCAGCACGGCGCCGATGGGGAGACGCTCCAGCGTGAAGCCCTGGCGCGAGACCAGCGCCTCGCGCGCTTCGGCACGAGACGGGATGGCGCCGATCGTCAGGCCGTTAGAATCTTCGGTGGGCAGATCCTTGAGGGAGTGCACGGCGGCGTGTACGCGCCCGCTGCGAAGGGCCTCTTCCAATTCGGCGGTGAACAGCCCTTTGCCGCCGATTTCAGGCAGGGGTTGATCCAGAACCCTGTCGCCCTGCGTCTGAATGACGCATTCCTCGCATTCGATGTGTGGATGCACCTCCCGCATGACATTCATGACCCACCGAGTCTGCCGGCGGGCAAGAGCAGAAGGACGAGTGGCAAAGATGAGCTTCATGAATCCTTCGATCAGGCAATCCGCCAATCACGCGGCCGGCCGCTCAGTTGAGCGCGGTAGGGAGGGAACAGCTCTCGCCAGAAAGATGACATAGGCCATCGCTTGGCAGGTCGAACAGGGTGCGGGCGACAGTGGCATATTCGCGCCCGTGGGGGCAGGTAGCCTCGGCGCGCAGGCGACGGATGGGCGCATCGAGCAGTTTGTTGACCAGCGCCTGGGTCAACGTATCGATGCGCGCGCGCTCAGAATCGCTCAGGTTGGGCAGGCGACGCAGAGTCTTCTCCAATTCGGCGCGGCGGATCTGCTCCGCCCGCGTGTGCAACGCCACAATCAAGGGAAGCATGTCCAGCGAATGCAGGAAGTGAAGAAAATCGTGCAGTTCCTCCTCCAAAATGGCGCGCACGCGCCGCGTCTCAGCCACGCGCGCGGCGAGCGAGTGTTCCAGCGCGGCGTTGAGGCGATCCATATCGTACAGGCGAACGCCGGGCAGGGCAGCAGCTTCGGGATCGATGTCGCGTGGAACGGCGATGTCGATCAGCACGAGCGGGCGCGCGGGGCGAGTGCGCAATGCCTCTGCCACTTCCGCCGCGGAGAGAACAAGCTGCGCGGCCGCGGTGGCGGCGATGAGCACATCGGCGGAGCGCAGCACGCGGGACAGGTTCTCGAATGTTTCTATCTCGGCATTCCAGCGTTCGGCGAGGGCGCGGGCGCGCGGCAGGGTGCGGTTGACGACACAAATGCGACCTGCGCCGCGCTTGCGCAGTGCCTCGATGACCAGTTCCGCCATTTCCCCCGCACCCAAAACGACCACCTGCGCTTCAGATAGCGGGTGAAAGACTCGCTCGGCGAGCGAGGCCGCCAGCGAGGGGATCGAGGCCGGGTTGCGGCCGATGGCTGTTTCGGCGCGGGCGCGCTTGCCGGCATGAATCGCGGCCTGGAAGAGACGATGGAGCAACGCGCCCGTACAGCCGGCGCTGCTCGCCAGTGTCAGCGCACGCGTGACCTGCCCCAGAATCTGCGGCTCGCCCAACACGAGCGAATCCAGTCCCGCCGCGACCTCGAACAGGTGGCGGGCCGCCTCGGCGTCGCGGTAGCGATAGAGATGGGGGCGAATCTCGGCCAGGGGCATGTTGCGCGTGCCGCTCAGAAACATCTCCAGCCCCTCGAAGTCAGCAGAGGCACAGGCCGCATAAACCTCGATGCGGTTGCAGGTGGAGAGAATGACCAGTTCGTTGATACCCGCGGGCCGCTCCCCGCCGGCCAGGGGCGCGAGCAGGGCGCGGATTTCTTCTTCGCTCAAAGCAAGCCTCTCACGCAAAGCGAGGGGAGCCGTCGTGTGGTTCAGGCCGATGGCGAGGATGTGCATGGTTGGCGCTCGATGATGATCTGTTGCCAATGTAACAATGAATGTTGTGTGCAACCAGTCAGGATTAGTAAGGTTTCGGGTTAGAAGATTGTGAAACTGATTAAGAGTTTTCTCAGGACGGCCTGCGCGGCAAGAGTTCCGCCAGATGCGTAACTACCCTCACCCTGACCTGGATTTTGCGCCCGTGAGGGCGTTAAGTAGTTACTTTTTGCCTTTTTAAAGCGATCCGAAATTTCGGTTTCTGGAGCGCTCCCCCCTCTCGCGCTCTGAGAGCCGGTCTGTTATGAAAATATCACTCTTTTCATCTGGAAAGCAGGGTAAAATCAATGAAGCACCATGGCTGTCAAGCCTGCCTCTTTATCTGCCTCTGTGCCTGGGATGGCCCAATCGGAGCGCTTCGGAGCGGTGCTGAGCCGAACCCTGCAGGCCATTGTGTTTGCCTACCAATCGCTTGCGGCGGTGGTTTTCCTGGTGGCGCTGTTTTTGGGTCTCTCGTGGCTCAAGGTGCCTTTCCTGGGCGCCTTCTATGAACATACGCTGGTCGTCAATGGCGCAACCCCTCATGCGGAGGAGGAGGACTGGGATCTGCTTCACCAGGGGGTCAAGCCGGGTGATCGTCTGGTCTCTGTCAACGGCATAGAAGTTCGTAGCGCGAGCGAAGTTCAAAACATCCTGCGGGGCTTTTTTCCGGGCGAAAGCATTCCGGTAGGAGTGCGCACGGCAGAGGGGGAGGAGAGAATCTTCCAGGTGACGCTGAAGGAGTTTCCGCGCCAAGACCGTGAGGCATACTTTCTGCTCCCACTGCTGATCGGCTTTCTCTTTCTTGTCCTCAGCCTGTGGATCTTCGGCCTGCGCCGTACAGAGACGGCGGGACGCGCCTTTGCGCTCTTCACTTCCTCCCTCAGCATGACCAGCGCGGCGCTCTTTGACCTGTACACCACCCATCGCCTGATCCAGGCCTGGACTCTGGGCCTGGCCATGAGCGGCGGCGCGCTGCTCGACTTGAGCCTGTCCTTCCCGCGCGAAACACACCTGGCTGCTCGCCGCCCATACCTGCGCTGGTTTGGATACGCGCTGGCTCTCCTGCTCAGCGCCTGGGCCTATCCCACCTTCTACAACCTGGCACGCCCCACAGCGTATATCCTGGCCTGGCGCTGGATATACCTATTCGCAGGCCTATCCAGCCTGGCTTACATTTCGATCAATGCCTATCATGCCGCCCGCTCCCCCTCCCCGGTGGTCAAATTCCAGGCGCGCCTCATCCTGCTCAGCACGCTGCTCGGGTTTGGTCCCCTCACCCTGTGGTTGTTGACCACTCCTATTCATTTATTTGAGTTCAGTCCCTACCTCCTCTTGCCGGTGATGCTCTTCCCGCTGGCTTTGGGGTACAGCATCCTGCGCTTCCGGCTTCTGCGCACCGACGACTGGATGCGGGGGGGCGTGGTTTACATCCTGTTATCCATCCTGATTGTCGGGGGCTATGGCCTCCTGGTCAGCGGTCTGAGCTTCATCTTCAAGACCGCCATGCCCTCCGACAACGCCTTTATCATCGGCGGACTGGTCTTTGCCATTGCCATCCTGCTCGATCCCATCCGTGTGCGTTTGCAGAGTTATGTAGACGCGACCTTCTTTCGCGGCCTGCGGGCATACTCCGAAAGTTTGCAGGGTTTCTCGCACGAACTCACCACAGCGCTCGACCTGGCCAGCGTCGCCCAGTTCGTTCGACAGCAGATCGTTTCCATGCTAGGGCCGGATCGAATTCATATCTTCACGTACGATTCGCTCAACGACCAGTACGTGCCGCTCCCCGCGCCAGACGGCCGTCCAACAACAGACATCCGCTTTCCATCGAGCAGCCCTCTGGCGCAGTACTTTACGAAAGAACATCTGCCCCTGTATCTGGACAGCGCCTCTTTCCCGCCCGCCCTCCAACCCGAGCAGGTTCGTCTGACGCTCCTGGGAGCGCGTCTGTTGATCGCCCTGCCGGGACGCGAGCGTCCCACAGGCTGGCTGGCGCTCGGCCCGCGTCTCTCGGGCCAGCCCTATGTGCCGGGCGACCTGGCCTTCCTGGAGAACCTGGCCGATCAGGCCAGCGTGGCGATTCAACGCTTGCAAACCGTGGTGAACCTCGAACGCCGCGTCCAGGAAATGAACGCCTTGACGCGCGTCTCACAGGGAGTGAACATCACCCTGACGTTTGACGATGTGCTTGAGCTCATCTACGCCCAGACGAGTCAGATCATCCCCGCTTCGCACTTTCACATCACCCTTTACAACAGGGATAATGCTTACTTCTACTATGCCTTCGCGGTGGAGGACAACGATCGCATCAACGCGCGCGAAAACGTACCCCTGCCGGCCAACATCGACCTGGCTCAAGAGGTGATTCGCAGAGGGCGCCCGATCCTCACCCAAGAGTACCTGCAAGAGTGCCGGGCGCGCGGCTTCTCTCCTTCGAGTGAGGGCGTGTTTGCCTGGATGGGCGTGCCGCTCAACGCCGGCGCCGAGACGATCGGCGCGCTGAGCGTCGGCAGCCGCGATCCAGCCACAGCCTATACGCGCGGGCAATTGGACTTGCTGCAAGCCATTGCCGATCAAACCGCCGGCGCCATCGTCAAGGCGCGCCTGCTGCAAGAGACGCAAAAGCGCGCCCTCCAACTCAGCACGCTCAACGAAGTCACACGCCAGCTCACCTCTACTCTGGAACTGGAGCCGCTGCTGCAGAACATCCTCGAGAACGCGGTGGGCATCTTGAATTGCGAGGCGGGCAGTTTCTTCCTGGTGGATGAGCAAAGCGGAGAGCTGGTCTTCCGTGTGACGGTGGGGCCGGTGGCGAAGGACCTGCTGGGTCAACGCCTCCCACCCGGCAGCGGCATCGCGGGACGCGCCGCCGACACGCGCCAGCCCGTGATCGAAAACGATGTCCGTCGTTCCCCTTATTGGAACGAGAGCGTTGTCAGGCCGACCGGCTTCGCCACCCGCGCCATCCTGGCCGTGCCCCTGCTCATCAAGGACAGGGTGATCGGCGTGATCGAGGTCATCAACCGCCGCGATGGCCTGCCGTTCGTCGAGGAAGATCAGACGCTGCTGACGGCCTTTGCCGGCCAGGCGGCTGTGGCGATCGAGAATGCGCGCCTGTACACCTTGACGGATCAGGAACTGGCGGCGCGCGTCGAGGAATTGTCGGTCATGCAGCGCATCGATCGCGAACTCAATGCCAGCCTCGACGTGGAACGCGCCATGCGCATCACCCTCGATTGGGCCATCCGCCGCTCGCAAGCCGCCGCCGGCTTGATCGGTGTCGTGGAGCAGGACAAATTGCGGGTGGTGGCCCAGCAGGGCTACGACGAGTACACCAGCGGCAATGGCAATGGCAACTGGCTGTCGCTCGAATCCCCGCCTTTGAAGAGCGCCCTCGAAAGTGGACTCCCGCAGAGGCTGCCGTTGACGCCTGACACTGGGGACGCCCTCAAGGCGGGAGCGCGCACGCAGATCGTGGTGCCCATCCGCCGCGAAGCCTCCGTCATCGGCCTGCTCATGCTGGAGAGCGCCGGCGAGGCCCAGGAGGACATGGCCTTCCTCAGTCGCTTGAGCGATCACGCGGCCATTGCCATCTCCAATGCACAACTGTATAGCGAGGTCCAGCGCGCCAACCTGGCCAAGAGCGAATTCGTTTCCTTTGTAGCCCATGAACTCAAGAACCCCATGACCTCCATCAAGGGCTACACCGAACTGCTGGCGGCCGGCGCGGTGGGCCAGATCAGCGAGATGCAGGCCAATTTCCTGAACACCATCCGTTCCAACGTCGATCGCATGGCCACGCTGGTTTCAGACTTGAACGACCAGTCCAAGATCGAGGCCGGGCGGTTGCGCCTGGAGTTCACAGCCGTAGAGGTGAGCGCCCTCGTGAATGAAGTGCTCCGCTCCACAAAGCGCCAGGTGGAGGACAAGAAGCAGACCGTCCAGGTCGAGATCCCCGCTTCCCTTCCGAAGGTGTGGGGTGACCGCACGCGCCTGGAGCAGATCCTCACCAATCTGGTCAGCAACGCCAACAAATATACGCCCGAGGGCGGAACGATTGTGATCGGAGCCGAGGCCGGCGCCCATCGTTGGGAGGCCGAGGGCGGCGGACGCGTGGTGCATGTGTGGGTCAGAGACAATGGCATCGGCATCAACCCGGAAGATCAACAAAAAATCTTCCAGAAGTTCTTCCGCTCCGAAGACCCCAAGGCGCGCGAGGTCAGTGGCACCGGCCTGGGCCTGAACATCACCAAGAGCCTAGTCGAGATGCAGGGAGGGCGCATCTGGTTCGAGAGCGAGTTCCGCAAAGGCACAACGTTTCACTTTACGATCCCCATCGCCGAAGGTTGAAAGAGATCCCGAATGACACTGCGTGCTTCGATTGGAGTGGCTCAAGCATCGGATGGAAAAGAGGCCGGCCTGCAGGCGGCTCACAAAGCCTTGAATCAACTGGGCGCGGAGATGCCGCGCCTGGCCCTCTTGATCGCCTCGAATCAGTATTCGGGGCGCGATGTGCTCAGCGGAGTAGCCAGTTTGCTGGGCGAGGTGCCGCTGGTGGGCTTCAGCGCCCCCGTCACCCTGAGCCCTGCCGGACGGCACCCGCATTCGGTGACGCTCGCCCTGCTCAGCGGCGATTTCGAGGCCGAAGCCCGGTGGCTGCCCGGCTATGCTCAGTCCGGGCGCGAGACCGCCAGCCGCCTGAAACAGCATGTCGAGGCCAGGCCCGATGAAGAGCAGGCCATCCTGTTCTTTGCCGACGGCTTCAATGGGGATGCAGAACAATTGTGTGCGACCTTGCAACCCGCCCCGTCCATGCTGGTGGGCGGACTATCGAGCGGCGACCTCCACAGCGGCAGCACGTACCAGATGGCAACCAACCAGGTGGGGGCGGGCGCGCTGGCGGCTGTCTTCCTGCGTGGCAACCTTCGCCTCGGGATCGGAGCCGCCCACGGCTGGGACCCGGTGGGCAGCCAGTTCCGCGTGACACGCTCGCGCGGCTTCTGGCTGCGAACCCTGGACGGGCGCCCGGCCTCTGAAGCCTATGCCGACCTCTTCGGCTCCCCGGCCCGCGAGTGGGCCTTTCCTCCCCTGAGCTACCTGGCGCGCCTCTACCCCCTGGGGGTGGAGCAGGGCGAGGAGATCGTGGTGCGCGCCCCGATCCGTGTCGAGGCCGATGGGAGTTTTCGCATGAACGCCACCGTGCGCGATGGCGTGGATGCCTTCCTGCTGATCGGAAGCCGCGCCTCCTGCGAGAAGGCTGCCGCACAAGCCGCTCAACAGGCTCTGCTGGCCTTGAACGGCCTCCGGCCGGCATTTGCCCTCGTGCTGGCCGATATTGCCTGGGACATGCTTCTTCGTCACTACCCCGTCCTCGAGGTCGGTGCTGTTCAAGACATCCTCGGAGCCGATGTGCCGCTCATGGGAGGCTATACGTTGGGACAGGTCATCCCCTCGAAGGAGAGGGGAGCGGCGCCACTCTTTTTGAACCAGCACATTGTCGTGGTCGCCTTCGGGGAAGAAGAACAACGACCATCGCTCGTCTAGAACAGCCCAGCCCTGCGCGCTCTGCGAGGCGCCGGAAGTGCGGGCTTGTTACGCCGTGTCGGCCGGGAGGTTCACCTTCGGCAAGTGCTGCATGGCGGCCTGTACCGCGCTCTGGGGGTAATCATAATCCTCCAGGCTTCCCCCCAGGTAGGCCTCATAAGCTGCCAGGTCGAAATGCCCGTGCCCCGACAGATTGAAGAGGATCACGCGCTTTTCACCTTTGACTTTGGCCTCCAGGGCTTCGTCTATAACCGCACGGATTGCATGGGCCGACTCCGGCGCAGGCACGAGGCCCTCGGCACGCGCGAATTGCACGGCAGCCTCAAAGGTGGCTTTCTGCCTGACTGCCACAGCCTCGATCAGGCCGGCATCGTAGAAAGCGCACAGCGAGGGGGCCATGCCGTGATAGCGCAGCCCGCCAGCGTGGATAGCCGGCGGCACGAAGGTGTGGCCGAGGGTGTGCATCTTGACAATGGGCGCCAGTCGGGCAGTATCCCCATAGTCGAACGTGTAGACCCCTTTGGTCAGAGAGGGAGCGGCCGTCGGCTCCACCGCCAGGAGGCGCGTTCGCCGGCCGTGTTTCAGATTCTCGCGCAGGAATGGATACGCCAGTCCGGCGAAGTTCGAGCCACCTCCCACACAGCCGATCACCACATCGGGATATTCATCGGCCATCTCCATCTGTTTCAGCGCTTCCTCGCCGATGATGCTCTGATGCAGCAGCACGTGATTGAGCACCGAACCTAGACTGTACTTCTTCTTCCCACCGGAGGTGGCAGCTGCCTCCACGGCCTCCGAAATGGCGATGCCCAGCGAGCCCGGGCTATCGGGGTCCTGTTCCAGCACCGAACGGCCGTAATGCGTGCGCTGGCTTGGGCTGGCAAAGACCTGCGCGCCATAGGTCTCCATCAACACGCGGCGGTACGGTTTTTGCCGGTAGGAGATGTTCACCATGTACACCTCCAGGTCGAGGTCGAAGAAGTTGCAGGCCAGGGCCAGCGCCGAGCCCCACTGCCCCGCCCCGGTCTCGGTGGTGAGCGCCTTTGTCCCGCAGATTTTGTTGTAGAAAGCCTGTGGGATGGCTGTGTTGGGCTTGTGACTGCCGGCCGGGGAGACGCCCTCGTACTTGTAGTAGATGTGGGCCGGGCTGCCCAGGGCTTTTTCCAGCCGCCGGGCGCGCAGCAACGGAGTGGGCCGATATAGTTTGTAAACCTGGCGCACTTCTTCGGGGATTTCGATGTACCGTTCGGTGGAAACCTCCTGCCGGATCAACTCCATCGGGAAGAGCACCGAGAGGAAGTCCGGGGTGACCGGCTCGAGCGTATCGGGTCGCAGCACGGGCGCCGGCGGAAGCGGACTGTCGGCCTGGATGTTGTACCAGAACTTCGGCAGGTCCGATTCGCCAAGCAGAAATCGGGTTGTGTCAGACATGTTTTCTCCTTTCGTGGTATTGGCTCGTGAAGGGGCGAGAGGGCCATTGCACGCCGACTTTCTAAGGAGGGTGCAAGACGAGCGAGGGGAACATCATGCCTCCTCCGCGTTGTACAAAGTCATCGCACGCGTGAGGGCTTTGTACAGTGCCGTTTTGCGCTCTTGGGGGACACGCCGCGCTACGGGATAAAGAGCAGGGCCTGTGCCTCTCCCTGCGTGGTCAGCACCTGAGAGGCGGGGAGCGTTGCCTCGTCCTCTTTGGCCACTGTGCAAATCTTTTCTTGTAAGGCGGCCTCGCTTTGTTGTGCATTCGATGCATTCAATGGTTGATTCATCCTCACTCTCCGTTTGCCGATCGGGCAGAAAATAAAAGCAGCCTCCGTCCCGCATGGGGACGAACGCTGCTACATCCGCGGTGCCACCCCGCTTAGGCGGCTTTGATCAAAAACCCCGTTGTGATGCAACGGGGTTAAAAGCCAGCCTCACTCTTCAGTCAGCCGGTCTCTGGAACGAACGGTCACCTGCCCGCCGTCCATGAACCGAGTGACCTTGCCTTGCTAACGGTGGCAACTCCGGCTTGGGCTACTCTCCAGCTGCTCATTCCCCGATCCCCAGACTCGATTTCGCCCTGCGGCTCAGAGGTCCATTTGGCGCTGTCGTCTCGGGCAGGGCTTTCACCAACCGCCTGCTCTCTGTGCCGTCGTTCAGAGCCTACTCGTCCTCGTCACAGCCTTTCGAAGGATAGTCCGTATTATATCTTTGTTGGTTCTCCTGTCAAGGTGCGCCGGCGTGCTCGTTCAAAACCCGGCAGGCAGGATGGCGAGGGCAGTCACCCGTGGCGATGGGCAAGAAGGCGCCTGTCCGAACTCCCGTCCGAGCGTTGGGGGGCCAGACTTGACATCTGTTTGTTTTTGCGGATAATTAGCCCAACGTCAAAGGCTGTGATGGAGGAAAGTAAATCGGTGGAAGTTGCCAGAGAGGCGCGGACCTCGGGCTGGAAGCCGCGCTCAACGGAAGCCGATCGAAGTTCCCTTCGGAGCCGTTCGGGTGAAGAGCATGGCCTGCCTGGTAGCCCGAACCGCCGCCCGGCGTTGAGCGGGAAGCCGATGATCTGTCGGCACAGAGCGGGCCGATGGGCCAACTTGGGTGGTACCGCGGGAAAACTTCCTCCTCCCGTCCCATGTGGACAGGAGGCGTTTTTTATTCTCACCGCCGGACACGGCGGATGGTGCAGATGGAGGTGGCATGCTGGATAGGCTGAACGAGATCGAAAGGCAAGCCCTCGAGGCCCTGGAGGCCGTGGGTGACGCGGCCGGCCTGGAGGCCTGGCGCGTCGCCCACCTGGGGCGCAGCTCGCCGTTGATGAGCATCTTCTCTGAACTGGGGAGGTTGTCCAAAGAGGAACGTCCCAGGGTGGGGCAGGCTGCCAACCGCGTCAAGGCGGCCCTCGAGGCCGCCCTGGCCGAAAAAGCGGAAGCCATCAAGAGGTCCGATGTAGAACATGCGTTGCGCCAGGAGCGGCTGGATGTCACGTTGCCCGGCCGGCCGCTGCAGGTCGGGCGGCTGCATCCGTCCACACAGCAGTTGCGGCGCGTGCTGGCCATCCTGGCCGAGATGGGCTTTCAGGTGTTCACCTCGCGCGAGGTCGAGACGGACGAGATGAACTTCCAGTTGCTCAACTTCCCGCCCCATCATCCGGCCCGCGAGATGCAGGACTCCTTCTACGTGCAAAGCGAGGGGCGCGGCGAGAATCCGATCCTGCTGCGCACGCACACCTCGCCCGGCCAGATCCATGCCCTGCGCGCCTATGCGGCCTTGAACCCGGCTGACCCGCCGCCCATCCGCATTGCCCTGCCCGGCATGTGCTTTCGTTATGAGCAGGTGACGGCGCGTTCGGAGATGCAGTTCAATCAGGTGGAAGGTCTGGCCGTGGGGCGGGGAATCACCTTCGCCGATTTGAAAGGCACGCTGGCGGATTTCGCCCGCCGCATGTTCGGATCCCAAGCGCGCATCCGCTTCCGGGCCTCGTACTTCCCCTTCACCGAGCCCTCGGCCGAGGTGGATGTGGAATGCTTCGTCTGCGGCGGGAGGGGCTGTGGCGTGTGCAAGAATTCGGGCTGGCTCGAAATCCTCGGCTGCGGCATGGTGCATCCGCTCGTCCTGCAAAACGGCGGCTACGATCCGAGGCGCTACACCGGCTTTGCCTTCGGCATGGGCCCCGAAAGACAACTGATGCTGCGCTATAAGATTGACGACATTCGCTACTTCTGGGGGAACGATGTGAGATTTCTGGAACAGTTTTAGGAGCCGCGATGAAACTACCCCTTTCCTGGCTGCGTGATTTTATCGATCTCGAAGGGCTCTCCATCGAGGAGATTGCCCGCACGTTGACGCTGGCCGGCCTGGAAGTAGAAGAAATCCTCTACGTTGGCCTGCCTCCTCCCCAGGGCCCCTCGCACGAGTTCAAGTTCCACGGCCTGGGCTGGGAGCGCGAGAAGATCGTCGTGGCCGAGATCCGCGAGGTACAGCCGCATCCCAACGCCGATCGCCTGGTCTTGTGTCAGGTGTTCGATGGCCGGGAGCAGCACACCGTCCTCACCGGCGCGCCCAACCTGTTCGAGTTCAAGGGCAAGGGCAAGTTGCCGCGGCCGCTCAAGGCGGCGTATGCCAGAGAGGGAGCGATGTTGTATGACGGCCACGCCGAGGGCCAGGTGTTGATGAGGTTGAAACGACAGACGATCCGCGGCGTGGAGTCGTATTCCATGCTCTGTTCGGAAAAAGAACTGGGCATCAGCGAGGAGCACGAGGGCATCATCATCCTTGACGAGGACGCGCCGCCCGGCATGCCCCTGGCCGATTACATGGGCGATGCGGTGCTCGAGATCGACATCCTGCCCAACATGGCGCGCAACGCCAACGTGGTCGGCGTGGCGCGTGAATTGGCCGCGCTGACGGGGCGGACATTCCGCCCTCCCAGAAGCCCGGTCGCCCGAAGGAAAGAGGCCCCGGCGCGCTTCGCCCGAATCGAGATCCGCGAGCCTGCACTCAACCCGCGCTTCGTGCTCGGCCTGATTCGGGAGGTGGAGATCAAACCCAGCCCCTATTCCGTTCAGCGCCGTCTGCGGCTGGCCGGCATGCGCCCCATCAACAACATCGTGGACGCCACCAACTACGCCATGCTCGAATTGGGCGAGCCGTTGCACGCCTTCGACTACGATGTGTTGAGAGAACGGGCCGGGAAGGGCCCCGTCAAGATCATCACCCGCCCGGCGCGGGAGGGCGAAACGCTGGTGACGTTGGATGGCGTGCAACGCAGACTCAGCGCGACGAACGTGCTGGTCTGCGATGAAAAGGGCCCGCTCTCGATCGCCGGCGTGATGGGCGGGGCCGAGTCGGAGGTCACGGAGAGGACGCGCAACGTCCTGCTGGAGGGCGCGGCCTGGAACTTCATCAACATCCGCCGCACGGCCAGGGAGCACAACCTGCTTTCGGAGGCCTCGTTTCGGTTCGCGCGCGGCGTGCACCCGGCCCTGGCCGAGGTGGGCGTGCGGCGCGGTCTCGAACTCATGGCGCAGTGGTCGGGCGGCGTGGTTGAAAAGGGCCTGGTGGATCAATACCCGCTCAAGTTCAAACCCACGGTGGTCGAGCTGACGCCGCGCCAGGTGAAGCGTCTGTTGGGAATCGACCTCACCGCGCGGCAGATCGTCAACCTGCTTGGTCGGCTGGAATTCCAATGCAGGATCATCGGAGCCCGCCAGTCGAGGGCACGCCCGCGTCCATCCAGAGTCGAAACGCCGGAGGTCCGCATCCGCGTCACCGCGCCGCCCCATCGCCTCGACATCGGCGAGGGGATCGTGGGCGTGGCGGATGTTGTGGAGGAGATCGCGCGCCTGTACGGCTACGAGCGCATCCCCGAAGCGCGGCTGGCCGATGCCCTTCCACCGCAGGTGGGCAACGCGGCCTACGAGTGGCAGGAACGCCTGCGCGATCGACTCGTGGCGCTGGGCTTCCAAGAGATCGTCAGTTATCGCCTGACTTCGCCGGAGCGCGAGGGCCGGCTTCACCCCCGGCAAGAATACGTTTGCCTGGCGAACCCCATCTCTCCCGAGCGACGCGTGCTGCGGCGCAGCCTGGTCGCCTCGCTGCTCGACATCCTGGAACGTAACATCCGCCTGAAGGAGGCGTTGGCCTTCTTCGAAATCGGCCCCGTGTTCGAGCCGAGAGCCAATGATCTCCCGCAGGAACGACTCACCCTGGCCCTGGCGATGAGCGGCTTGCGTCAGGTCACCTCCTGGGACGTGAAAGACAGCCCGACCTTTGACTTTTACGATCTCAAGGGGCGCCTCGAACTGCTCTTGAACGGTCTCCGTTACACGGACGTTCTCTACCTTCCCACCGAGGCTGTCCCCTATCTTCATCCCGGCAAGGCTGCCGAGGTGAGAATCCAGGGGCAAAGCGTGGGCGTGCTGGGCGAGTTGCACCCGCTGGTCAAGGAGCGGTATGAATTCGGAGAAGCGCCTGTGCTGGTAGCCGAGCTGGACCTGGAACACTTGCGGGCCATCGCGCCAGCCTATGCGGTAGCGCCTGTGCCGGAGTTTCCCCCCGTCTATGAGGATATTGCTATCGTGGTGGATGAAGCCGTGCCCGCCTCCCGCGCCGAGGCGTTGATTCGTCAAAGCGGAGGTGCATCCGTGGCGAACGTCCGCCTGTTCGATGTGTATCGCGGCGAGCAGATCGGCGCGGGCAAGAAGTCCCTGGCATACAGCCTCACGTACCAGGCCCTCGATAGGACCCTGACCGACGCCGAGGCCGCCTCCATCCGCACCCGCATCGTGAGACGCCTGGAGACGGAACTCGGCGCGAGGCTGAGGGGCTAGATTGTGGTATCATAGGCTCATCCCCGGGCAGAGGAAGAGTGCACCCCGGCGGCTGAAACCATCTTCTTGGAGGAGAGACTGATGAAAAGCAGAACGACCGGCATCCTTGCCACCATCGCCAGCGCGATCCTGTGTGGCTGCCCGGGCCTGTTCCTGTGTGTGTTCGGGGCTCTGATTGCCGCCGGTGCGCCGGTGACGACCACGCTCGGGGAGCAAACGTCCACGCAGACCTATCCGCCTGTCTACGGCTTTGCCCTGCTGTGCACGGCGCTGTTGTTGATTGCCATCCCGATCGTGGTCGGCTTCGTGACCCTGCGCAAGAAACCCGCCGCCGCGGAGAACAGCCAGCCCGCCGTCCCCACCCCGCCGGCCGCATAATCTACGGCCACAACTTGATCCGACTTTCAGGAGCGGAGGCGCAGGATGTTTCCCCGCCGAAAGGGGCCGGGGGCCATTCTGGCGCAGGGTTGAACGTGGCTCTGTTGATCGCCAGCACGGCTCGCTCACCGATGATCTTGTGAGCGAGTCGTTTGCTGTTTCGTGCAAGCACGCGGCGCAGGGCGTGTATTCTCTCCCCTGTTGAGGCTGTGGTGGCGAGCGGCCCGCAAAGGGGAGCCGCTCCTACATCCCGGCAGCCTTCGCCTGTTTCATAAGTTTTGCTGCCTCAGCCAGTTGAGAATGCGCTCGGCCACCGCTTGCCAGCCTGCCTCCAGCATCATATCGTGCGCCATGCCTGGGAAGATTTCGGCTTGCGTGTGGTAAGCCTGCGCCGTCGCCTCAATCTCGCCTGGATGGAAAAGCGTGTCGTCTGCCGCGCCCAGCACCAGCAGGGGTGCCGCGACTTTTTTGGGGCGCGGCAATTCAAGGATCAGCATGCCCAAAAATGCCAGGTAGGACTCATCCTGCAGGCGAGAGAAATAGCGCTCGAGGTTCTCCGTCGCGATATCTGCCGAGAAGAAGGCCTGGCGTGCCAGTTGGGGCGTGCCGATGATCGGGTACAGACTCAAAGTGAGGTTGGCCTTCAGGAAGAGCAGGGGATGGTGCATGGCAATGCGCAGGGTCGTCTTCACGACTCCCCTGACAGGGACGGGGGCCAGTAGGACGGCGGCCGGCGCGGAGTGCTGCTCCAGATACTTTTGAACGATCAGGCCGCCCATCGAATGCCCGATCAAGACGGGCGGTTTCGGCAGCCGGCTCGCTACCTGGGCCACATCGCTCACATAGTCTGCGATGCGCGTGCGACGCAGCCGTGCGCGTCCCTCGCTGGTGCCGTGGCCACGCAGGCTCAGGGCAAAGGAGGCATATCCATGCTCGGCGAAGTACGGCAGAAAGTACTCGGCCCAGCACCACGCCCCGTGCCACGCTCCGTGCACGAACAGGAGCGGGGTCGGACGCGCCGGGCCTTGAGACTCTTGGGTGAGGACCTCCAGTTGCATGGTTCGGGCCTTTCGTTGCCATGGGGAGCGCCGCTCAGGGCACTACGATCGTCAGCGACATGGGGCAGAAGCGCGTATCTCCGGCGCGCAGCGACCAGCGTGTGGTATACGTGCCGGATTGAGATGGCGTGGTCATGCGAACCGTCACGACAGCCACGCCTCCCACGCCGGCGCTGAGGTCGGCATCGAAGGCGGAGGCCTTGGCCATGTTCTTGCCACCGCTGAAGACGATGTCCACCGAGTTGGGCGACCAAGCCTTGTTGCCGGTGTTCTTCACCGTCCAGTTGGCGGCGAAGGGATAGTTGGGGGGCAGCGAAGTGGAGTTCATCGGTGACTGCCCCAGCACCTGGCAGTCCCAGCGATCGCCGCTGCTCAGACTGGTGGGCGTGGACAGCACGAAGGTAAACGTGACGATAGGCGAGGGGAACGGACTGGCCGTTGCAGTCGGAATGGGGGTGAAG
>JBBIKK010000006.1:0-66178 GCA_037445475.1 Chloroflexota bacterium
GCATTAGTCCGTTGCGCCGCTCTGAATAGAATGACGCATCTGGGGATGCCGCAAGCTTACAAGGTTGCCTAACCCACCGCGATGGAGGGGCAGATTCTACTTTCTTCTTGATTTATGCACCAAAGCCGTCGTCAAATGGTACAATTCAAACGGACACAGGCCGCTTCACGATCGTGACTCTTCTGGCGCTTCTCTTCAACATTGCACTCGGTGTGGGTTCGCTGGCATGGGGGTATGCCCAGATCGGGCTGCTGCCGTTCGCGCGCTGGATGATCTTCCTCGGCGCAGCCTGGCTGCTGGCGATCTGGCGACGCTGGCGCTGGTTCGGCCATGTCGTGCTGGGCGTGCTGTTTCTTGCCGCGGCCCTGGGATTATGGATTCTGGACCTCCCGCCCGGCTGGATGTTGAGCGGCGCCATCGGCGGCGTGCTGGCCTTCGACTTGAGCGGCTGCCTCCATCGCCTGCGCTTCGCGGCCTCAGACGAGGAGCGGCGCGCCGTGGAGAGACGTCACCTCGCCCGCATGGCCCTCCTGACCCTGCTCGGTTTGGGGCTGGCGAGTTGGATGATGCAGATCAAGTCTCAATTCAACCGGGAGTGGGTTATGTTCCTGGCGCTTGCGGGGATGCTCGCACTGGTTCAACTCGTTCCCTGGTTCCGTCGCTGAGGCGAGCCCGCCATCTCAAAGACCGTGGCGATTCCTCTGAAAATTCAGCACTCTCAGACTCTCAGACCATAAGCCTTTTCAACAGCCGGCGGCAGCATACGGCTCCAAACTTTTGCCAACCTTTTCCTCCCCGTTGCAAGCCGTGGCGGGGCCGCTTTTGCAGTACGATGTAGACGACCAATCTGAGCAGCTTTGCAAGCCTACGTTTATGAAAGGAGTGTCTATGTTTCTGAAACGCGCCATCAAGATTTTCGCCATTGCCATTGCCGCTTTCGTCTTCGCCAGTGTGGCAACCGCCTTTGCGGCCGCCAACACCGTCCCCTCTTCCTCAGCCGGCGACGGCTCTGGAACAGTCAGCGGCTACACCGTATCGAACATCCAGTACACACTGAACGGCACCAATCCGGCCAACATCGACTCGGTTTCGTTCACGCTCAGCGCGGTGGCCGGCACGGTCAAGATCAAGCTGGTGGCGGCCGGCTCCACCTGGTACAGTTGCACAAATCCCAGCGGCAACAACTGGTCTTGCACGACCACTGGCGCCACGGTGTTATCGGCTGACGAGTTGCGGGTGGTTGCCACGCAATAGCCCATCTCGGACGCTCTCGCGGCTTGCCTCACAAGAGGAGGCCCGTGTTGTAGAGAAGGGCTGAACGTGCATGGGGCCTGCTCGGCGGGCGGCTGCAACAAAGCCCGCATGGAAAACCCGCAGAGCAGGCTCGATGGCAATGGGAGGCATGGGATGTGAACACCAGCCGAGGCCAGCGCCAGGCCATTCTGGCGGCCCTTTTGCTTGTCTTCTTGACCACCGCCTGGTTCGTTTTTGCACCGCTCCAGGTGGGGGGACAGGTGTTGTACGTCATTATCACCGGCAACAGCATGGAGCCCGGCTTTCAGCGGGGCGACCTGGTGCTCCTGCGCCGCGCGCCGGCCTATCAGGTGGGGGACATTGTTGCCTATCGCAACCTGGAATTACAGAGATACGTCTTTCATCGCGTGATTCAAATCGAGCCCGGTCATTTTGTGCTCAAGGGCGATAACAACGACTGGGTGGATTCCTACAAGCCGGCCGCGCACGAAATATTGGGCGCCTTCTGGTTACGCCTGCCCGCGGCCGGCAAAGTTGTGCAATGGTTGCGCCATCCATTATCCATGGGACTCCTGGCCGGCCTGAGCGGGGGCATTCTGGTGGCCATCCTGCTTCTGCGCCGGCCACCCGGGCAACCGGCGTCGCCCGCAGAGCGGAGGCTCTTTCTGAATCTGGTGACCGGCCTGGTGCAACGCCTGAACGTGCGCCTCGAGCTGAGCAGGTACTCCGTGGCGTGGCAGAGATACATGGAACGGGCGCGTCAGGCGGCGAGGCGCTTTCCCCTCCGCATCTCCCCCTCCCGGGCCAGGCAGTTGAGCAGCGAGTTGGAGGTGCTGTTCTTCCTCTTCAGCCTGCTCGGCTTCGGCGCCCTGGTCATCGGCTTGTTCGCCTTCACCCGCCCTGTGCAGCGGAGCGTGCCGCAGCAAATTCCCTATCAACATCAGGGCCTCTTCGCTTACACGGCCAGCGTGCCGCCCGGCGTGTACGACTCAACCACCCTCTCCTCCGGCCAGCCCGCCTTCCCGAAATTGAATTGCAGACTCGACCTGCAGTTCACGTACACGCTGTTGGGTGATGAGATCGCGGATGTACACGGCACATACCGCGTTGTGGCCAGGGTGATCGAGGATCGAACCGGCTGGCAACGGACGATCCCCGTTCAGGCCGCCAGCGCGTTCAGCAGCAATCCGCTCGTCTTGAGAACCGTGGTGGATTTATGCCAGGCCAAAGCGCTGGTCGAATCGATGCAGGAGCGCACCGGCTTTCAATCCACGTATTATTCCTTCGTGATTGTACCGGAGGTTAACGTTTCGGCCCGCGTCGCGGGCCAGGAACTGCGCGATACGTTTGCGCCCAAGCTGGCCTTCCGCTTTGACTCGCTGCTCTTCTACCTGGTTCGGGAAGACCCGCAGGCCGATCCGTTGCGTCCGCTCCAGGGGAAGATGCTCACCTACACGGGCAGCGAGGCGAACACGCTGCCGCTGCTGGGGAGGGAATTCGCCATCTCTGGCCTGCGGGCGGCCTCGGCCTGGGGACTTGGGCTGGGGCTGGCCGGCGTGCTCGGTTTGGGGGCACTGCTCTTCGCCCTGGGGCGAGGCAACCAGGCCGCGTTGCTGGACCTGAAGTATGGCCCCCTGCTGGTGGGGGTGCAGGACGAGGCGCAGTTGCCCGCCACGACCATCGAAGTAGCCAGCATGGACGACCTGGCGAAACTGGCCGAGCGCCATCAGACCATGATCCTGTGCCTGGACCGCCCGCCGCTGCGTCACTACCTCGTCCACCGCGACGGCACGGCCTACCGCTACACGGTAAAGGCGGTTGTCGCGTCGCTGCTCCCCCTGGAACATGAACTGCGGGAGGGCCTGCGGCGCCATGAGTTTTGTCTCTATTACCAGCCTGTTGTTTCCCTGACAGACAAGAAGATCGTCGCGGTCGAGGCTCTGCTGCGCTGGCGTCATCCGCAGCGCGGCCTGATCTCGCCGGGCGAGTTTCTGCCCGCGGCCGAGGCCGGCGGCCTGATCGAGAAAATCGGCGAGTGGGTGTTGCAGGAGGCCTGCGCCCAGGTCCAGGAATGGCACCGCAGCGGAGCCTTGCTGGCGTTGGCGGTCAATATCTCCGTTCTTCAGTTGAACGAACGCCTGGTGCGTGCGATCTCGCACCTCCTGCAACAAACGGGTCTGGAGCCCGATCGCTTGCAGTTTGAGATGCCCGAGAGCCGCATGATGGAAGTTGCCCCAAGGGTTCAGCCGGTATTGCAAATGTTGCACGGGCTGGGCATTTCCCTGGCCCTGGATGATTTTCTGGGGCGGGCGCCGCTGAGCCTGCTGGAGCAATGGCCGCTCGAGCGCGTCAAACTCGATCGCTTGCTGCTTGAGGGCGTGAACGATCCGACGCAGGCCGCTAACATCTGGCGCACGATCGCGGCCGCCCAGAGCCTGGGGCTGGAGGTGGTTGCCAAAGGAGTGGAGAGCGGGGAACAGGCGCTTCTCCTGCAAACCTATCCCTACACCCTGCACGTTCTGGGCCAGGGATACCTGTTCGGGCCGCCCGTGCCGGCCGAAGAGATGGGTCGGTTGTTGCAGACGCAGACTGCGGCCGAGAGCCTTGAGACGGGAACGGGCAGGGAAGCATGAGAGCCGGACGCGCTTTGCTCTTCCTGATGCTTTCAGGACTGGTCGTGCTGATCCTCGCCGGCACGATCGGCGCCGTCGCCGCGGCCAACACGGTGCCGCCCTCGCGCCTCACCGATCAGAGCCGTCCCATCACGGCCAACGACCTCAAGCCGCCGGAATGCGCCGCGCTGAACCTGACCACTGTGGTCGTGTGCCCGGCCGGCGGCGGGGCATGCAGTGGCGGCAGGGCGCGCAATCTGATTCTGGGCAGCCCGAATGTAGATCTCATCTCAGGGGGCGGTGGCAATGATTGCATCCTCGGCGGCGGGGGGGACGACTTTCTGGGCGGCGGCGGCGGGCGCGGCGATGTTTGCATCGGGGGGCCGGGCAACGATTCTTTTTTCAGGTGCGAGACGGCAATTCAGTAGGGTTTCAGGCCTCTGAGCTCTGAGCAAGCAGGTTCCTCAAAACAGTGTGCAGGATGCCGCCGTTGCGGTAGTAGTTCACTTCCACCTCGGTGTTCAACAAGGCCAGGGCGCGGAATTCCACCACGCTTCCATCCGTGCGCCGCGCCTTCACGCTTACGGTGCTCTTCGGTGACATGGCGCTCAAGCCCTCGATGTCGTACACCTCATCGCCCTTCAGGCCGAGTGCCTCGGCATTCTGCCCGTGGATGAACTGGAGCGGCAGGATGCCCATGCCCACCAGGTTGGAACGGTGGATGCGCTCGAACGACTCGGCGATCACAGCGCGCACGCCCTGCAGCCGCGGCCCCTTGGCGGCCCAGTCGCGGCTGGAGCCCGTGCCATACTCCTTGCCGGCGATGAGGATACAGGGAACGCCCTCTTCCTTGTACTTCATGGCGGCCTCGAAGAAAGACATCTCCTCCCCATCGGGAAAGTGCTTCGTCCAGTTGCCCTCTTTCGGAGCGACGAGGAGATTCTTCAGGCGGATGTTGGCGAAGGTGCCGCGCGCCATCACCAGGTCGTTGCCGCGCCGCGCGCCGTAGGAATTGAAGTCCCTGGGCTGGATGCCGCGCTCGATCAACCACCTGCCGGCCGGGCTCTCTGGGGCGATGTTGCCGGCCGGGGAGATGTGGTCGGTGGTGATTGAATCGCCAAACAGGCCCAGGACGCGTGCGCCCCGGATATCTTGCACGCCTGGCACTTCCAGACCCAGGTCCTGGAAGTAGGGCGGATGGTGAATATACGTGGAGGCCTCGTCCCAGGTATACAGATCGCCACCGGAGACCTGGATGGCCTGCCACATCTCGGAGCCCTCGAACACGCCGGCGTACTTCTCTTTGAACATTTCCGTATTCAGGCTCTGAGCCAGAGTCGCGGTGATTTCCTGTTGGGTGGGCCAGATTTCACGCAGGTAGACCGGCCGGCCCTGCGCGTCCACGCCGAGCGGTTCTTTGTCCAGGTCAATATCTACACGGCCGGCCAGGGCATAGGCCACCACCAGCGGCGGCGAGGCGAGAAAGTTGGCCCTGACCAGCGGATGGACGCGTCCCTCGAAATTGCGATTGCCCGAGAGCACCGCCGCCGCGACCAGATCGCTGGTGGCCACGGCCCGGGCTACTTCGGCCGGCAGCGGCCCGGAATTGCCGATGCAGGTCGTGCAGCCATAGCCCACAACGTTGAAGCCCAGCGCGGCAAGCGGCTCGAGCAGAGCGGCTTGTTTCAGATACTCGGTCACCACGCGTGAGCCCGGCGCCAGACTGGTCTTGACATGCGGCTTGACCTTCAGGCCGCGGGCGAGCGCCTTCTTCGCCAGCAGGCCGGCGCCGATCATGACCGATGGATTGGAGGTGTTGGTGCAGGAAGTGATGGCGGCGATGACCACGGCCCCGTGTTTCAACGTCGCCGTTCCGCCGTTCGTCCCATAGGGGACCTCGATGTCCAATGCCTCGGGCTTGAGTTCGAAGCCGCGTTCTTTGACGGGGGCGCTCAGAGCGCGGCGGAAGGTCTCCTTCAGTTCCGAGACGAGCACGCGATCCTGCGGGCGTTTGGGCCCGGCCAGGGAGGGCTGAATCGAGGCCAGGTCGAGTTCGAGCGTCTCCGTGAATTGGGGATCGGGCGAGGAGGCCTCGCGAAACAGCCCCTGCTCGCGGCAATAGGCCTCCACCAGTCTGACGTGTTCGGCCGGGCGGCCGCTCAGGCGCAGGTAGCGCAGCGTCTCCTCGTCGACCGGGAAGTAGCCCATCGTGGCGCCGTACTCCGGGGCCATGTTGGCGACCGTGGCGCGGTCCGGCAGAGAGATCGCATCCAGGCCGGGGCCGAAGAACTCGACGAACTTGTCCACCACGCCTTGCTTGCGCAGCATCTGGGTCACGGTGAGCACCAGATCGGTGGCCGTGACTCCCTCGCGAAGGCGGCCATAGAGTTTCACGCCGATGACATCCGGCAGGAGCATGTCCATCGGCTGGCCAAGCATGGCCGCTTCGGCCTCGATGCCACCCACACCCCATCCCAGCACGCCCAGGCCGTTGACCATGGTGGTGTGGGAGTCGGTGCCCACCAGCGTATCGGGGAAGGCCAGCCTCTCCTGGCCGTCCTGGCGGACGGTCACCACCTGGGCCAGGTATTCCAGGTTGACCTGATGCACGATGCCGGTCATGGGTGGCACGACGCGGAAATTGCGAAACGCCTTTTGTCCCCACTTCAGGAACTCGTAGCGCTCGCGGTTGCGCTGGAATTCCATTTCGGCGTTGCGCTGCAGGGCGTCGGGGGTGGCGAAGAAATCCACCTGCACGGAATGGTCGATGACCAGGTCGACCGGCACGAGCGGGTTGATCTTCTTCGGATCGCCGCCGAGACGGGCGACGGCGGCGCGCATGGCGGCCAGGTCCACCACGGCCGGCACGCCGGTGAAATCCTGCATGAGGACGCGCGCCGGCAGGAAGGGGATGGCCGGGCGCGTGCCCTCGCTTGGAGGGTGGGGCGTCCAGGCAGCAATGTCTTTCACATGCTGTGGCGTGATCTCTTTATCGTTGCATTGACGCAACGCGGCTTCGAGCAGAATGCGAATGGAGTAAGGCAACCGTTTGAGATCGGTCAGTGCGGCCTGTTGCAAAGCGTCGAGGCGGTAGATCGTGTATTTCTTTCTCCCCACTTTCAAGACATGGCGCGAGTTGAAGAAATCGTGCATGGAAAACTCCTTTGCTGGTTTTGCCCTCGCCCGGGTGTGGAGCGTGGGGGGGGCGGGTCACCACAAAATCACGAGGCACACAAAGGAGCGCCTTTGGTACCCTTGGGGCTTTTGTGGTGTGGTTTATACGGGAAATGCCTGCTGCAACGTTTTGACCAGGGCGACCTTCTCTTTCTGCGGCAGGAAGGCGGCCTGCGCGGCGTTCAAGACGCACTGTTTGAGGCGCTCTTGCGGCAGGCCAAGTTCCTGGCAGGCCACGTAATACTCATGGCTCAGGGTGATGCGCGAGACGCTGGGGTCGTCGCTGTTGAGCGTGACGTTGAGGCCTCGCGCCAGCATTTCGTTCAAGGGATGGGCCTGCAGGCTTGGCACCACGCCCGACTGGTAATTGCTGGTCAGGCATACCTCAAAGGCGACCTGGCGTTCGCGTGCCAGTTGCGTCACCGCCTCGTCTTCCAGAACGCGCACGCCGTGCCCGATGCGCTCTGCGGCGAGGTCTTCCAGCGCCTCTCGGATGTTGGCGGCTGGCCCCCACTCGCCGGCGTGGACGGTGATGTGCAGGCCGGCCTGGCGGGCTTCTTTGAAGATGGAAGAGAAAGGTTGCGCCGTGAACTCGGCCTCGTTGCCGGCCAGATCGAGCGCCACCAGGCCGCGCTCCCTGCGTTCTGCAGCCAGCCAGGCCACCTGCTCGGCCAGCTCGGGGCCCTCGTGGCGGTTGACCGAGGCGATCAGGCGCACGAGAATGCCGAAGCGTTCGGCCGCCTCCTGGGCGCTGGAGAGCACCCAATCCATCACCTCGTTGAGAGGGAAGCGCTCGGCACGGCTGAGGGCCACGGGCGTGAAGCGCAGTTCGAGGTAGCGGATGTTGTCGCCGGCCGCATCCTCAATGGCCTCGAACGTGATGCGGTGAATGACCTGCGGGGAGCGATAGAACAGGCGCAGGGTGTTGAACTTGGCCAGAAAGTTTTGAAACGAATAGGCCTCGTCCTCTTGCACCTGCACCAGGTTGCTCAGGCGCAAGAGGTCGGCCGGGATGGTGAGGCCATGCTGGCGGGCGATGTCCACCATCGTTGCCAGGCGCAACGTGCCCTCCAGATGGCGGTGCAATTCTACCTTGGGGAGAGCGCGATACTTTGTTGAGTCGGCTGTCGCGTGCGGATTCATGAGTCTGGCCTGGCACGCCTCGCTCAGTGTCGGCGGCGTTTCTTCTTGCCTCCGCCGGCTATGGATGGGGCGGCGTGGGCCATGGGTGCGACCTCGAGGGGGATGATTTCCACAGGACGTGGCTGGTAGGAGAAGAGGCGTCCCACCACAGCCGCCCGCACATCCGTGAGCAGTTGCTGGAACAGTTCGGAGGCACGGCTCTTGTATTGTACCAGCGGGTCGCGTTGGGCGTAAGCCTCCAGGCCGATCGAGATGCGCAGCGCTTCGACTTTGGTCAGATATTCGACCCACAATTCCGTGATGGAGGATAGCAACAACTGGCGTTTGATCTCGTTGAGGATGTAAGAGCCAATGGCCTGGATCAGCGTCGCGCGCTGCGCCTCGCTCAGGGTGGCGGGCGAGTCGTTGAGGCGTTCCTCGCCGAACACGCGGGCCGCCGGGCCGAAGTCGGCCAGGCGAGTGGCGTTCTGGCTCAGGCGGGCAAACTCGCTCTCACCCCATGCCGTCTGCAAGGCGGCCTCGGCCTGTTCCAGGTGATCCAGCACGGCCTCGATCACGGCCTCGGCGGGGCGATTCTCGAGCAGCTGTGCCGCGAGGTAGACGTAACTGAAGCGATGGAAGAGTTGATGGATCTGGCGGTGCGTGCGCGGGTCGAAGAAGGCGCGCGCCCCCTGGGCCAGGGAGAGCAGCACTCTCAGTTTGTCCGCATCGTCCCGTGCCGGCTGGCGCTCCAGCAGCGCATCCATATCCCGTTCGACCTGCGTCCGCAGGCGCTGGCGCAGGCGTTGCGTCATCTGACGGGCGGCATCCAGAACTTGCTCGGCGGCTGCTTCCCAATCGGTGGCGGCGATCTTTGTTCCGAGCGGCTCGCCCAGACGCCGTTCCACTGCGCCCGCCAGGCGTTGGAGGTGAACCTCGAGCAGCTGCCCCTGGATTTGCGTCTCGAGATGTTTCTGGAGTTGGCGCGGGTCCTCCGTCAGCCAGCGCAACGGTTCGCCGCTCAAACGGATGGGGAAGCCAAGCAGCCCGCTCAGTTCTTCGGCGATTTGCTGGGGGCGAGGGGGCGGCTCGGAATCGCGCCGGCTGTCGAAGAAAGCCTCCAGGGCATCGAGGCGTTCGGCCACTTGATGTCTGAGCGTCTCGCCGCTCTGTTCGATCAGTTCCTCCAGAGCGCGCAGAGCGTGGCGATGTTCGGCTTCGATGGCGCGCTCGATCCATGAAATGGCAGCCGAGCGGAAGTCCGAGGCCGAGGCGTTGATTCCTTCGAGGATCAGCCTCATGCCGAAGGAAGGGAAGAGCCGGCCCTGCGATTCGAACGGCGGCTGGACTCCCTCGAGCCAGGCGATCAACTTCCAGGGCCCCTCCTCATCGTTCAGGCCGGCGGCGACATGTCGCTCGACCTCTATCTGCAGCATTTCGGCCACATCTTCGCTCAGGTCTTGCTTGGTGAAGATGCGGTCGCGCTGGGAGTAGATTTGGGCGCGCTGTTGGTTGAGGACGTCATCGTATTCCAGCAGGTGCTTGCGCACGTCGAAGTTGGCGCCCTCGACGCGGTGCTGGGAACTTTCGACGAGGCTGCTGACCAGGCGGGTCTCCAGCGGCAGCGAATCGTCCACCTTGAGGCGCTGCATCAAGGCGCTGACCTGGTCGCCGCCGAACAGGCGCATCAGGTCGTCTTCCAGCGAGAGATAGAAGCGCGAGGAGCCGGGGTCGCCCTGGCGTGCGGCGCGGCCGCGCAGTTGATTGTCAATGCGCCGCGCCTCATGGCGCTCCGAGCCGATCACATGCAACCCGCCCAGGGCGCGCACACGCTCCATGTCCTCGAAATACTTGAGGAAGTGGCGGATCTCTGCCTCGTAGATGCCGTATTGGGATGCATCCATTTTGAGCAGGGCCTGACGGCGTTCCTCCAGCGAGAGGTGGAAGGGCTCGCGAAGGCCGCCGCGTCGCAGCACGCGGTTGACGGCAGAGAGAATCTCCTCGGCCAGTTTGCCGCCGAGTTTGATATCCACGCCGCGCCCGGCCATGTTGGTGGCGATGGTGACCGCCCCAAAGGCGCCGGCGCCGGCGATGATCTGCGATTCCTCGGTGTGCTTGCGAGCGTTCAGGACCTGATGCGGCACGCCCGCCTGAAGAATGGACTTCAGCCTCGGTGCGGCTTCCTCGGGCAGGTGCAGGATTTCGAGCAGCGCGGCAATGCTGGCCGGCTCCTCCAGGCTGAGGCTGACCCGGCTCTTCCCTTCGCCATCCGGGGCGGGCAGACTCATGGCAAACTTGCGCAGATCGTCGGGCTTGATTTGCTCGAGCGGAGCGTAGAAGGGTTGCAGTTCGGGGATCAAACGCCCGTCCTCTTGATGATGGTTGGCGCGCAGGAAGGCATGGCGCACCAGCATGATCTGCAGTAGCCGCCGCACCGCCTCGGCGCGCAGGCGGTTGGACAGACGCTCCGACGACTCGACCGAGGTTGTGCCGACCAGCAACGGCCGCCCCAGGGCATGGTAGCGCACGATCTCCAGCACAATGGCGCGCAGCTTGGCCTCCACCGTGCGGTAGATCACATCGGGGTAATCCTGACGGCGATAGTAGAGCGGTTTCTTTTCTGGATCGTCTCGCCGCGCGAAGTAGGAGTACTCATACCCCTCTTTGTCTTTGGCCTTGATCTCGACCAGCGGCGCGTCCTTCCCAAAGGTCTGATATTCCAGGTTGGTGGGGATGGGCGTGACCTCGAGGTTGTAAATCTTGTGGAATTCCTCGGCCTCGGTCAGGGCTGTGCCGGTCATGCCGGCCAGCTTTTTGTACATGCGGAAGTAGTTCTGGAGGGTGATGGTGGCGTAGGTGACGTTTTCCGGCTCGATGCGCACGCCCTCTTTGGCTTCCACGGCCTGATGCAGGCCGTCGGACCAGCGCCGTCCGGGCATCAGGCGCCCGGTGAACTCGTCCACGATGATGACCTTGCCGCCCTGGACGAGGTAATCCTTGTTGCGCTTGAACAGGAACTGGGCGCGCAGGGCCTGCTCGAGGTACCCGCTCAGGCGCGCCTGCTCCGGCGTGAGGTCCTCCGGGCGCTCGGGATCCATGAGGGGCTGCCCCAAAAGGGCCTCCACGTGGCTGAGGCCGATCTCCGTCAGGCTCACCGTGCGGTCTTTCTCGTTGATCTCGTAGTCTTCGGGCCTCAGTTGTTTGACGATCTGCGCCATGCGGCTGTACCATTCCAGCTCGCCGGCTGCCGGCCCGGAGATGATCAGCGGGGTACGGGCTTCGTCGATCAGAACATTATCCACTTCATCCACAATGGCGTAGTGATGACCGCGCTGGACGCGTTCCTCCAGGCGCATGGCCATGTTGTCGCGCAGGTAGTCGAAGCCGAACTCGGAGTTGGTGCCGTAGGTCACGTCGGCGCGGTAGGCCTCGGCTCGCTCGACCATGCGCAGGTGATGCTGATCCTCGTGGGGAGATTCCCTCGTGAAGTCGACCAGAAAGGCCTTCCGGCCGTTCTCGGTGACGGCCGCCATCTGCAGCACACCGACCGACAGACCCAGGGCCTGAAAGATGGGTCCCATCCAGCGGGCATCGCGCCGCGCCAGGTAGTCATTGACCGTGACCAGGTGGACGCCGCGGCCGGTCAAGGCGTTGAGGTACAGCGGCAGCGTGGCCACCAGCGTCTTGCCCTCGCCGGTCTTCATCTCGGCGATGCCACCGCGATGCAAGACGATGCCGCCGATCAACTGCACGTCATAATGGCGCAGGCCGATCGTCCGTTTGGAGGCTTCGCGCACGGCGGCAAAGGCCTGCGGCAGGACCTCCTCCAGGGCTGCCTGTTCGGCCCGATACCGTTCGGCCTCGTCTTCGATGTGGCGGGTGGCCTGTTGGAGGTGGGCGCGGAACTCATCCGTCTTGGCGTGCAGCGCTTCGTCGCTCAGAGCCTCGAAGGACGCCTCCAGGGCGTTGATGCGGGCGACGATCTCGCTCAATTTTTCAACCTGGCGTCGGTGGGAAGTGCCACCGATAGCGCCGATCACTTTTTGCAACATAGCATTCCTTTCGAGGCAAGGATTATATCACCGCTGATCACCCGTAGCGCGAGATTTATCCCGCAACCCAAACGCGACATCCACGTTGTGGCACAGAATCTTTACGGTTGTGATAGCCTCCAAGAGCAATACGGTGAGCCGCACGGTGGTTGAAACGCGCACCCGACCGACAGCCATGCTCCTGGATTCTCTGGTAAAATTGCTGTGCATTTCGGCTGGCGAGCGCATGTTCCTTGCATGCTTCCCTCTCTCGCCGAGCCGAATCGTTTCAATCGGGCACCTGGGAGAGTCTCTGCCCTTCGGCTTTTGCGGAGGAGGAGCTTCTTTGCTGGCCCGATCGAACGAGCGAAGAGTCCACACTGTTTTGAGACGCGATTCAAAGACCTCATCTTGAAGGAGTGCGTTTTCGATGGTTCGTATTCGTTTTCGACGCATCGGTTTGAAGGGGCAGCCCTCTTATCGCATCGTGGCCGCCGACAAGGAGTCCCCGCGCGATGGTCGCTTCCTGGAGATTCTCGGTTTTTACAACCCTCGCACCGAGCCGGCCACATTGGTCGTCAAGGAAGAGCGCATCTATCACTGGATGAAGAATGGGGCTCTGCCCACCGAGTCCGTCGCCCAGGTTCTCAAGAGCGCCGGCGTGCTGGATCGCTTCGAGCGCTTCAAAAAAGGAGAGGCGCTGGATGTTCTCCTCAAAGAAGCGAGCGAGGCGGCGGCCCAGCGCGCCGCCTCTCCCAAGACCCGCCGCAACTAGCCGGTCATGCCGGAGATCGCCCATGAAAGATCTGATCGAGTTTATCGCCCGCGGGCTTGTTGACCACCCCGAACAGGTGGAGGTGCGACAGTACGGGAGCGGCGCGCGCCTGCGCTTTGAATTGCAGGTTGCCAGAGAGGATATGGGGCGCGTCATTGGGAAGAGCGGCCGCGTGGCCAACGCCATGCGCGCCCTGTTGCGTGTGGCCGCCGAGCACCAGGGCAAACAGGCCACGCTAGACGTGGTTGAGCAGCCCTGATGACCCCGCCAGCCACCGTTCGAACGGCCGAAACGGGCGCGCGGCACGACAGGCCTGACTATCTGGTGGTGGGCTACCTGCGCCGCCCGCACGGGGTGAGGGGCGAGGTGGTCATGGAGATACATACCGACTTCCCGCAACGGCTCAAGCCCGGAACGAGGGTCTTCATCGGCGAGCAGCACATCCCCCTGCTCATCGCGCAGACGCGCTCTCACGCCGAGGGATTGCTCATCCGCTTCGAGGGTCTGGATACGCCTGAAGCCGCCGCACGCTACCGCAATCAATACGTGTATGTCCGCGCCGCCGACCGTCCTCCCTTGCCGAAGGGTCAATACTACCACCACGAATTGCTCGGTTGCCGCGTGGTGGACGAAAGGGAGGGAGACCTGGGAGTACTTACAGAGATCCTCGAGACCGGGGCGAACGATGTGTACGTCGTGAGGCGGCCGGATGGCCATGAAGTGCTCCTGCCGGCCATCGCCTCTGTCATTCTCGAGGTGCAGGTCGATGCGCGTGCGGTGCGCGTGCGCCTGCCCGCGGGCCTGCTTGACGAAACGGGAAAATGAGTTCATCATAGGGGAAATGGACGAGAAGCATTACTGGGTTGGATTCAATCTCGTGCGTGGCATTGGGGCTGTGCGCTTGCAGGCTCTGAGGCGGCATTTTGGAAGCGCCGAGGCGGCCTGGCATGCCACCCCTCCAGAGTTGCAGGCGGCTGGGCTGAGCGCGCGGCTGGCGGAGCGCGTGGCGGAAGTGCGCTCGCGAGTCGATCTCGATAAGCTGTGGGAGCAGATCGCTGCCCAGGGCATTCGCGTCCTGACCTGGGAGGATGACCTGTATCCGCCGCGCCTGCAGGAAATCGAACAGCCGCCACCGGTCTTGTATGTGCGCGGCGAATTGCTGCCCGAGGATCACTTTGCTGTGGCAGTGGTGGGCACGCGCAAAGCCACGGCGTATGGCCGACAGGTGACCGAGGAGCTGGCCGCGTTTCTGGCGGCCCGGGGCGTGACGATCGTCAGCGGCCTGGCGCGAGGCGTGGATGCCATCGCCCACTCGGCCGCGCTCAAGGCTGGGGGACGCACCCTGGCTGTGTTGGGCTGCGGCGTCGACCGCGTCTATCCGCCGGAGAATCGGGCGCTGGCGCGACAGATTCTCGAGCGCGGCGCGCTGCTCAGCGATTATCCGCCTGGCACGGCGCCGGAGAGCAGCAACTTTCCGCCGCGCAATCGCATCATCTCCGGGCTTTCGATGGCGGTCGTGGTAGTGGAGGCTGGCGAGACCAGCGGCGCCCTCCTCACGGCCGAGTTCGCCGCCGAGCAGGGGCGGGAGGTCTTCGCCGTGCCCGGCAGCATCCTTGCCCCGCAGTCCAAAGGCACCAACAAGTTGATCCAGAACGGTGCCCTGCCGCTGCTCTCCCCACAGGATGTCTTGCAGGCCCTGAATCTGACGCGCCTGGGCGAGCAGCAGGCGGCGCGGAAAATCCTGCCGTCTGATGAAGTCGAGGCTCGCCTGATGAACGTCCTCAGCGACGAGCCGCTCCACGTGGACGAGATCCGCCATCGCAGCGGCCTGCCCATCGAGAAGGTCTCAGCGGTGCTGGTGATGATGGAACTCAAAGGGATGGTGCGTCAGGTGGGCGGCATGCACTACGTCGCGCTGCACGAGGTACAATCGAATTATTCGACTTGAGGCAGCCCTCTATGAACAACCACGCCTATGCAGTGATCATGGCTGGCGGCGGGGGCACGCGTCTGTGGCCGCTTTCCAGGCACGATCGCCCCAAACAGCTCCTGACGCTATGGGGCGAGGAGACCTTGTTCCAGAACACGGTCAACCGCCTGAGCGGCCTGTTCCCGCCCGAGCGGATTCTCGTCGTGACCGTGGCCGAGCAGGCGCGCCTTATGCAGAGCCAGGTGCCCTTCCTCCCGTCCGAGAATTACCTGATCGAGCCGGCGCCGCGCGGCACGGCGGCGGTGGTTGGCCTGGCCGCGCTGGTCCTGGAGCAGCGCGATCCACAAGCCTGCATGGCAGTCTTGCCGGCGGATCATTTCATTCGCAACCGCGACCTGTTCCACTATCTTTTGCACACCGCCTTCGAGGTGGCTGAACAGGACTACCTGGTCACGTTGGGCATTGCGCCCACTCACCCCTCGACGGCTTATGGATACATTCAGCAGGGCCAGCGCCTGGACGGTTACTTCAAGTACCCGGTCTATCAGGTGCGGCGCTTCAAAGAGAAGCCCGATGAGAAACTGGCGCAGGAGTTCCTGCGCAGCGGCGATCATTTCTGGAACAGCGGCATGTTTGTCTGGCGCGCCGAGGCGATCCTGGCCGAGATTCGCCGCCAACTGCCGGCCCTGAGCACTGTTCTGCAGGAAATCGAGTCAGCCTGGAATACCTCGCAGGGCGAGGCCGTGATGCACGCACGCTGGCATGATTTGCCTACCCAGACGATCGATTATGGGGTGATGGAACATGCCGAGCGCGTGGCGGTCGTGCCGGCCAGCGGCCTGGGCTGGAACGACATTGGCTCGTGGGACACGCTCTTCGATGTCCTGGTGCGCGATGCCAGCGGCAATGTCTTCACAGTGGAACAGTATCTGGCCCTCGAGACGCATAACACCCTGGTCTACGGGCAGGATCGAGGACGGCTTGTGGTTACCATTGGCATCGATGACACGATCATCGTGGATGCCGGGGACGTCTTGCTCGTCTGCAAGGCCGATCAGGCCCAGAAGGTACGCGCCGTTGTGGAACACTTGAGAGCACAGCAGCAGGAAAGATATCTATAATTTTGGAGTGGGCATGGAAGCCTATTGCATGAAATGTAAATCCAAGCGGGAAATGCAGCAACCCGTGGCCACGTTCAACGCCAGGGGCTCTGCCGTGACCGCTGGGACGTGTCCGGTGTGCGGGACGAAACTATACAGGGTGGGACGCACGCCGGCCCACGAGGGGTTGATTCCACCCGAACGCAAGAAAGAGGAACGCCAGGGCAAACTGGTGATCGTCGAATCGCCGGCCAAGGCCAGAACAGTCGGGCGTTTTCTCGGCAAGGGATATACCGTCAAAGCCTCCATCGGGCATGTGCGCGATCTTCTGCGTTCCCAACTCTCGGTGGACGTGGAGGACAACTTCAAGCCGAAGTATCGCGTGCCCAACGAGAAGAAAGAGGTGGTGAAGGAACTCACCCAACTGGCCACCCGGGCCGAAGAGGTGTATCTGGCCACCGACCCCGATCGCGAGGGAGAGGCCATCTCCTGGCATCTGATGGAGGCGGCACGGATTGACCCGTCCATTGCCCGTCGCGTCACCTTCCACGAGATCACCGCGCCGGCCATTCAGGAGGCTTTTGCCCACCCGCGCCCGATCGACATGAACCTGGTCAATGCGCAACAGGCGCGGCGCGTGCTCGATCGTCTGGTGGGATATAGCATCAGCCCGATCTTGTGGGAGAAGGTGCGCAGCCGCCTCTCGGCCGGGCGCGTCCAGTCTGTGGCGCTGCGCCTGATCGTCGAGCGCGAGCGCGAGATCGAGGCCTTCGTCCCGCTCGAGTACTGGACGATTGCGGCTGAGTTCCGCCCCGAGGGCATTCCCTCCACCTTCATGGCCAGGTTGATGCGGGTGGACGGCAACGAGCCCGAACTGCCGAACGAAGCCGCGGTCAGGCCGATTCTGGCCGATATGGAGACGGCCGCCTATGCCATTACAAAGATCAAGCGCGGCGAGCGCCGGCGCAAGCCGGCCGCCCCGTTCATCACCTCTACCCTGCAGCAGGAGGCCTCGCGCAAACTCGGCTTTACGGCCAAGCGCACGATGGCCCTGGCGCAGGGCCTGTATGAGGGCCAGGATGTAGGGGAGGGGGGCAGTACCGGATTGATCACGTATATGCGTACCGACTCGACCAACATCTCGGAACTGGCCCAAAAGGAAGCGCGGGATTTCATAGCCGGCAAGTACGGGGCTGACTTCCTGCCGCCTGAGCCGCCCCAGTACAAGACGCGGGTAGCCGGAGCCCAGGAGGCGCACGAGGCCATCCGCCCGACCTCGGTGCTGCGCGAGCCAGAGAGGGTCAAACCCTACCTCGAGCCGGCCATGTACAAACTCTACACCCTGATCTGGCAGCGCTTTGTTGCCTCTCAGATGGAAGCCGCCGTCTATGACACCCTGCAGGTCGAGGTGAGCGGCAGGAGCGAGGCGCACGAGTATCTGCTGCGTGCCTCCGGCTCGGCGGTCAAATTTCCCGGCTTCCTGGTGGTGTATGAGGAAGCGAAAGAGGAGGATGCCAGATCGGGAGACGAGGAAGAGAACGTACGCATTCCCTCCGGCCTCTCAGAGGGGCAGAGGCAGGAACTCATCCGCCTGCTCCCGGAACAGCACTTCACCCAGCCGCCCCCACGCTACACTGAGGCCTCGCTCGTTCAGGTGCTCGAGGAGAATGGCATTGGGCGCCCCTCGACCTATGCGCCCATCCTGTCCACGATTCAACAGCGCGGCTACGTCGAGCGGGTGGATCGCCGCCTGGTGCCAACCGAGATCGGCATCCGCGTCAACGATCTGCTGATGCAATATTTCCCCGAGATCCTGGATGTGGGCTTCACGGCTCGCATGGAGGATGACCTGGACAAGATCGCCTCCGGCCAGATCGAGTGGACGAATGTGATGCGCGCGTTCTACGACCCGTTCTCCAAGACGGTGCAGAAGGCCCAGGCGGAGATGCCCGTTACCCGCTCCGGCCCCGAGCCGATCGGACGGGCGTGCCCGCAGGATGGGGGCATGCTGGTTATTCGCTATGGACGTTTCGGAAAGTTCATCTCATGCTCTAATTTCCCGGCCTGCCGTTATACGGAACCTTGGCTGGAGAAGATCGGCGTGTTGTGTCCCAAAGATGGCGGCGAGCTGGTCGAGCGCAAAACGCGCAAGGGACGCGTTTTCTACGGCTGCATCAACTACCCGAATTGTGACTTCACTTCATGGAAGAAGCCGCTGGCCTCGCCCTGCCCGCAATGTGGCGGCCTGCTGGTGGCGGCCAACAAGCGCCAAGCGCAGTGCACCCAATGCCAGACTCTGTTTGCCCTGGAGGAGATCGCCGCCGAAACCGCCTCGGAGTAATTACCCACCCTGTGGGTGCATACGCCTCACAAAACCGCCCTACGGCGGTTGGAGCCATCGGTGCAGGCCGACTTGGTAAGCCCGCAACTTGAGTTGCCGGGCGGAATGGATGGTAGGTAGTTACGGCAAAGGGCTGTATAATTAGAACGCTTGCCCCCTCGTCGCGTCTCCCTCGCTTCACCCGCCGGGAACGGCAAGGCGGGAGCGCGGTGAAATCTCCATTGCTGGCATGGTCTAAGGAGTCGCCATGGCGTCATCATTGCCGAACATGCTGAAACGGCCCATCGTCACTGCCATTCTGGCGTTTGTGGCTGGCCTGGCCTGTGGTCTGATTTGGGCCTGGGAGATACAGCCTGTCACCTACGTCAATGCCACGCCGGCCCTGTTGCGTCCGGATTTGCAGGAAGATTACCTGCGCATGGCGATCCATTCCTTTCAGGTCAACCCCGATCCCGATCTGGCCGTTCGGCGCTGGCAGGAGTTGGGGACGGCGGCCGCGCCCCTCTTTGTAGAGATCCAGAAGGATCCACGCGGGCTCGACCCGAAGGCGATCATCGCCTATGGGCAAGTGATTCAAGCGGTGCTGGGCCCGATCGCGCCAGGCGGCCCGGCCGGGCCGGCGCGGCGCGGCCCCTCGGGCACTGCGGTTTTGTTGGCGGCGCTGGGGGTGATCCTGCTGGTGGCCGTCGCCATGGCCGTGTTCTTCCTGCGGCGCCTGTTGGGCAAGCGCTCCAGCGGCGTGGTCACCCCGACCATGCAGGCCATCGCCTTGAGCCGTGAGGCGGCGCGCAACAGGACGAACTTCGAGTCGTTAGGAGTCGCCCCCCCCGTCACTCAGAACATGACCACCTATGTGCTGGGCGATGACCTCTACGATGAGTCGTTCAGCATCGATACGCCGGCCGGGGACTTCCTGGGTGAGTATGGGGTGGGAGTTTCAGAAACGATCGGCGTGGGCGAGCCCAAGAAAGTCACCGCCCTGGAAATCTGGCTCTTCGACAAGAACGATATCAAGACAGCCACGAAGGTCCTGATGAGCGCACACGCCTACAACGACTCGGGCACGCGGGCGCGGCTGGAAGCCAAGGGGGAACTGATCCTGATCGAGCCGCAAAAGCAAATCATGTTGGAAACGCAAACCCTCCAATTGCTGGCCACCGTGGTGGACCTGCGCTATGGGGATAACGCCATGCCCGAAAAGAGTTACTTTGAGCGCGTCACCCTGGAACTGGCGGTATGGAGAAAGGAAGATCAGGTGTGAGCCACGCTCCTGCCGCAGCGCTCATTCGATCTTCAAAATGGTGAAGCGGATCTTGCCGCCGGGCGTCTCGACCTCGATCACATCCCCGACGGCATGATCGAGCAGGGCGCGCCCGATGGGGGACTCGTTGGAAATCTTGCCGTTGCGCGGGTCGGCCTCTTTGGCGCCAACCACGTGGTAGGTCTCCGGCGGAGAGCCCTCCTCCTGAATGGTCACGTGACTGCCGACGCTGACTAGCGCGTTGCTGTCGTTCTTTTGAATGATGACTGCATGGTGCAACAGGAACTCGATCTCCTGAATGCGGCCCTCCAGGAAGGCCTGGTCTTCCTTCGCCTTGTGATAATCGGCGTTCTCGGAGAGATCGCCCATTTGAATGGCAGCGCGCAGGCGCCTGGCCAGCGCCTCGCGCTGGGGGCCCTTCAGTTCCTCCAGTTCGCTTTTGAGTCGGGCGTGCCCTTCTGGGGTCAGGTAGATGGGTTCGGGCATAGTTAAGGCTTTTCCGAGGGGTTGAAGAGTTTCTGGTGTTCCTCGATGGCAAAACGGTCGGTCATGCCGGCGATGTAATCGCATATTGTACGCTCCAGGCCGTGTTTGTCAACCAGATTTTGCACACCAGCCGGGAGGATGGCAGGCTTGGAGGCATAGGCCGTGAACAGATCGGCGATGATGCGCTCGGCCTTGGCGGCCATGCGCAGGACGCGGTAGTGGGAGTACAGGTTCTTGTAGAGGAAATCCTTGAGTTCGCGATTGTGGCGCTGCGTGTCCTCTGTATAGCCGATGACGTTGGTGTTCAATTTTTGAATATCCAGCGGAGACTGGACGGCATGTTCCTTCAGCCGTCGATCGGTGGCGTGCACGATGTCCGTGACCAGCAGGCCGATCAGGTGGCGAATCATGCGATGCCGCTCCAGGTCGCTCAGTTCGGAGCCGCGCCACTGGAAGGCGGCGCGCAGGATTTCCCACAAGGCGAGGCCTTCCAGCATGGAGGGCGTGAGCATGCCGGAGCGCAGGCCGTCGTCGAGGTCGTGGGTGGTGTAGGCCAGTTCATCGGCGACGTTGGCGATCTGGGTCTCCAGATTGCCGCGCAGGTGAGGGTCATAGTCCCGCGCGTCGGCGATGTCGTACTCCGATTCGTGTTTGACCATGCCCTCGCGCACCTCCCAGGTCAGATTCAGGCCGGGGAATTCGGGGTAGCGCTGTTCGAGTTCCGTCACGATGCGCAGGGACTGCCGGTTGTGATCGAATCCGCCGTGGTCCTTCATCAGACGCGCCAGGGCGACCTCGCCGGAATGGCCGAACGGTGAATGCCCGAGGTCGTGCGCCAGGCAAATGGCTTCGACCAGGTCCTCATTGGCGCCCAGGGCGCGGGCAATGGTGCGGCCAATCTGGGCGACTTCGAGAGTGTGGGTCAGCCGGGTGCGGAAATAATCGCCCTCCGAGGTGATGAAGACCTGGGTTTTGTATTCGAGTCGACGAAAGGCAGTGGTATGGATGATGCGATCGCGGTCGCGTTGAAAGGCCGTGCGGTACTCCGGCTCGTTATCGAGATAGGCGCGCCCTTTGCTGTCCTTGCTGCGTACACCGTAGGGTGCAAGGGTTCTATCTTCCAATGCCTCTAGCTGACGACGGTCGAAGTACATGCTGTTCCTCAACGAAACAATGACGCCGCTGCCGAGCCCGGCGATCGTCTTCCTGCCCGCAAGGGCGGTGAGAGGTGGGGCGAGTGGGGGTCGAACCCACAAGGTGTTGCCACCGGAGGATTTTAAGTCCTCTGCGTCTGCCGATTCCGCCATCGCCCCGCGCGTGCAATTGTAACGCAGGCCGGGCGAGCGTCAAGCTGCTTCGGTGCCCCTTGCCTCGTCTGCCATCCAGACGTGCCTGGTATAATTCAGGCGCTATGAAATACCACATCTGGACCGAAGGCTGTCAGATGAACGTGGCCGATTCTCGTCGCCTGGGCGCCTCGCTGGAACACCTGGGCTACACCTTTACCGAGGATCCGGAGGAGGCCGATGTCATTGTCCTCAACACCTGCGTGGTGCGTCAGTCGGCCGAGGACAAGGCCTATGGACGGCTCTCTTCGCTCCTGCCTCTGAAAGAGCGCAACCCGCACCTGGTGATCAACGTGATGGGTTGTCTGGTGGGCATGCGCGGCGCCGGGAAACTGCGCCAGAAACTTCCCTACGTAGATGTGTTCTCGCCCCCCTCCGACCCCGGCCCTTTGATCTCGTTCCTGACCCAGGGCGAGGTGCATGCCCTGGAGGAGGAGGCAACAGCCCAACGCTTCGCGATCATGGACGAGGCGGCCCTCCTCCCGGCCCATGAATGTGGACGCCTGGTCAGCACGTTCGTGCCCGTTGTCTACGGCTGCTCGCATGCCTGCACCTTTTGTGTCATTCCCCTGCGGCGCGGTGCGGAACGCAGTCGCCCGGCCGACGAGATCGTGGCCGAGATCCGTTCGCTCGTTGCGCAGGGCGTCCGAGAGGTCACGCTCCTGGGGCAGATTGTAGATCGATATGGCCGAGACCTGCCCGAGGGTCCCGATCTGGCCGGACTGTTGCGCCGCGTGCACGCCATCGAGGGCCTCGAGCGCATTCGCTTTCTCACCTCGCATCCCAACTATTTCAGCGACGATCTCATCGAGGCGGTCGCCGCGCTCCCCAAGGTCATGCCGCACATCGAGATTCCGGTCCAGGCCGGCGACGACCAGGTGTTAGCGAACATGAAGCGCGGCTATACCCAAAAGGACTACCGCCGGCGGATCGAGGAGATCCGTCACAGGATTCCGGACTGTTCGATTGCAACCGATGTCATCGTGGGCTTTCCGGGCGAGAGCGAAGCGCAATTCATGCAGACTTACCGGCTCTTATCGGACCTCAGGCTGGATGTTGTTCATTTGGCGTGCTACTCGCCCCGCGAGGGCACCGTGGCGGCGCGGCGGATGACGGACGACGTGCCGCCGGAAGAGAAGAGGCGCCGCTTCCACATGCTGGAGGCGCTGCAGGAACAGATCGCGGCCGAGATCAACGCCGCCTATCTGGGCCAGAGCGTGGAGGTCTTATTTGAGGAGCGGGTGAAGCAGCGCTGGAAGGGCCGCACGCCCACCAACAAACTGGTCTTTGTCGAATCGGATGAGGACTTGAGAGGGCGCATCCTGCCCGTGACCATCACGTGGAGCGGCTCCTGGTCCATGCAGGGCCGCCTGGCGCGCCGCGGGGAAAGGGAAGGCGCCGGCCTCGGCGGGCAGGAAACGGTGAGGATGGCCGCCCAGCAACCTCCGGCGTTTTAGCCTAAATATCCAGGTTCCTGACTGCCCTGGCGTGAGTCTGGATGAACTTGCGGCGCGGGTCCACCGCGTCGCCCATCAACATATCGAAAGTGCGATCCGCCTCGGCCGCATCCTCGATGGTGACCAGCAACAGGGTGCGGTTTTCGGGATTCATGGTCGTCTCCCATAGTTGCTGGGGATTCATCTCGCCCAGGCCCTTGTAGCGCTGGATGACCACTTTCCCATCCCCGCCCCATTCCTTGACGGCCTTGTCTTTTTCTTTGTCGCTGTAGGCGTATTTGACCTGGTTCTTGTAAGCGAGGCGATAGAGCGGCGGTTGGGCAATGTATAAATGCCCGTCTTCGATCAGTTGCGGCATGTAGCGAAAGAAGAAAGTCAGCAGCAGCGTGCGGATGTGGCTTCCATCGACATCGGCATCGGTCATGATGATGATGCGTCCATAGCGCAGACCGTTGATGTCGAAGTTATCGCCGATCCCAGTCCCCAGGGCCGAGATCAGGGCTTTGATCTCGTTGCTGGAGAGAATCTTATCCAGGCGGGCGCGAGATCGGAAGAGCATCTTGCCGCGCAGGGGCAGGATGGCCTGGAAGTGGCGGTCGCGTCCCTGCTTGGCCGAGCCGCCGGCCGAATCGCCCTCCACGATGTACAACTCGGTCTTCTCCGGGTCGCGTTCGGAGCAGTCGGCCAGTTTGCCCGGCAGGGTCAGCGACTCGAGCGCCGATTTGCGAATCACCAGGTCGCGCGCCTTGCGGGCCGCGTCGCGCGCCCGCGCCGAGGTGAGGCACTTGGCGATGATGGCCCTGGCGGCCTGCGGATTCTCCTCCAGGAAGGTGCTGAAGGCCTCGCCCACCACCTGCGTCACGTAGGTCTGGACTTCGGGATTCATCAACTTGACCTTGGTTTGGCTCTCGAACTGCGGGTCGGGGTGCTTGATGGAGACGATGGCGGTCAGGCCCTCGCGGGTATCGTCGCCGGAGAAGTTCGGGTCGGATTCTTTGAGCAGGCCGTTCTTGCGGGCGTAGTCGTTAACGACACGGGTGATGGCGCTGCGCAGGCCGGTCAGGTGTGTGCCACCATCCACGGTGTTGATGGTGTTGGCAAACGAATAGACCGACTCGGTGAAAGCGTCGGTGTACTGGATGGCGGCCTCGATGCCAATGCCTTCGATTTCCCTCTCGACGTGCACCACGGCGTGAAGCGTCTCGCGATTGCGATTCAGGTAGCGAACGAAGGAGGTGATGCCGCCCTCGAAGTAGAAGGTGACCTCGCGGTGAGTGCGTTCGTCGACAAAATAGATCGTCACCCCGCGCGTGACGAAGGCCATTTCGCGGAAGCGCTGGGCGAGCGTGTCGAAGCGGTAGTCGATATCATCCTTGAAGATTTGCCTGTCGAACTTGAAGGTGACCTTTGTGCCGGTGACGTTCTCCTTGACCTTGCCGATGGCCTTGACCGGTGCCTGGGGATAGCCGCGCTCGTAGCGCTGGAGGAAGATTTGCCCCTCGCGCTTGACCTCGACCTCGCACCACTCCGACAGGGCGTTGACGGCGCTGACGCCCACGCCGTGCAGCCCGCCCGAGACTTTGTACCCGCCTCCGCCGAACTTGCCCCCGGCGTGCAACGTGGTCATGACCACTTCCAGCGCCGATTTTTTCATCTGCGGATGCATGCCGACCGGGATGCCGCGCCCGTTATCTATGACGCTGACGCTGCTATCCGGGTGAATGTAGATTTCAATGCGGTCGCAGGCACCGGCCAGCGCCTCGTCTACTGCATTGTCCACCACTTCATAGACAAGATGATGCAGGGCCTTGATATCCGTGCCCCCCACGTACATGCCGGGGCGGCGACGAACGGCCTCCAGCCCCTCCAGCACCTGAATGTCTTTGGCCTCATAACTCGTCGTGTTGTTGTTTCGAGCCACGCATTCCTCCAAACACAGTACATTGCGGGATAAATCCGCGCTATGCCTCTCGAGTGGAAATTTTCAGCGCTCCAGGGCCTGCTTGAGCATCACGCTAGACCTCTCGTGTGGAAACACCCGATTGCAGACGCGCCAGGGCGATTTCCAGCCAGGCGCTCATATCTCGATAGTAGATGAACGAAGATACCAGTGCTGCGGTCGTGACAAAGGCATGCCCCAGGATGCCCACCAGCGTCATCCACGAGTCCTCGGCCGGGATGCCCCAGAGAAGATTCAACCCCAGGCTCAACAGGATGATGCTCAGGACGAGCAGGCCGCTGGGCAGAGCCGCCGAGCGGGCAATGCGAAAGCCGTTGAGGACGGACACCAGCACGTTTTGCCCCTTCAGGAATATCCCGTGAACCGAGAAAAACAGGGGCACGATCAGCCATATGGCCAGAAGGCCGAACAGGAACAGGGCGCCACTGCCGAGGAGTGGGTGCAGCCCAAAGAGCAGGTACAGCAGGAAGGCGGCCGGCAAACCCACCACCCAGGGAAGGAAAGACCAGAACGCGCCGTACAGGAACGTCTGCAGCAGGGCCCGTCGCGCCGCGACGCGCGGAGAAACCAGTGCCGCCATGCGGTGGAAGTACAACCCGCCCAGCGCCCAGCCGCCCAGGGTGAGGAGCACGATCCATCCCAGCAAGTGATTGGGCGAGTCGACCTGCAGTGTGGGCGGCATGCCCAGAGGCGAGCGCACAGGCATCCTCTCGCTCATCAGGCTTGGAACACCAATGGGAAACGTGCGCAGGAGGCTCAGTAAATTGAAGCGTTGCACGAACTCCCGGTACGCATCCAGCGAGTTGCGGATGCTCTCCGCCGTGGGGCCGCCGGCGACTGCCTCCCCAATCTGGAGCAGGATGGGTTGCATCAACCGTTCCATGCTCAGGCGTGGTCCCAGCCACAGGAGCAGATCGAGCGCCACGGGCAGGAGGATGGCGGTTATGTGGGCCGCGACGGCGTCAAAGCCTCTCTGCAGCGAAACGATCACGCCAGGTGGAGGCGGCAGGGCTTCGGCTGTTGTCTGTTGCATAGGATGCAATTCTACCATACTGCCATTTCGGGCAGCGTTGTGCCGGTTGACGACTTCGCGGGAAGCGTTGTACACTCAAAACGTGGAACCGCCTCCTGCTCCTCGCTGGGATCGGCTTTCGGCCCTCCTGCTTCTCCTGCTGATCCAGGTGGTCGCGGCGCGCCTGGTGGTCACCGGCTGGGCGCCTGAGCTGCACTTCTCCGAGTCGCTGGCCGCGGCCGGCACGCTGCTTGGACTGGCATTGGGGAGCAGTCGCTTTCGCCGCCGCGCCGTGAGGTTGTTCGTCGTGAATTACACCCTGCTCTTCTTCCCCTGGCAGATGAGTGCTGCCGCAGAGGCTCAACTTTCGGTTCCGGAGCGGATTCTGCAGGTTGGGGGCGTTCTTTTGACTTCAATGGGCCAGTTCCTGCGCGGTCAGCCGGTCGAGGCATCGCTGCTCTTCGTTGCCCTGGCCTCGCTCCTCCTGTGGTTCATGGGCCTCCATGCAGGATATGCCCTGATCCGCTATGGGGAGGTGCTGAGGGCGATTGTGCCGCCTGGCGTGGCGATTTTCCTCATTCAGGGGTATGATGATTATCCTGCCTCGCGCGCAGGGTGGCTGGCGCTCTTCATCATCCTTGCTCTGCTGTTGGTGGGGCGTCAGTACTATCTGCACAGCCGGGATGAGTGGAGGAGGCAGAATGTCTTCGTAAGCGATGAGGCCTGGCCGAACATCTTTGGCGGACTGTTTCTTATCGTCACGCTGGCCGTTCTCATGGCCTGGAGCGTGCCCGCTTCGGCTACGAGCCTGGAGGTTGCTGCACAGGCCTGGGACCGTTTCGCGCGTCCCGTTCGTGAGCGCCTCTCCAACGCGGTCACGGCGCTGCAGTCTCCTTATGGTCACTCAGCCGGGTACGATGACCGCGAGAGTCTGGACCTGGGGCGCAGCGCGGCCAGCGGGGACTCGATCCTGTTCACCGTTCGGGTGTTGAACAGCCGCGGCAGCCCACCGCGTTACTACTGGCGGGGACGCGTTTATGACACGTATAACGAAGGGCGCTGGAGCAGCACCCCGGCCTCGTTCCTGGACTTCGAAGCGGCTTCAACCTCCTTGAGGCTGCCCTCCCCCGCGCCGCGCCTCGAGGTCCTGTTGCAGTTTACGGTGCAGGTGCCTCGCCTGAGCCTGATGTATGTTCCCTCCCAGACGGTGTGGGTCAGCCGGCCGGGCCGGGCCAGCATCCTGGCCGTCCACGCGGAGGTGCAGGACGTGCTGGCCTGGGAGGCAGAGCGGCCCCTCAAAGGCGGCGAGCGCTATCGGGCGCAGGCTGAGATCCTCAATCCGAGTCTGCAACAGTTGCGCGCCGCCGGCAGCCATTATCCGCTGTGGGTGACGGAACGCTATCTCCAGGTTCCTGCCGCCCTCCGCTCCCCGTTGGAGGCGCTTGCCAGGAGCATCACAGAGGGCCAGACGAATCCGTACGATCGGGCTGCGGCCATTACCCATTACCTGCGCGCCCATCTGGAATATTCACCGAATCTCCCCCCGCTGCCCGCAGGGCGCGACCCGCTCTTGTGGGTGTTGTTTGACTACAAAAAGGGATTTTGCAACTACTATGCCTCCGCGGAGGTGTTGCTGCTGCGTTCCATCGGAATTCCGGCCCGCCTGGCGGTGGGCTTTGCGGAGGGGGAGCGGGCCGGCAGCACCTACAGCGTGCATGAGCGTGACGCACATGCCTGGCCCGAAGTTTACTTTCCCGGCCTGGGCTGGGTGGAATTCGAACCAACAGTGATTCAGCAACCTCTGGTTCGCCCCGAGGTCTTTTCTCCGGAGAGCGAGGCGGGGCGTGTCGCCGCGCCGCGCTCCTGGCGTGAGCCGCCGGAGGAAGTGCTGGAAACGGCTCCGCAGGCGGCTGCCTCTCCTGCCCATCCCCGCCTGGCACAATTACGGACCGCGCTCCTGTCGCTCCTGGCCGTGCTGGTGCTTGCTCTCCTGATGTATCGCTTCCGCGTGGCCTCCAGGATGCCGTTTTACCTCTCGGGCGCGTTCGAACGCAGTGGCCTGCCCACTCCGCGCTGGGTGAGGGACTGGCAGCGCTGGGAACGTCTGACGGAGGCGGAGCGCGCTTTCCTGAGCATCAACCTCGGCCTGCGCTGGATGGGCCGGCCGCAACGGCCGGGCGTCACGCCGCACGAACGGGCAGCCCTGCTCCAGGCATTGCTCCCGCAGGCTTCGGAGCACATCGAGGCGTTGATCTCCGCGCTCGAACAGGAACTCTTCATGCCACGCCTGCCTGCTGCTCCTCGTGCCCGGCGTGCTGCTTTGGGGCTTCTGCTGCACGTGTTCCGCGCCCGCCTGCAAAACCGGCTGGGCAGAAGAGAAGACGGTGATGTATACTCAGAGTGATTATGGAAACGGATAGGACGCGCCCTTCCACATTCCACGATCAGATTCGGGCCCTGGGCCTGCAAGTGGATAGAATGCGCCAGGCGCTGGCAACCCAGAGGCCGAGCAGCGCCTCCTCCCTCGCTCTGGAGACGCTCTCCCATCTTTCGGCGGAGATGGAGAGGCTGGGCCAGCGCTTGCGTGCCTTCGAGGAGGAGCATGCCAATCTGCTGGCGCTGGCCAACATCGGGCAGGTCGTCAACTCCTCGCTCGAACTCGATGAAGTGTTGCGGATCGTCATGGATACCATCGTGCGCTTGACGGGCGCCGAGCGCGGCTTCTTGATGCTGCGCAACGAACGGGGCGAGATGACCACCCACATCGCCCGCAATTGGGAGCAAGAGTCCATCAAACCCAACGAGGCAGCCACCAGCCGCACGGTCGTTCAGCGTGTTCTGGAGAGCGGCCAGCCCCTCCTGACCACGAACGCGCAAGAGGATCAGCGCTTTCTGGGCCAGGAAAGCATTGTCGCTCTCAACCTGCGTTCGATCCTATGCGTGCCGCTCAAGGTCAAGAACGAACTGATCGGCGTCATCTATGCCGATAACCGCGCCCGCAGCGGCATTTTCGATGAGACCGAGCGCGATCTGCTGGTGGCTTTTGCCAACCAGGCGGCCGTGGCGATCGACAACGCCCGCCTGTTCTCCTCGCTCAAGCGCACTCTGGAAGAGGTCACTGCCCTGAAGAACTTGATGGACAACGTGTTCGCCTCCATCACCAGCGGGGTGATCACGGCCGATGACGGCGATACGATCACGCTGGCCAACCGCGCGGCCGAGGCGATCCTGGGGCGAGGCGCGGCCGAGATCGTCGGTCGTTCTCTGAACGAGGTGCTGGCCCCCCTCGCCCGCCTCCTCTCCCCCCACCTGAGGGAAGTCCGCCAGAAGGACAGGGCCGTGCTTGGCCTCGAAATCAGCCATTCCCTGCCCGAGCGCGGCGTAGTGGACTGGCGCTTGAATCTTTCCCCCCTCAAGGACGCGGCCCACAAGACGCAGGGCGTGGCCATCGTCCTGGATGACATGACCGAACGCAAGAGGCTCGAAGCCCAGCGCAAACTTCTGGAGCGCATGGTCTCGCCGGTGGTGCTGGATCAGATCGACGAGGACAGTTTTCAGATCGGGGGTAAGAAGGTGGACATCACGATTCTGTTTGCCGATATTCGTGGCTTCACCACCTATAGCGAGAAACGCACTCCGGAAGACCTGGTGGCCATCTTGAACCGCTACCTGGCAGCGGCTGCGGAGGCGGTCTTGTCCTACGAGGGGACGGTGGATAAGTTCCTCGGCGATGCGGTCATGGCCTGGTACAACGCCCCTCTGCCTCAGCCCGATCATACCCTGCGGGCGGTCAAAACGGCCATGGCGATTCGCGACGCCATTCGCAGGTTGCACCGGGAACTTGCGGCCGAATCGCGCCTGGATTTTGGGGTGGGGATTCACTATGGTGAGGCCGTGCTGGGTTGGATCGGCACCGAGAAGCGCCTCGAATACACGGCCATCGGCGATAGTGTCAACACCACCAAGCGGATTCAGGAGAACTCGGCCAGGGGGCAAATCCTGATCAGCCGCCAGGCCTATGAGCGCGTCCAGGCTCAGGTCGAGGCCCGCCCCTACGCGCCCCTGATCGTGAAGGGCAAAGCGCAGCCGGTGGAAGTCTACGAGGTCGTGGGGTTGAGGGATTGAGGCTCGTGGGCGTCACAGCAAGCGTTCGCCTCCGTCCATGGCGTCGATGCGGTAATGTGCCCCGCGGCTCTGGCGGTTGTGCCGTGCGGCCTGAGCGATGATCAGGGCCGATTCCACGGCGTTGCGCAGGCCGATCAGGCCATCGCTCAACTTGGTGGCGCGGTAGAAGGTCTCGACTTCGTTCTGCAGATGGCGCAATTCACGAATGGCGCGTGAGAGGCGGTCTCCACTGCGCACCAGCCCGACGTAGTGCCACATGATGTTCTGGATGGTCTGCATATCTCCCTGGATCAGGGCGGGGTCTGAGTCCTGGGTCAGCCCCGATTCATCCCAGGGAGGCACCTGGGAGGGTTGTGGCACGTGTCCCTCGCCCCGTTGCAGGCGCGCTTCGATATCGAGGGCGGCGCGATGTCCCCACACCAGGCCCTCCAGCAGGGAGGTGGAGGCCAGGCGGTTGGCGCCGTGCAGGCCGGTGCAGGAGACCTCGCCGATGGCGTAGAGGTTTTCGATGGTCGAGCGCCCCCATTCGTCCACCGCGATGCCGCCGCAGAAATAGTGCGCGGCTGGAACCACCGGGATCGGTTCGCGCGTGATGTCCACCCCCACCCGCAGGCACTCGTTGTAAATGTTGGGGAAGCGCGCTTGGATTTTATCGGCCGGCATCTTGGAGGCAATATCGAGCAGGACGTGCGAATAGCCGTAATTTTCCATTTCGGCGTGGATGGCGCGCGCCACCACATCGCGGGCGGCCAGGTCCTTCCATTGCGGATCGTATTTCTGCATGAAGGGCTGGCCCGCCGGGGTCAACAGAACGCCTCCCTCGCCACGCACGGCTTCGCTGATCAAGAAGCCCCTAGCGCCGGGCACGGCCAGCGCCGTAGGGTGGAACTGGACGTATTCGGCGTTGATGATGCGCGCTCCGGCGCGATGAGCCATGGCCAGGCCATCGCCGCGCGCTCCGGCCGGGTTGGTGGTGTTCAGATACAGTTGCCCGACTCCCCCGCTGGCCAGGATGGTGTAGGCCGCCAGGGTGCGGTGAATGGCTTTGCCGTTGCGATCGAAGACGTAGGCGCCATAACATTGAATCGGCTGGTACACGTCGAGCGGGTCGCGTGAATGGTGGGGGAAGGTGATCAGGTCAACGGCGGTGGCACGGGGGATCAGTTCGATGTTGGGCTGATGGCGCACCATCTCCATCAACTTGCTGATGATGGCGTTGCCGGTGCCGTCCCCAACGTGGATGATGCGGCGCCGCGAATGGGCGGCTTCCTGCCCGTAGGCCAGCCGTCCATCGGGATCGCGATCGAAGGGCACGCCCGCCCGGCGCATCAGCAGTTCTTCCAGCAACGGCGGGCCCTCTTCGGCCAGGATGCGCGCCGCTTTGGGGAGGGAGACCCCGGCGCCGGCCTGCAGGATGTCCTGCACCAGCAGGTCGGGCGTGTCGTCTGGGCCGCGATAGATAATGCCGCCCTGTGCCCAGCGGGTGTTGGATTCGCAGGGATCGTCCTCGCGGGTGATCAGGATGACGCGCCGCTCGGGATTCTGCGCCAGCCTCAGGGCGGCCGTGGAGCCGGCCACGCCTGCCCCGATGATCAGTACATCGGTAATCTTCATGGTTGTTTTTCTGGAACAAGCAGCGGAGGCTCAACCGATCTCGAGCATGCGCTGTACGGCGTGATAGGCCCGCTGACGAATCGCCTCCGGGATCTCGATGATGTAGCGGTTGTGCTTCAGGGCATCGCGCGTCTCTTCCATGGTGATGGTGTTCATGTGCGGGCAGCGCACCATGCACAGGCGTAGCATTTCCTTATCCGGGTTGGCGGCGGCGACGTTATCGCCCATGGCGCACTCGGTCAGGAGGAGGTAACGGGGAGCGTGGCTCTCCCGCACGTAGCGGATCATGGCGTTGGTGGAGCCGGCGAAGTCAGCGGCCGCCACTACCTCCGGAGAACATTCGGGGTGGGCGAGCACAACCACGTCTGGGAACTGCTGGCGCACGGCGCGGATATCTTCCAGCGTGAACTTCTCATGCACCTCGCAACGTCCATGCCAGCCGATGATTTGCGCGTCGAGGCGGGTAGCCTCGGCGATCGGCTGCAAGGTGGGGAAGATGATATGCTTGCCGGTCTCACGCGCCACATTGCTGGCCAGATATTGATCGGGCAGAAAGATGACCGTTTCGCTCTTGAGCGATTCGACCACAGCCACGGCATTGCTGGAGGTGCAGCAGATATCGCTTTCGGCCTTGACATCGGCGTAGGTGTTGACATACGAGACGACCGGCACGCCCGGATATTTACGCCTGAGAGCACGCACGTCTTCGGCGGTGATCGAAGCGGCCAGCGAGCAGCCGGCCTTTTCCGAGGGCAGGAGCACCGTCTTGGTGGGGTTGAGAATCTTGGCCGTCTCGGCCATGAAGCGCACGCCGCAGAAGACGATCACATCCTTGTCCGTCTGCGCGGCCTTGCGACTCAGGTCGAGCGAGTCGCCGCGGAAATCCGGGACGGAATAGAACAGGGCCGGCTCCATGTAGTTGTGCCCCAGGATGACGGCGTTGCGCTCCTGCTTGAGGCGGTTGATTTCCACCGCGATCTCGGCCTTATAGCGCAGTTCGACATCGGGCACGATGTTGGCCAGTCGCGCTTTCATTTCCTCGTACATGGTTTGCACTTCACGATCCATACCGACCTCTAGGGTTCATTCTTCTCCCTTCTCCAGGTAGTCGAACGAAACGTCCAACACCGGCGCCGAGTGGGTCAGCGCGCCGATCGAAATGTAATCCACGCCCGTTTCGGCGATGGCGCGCACGTTGGACAGAGAGACGTTGCCCGAGGCTTCCAATTGAGCCCGGCCGGCGGTCATGTGGACAGCCTGGCGGATGGCTTCGAGGGGCATGTTGTCGAGCAGGATGCGCTCCACGCCCAGGGCGAGGGCGGCCTGCACATCCTCCAGCGTGCGCGCTTCGACTTCGAGTGGCAGATCGGGGTGGAGGGTGCGGGCGCGTTGCACGGCTTCGCCGATCGAGCCGGCAAAGTCAATGTGATTGTCCTTGATGAGAATCATATCATACAACCCGAAGCGATGGTTCTGTCCCCCGCCGCGGGCAACAGCCAGTTTATCGCAGCGCCTCAGACCGGGGGCCGTCTTGCGCGTATCCAGGATCGCGGCCCGCGTCCCGGCCACAGCGCGCACGAACTGACGCGTCAGCGTGGCGATGCCGGACATGCGTCCCAGGAAGTTCAGGGCCGTGCGTTCCGCGCTGAGCAGGGCGCGTGCCTGTCCGCGCACGCCGGCCAGCACCTGGCCGCGTTGCACCTCGGCCCCCTCCTCCACCCGCGGCTCGAAGTGCACAGCCGGATCGAGGGCCGCGTAGACGGCCCGGGCCACGTCCAGCCCGGCCACCACGCCCTCCTGTTTGGTCAGGATGTGCCCATACAGGGTGGTGTGGGGAGGCAGGATGCTCTCGCTGGTGACATCCCCCGTGCCAATGTCTTCCTCCAGGGCGCGTTGGATGGCATGAAGAATATCGGGATGCAGGGGCATTCCATGCTCCGATTCGGCCACGAGGGTTGGGCCTCCGGATAGGCCGGTCGCGCAAAGCAGGGCAGCGGAGCCCTTCCACAGGGCGCCTCGCCGATAAGTCTAATCGAATTGTATCGGGATGTCGATGCCCTTGTGGGGGAACCCATCTCCAATGTGCCGTTGTAGCATTGCTCTTGAGAATCTATCACGACCGTGAAGATTCTGTGCTGCGATGTAATCGCCCACCCGCCCGGTTCGGGCGGACTGCCCTCCCAGGGGCTGCGCGCAAGTCCTTCCTCAGGCCATGAAAAGTCGGACGGATCCGACCCTCGCGCCGGCCCGCCGGGCTTCCATGTGTTGTACAATTCCTGGCCATGGCTCATCTGCGGCCTCCCTTGGTCGCCGGCCTGCCAAGTGATGCCGCATTTGGTGAGCCGTAGCCTTTTCGTCAATCTGTAAAGGTATCAATAAGATTGTATAATTCCCGTCATCGGCGATGAACTGCGATTGAACAGACGCCGAATCTGGTCTTTGGAGTAAAAGCATGTCTGCATGCGTTTTTTGCAAGATTGCCCGGAAGGAGGCGCCGGCCGATCTCCTCTACCAGGATGAATGGGCGACGGCCTTTCGTGATATTCGCCCCGTCGCGCCGGTGCATGTGCTGGTGATTCCCAACAAGCACATCGCCTCAGTGAATGAAGTGGAGGAGGATGACGAGCGCCTGCTCGGGCATTTGTTTCTTGTCGCCCGCCGCGTCGCCGAGCAGGAGGGCATTTGCCAGAGTGGCTACCGTCTCATTGTAAACAACGGCAGCCATGCTGGCCAAGTGGTCTTCCATCTCCACCTCCATGTCCTCGGCGGACAGCGGATGCGCTACCCGATGGGTTGAGATGCGTTTGCGCGCCACGCTGTTCGGAACGTTGACGGTCTTTGACGGACAGGGACGACCTCTGGATGTGAGTTCGCCCACGGCGCGTGGCTTGCTGGCATACCTGTTGCTGCATCGTCGCGAGATCATCGAGCGTCGCCATCTGGCCTTTGCGCTCTGGCCGCGTGCCACCGAGAGCGCGGCGCGGCGCAACTTGCGCCAGTACCTGCATCGCCTGCGTCTGGTTGTAAAGCCTTTGGAGCAGGAGGGGGAGATTCTCATTGCCGATGGGGCCGCTCTGCGCTTTTCGCCGCAGGTCGAGTTCGATCTCGACATCGAGGCCTTTGAACACGGCTTGCGTCCCCAGGCCTCGCTCGAAGAAGCGCGCCGCGCCCTTGCCCTCTATCGCGGCGATCTGCTTGAGGATGTCTACGATGATTGGTGCACTGCTCCGCGTGAGCATTTCCGCCAACTCTACCTCGGTGCCCTCGAGCGCCTGTCGGCTGCTTTGCAATCGGTGGGACGTCTGGAGGAGGCCATCGCCTACGCTCAGCAATGGGTCAAAGCAGAACCGCTGGATGAGAATGCCCACCGGCGCTTGATCACTCTGTATGCCTTGAGCGGCGACCGCCTGCATGCCATGGCGCAATATCAGGCTCTCGTCCATCTGCTCGAAGAGGAAGTGCAGGCCCAGCCTCTGCCGGAGACCCAGGCGCTGATCCAGTCCATTCAGCAGGGCAATTTGAATCCCTCGCCAACATTGCCTGCTCCCTCTGCGCCACGATCGTACCCTGTCGTTCGCTCGCCCCTGGCTGTTCCGCTGGTGGGCCGGCAGAGCGAATTGAAACAGTTGGAGGAGCTGTATCGCCAGGCGCAGCAGGGGGAGGGGCGGCTGGTGCTTCTCTCGGGAGAGGCCGGCATTGGCAAGACGCGTTTGATCCAGGAGCATCTGGCGCGCCACCCCGAGGCGGATGTCCTGCACAGCGTGTGCTATGAGTTGGAAAGCATGCAGCCCTTCGCCTCTTTGCGGAGCGCGCTCGAGGAAAGTTCGCTGACGCAGGCCGCTCTGGCGGGGCCGCGCCCCTCGCCGCCGGGCTGGGTGGCGCCCTTGCTCTCCGTCCTGCCCTCTTTGCGCCCCCTTTTTCCATATGCACCTTATGCTCTGGAGAGCAATGCCCTCCTCATCCGTGAGGCCCTCATTAACCTGCTGATACACATGAGCCAGGTGGCGCGCCCCCCGCTTCACCTCATTCTGGACGATTTGCACTGGGTTGATATTCCCACGCTCGAATTGCTGGCCGGACTGGCGCGGCAGGCCAGGCGGCAACCTCTGCTGATTCTCGGACTCTATCGCGCCGAGGACCTGACCATGGAACAACGCGAATGGCTGCGCACCATTGAACGCAGCGCTCTGGCCTGGACCCTGGAGGTGGGCCCGCTGGCGATGGAGGATACCGCCCGCCTGGCCAGGCACCTGGCCCCGGAACGGGCCGCAGATCGTTTGTTCTGCGAGCGATTGCACCAGGATACGGAGGGCAACCCGTTCTTCGTGATCGAGGCCGTCCAGGCCGTTCGGGAGGGCGAGACCTCGGTGCGGTTTCCGTTGTTGACGGCCTCCATCCAGCAAGTGATCGCCGCGCGTTTCGAGCGCCTGACGGCGGCGAGTCGCGAGGCGCTGGCCGGTGCGGCTGCCATCGGGCGGCCGTTCTCGCTCGCGCTGTTGGAAGCCGTCCTGGAGCGCCCTGCGGCGGAACTGGTGGCCTACCTCGAAGAATGGTCCCGGCGCGGCCTCGTGCAAGAGGCTCGTCAGGGATACGATTTCCGACATGACAAATTCCGTCAGGTGGCATACAGCCTGCTCAGCCGCGCCCGTCGTGAATATTTGCATCGTCGGATCGCAGAGACCCTGGAACGCCTGATGCCGCCGGTGGATGCCTCCACGCTCGCCTATCACTATGCCCGTAGCGATCAGCCGCTTCAGGCCCTGCCGCACCTCACGCGTGCCGGCGAACAGGCTTTGCGTCTGCGCTCGTATCACGAGGCGCGCCAGTTTGGGCTGCAAGCCATCAACTTGCTGGGACAGATGCCGGGGCCGGCTTCTCATGCTCAACGGGTAGATATCAACTTGCAACTGGCGCAGGCCTATGCCTTCAGTGGCGATCTCGAGCGCGCCATCGAATTGCTCAATGAGACCGAACACCTGGCGCTCTCCGCTGGAGAGGAACGCCGCTTGGGAGCGATCTTCCGCCGTGCGGCGCAGTTCTTCTGGTTGCGCGGGCGCCCGGAGGTCGCCAATGACTATGCCCGGCGTGCCCTGCGTGCGGCCGAGGAAAGGAACGATGCGGCCCTGCTGTATGCGGCTCTGCGCATGTTGGGGCGCACGAGCATTGCCCTCTCCGCCTTCGATGACGCTATTGCCTACCTGACGCGTTACGTCAACCTGCACAGGGATCTGCACCCCCGCCCTTCTGCGCCTCGTTCGCTGCCCGAGGATTTGCCGATCGTGCTGGGATACCTTGGGGTGGCCTATTCCCGGGTGGGCAGTTGGGAGCGCGCCTATGATATGGCGCAGCGCGGCCTGGACCTGGCGCAGCGGACGTTTGGAGAGGGTCACGCCACCACGTTCTTCGCCCGCATGCAACTGGCCATGCTGCACGCGGGGTATACCCACTGGCGGTTGGCCTTGAAAGTGCTGACGCCGATTCCGGCCTTGACCCTGGAGGAAATTACGCCGCCGCTCTACATGGCGCTCAGCCTGCGCGGCTATGCCCTGGCTCACCTCGGCCGGGTCAAAGAGGGGCTCTCCATCCTGGAGGAGGCCAATCGTTGGGCAGAGCAGACGCAGCACCGCGTCTTTCATTACCTGCCGCGCCTCTTTTTGGCCCGAGCGCGCCTCATCAGCAGGGAAGGAAATCTGGCTCACCAGGAAACGCGCCGTGCCCTGGAGGAGGCACGGCAGGCCAACGATCGCTGGGCCGTTGGGGTGGGGTTGCGCCTGCTGGCGGAAATCGAGATGCGCCAGAGGATGCCCCCGTGGGAGCAAATCGAAAGTCGTCTGCTCGAATCGATGCACCTGCTTCGCCAGATCCGCGCCCGGCCTGAGCTGGCCCGCACCTATCTCACGTTGAGACGATTGTACGATCGCGCCGGTCAAATTGCCTGGGCGGTGGATTGCCACTTTCGGGCTGTTACCATCTTCGAAGAACTGGGCATGCTGGAAGAATTGCGGCAGGCGCAGGGGCGGGCGGCGCGCGAACGACGTGGAGCGGTGGTGCTGCCCGATTTGCCGCTGCGCGGCCCCAATCAGCCTCTGCCTCGCAAGCCGTGAGGGTTTTTTGAGGTTCAGACGCTCTGTTGCAAAGATGTCTAAAGATGCGATTTATCCAGCTCTTGATATGCAGGGGAGAAGGTGTGGTGAGGCAACAAAAGGAGAGATCGTTTCAGTCGGCGGGCTAACCCCCTTGACGGGGGCGCGCGGGGCCTCCGTGCCTGGAAGCCTTGCGGGCCGGCACAAACAGTCGGATTCATGCGACTTTTCATGGCCCGAGGAAGGACTTGAGTGCAGTCCTTTGGGAGGACAGTTCGCCCGAAGCGGATGAGTTCGGATTTTAGTTTATGCCGCGCTGGCCACCGGCAACGGGTCGTGATCGGGCAACATTGTCTCGGCGTTGCGTATTGCCGGGACGAAATACCCGGCCAGCCCGGCCAGCGTGCTCAGCAAACCGCAGAGGACGAGCAAAAGCCCCATGCCCGCGCCGGGACCCGCGCCCACCAGCCATGAAAGCGCGCCCGGCAAACCCGTCCCGGCTCGCGCCGCAGGTTCCAGCCAATAGTCAGCCAGCACGCCCGCCATGACCGGCGAAATGGGATTGGTGAACCAGGCAATCAGTCGCCGCGCCGAAAAGACGCGTCCCTGTACATCCGGCGCAACCTTCGACTGCCAGATGGCTTGATTCGAGCCGTTGATGAGCGGTCCCGCCAGCGCGCCGAGCGCCGCACCCGCCAGCCAAATGGGAGTCCCGCCCGTCAGGCCCAGCACGGCCATTGCCAGTCCGCTCCAGATCCAGCCGCCCAGAACGCCGTGCACGCGGCGCTTGAACCCACCCCAGGCGCTCATGATCACGCTGCCGAACACTCCTCCGATTGCGCCCGCCGTCTGCACAGAGCCGAAAATCAGAGAATTGCTATCGGTGCGCGCCAGGATCATCGGCGCCAGCACAGTAAAGCCGATGCCCGCAAACAGGTTGCCCATGAAGAAGATCATTTGCAAACCGAACAGGCTGGGGCGTTTGAAAATGTACGTGAAGCCATAGGCGGCTTCTTTCCACAATCCGCCCTCGCCCTGCCTGCCCTCTTCCGTACGCGACGGCTGTGGGATGTAAACAATCATCAGCGCGCCGATGGCGAACAAAAACGTGATCACGTCAAAGAGGAGGATGCCCGTGAGTTTGATGAGCGGAAGCAGCGCGCCCGCCAGAAGGGGGGCAAACACGCCCGGCCCGGCTTCCACCAGCGACATCATGCCGTTGGCGCGGCCCAATTGCTCCTTTGGAACCATCGTGCTGATGGCGGCGGAATAAGCCGGCCACTGAAACGCCATCCCTAGGCCGTACACCACGGAGGTCACGTATAAGTGCCAGTACTCCATCACGCCGAAGTACATCAGAATCAGGATGACCGCCGTCGCCGCGCCCGCGGCCAGATCACTGACCATCATCATCCATTTGCGGTTGTGACGATCCACCATCACACCCGCGATGGGCGAGATGAGCAAAAAGGGCGTGATAAAGAAGACCTGCATCCAGCCCATGGCCAGGGCGCTTTTGGTCCGATCGTACATCCAGATGGTGAGACCAAACTGACTCATCGCGCTGGCGAGCACCGAGACGATCTGTCCCAGCCAGACAATGACGAATCCAGACATCCCCGAAGGGCGGTGCGTGATGGTTGATTCCATCTCAGGCTTGTGCCCACCTGGCTGAGCGGTGACCGGCACACACCCACCTCAGCCCGCTCTCCTTCGCCTGCTTGCGGAATACGGAGGGGCGCTCACTCATTGGACTCGCCCTTGATGAAGGCCTCGACCATCTCGCGGGCAACGTTATCGCGGAACTGCCTGGGCGGGGTTTTGAAGAAGTACGAAGATGGGCCAATGATCGGCCCGCTCAGGCCGCGATCCAACGCCAGTTTGGCACAGCGGATGGCGTCGAGCATCACGCCGGCCGAGTTGGGACTGTCCCAGACCTCGAGCTTTGCCTCCAGATTGAGCGGCACCTCGCCGAAGGTAGTGCCTTCCATGCGGATGTAGCACCACTTGCGGTCGGTTAGCCAGGGGACGTAATCCGACGGGCCGACGTGGACGTTATCGGCGCCCAGATCATACGGGATCATGCTTGTCACCGCGCCGGTCTTGGAAATCTTTTTCGATTCCAGGCGCTCACGCTCAAGCATGTTGAGGAAGTCGGTGTTGCCACCAAAGTTGAGTTGATAGGTGCGGTCAATGCGCACGCCGCGGTCGACGAAGAGCGTGGTCAGCACGCGGTGCAGGATCGTCGCCCCCACCTGCGATTTGATGTCATCGCCCAGGAGCGGGAGTTTGGCTTCGCGAAAACGGTTCGCCCAGTATTCCGAAGAGGCGATGAAGACCGGGATGCCGTTGACGAAGGCGCAGCCGGCCTCGATGGCCTGCTCCACATACCATTTTGTGGCCATCTCCGAGCCGACCGGCAGAAAGTTCACCACCACCTCGGTGTGAGTCTCTTTGAGCAGACGCACGATGTCTGCCGTCGGGCCGGGGGCTTTCTGGATCACGCCCGCGAGGTACTTTCCGAGGCCATCGTGCGTCATGCCCCGCACCACCGGCGCGTTGAGTTTGGGCACCTCGCAGAACTTGTAAGTGTTGTTGGGTTCGGCGAAGATCGCCTCTGCAAGGTCCTTGCCGACCTTGGTGACATTGATGTCGATGCCGAGGGTGAATTCGATATCGCGCACATGGTAACCGCCCAGGTTCACGTGCATCAGCCCCGGCACGCTGGCGTGATCGGGCGTGCTTTTGTAGAATTGTACGCCCTGTACCAGGGAGGAGGCACAGTTGCCCACGCCGATGATCGCCACACGCACTTTCTTCTTTGCCATGTTTTGCTCCTTCTCGCGAGTATAATCTTATTACCATGTCTGATGGACACATCCATCGTCTGGAACGGCTTTGGGAAGTCACACGCAGCCTGGGCGCGTTCCAGGAACTGGAGCCCTTCCTGCAAGCCACCCTCTCGGCAGCCGTCGAACTGACCGGGAGCGAGGCGGCCTTCATTTTCGAACTGGAGGAGGGCGGCGAGGCATTCCATGTGCTGGGGGCGCCTCGCTATCGTCGAGATGCCCTGCGCAACCTTCGCCTGCCTGTGAGCGAAAGCGCCGCCGGCCAAGTATACCGCAGCCTGCAACCGCTCCGCCTGGCCCACAAGGAGACAGGTTCTCGCTCCTACAAGGAGGCCGTGGTGGGGCTGGGCCTGGAGGTGCAGACGTTGGCGGCCGTTCCGCTCGTCTTGCGAGGGAAGCCGCTGGGTGTGTTGGAAGCCCTGAACAAAAACAAGGCCGATTATACCGAAGAGGACCTTCTCCTTCTAGAGACCCTGGCCGTTTTGACGGCACTGGCGATCCACAACGAGGCCCTTCAACGGCGCGCCGAGGCCGCCATGACGGAGTTGGCCGAACTCGACCGCCTGAAGAGCGATTTCGTTGCCATCACCTCCCACGAATTACGCACACCGTTGGGTCTTATCCTCGGCCACGCCACTTTCCTGCACGAGATGCTGGATGGAGAGGTGCGCCAGCAAGCTGAAACCATCATCAGGTACGCCTCCAGGTTGAAGGAAATCATCGAAAGCCTGGCCCGCATCCATAACTACGAATCCGGCACAGCACGCCTGCGCAAGAGCCTGTTTTCCATCCCCCATCTGATCGACAATGTCCTGGCTTCCTTCGCAGACCTGGCCACCCAGCGGCACATTTCACTCCAGAGCGAAAGACGCGGCGGCGATCTGTTCATCGAGGGCGACCCGGCTAAAGTCTCCATTGCCCTGGGCAACCTTGTCAAGAACGCCCTGTTGTTTACTAATGAAGGCGGGCATGTGAGGGTCATCAGCGAGGCTGTGCCGGGGTATGTCAAAGTATCCGTAGTGGATGACGGCATCGGCATCCCGGCCAAAGACCTGCCGCGCGTCTTCGAGCGCTTCTTCCAGGTGGAAGCGCCTCTCACCCGCCGGCACGGTGGCATGGGGCTGGGTCTGTCTGTAGCCAAGGCAATGATCGAATTGCACGGCGGGCGCATCTGGGCCGAAAGTCAGGTGGGGAAAGGCAGCATCTTCTCGTTCCTGCTGCCGGCTCCCTTTCCCCATACCTCGTCTGTGTGAGTGAGGATGACGCCCTCGTTTGTTGTTGCCGGACTTCTCCAGCGCGAGTTCATCCTGCCGGCCAGGGGGACACCAGCGCTCGATCGCCCCGGCGGAAGCGCCCTGTACGCCGCCGGCGGACTGCTGGTATGGGATGGCGGAGTGGGCCTGCTGGCGCGCGTCGGCGAAGATTACCCGCGCGCCTGGCTGAAAGAATGGCAGGCGCGCGGCATTGACACCACAGGCATCACCATCCTCCCGGAGCCCATCGAGACGCGCCTGTTCCTTGCATATAATGAGCGCCTGGAGGTGGGGCGCGAGAATCCCGTCTCGCATTTTGCCCAGCGCGGCCTTCCCTTCCCCAAGGCCTTGCTGGGGTACCGCAACCCGCCCGGGGTCCAGAAGGAGGCGGAGCCGTCCCGCAGTCTGGCACCCGACGCGGCCGAGATCCCGGTCGCTTACCGCGAGGCGCGCGCGGTCCACTTTTGTCCATTGGATCTTGCGAGCCACCGTCAGCTGATCCTTGCCTTCAAAGCAGGTCTGGCCAGTACTCTCACCCTGGACCCGGCACCCGAGTACATGAGCCCGGCTCTTCGCAAAGACCTGCGCGCGATGCTCACGGAACTGACCGCTTTCCTGCCGTCGGAGGAGGCGTTGCAGCGTCTCTTTTGGGGCGAGACGCGTGATGTGTGGGAGATGGCGGAGGCCATCGGCGAGTATGGATGCCAGATCGTGGTAGTGAAGTGTGGCGCGCGTGGACAGCGCGTGTATGATGCCGTTGGCAAACGCAAATGGGAAGTGCAGGCCTACCCGGTACAGGCCGCCGACCCGACCGGCGTGGGAGATGCTTTTTGTGGAGGCTTCCTGGCCGGCTACCAGAGAACCTGCGACCCGTTGCAAGCCACGCTCTACGGCAACATCTCGGCCTCGTTGAAGATCGAAGGCAGCGGCGCCTTTTGCCCCCTGGATGTGTTGCCCGGCCTGGCCGAAGCGCGCCTGGAGGCCTTAAGGGATCTCGTGCGCAGAGTGTGAACCTGCCCCTGAGGGAGCCGCGCCATGCAGGATATTTCCAGACGGGTACTTGAGTTAGCTATGCAAATCCAGCAAATCCCGGCCCCGACCTTCGGGGAGCAACAGCGGGCGCGCCGGGTGCACGATTTGTGGGTGGCGGAACACCTGCTGGACGTTTCCATGGACGCGCTCCACAATGTCTATGGGCGCTGGTCGCCGCGCAAACGAGGCGCACAGGCCAGGCCGCTGGTGATCTCTGCCCACCTCGATACAGTCTTCCCGCTGGAGACGCGCCTGGATGTGCGCCGCGAGCAGGACAGGATTTACGGAGCCGGCCTCGGCGATAACGCCCTGGGCGTCGCCGCACTGTTCGGTCTGGTGTGGATGTTGCGCGCGCGGAAGATCAACGCGGAGCGCGAGATCTGGTTTGTGGCCAACACCTGCGAGGAGGGGCTGGGCGATTTGCGCGGCATGAAAGCAGTGGTGGCGCGCTTCGGCGCCGATGTGCAGGCCTACCTTGTGCTCGAAGGCAGTGCATTGGGACGGGTGTACCATAGCGCCGTAGGCGTACGCCGCTACCGCGTCACGCTGCGGACGGCGGGCGGGCATTCGTGGTCAGACTATGGCCGGCCCTCGGCCGTGCACGAACTGGCGCGTGTGATCACCCAGATCACCTCGCTCCCGCTTCCCTCCGCGCCGCGCACCACCTTGAACGTCGGGCGCATGCATGGTGGGACGGGCGTCAACGTGCTGGCAGCCGAGGCTACCATGGAACTGGACTTGCGCTCCGAAAGCCCACAGGCGTTGAGGCAACTGATCGAGCGCGTCGAGGGCGTGCTGGCCTCCACGACTCGTCCCGGAGTGGCGTTGGAGGTCGAGATCATCGGCGAGCGCCCCGCCGGAGAGCTCGCGGTGGATCATCCGCTGATTCAGTTGGCCAGAGACTGCCTGCGCACCCAGGGCCTCGAACCCGAACTGACCTGCGGCTCGACCGATGCCAACATCCCGCTCAGCCAGGGCTACCCGGCTCTCGTGCTGGGCGTCACGCGCGGCGGCGGGGCACACACCCTCGAGGAGTATATCGAGATCGATCTCATCGCGCAGGGAATGGCACAACTGGCCAGATTTGTAGAGAGGGTGTGAGATGTTCAACAGCCTGCAGGGACGCCTGACCCTCCTCTTCGCGGCCTTCACCCTGCTCGTGCTGATCTCCGTCGGCGCGACGGTGTGGGGCCTGGAAACCCAGCGGCAGGACGCGCTGGTGATCAATCTCGCCGGGCGTCAGCGCATGTTGACGCAGCAGATGGCGCGGTTGGCGGAGGAATGGCACGCCTCGCGCGCCGAGGAAGACCTGGCCGCGCTGCGAGAAGCCGAATCCACCTTCGGGCTGACCCTCGTTGCCCTGCGCCAAGGCGGGGAAGTGCCGTATCTGCCAGGTCAGGTCGTTTCTCTGATGCCCACGCGCGACCCCAAACTGCTCGAAGAGGTCAATGCCCTCGACGCGCACTGGGACCAATTTTATCCCCTGCTGGAGACGTTCATCGCCGCGCCCTCCCGCGAGACGCTTCGGCGCGTGCGGGAAGAATCCACCGAGCTTGTACAACATGCAGATGAGATGGTGCGTGCCTATCAATCTGCCTCCGAAGCGAAGATGGCGCGCCTGCGAATCATTCAGATTGGCTTCTTCGCTGGCGCGTTGATGTTGCTTGGTGCGGGCGCGTGGCTCACGCGGCAGTCGGCGCTCAAACCGCTGGGGGAGTTGGCGCGCGCCGCAAACCGTCTGGGAGAGAACGACCTCGAAACGGCCATCCAGCCCGAAGGTCCAGAAGAGATGCGCAAGCTGGCGCAGGCCTTCGAGGCCATGCGCGTTCGCCTGCGCGCCTCGCGTCGAGTTGAATGAAAGTCTCGAAGCGCGCGTCGCCCGGCGCACGCGTGAGCTGGAGATGCTCAACGAGATCAGCCGCGAGATTACATCGCGGTTGGATATTCAGCAGGTATTGAACTCGGTCACGGAAAAGGCGCGGGTGCTGTTGGGTGGCAAGGTGGCGGCGCTGTGCCTGGTGGACGAGAGCCTTCACTGGCTGAGGCTGCAGGCGCTCAGCGGGCCGCGCGAAGCCATCGAGGGCAATGTGGTAGCGGCGGATAACGGGCTGGCCGGCAAGGTGCTGACCAGCGAGCGAGCGCTATCGTGCGGCGTGGGCGCTTGTGGGGGCGGCTGCCGCATGTTGGCCGAGGACTACCGTGTCAGTCACCTGGCGGCGCCGCTGCGAGTGGGCGAGCGCGTCATCGGCGCCTTGTGCGTGGGCAGCACGGCGCAGGCTCGGTTTGCCGATGAGGCGGTGAGCATGTTGACCAAGCTGGCAAATGTGGCCGCCATTGCGTTGGAGAATGCCCGCCTGTATGCTCAGGCCGAGCGCGTGGCCACGCTGGAGGAACGCCGCCGTGTGGCCGCCGAAATGCACGACGGCTTGGGGCAGACGCTCAGTTACCTGGGCCTGATGATCGACCAGGCGGTGGAGTTTCTGGGCGAGGGGCGAGATGGGGCCGCGCTGGAACGTCTGCATAAAACGCGCGCCACGATCGACAGAGCCACGCGCGAGGTGCGCCATGCCATCAACAGCCTGATGGATGAAACACCCGCCAAGCGTGACTTTTGCGCCCGCCTGCGCGAGTTGGTGGAGGAATTCGCCTCCGAACATGACTTGGAAGCGACCTGCCAGACCGACAGCGAGTCCGCGCCCGATCCTTCCCCGCAAATGGCCAGGCAGATCTTGAACATCACGCGCGAGGCGCTCAACAACGTCCTCCGTCACGCGCGGGCGCATCAGGTCAGAGTGACGCTGGGAAAGACGGACGACGATTACTTCCTCTCCATCGAGGACGATGGGCAGGGCTTCGATCCTTCGCAGGCCGCGCCGAGCGGACATTTCGGTCTTCAAATCATGCGGGCGCGCGCAAAGCATATTGGCGGAGAATTGCTCATCGAGTCCGTGCCCGGCGCGGGGTCGCGCGTGATGCTGATGTGGCCTCTCCCCTCCGCCCGCCTGCCCCCGTCAAGAGGCCTCCCATAGGGGGTACATCTATTGCGATGAATGATCTTTTGGAAAGAGAGCAGAAAACATGACCCCTTACCGCGTGTTGCTTGCCGATGACCACGCCCTCTTCCGCGAGGGGCTGGCGGGAATCATCAACGCCCAGTCCGATCTGGAAGTCATCGGCGAAGCCGGCGATGGATTGGAAGCCTGTGTCAAGGCGCAGGAGCTCAAGCCCGATTTGATTCTGATGGACGTGCAAATGCCCGGCATGGACGGGTTGGAAGCCACGCGCCAGATCAAACAGATTTTGCCAGAGGCAGTCATCGTCATGCTGACCGTCCGCGACGACGACGAGAAACTGTTCCAGGCGCTCAAGAGCGGCGCGCAGGGCTACCTGTTGAAAGACATCCGCGCGCGCGAGATGTTGGAGATGCTACGCCGGGCGTTGAGAGGGGAAGCCGCGCTGTCCCCTTCGCTGGCGGCACGCGTTCTGGCGGAGTTCCGCCGATTGAGCAGCCAGACGCAGAAACGTTCGATTCTGGAAGGGGAAGAAGAACTGGTGGATTTGACCCCTCGCGAACTGGAGGTGCTGACCATTGCCGCGCAGGGCGCATCGGACAAGGAGATTGCCGAAGCACTGAGCATCAGCATTCACACGGTGAAGAGTCATATCCGCAATATTCTTTCCAAACTGCATGCCAACACGCGGCGCGAGGCGGCGCGGCTGGCGAAGAGCAAGGGGTTGATTTAGCCCCTCTTTCGCGCGAAGAATCTGCAATTCACTACCCTGGTTGCCGCATGGTCGTTGAAATGGCCATATAGTCTGAGAGTCTGGTAGGCGGAGAGGCGCACGATGGATGGTCGGCGAGGACCGACTTCGTGAACGTAGCCCGCGGCTTGCATTGCCGGCGAGAAGGCCACACGCAGGCAGGCCTTTGCTTTTGCAGCAGGCTCGTGATGCCCGAGAACTAATTCTTTTTCGAAAAAGAGCGACTCCCGAGTCACTCTTTTTTCATTCCCGGCGCATGAGCAGAGGGATTCAACGGCACAAGGTTTTCCTGTATTCTGGGAGAAATTCGTTTGATGTTCCGTGACCCGCGATTCACGATCGCTTTCACAAGAGGGCATGCAAAAGCACCGTGTCCTGCTGATCTGTTCCTCTTCCCTCTTCGGCGAGAGCCTGGAGATGGTTCTGCGCGCCGCCGGGGATGTGGAACTGATCGGGCCGTGGGAAGGGGAGGAGGTCTGTGCGAGGATCGCCGAGGCAGACCCGAGCGTGGTCCTGATCGTGGACGAGGATTCGCAGCGCGAGTCAAGCGCGCGCTTGACGTCTGCCATCATGGAGACGTATCCGCATCTACCCATCATCCGCGCCGGGCTGACCGAGAACGTTGTGCGCGTGATTTCCACCCACATCCTGCCCGCGCGCGGCACGGACTTGATGGAAACCATTCGCAGCCTGCCCGGGACAGGCAAGCCCTCGAACGAGAGGAGCGAGATCGGCAATGATGGAAAAGGTTAGACGAAATTCAAAGAACATTTCGTTCGGTGTGACGCTGGCGGTTCTATTCCTCTTCATCGTAGCCGCCGCGGGCGTGGCCTTCGCCGAAGCGCCGGCGCAGGCGTCGGACGGGGAGATACTGTTCCGGCAAAAATGCGCCGCCTGTCACACCATTGGCGGCGGGAAACTGGTCGGCCCCGACTTGAAAGGCGTGACAGGGCGTCGCGACCGGGCATGGCTCTCGCGCTGGATCAAAGAGCCTGACAAAGTGCTGGCAGAGGGAGATGAAACGGCCAGGCAGTTGTTCGAACAGTACAACAAAATCCCCATGCCCAACCTCGGTCTGACCGATTCCGAGGTGGCGGCGCTGGTAGCGTACTTCGAGAGCGTGGATTCAGCCAACGTCCCCGTGCCGGCTGCCGCTCCCCCTGCGTCCCTTCCAGCGGGCGATGCCGAGCGTGGCAAGGCGCTGTTCCTCGGCACGACGCGGCCGGCCAACGGCGGCCCTGCCTGCATGGTCTGTCACAGTGTGGTGGGCATCGGCGCCCTGGGGGGCGGCGCGCTCGGCCCCGATCTGACGGAAGTCTTCAGCCGTTACGGCGGGCAGGCGGGACTGAGCGCCTTCCTGGCCAACCCATCCACAGTCACCATGAACGCGGTGTGGGCAAGCCGGCCGCTCACCGATCAGGAACGCGCCGACCTGGTGGCGTTCTTCGAATCGGCCACCAGGCCGGCACGCCCCCCCTCCACGTTGTTAACTCTGGCAGGACTTTCGATCGCGGGCACCGTGCTGATGATCGCCGCCGCGCAGGTCTGGTGGCGAAGACGCCTGATGGGCGTACGCCGGCCCATGCTCGCGCGCGCCAGTGCCAGGAAATAAACCACGCAATGCCCTCCTCTCCCAGCCCTTCCCCGGGAAGGAAATCCCAGGAGAGGGATAGGGCAAACTGAGTATTCGGAGGAACAGCCATGGCTTGGATCCAGGATTTGGTCAACCCGAAATCGCGCCAGTGGGAGGAGTTCTATCGCAACCGCTGGCAGCACGATAACATCGTCCGCAGCACGCACGGCGTGAATTGCACGGGCGGCTGTTCGTGGCAGGTCTACGTCAAGGACGGCATCATCACCTGGGAAATGCAGCAGACGGATTATCCGCTGCTGGATGAGAGCCTGCCGCCTTACGAGCCGCGCGGCTGTCAGCGCGGCATCTCCGCTTCGTGGTATGTCTACAGCCCGATCCGCGTCAAGTATCCGTACGCGCGCGGCGTGTTGCTGGATTTCTGGCGCGAAGCGCGTGCCGCAGGCAAGAGCGCGGTCGAAGCCTATGCGTCCATCATGGAGGATGAAGCGAAGCGGGCGCGCATCCAGAAGGCGCGCGGCAAGGGCGGCTTCCGCCGCAGCCATTGGGACGAGGTGAGCGAGATCATCGCCGCAGGCATGCTCTACACCGCGAAAAAATACGGCCCCGACCGCATCTTCGGCTTTTCGCCCATCCCCGCCATGTCCTACCTTTCGTACGCGGCGGGGTCGCGCTTCCTGCAACTGTTCGGCGGCGTCAACATGAGTTTCTACGACTGGTATGCCGACCTCCCGAACGCCTTTCCCGAAGTCTGGGGCGATCAGACCGATGTGTGCGAATCCGCCGACTGGTACAACAGCAAATACATCGTTTCCATGGGGGCGAACATGAACATGACCCGCACCCCGGATGTGCACTTCATTGCCGAGGCGCGGCACGACGGCGCCAAGTACGTCTCGATCGCGCCGGACTTCAGCCAGGTTTCCAAATATGCGGATTGGTGGATCCCCATTCGCCCCGGCACCGACGCCGCGTTGTGGATGGCGGTCAATCATGTCATCCTGAAAGAATTCTACGCCGAGCGCCAGGTTCCGTATTTCATCACCTACCTCAAGCAGTATACCGACGCTCCGTTTTTAGTGGAGCTCGAAAAAGACGGCGACGTCTACAAAGCGGGACGCCTGCTGCGCGCCAACCGTCTCGCGCGTTATAAGGACGAGGAAAACGGCGACTGGAAACTGCTGGTCTTCGATAAAACCAGCCGACAGCCGCGCATGCCCAAAGGCACGGTCGGTTACCGCTGGAGTAAGGAAAAAGGCAAGTGGAACCTAAAGATGGAGGACGGGCAGGATGACACTCCACTCGATCCAGAGCTGACCTTCCTGGATGAACACGACGAGATCGTGAACGTGGCCTACTACGAATTTGCCGAAGCGAAGGTCGCCCGGCGCGGCATCCCCATCCGTTACGTGGAAACTGACCGCGGCCGCCTCCCGGTGACGACCGTTTTCGATCTGCTCGTGGCGCAGTTCGGCGTGGGGCGCGGACTGCCGGGCGAGTACCCCAAATCTTACGATGAGCACGCACCCTACACGCCCGCCTGGCAGGAACAGTACACCGGCATTGGACGCGAGACGGTCATCCGGCTGGCGCGCGAGTTTGCCCACAACGCCGAGGTCACGCATGGCAAGTCTATGGTCATCATCGGCGCCAGCATCAACCACTGGTACAACAACAGCATGATGTACCGCGCTCCCATCACCGCTCTGATCCTGTGCGGCTGCTGCGGCGTCAACGGCGGCGGCATGAACCATTACGTGGGGCAGGAAAAGCTCACCCTCATCGCTCCCTGGGTGAGCCTGGCGTTCGCGCTCGACTGGCAAAAGCCGCCCCGCCGCCAGCAAACCCCTACCTGGCACTACATCAACAGCGACCAGTGGCGCTACGAGGGCGATTTCACCGAGTACGCTCCCGTCCCCAAAAAGACGAGATGGGCAAAAGGACATGCCCTGGACCTGGCGGCCATGGCGGTGCGCCTGGGCTGGATGCCTTCGTACCCGCAGTTCGATCAAAACCCCTTCGAGATCGTCCGAAAGGCCGAGGCGGCCGGCGCGAAAAATAACGAGGAGATCATCCGCCAGGTGGTGAACCAGCTCAAAGAGGGAACGCTCAAATTCGCCGTTGACGATCCCGACGCCGGGCAGAACTGGCCGCGCCTCTGGATCATCTGGCGCGGCAATGCCCTGGCCTCCAGCGCCAAAGGTGCCGAGTTCTTTCAGCGTCACTATCTCGGCACACACGACAACATCGTGGCGGAGGAGCGCGCCAAAGGCAAGGTCAAGACCGTCACCTTCCGCGAGCCTGCGCCGCGCGGCAAGATGGACCTGGTGGTTGATCTCAATTTTCGCATGGACTCCTCGGCGCTGTATTCCGACATCGTCCTCCCCTCGGCGTTCTGGTACGAGAAGAACGACCTGAACACCACCGACCTGCACTCGTATGTGCATCCGCTCGGGCAGGCGGTTCCGCCCGTGTGGGAATCCAAGACCGACTGGGAGATTTTCAAACTGTTGGCCCGCCGCGTCAGCGAACTTGCGCCCCAGGTCTTCCCCGAACCCGTGCGCGACCTGGTGGCGTTCCCGCTCATGCACGACACACCCGATGAGCTCTCACAGCCCGAGGTGAAGGATTGGCGTGCGGGCGAGTGCGAACCCGTCCCCGGCAAGACCATGCCGCACCTGCGCGTGCTCGAGCGCGACTACGCCAACCTGTACAACCGCTTCATCTCGCTCGGACCCAACCTGCGCGCCGACGGCATCAACGGCAACGGCGTGCAGATTCCCATCGAGAAGTTCTACGATGAATTGATGGAACAGCCCGTCGGCGGGACGCCCGACCCGCGCCGCACGCGCTGTGTGGAGTGGGGCGGAAAGAAATATCCCAGTCTCGAAGACGCGCTGGATGCCGCCAACATCTTGCTGCATCTGGCTCCTGAAACGAACGGCGAAGTCTCTTACACGGCGTTCAAACACGAAGAGGAACGCGTCGGACTGCCGCTGGCGGACCTGGCCGAGAAAATACGCGGCGTCAGGATGACTTTCTTCGACCTGACCCGCCAGGTGCGCCGCACGTTGATCAGCCCCTGCTGGACAGGCCTCATCAACGACGGGCGTGCCTACGCCGCCTGGTGCCTGAACGTCGAGCGCCTCGTCCCCTGGCGCACGCTGAGCGGTCGACAGCACTTCTACATCGATCACCCGTATTACCTGGACTTTGGCGAACACCTGCCCACCTTCAAACCGAAGCTGAATCCACGCGCCACAGGCGATATCGTCAACAGCCCCGTGGACGACAAGAGCCTGGTGCTGAACTACATCACGCCGCACGGCAAGTGGAACATCCACTCGACCTACAAGGACAACCACCGCATGTTGACGCTCTCGCGCGGCATGGACCCGGTCTGGATCAACGACAAGGACGCCGAGCGTGTCGGCATTGTGGACAACGACTGGGTGGAGATGTTCAACGACAACGGCGTGGTCGTCACGCGCGCCAATGTCAGTTCCCGCGTCCCGCCCGGTATGTGTCTGTACTACCACGCGGTCGAACGCACGATCTACATCCCCAAGTCGCAGATCCGCGATAGGAAGCGCGGCGGCGGACACAACAGTCTGACGCGCACTCGCATCAACCCCTTGTTGTTGGCGGGTGGTTACGCCCAGTTCACGTATGGCTTCAACTACTGGGGCCCCACCGGCATCTTCACCCGCGATACCTACTGTGTCGTTCGGAAGATGGAAAAACTGGAATGGTAGAGGTTTCCCCTACCCCCTCCTCGCCCCCGCCGGGCGAGGGGTGCAGGGTAAGGGTACGCAAAGGAGTAGAACATGGACATACGCGCACAGGTTTCGATGGTTTTCCATCTCGATAAGTGCATTGGCTGCCACACGTGCAGCATCGCCTGCAAGAACATCTGGACCGATCGCCAGGGCACCGAGTACATGTGGTGGAACAATGTGGAGACCAAGCCCGGCACGGGCTACCCCACGCGCTGGGAAGACCAGGAGAAGTACAAGGGCGGCTTCGAGAGGAAGAACGGCAAACTCCGCCTGAAATTGCAGGGGCGGCTGGGCGCGCTCGTCAATATCTTCTTCAATCCCTATCTGCCCAGCATGGACGATTACTACGAGCCGTGGACCTACGATTATCAGCATCTCTTCGATGCCCCCGAAGGCAACGACCAGCCCACTGCCCGCGCCATCTCGCTTGTGACGGGCAAACCGATGGAGATCGAAGCAGGACCAAACTGGGATGACGACCTGGGCGGCTCGCCAGTCTATGCGGAAAACGACCCCAATCTGGAAGGACTGAGCGACGAGGAGCGCGCCCAACTCAACGAACTCGAGCGCATGACTTTCTTCTACCTGCCGCGCATCTGCAATCACTGCCTCAACCCCGGCTGCGTGGCGGCGTGCCCCGCGGGCGCACTCTACAAACGCGGCGAGGACGGCATCGTCCTGCTCTCGCAGGAAAAATGCCGCGCCTGGCGCATGTGCATCTCGGGCTGTCCGTACAAAAAGACCTACTTCAACTGGGCAACCGGCAAATCCGAGAAGTGCATCCTGTGCTACCCACGCATCGAAAGCGGACAGCCTCCCGCTTGCTTCCACGCCTGTGTGGGACGCATCCGCTATTTGGGAGTCCTGCTCTACGATGCCGACCAGATCGAAAAAGCCGCCTCTGGGCCGGACCCGGACCTTGTGGCGGCGCAGCGCGCCCTGATCATGGACCCGTTCGACCCGGCCGTGATCGCCTCCGCCAGGGCCAACGGCATCCCCGATAACATGCTCGACTCGGCACAGAAGTCGCCCGTCTACAAGTTCGTCAGGCAATGGGGCATCGCCCTGCCACTCCATCCCGAATTCCGCACCCTGCCGATGCTTTTCTACGTTCCGCCTATGTTGCCCGTTCTGGCCAGGATCAAGGACGGCCGCTACGAGGTGGATCAAAGCGGGGCCGACGGTCTGGCACCCATGCTCAGCGCTTTGGATAAAGCGCGCCTCCCTGTGAAGTTCATGGCAAGCCTGTTCTCGGCTGGCAATCCAGACGTGATCAAAGAAGTCTACCGCAAACTGATCGCCGTCCGCATGCATCGCCGCAGTGAAACGGTCAAGGACGTATCGCAGGCCGAGCTGGACAAGGCCTATGCCACAGGCAAGACGAACGCCAGGGAGGCCGAAGCCATCTTCCGCCTGACTGCCCTGCCAACCTACGAGGAGCGCTTCGTCATCCCCAACATGAGCCGCGAAGTCGCCATCGAAGCGACCCTCCCGCCCTTTACAGACAAGCAGGAAACGGGATTCGGCTTCCGCCGACAGCCGGCCCGCAGGTTTTGACCATGGCTCTCCATCCTCTGCTCCCCACGGCCCTGGCACAGTTCGCCGACGTGCTGGATTATCCCCGCCCCGACCTGGCGGACAAGGCCCGCCTGTGCGCACAGACTGTCGCCCAAATGGACATCCTGCCCCTCGAAGCAGGCTACGGCCAGCTTCCGCCCGCTGCCCTTTTGTCCGCCTTCGGACGCGAGCTCGAGGCGATGCCTCTCGGGCTTCAGGAGGAGGCCTACGCCAGCACGTTCGACCTGGGCGGCGCCTATCCCTATGTCGGCTATCAGTTGCTCGGCGAGACCTACAAACGCAGCATCTTTATGCTCGAGCTCAGGGAACGTTATCGTGCCCACGGATTGAGCGAAGCCGACGACTTGCCGGACCATCTGGTTTGTATCCTGCGCTACCTGAGCATATTGCAGGACGAGGAGGAATTCCGCGAACTGACGCAATATGCAATCCTGCCCGCGCTGGACAAGGTGCTGCGCGCCAGCCGCATGCGCGACGAAGACGACCGGTCCGCGCTACCACTGTACCTGGCGGTCCTGCAAGCCCTGTACGACGTGCTGGTGCAGACGGTCGGCGGAGCGCTCATCCGGGCCGCGAACTGGGAAGAAGAACACGCCCGGGCGCAAAGCGAAGCCATGCAGGAGGTGCCGCTGGCATATGACGCGGTGGATTAAATGCGGTCGATCTCAGATTTTCCTCTCGCTGCGAGGAAGGCACGTTTTCCCGGCGAAGCGTCTCGGCGTTGCTCGAGGGATTGCTTCGGGAAAACGGACCCTCGCCATGAGACCCGAACCTTTCGGAGGGCACCATGCTTAACACCGTTCTGTTTGTCGCCTTTCCCTATCTGGCTGTCATCCTGGCGATTGTGGTCGGCGTATACCGTTACTACTCCGACCGTTTCTCCTATTCCAGTTTCTCATCGCAATTCCTCGAAAGCCGCGCCCTGTTCTGGGGCTCCATCCCCTGGCACTACGGCATCGTCATCATCCTGGGCGTCCATCTGATCGCCTTCCTCTTCCCCGGCCTGTGGGGGGCACTGACGGCCGACCCGACGCGCCTGTACGTGATCGAGGTGATCGGCCTGGCTCTGGCGCTCATGGCCATCGTTGGCATCAGCCTGCTCATCCTGCGCCGCTCCACCAACGACCGCGTGCGCGTGGTCACCTCGTGGGCAGATTGGGCGCTGGTCGTGGCGTTGCTCGTGCAGGCCATCCTGGGCTTCTGGGTCTCCTTCTTCTATCGCTGGGGCTCGGACTGGTTCCTGCACACGGCCGCGCCGTGGCTGAGGTCGCTGCTGCTCTTCCAGCCGAAGATCGAATACGTCTCGGCGCTGCCGGCGGTGGTCAGGTGGCATCACCTGTGGGGCTTTGTCATCATCGCCATCTTTCCATTCACGCGGCTGGTGCATGTGGTGACCTTTCCCATCACCTACCTATGGCGTCCCTTCCAGGTGGTGATCTGGAATCGCCCCAGGCCGGCGCAAAAATAACCTCGGCCTTCCGTTGAATCTTTTTCGGCTTGTGCGGGCTGGTTCAGGAGAATTCTATGAATATCCAAGGCACCCCTCGGCGCGGATTGTTTGGCGCGACGCTCGGGTTTTTCATCGGCTTTGCGGCGGTGGCGTTGTTCGGCACGACCGCTCAAAAACTCAAGGACGTTATGCAGTTGACGCCCGTCATGGTTGGTTTTCTGGTGGCGATCCCCTCACTGACAGGTTCGCTGCTGCGCATCCCTTTCGCGGCCTGGGTGGATACCACGGGCGGACGCAAGCCGCTCTTGATTTTGCTCGGCCTCTCCATCCTCGGCATGGCAGGGTTGACGTTGACCATCTTCACCTTCTACCCTGACCGCCTGACGCGGAGCATGTATCCGCTGATCCTCCTGCCCGGCGCGTTGAGCGGCTGTGGCATCGCCACGTTTTCAGTGGGCATCAGCCAGGCCTCGTACTGGACGCCGAAAGCAAAACAGGGCTATGCCCTCGGAATCTACGGCGGCGTGGGGAACCTGGCGCCTGGCATCTTCACCCTCATCCTCCCGCTCGCGTTGACCGTCGCAGGGCTGGCTGGGGCGTATCTCATCTGGCTTTCCCTGCTGATCCTCGGAACTGTCGGTTATTATTTCACGGGCTTGAACGCGCCTTACTTCCAACTGCGCGCCCAGGGCCTCGACCCAGAAGCGGCACGCCGGGAAGCGGCCAGGGCCGGGCAGGAAATCTTCCCATCGGGCAGCGTCAAAGACAGCTTGTTCCTCTCCGCCAGAATCTGGAAGACTTGGGCACTGACGGCGATTTACTTCACCTCCTTCGGCGGCTTCCTCGCCATGACCGCCTGGCTGCCAACCTACTGGAAGTCCTTCCTCGGCGCCTCGGCGGTGACGGCGGGCGCGCTGACCGCCGCCTATTCCATCCTGACCTCGCTGGTGCGCGTCGGGGGCGGCTCGCTCTCCGACCGACTCGGTGGCGAACGCACGGCCATGCTCGCCCTCGTCATGATGCTGCTTGGCGGCTTGATGTTGACTCTCTCGCATTCCTTCGGCCTTTCGCTGGCAGCGGAAATCGCCATGGCGCTCGGCATGGGCGTGACCAACGCGGCGGTCTTCAAACTTGTCCCGAAGGAAGTGCCGCAGGCACTCGGCGGCGCTTCGGGCTGGGTGGGCGGATTGGGCGCCTTCGGTGGCTTCGTCATTCCTCCCGTTCTGAGCACCTTCGTCCGCCGGCAGGGAGAGGGCGGCTATGCCACAGGCTTTGTCACGTTCATCGTCCTCGCTCTCATTTCGCTGGGGCTGGCGTTCTTGCTGCAACGTTCGCATGCCAGAGAGTTTAAGAGTCGGATGGTCAAGGAGGCAAAGGGTCAAACGGTTACGTAGCGCGGGATTTACCCCGCTTTGCTCCCGGGCAGTTTGTTTCCCACAGGCTTCTCGCGGGTTATAATCGGGCGCGTATGTCCGCAGACAGATGGCCCCAGCGATGGGGACGCGCCGCGATCACGCTTTTGCTCGGCCTGCTCCTGTTCTCGGCCGCGCAGGAGTTCTACAACATCGCCCAGGGAACAGGAAATCAATGGGGAGAATTTTCGTTCAAGTGGGCATTCTTCTTCCTGGCATTCGCCGCATTCTGCATTTTCGGGTTTGGCGTGGGGATGCTGACGCTCTGGTGGCCTGAGCGCCTGGCCTCTCTCTTCCAACGCCTTTGCCGGTGGCGGGAGGGGTGGGGCAGATGGCGCTGGGCAGGAGTGATGCTGGCTCTGATACTGCCCATCTGGTTCTTGCAATACACGCCCTGGGGAGCGATCCTCTCCCGCGCCATTCGCCTTCTCATCTGGTTGCTCGAGGTGCTGTTCGCGGCCGCTCTCCTCACACGCTCCTCGCGGCAGGTACTGGCTTGGCCGGCGGTCTTGAGCGCGCTGCTTCTCAGCGGAGCGGCCTTTGCCGCGGCGCTCGCGATGCGCAACGTCACCGACTATCCCTTCTCCCTCGGCTGGTCGGAGGGCAACCGCCTGTGGGATTACTCCGTGCTCTTCGGGCGAGAGCGTTACATCTATGACAAACCGATTGCCGCCTATTTGAGTCCGGGGCGACAGTGGATGGGCGGGATTCCTTTCTTGTTGCCCGGCCTGACTATCGCTCAGGAACGCCTGTGGCTGGGCCTGATATATATCCTGCCCTACCTCTTGCTCGGCTGGGTCCTCTTTTATCGTAGTCATCCCAGGACTCGCCTGTGGCTGGCGGCCGGCCTGTGGGCCTATCTCTTCTTGGATCAGGGTCCCATCCATCCGCCGCTCATCCTGGCCGCGACGCTGGTGGCGCTGGCCTGGGAGCAGCCGCTGCCTCTGGCATTCCCGCTCATCGCCCTCGCCGGCTACTACGCCCAGGTCAGCCGCTGGACGTGGATGTTCGCCCCGGCCATCTGGATTGTGATGCTGGAGATGGGAGGAGCATCCGGGCAGGAGGGACGTCTCCGCCGCGCAACCTGGAAGCGCGCCCTCTCCCTCGGTCTGGCCGGAGTGCTCGGCGGATACCTCGTCCCTTTCCTCCTGGACCTCTGGCGGGGGGAGGTGAGCCCCAGCCTGAATCCCGCCCAGCTCGGCGGCCTGGTGACGCGCCAGCCCCTTTTGTGGTACCGTCTGTTTCCCAATGCCACCTACGGGCATGGCATCTTGCTGGGGTTGCTGATCGCGGTCGCGCCGCTGATGGTTTGCCTTGTCTACCTGCTCGTCACGCGACGCTGGAGGCTCATTCTCTGGCAGGGGTTGGCTCTGCTGCTGCCTTTGCTGGCCTTCCTGGGAGTGGGGCTGGTGGTCAGCACGAAGATCGGCGGCGGCGGTGATCTGCACAACACGGATATGTTCCTGATCGCTTTGCTGTTCGCGGCCGCGCTGGCCTGGCGCCATGGGGGAAGCGACTGGCTGAGCCGGGCTTCGCCTGCCGGGGTACGGGCCCTGGTGATCCTCCTGCTGGCTCTGCCGGCCTATCCCTCCCTGTTGAGCCTGCGCCCCTTGAACTTTGCCGCCTCTCTCGATTGGGTGGCCACCCTCACCGATACGGAGAATCTCAAGGCCCTCGCTTCGCTGCCACCGCCCGAGGTGACGCAAAACGCCCTGCGCGTGCTCAACGCAGAAGTGGCACAGGCCCGGGCGCGGGGCGAGGTGCTCTTCCTGGATCAGAGGCAACTTCTGACCTTCGGTTACGTGCGGGATGTGCCGCTCGTGCCGGAGTATGAAAAGAAGTACCTCATGGATCAGGCGCTCTCCAGCAATGCGGCCTATTTCCAGGAGTTCTATGCCGACCTGGCAGCGCGGCGCTTTGCTCTGATCGTCAGCGACCCGTTGCGCACCCCTATCAAAGATAGTCAGTATCACTTCGGCGAGGAGAACAACGCCTGGGTGCGGTGGGTGGCCACTCCCGTGCTGTGCTATTACGAACCGAAGATCACCCTGGACGAGGTGCACATACAATTGCTGGTGCCCGCCTCGCCGCCTCGCGATTGCACAGGCAAGTTGCCCATCCCGCTGCCATGAACCTGCCCTACCTGCTTCCCCGCCTGGCGCGGCACTTTCTGCCCGAGCGCCTGGTGCGCTTCCTGCTCTTGCGCGGCTGGGTGATTCGGCCCGGCCTGGAGACGCGCCAGCCCCACGCTGCTATCCAGAATTATTTGGATGCGCTGGAGGGGTGCGGCTTTTCCCTGAACGGTAAGCGCGTGATGGTCTTTGGCTATGGCGGGCGTTTCGACCTCGGCCTCGGCTTGCTGGAGGCGGGGGCCGAGGGCGTGGTGTTGTGCGAGAAGGATGCTCCGCCCGATGATGCCCACAACCGCGCTCTTCTGCCCCGCTACGGAGCGCATCTCGTCCTGGACGGGAAGCGGGTGCGGCCGCGTTCGGCGCGGCTGACTCTCCTTCAGGGCGATGTGCGTTGCCTCTCTCCGGCTGAGTTTGCTCCGCTCGATCTGGTCGTCAGCCGCTCGGTCTACGAACACCTCGACGACGTGGAGGGCGTCACGCGCGCCCTGGCCGCGCTTACCAGCCCGCATGGCCTGCAGGTCCATTTTGTGGATTTGCGCGATCACTTCTTCCGCTACCCCTTCGAGATGTTGTGTTACTCCGAGCGCGTCTGGCGTGGCTGGCTCGATCCCTCCACCCACCACAATCGCTATCGCCTGTGGGATTATCGTCGCGCCTTCGAGCAGTGCTTCGAGCATGTGGAGGTGCGAGTCCTTGCGCGCGATGAGCCCGCCTTCCAGAAGGCGCGCCCGCGCATTCGCCCCGAGTTCATCAGCGGGAATGTAGAAGAGGACAGCGCCACATTGATTCGGGTCCTGGCCTCTCGTCCGCGTCGCTCTTTGCTCAGATGAGGACCGTGCTGGAATTCCTTCCCTTGCTGGCGTGGGCCGGGCTATGGATCGGCGGCGGCTGGCTGCTGGCCACCTCTCTCTTTCGCCTGCGCCGCGCCGAGGCACCGATGGTCGGCCTCGGAATCGGCCTCGTGCTCCAAGCCTGGCTGGCCAACCTGCTGGCGCACTTCCTGCCCCCTCTGCCGGCTTTCTGGCTCAGCGCGGCGTGGATCGGCACCGTGGGTTTGTGCATGGCGAGAGCCTCCGGCGCGAAAGCGCGGCCTGGGGTTTCCCTCTCCCGCTGGCTGCTGCTGGCCGCGCTGAGCCTGCTCTTCTATGCCATCGGTCGCGGCCTGGCCATTTTTGATGATTACCAGAATCTGCCGACCGTCTCGCTTCTGGCCAGCGGCGACATCCCGCCGCACTTTGCGCTGAACCCGGACCTGCGCTTTGGTTACCACTATCTGCTGCTGCTTTTTGCGGCGCAGATCATGCGGCTGGGCGCCCTCTTCCCGTGGAGCGCGCTGGACCTGGGACGCGGCCTGGTGATGGCCCTGGCGCTCATCCTGGCCGGCTGGTGGGGCTACCGCCTCACGCGCCGGCGCCTGGGCGGAGTGCTCACGGCAGGCGTGCTGGCCTTCAGCGGCGGGGCGCGCTGGCTTTTGTTGTTGCTTCCATCGTCGTGGCTTCGTGCTCTCTCCGGGAACATCACACTCATCGGCTCTGCCAGCACCACGGCGGCCACTCTACCGGAGGCGCTGCTTTCGCCCTGGAAGATCGATGGCGCCGGCCCGCTTCCCTTCCCCTTTGCCTTTTACAGTGGCATCAACCCGCCCTATGTGATGGCCCATACCGGCATTTCCGGCTTGGGCATTTTGATCCTGCTGCTCCTGCTGCTTACCGCCCAACGCTGGCGGCGCGGCGCGGCAGGTCTGCTCAGCGCGGCGCTGCTGGCTGCGCTGGCGATCGCCAATGAGGTGGCTTTCGGATTGATCCTGCTCGGCTTCCTGCTGATCTCCCTGGCGTGGATCATTGCTCATCGTTCGTGGAGGCTGCCGCGCGCGCTGTGGGTGTGGCTGGGCCTCCTGGGCGGGGCGAGCCTGGTGGCCCTGCTTCAGGGCGGGATGTTGACCGAGATGGCGCGCGCCCGCCTCACGTCTGCGAGCGGGGCCAGAAGTTACTTCGACGCCTCTCCGTCCTTCGTCTGGCCTCCGGCGATCATCTCGGCGCATTTCGGTTCGCTCTCGCTCGCCAATCCCGCGCAGGGGATCGTGGCGCTGCTCGAGATCGGCCCTATCATCCTGGTCACGCCGCTGGTCTTCGCCTGGGCCGGGAAATCCTTCAAAATGGGGAAGTGGTATGAGGCAGCGCTGATCGCGGCTTCGTTCGGGAGCGTGCCGGCCTTGTTCCTGGCTTTCCAGGGCCCGCTTTTCACGGCCACGCCGCGTCTGATGAGCGGCTGGCTCCTGGCCTGCACGCTCTATGCCCTGCCGCTGTTATGGGCCTGGGCCTCCCGCAATGAACGCCGGGCGATCGGCGCGCTCTGCGTGGCAGGGGCGGCTGTCCTTCCGGGGCTGGTCTTGTTTGGGGTTCAACTGGTGGCGGTGCAGAAGCCACTCTACGCCACCTTCATCACGCCGATGGACGCCGAGATGGCGCACGCCTACTGGGATCGGCTGCCGCCTCGGGCGCTGATCTTCGACCCGACCGTGTATCGCGCTCCGACCGTCTTCGGGCGCTTCACCCGCTCCTCTCCCAGCTGGTACACGCTCCTGCCGGAATGGGAGGCACTGGCGAGCAACCCCGACCCTTTCCGTTTGCGAGCGGCCGGCTTCGAGTACGTGTACTTCGACAGGGATTATTGGGATGGCCTCTCCCCCGCCGGGCAGGCGCTCTTCCGGGCCGCGTGCGTCAAGACCCTGGCGCAGGTGGAGGGCGTTCACAGCGAGAAGGACTATCGCAAGGACTTTCGTCGGCTGCTGGATATTCGGGCGTGTTGGTGAGCGTCACGCGCCTGGCTTCAACTTTTCTTCCACCACTTTCGTGACTCTCCCCAGTCTCTCTTCCACCTTCGTGCCGTTCGGCAGGCTGCCCTGTGCCAGGTTGGGGCGCCCGCCGCCCCGTCCGCCTATGGCCGTAATGATGTCGCCGGCCCGCAGGCCCTTCTTTACTAGATCCTCGGTAACGGCCGAGATCACGAGCGAGCCGGAGGCCAGCACGCATACCCCTTTCTGCGCGTACTTCTCGCGGAAGCGATCGGCCAGGGCGCGCAGAGCCTCGGCTTCGGCAGCAGGGATTTCGGCGGCCAGGACATGTACCCCCTGGACGGTCTGAACGCCGGCCAGTTTCTGGTGGAAGATCGAAAGAGCCCGTTGCGTGCGCAGAGAGGCGATCTCCTTGCGCGCCTCGGCCAGTTCGTTCAACAGGGTTTCCACCCTGGGCGCGACTTCGTCGGGGGAGGTCTTCAACAGGGCCGCGGCCTGTTTCAGCCCCCGAAGGCGCCGCGCGATCAACTCATACGCGCCGCGGCCGGTGACGGCTTCGATGCGGCGCACGCCCGCCGCGGCCGAGCCCTCGCTGACGATGAGGAACACGCCGACGTCCGAGGTGCGCTCCAGATGGGTGCCGCCGCACAATTCATACGAGTAACGATTCTCGGCGTCACCGATGGTGAGCGTGCGCACGGTCTCGCCGTACTTCTCGCCGAAGAGCGCCATTGCCCCTTCCGCGAGGGCCTGCTCGCGCGGCTTGAAAGTTGGAACAACAGGCATGTCGGCTGCGATGGCCTCGTTGACGATGCGCTCGACGCGCTCGACTTGCTCGGGACTCAGGGCTTCGGGGTGATTGAAGTCAAAGCGCAGGCGATCGGGCGCGACCAGCGAGCCGGCCTGCATGGCATGTTCGCCCAGCACTCGCCGTAACGCCGCATGCAGCAGGTGCGTGGCCGTGTGGTTGCGCATGATGTCATGGCGCCGCACCATATCCACCTCAGCCACGCAACGATCGCCGACGTGGGGATTGCCGGAGATCACCTCGCCCACATGGACAATCACGCCGGCCGCCGGGCGGCGCATGGCGGTCACTTCGATCTCCCAGCCCCCCTCTTGGGTGGGGGCGAGGGAACGGATGTATCCTGTATCGTCCACCTGTCCCCCCGATTCGATGTAGAAGCCGCTCCTGGGCAGGATCACTTCCACCCGATCGCCAAAGGAGGCCGAGGAGACCCTCTCGCCATGGACGAGGAGGGCCAGCACCTCGCCTTCGAGGCACGGGCTGGTGTACGGATCGTGCTCCACGCCCTGCTCGCCCACCTTGCCCTGTGTCTGCAAGTCCCGCAGGATGCCTGCGAAGAACTCGGCGTCCTCCCCGCCGAGCGCGCCCATGGCCCTGCCTGCGCCCGAGGCACGGCTGTGCTCCTCTCGAGCGGCATTGTAGCCGGCCTCATCCACATCGAGATCGTGTTCACGGGCGATATCGCGGCTGATCTCGAAGGGCAAGCCATAGGTGGCGTAGAGGTCGAAGGCCTTGCGGCCATCCAGCACTCGCGCGCCCGAGGCGCGCAACTCGGTGAGCAGGTTCTCCAGGTGTGCACTGCCCGTTTCGATCGTGCGTGCGAAGCGCATCTCTTCGCGCCTCAGGTTATCCAGAATGGAGGCGCGACCTTTCTTCAATTCGGCATAGAACGATCCATACGTCTCGATCACGGCCTCGGCCACCTGAGCGAGGAACGGCTCACGCAGCCCGAGCTTCGTTCCGAAGCGTGCCGAGCGGCGGATGATCATGCGGCAGACATAATTGCGCCCGATGTTGCCCGGCACCACGCCGTCGGCGATCAGGAAGGCCGCCGCTCGCGCGTGGTCGCAGATCACGCGGTAGGGCGTGAAGTCTGCGTACATTTGTTCTTCGGTGTGGCCGGTCAGGCCGCGCAAGACCTCGAGCGAGCGGGCAAAGAGATCGGTCTTGTAATTGGAATCCACATCCTGCAGGACGGATACGATGCGCTCGAAGCCCATGCCGGTATCCACGTGCGTGGCTGGGAGCGGTTCGAGCGTCTCTGGGCCGAGGCGGTTGTACTGCATGAAGACCAGATTCCACAGTTCGAGGAAGCGCGCGCACTCCCCGTTGACGCGGCAGACATGGCCTGGCACATCCTTCTTATCGCAATATTTCTCGCCGCGATCGTAATGGATCTCAGAACACGGGCCACAGGGCCCGGTCTCTGCCATCTCCCAGAAGTTCTCCTTTCGTCCGAAGTACAGCACGTGCTCTTTGCGGAAGCCGGGCTGGGCGCGCCAGTGCGCGGCGGCCTCCTCGTCGGTCGGGATGGTTCCCCGATCGTCCCGGAAGACCGTTGCCCACAGGCGAGACTTCTCCAGGCCCCACACCTCGGTCAGCAGTTCCCAGGCCCAGGCGATGGCTTCCTTCTTGTAGTAATCACCGAAGGACCAGTTGCCAAGCATCTCGAAGAAGGTGTGGTGGGTATCGTCGCGACCGACATCCTCGAGGTCATTGTGCTTGCCGGCCACGCGCATACACTTCTGCGAGTTGACGGCGCGCTGGTAAGGGCGCCTGTCGGTGCCGAGGAAGACGTCCTTGAACTGCACCATGCCGGCGTTGGTGAAGAGCAGGGTGGCATCGCCGCCCGGCACAAGCGAGGAGGACGGGACGAAAGTGTGCCCGCGCGCAACGAAGAAGTCAATGTAATCCTGGCGGATCTCCGCGCCGCTGCGTTTCTTGGGGGGCATCTGTACTCCGGAGAGAGAAGTAAGGGGAATTATACCCATTAAACCCGATTACGGGGACGATGTGTCGCGGTGTAGAATCTTTACGGTCGTGATAGATTCTCAAGAGTAATCCTGTAGCGCGGGATTTGTCCCGCACTACGAGGAATATTTCACGAAAGCGTGGAGGAATCCGGAATGAACCAAATGACGTTGGCTTATGAGCGATTGCTAGAAAAGTTCGTCACGTGGTCCCAAACCCGCCCTGACGTTCGTGCGGCGGTTGTTCTTGGATCCAGAGCAAGAGTGGATCGCCCCGCAGACGAATGGTCCGATCTGGACATCGTCCTCATCGTAACCGACCCCCAACCCTATCTGACGAGCGCGGATTGGCTGAGAAACTTCGGCGAGGTCTGGATTACGTTTGTCGAGCCAACGGCCCGCGGGAGCGAAATGGAACGTCGCGTCCTGTTCGCGGGCGGCCTCGATGTGGACTTTTCTGTCATCCCCGGCGCGAAAGTTTAGCAAATGATCCAGCATGGCTTGCCACCCGATGTTGCACGGGTATTCCGCCGAGGGATGCGCGTGCTTCTGGATAGAGACGGCCTGACAGCCCACTTGAACCCGATCGATACCGAACCCGCCGCTTCACGTCCTCCGACAGAAACCGAGTTTCTTGAGGCGATCAACGACTTTTGGTATCATGCGGTGTGGACGGCGAAGAAACTCCGGCGCGGTGAGTTATGGACGGCCAAGGCGTGCTGCGACGGTTATATGAAACGCTTGTTGCTTGTAGCGATGGAGTTGCATGCCAAACTCCGCAACGGCCCTGATTACGATACCTGGTACGAGGGCCGTTTCCTGGAGCAATGGGCCGATCCTTATGCCTTGGAAGGATTGCGCGGTGCCCTTGCCCATTATGACGAAGATGACATCGGGCGCGCCCTCCTCACGACTATGGATCTGTTCCGGTGGGTAGCTAAGGGGACGGCAGAAGGCTTGGACTATCCGTATCCCGCCTTGGCTGACGAACGCGCAACGGGACTGGTGAGTGCGCTTCTATCTGGAAAGACCCGAACTGAAGCCCATGATGGCACCTAATGAGCCGTTGCAGCCGACTCGCCTCTGCTGGCGCTCCCAGCGGGCGGCTGAGCCATGCCGTTAGCCCGCACACTGTACCCGTGTATCGTCTTCTCAAGGAGACCAAGATGAAATGGGCAGAAAACGAGATCGAAATGCTATCTCCCATTTTTGAGCAGGTACGAAAAGATTTGGGGCCATTAGGCGACAAAAATGTTCTGGTCTTGTGCAGCGCTGGCGGCGATATTGCCTTCTGGTTGGCAAAAACGTTCAAACAGGGAAATATCACTGGCTTGGAACTTGACCAACAACTATTGGAGAGGGCCCGTCAACGTGCAAAGGAACAGGGCCTAAGCAGTGTTGTGAACTTCCGCCAGGCCGAGAGGACGTGCATACCATTTCCCGACCATACATTTGATGCTTTGGTGAGCGAGTTCATCGTTTTTCCCACTCCTGCCCCTACGGAAATAGGCCAGCCGGAAATGGCGCGGGTGATCAAATCGGGCGGAGTGATGATACTGACGGATGTAATTGTTACTAAACCCATTCCGCAGGATGTGCGAACAGAACTTCAGGCGATTGGTTTAGATTACCTCTGTGAAGGTACTCAAGATGATTTCTATCGCTGGATGGAAGAAGCGGGTTTGACAGATGTTGAGGTGTTGGACTTGACCCCCATAGTGCGCCAGGTTTGGGAGCAAAGGCGCAAGAGCATTTCAACGACGCTCAGGGGTTTTGCATGTCTTCTCGATGAGCCGAACTTCAAATTGGGGGAGGCCATTTTTTATATCTATGTGCGCGGCAAGAAACCGTAGCGCCGGATTTATCCCGCAACCCTGATACCCTTACACTTTGCCAATTTGGGCTAATGGAGAAAGGACGGGTCGCAAGTTAAGATTGGACAAGTGCGCCTTGAAATCGGGCAATAAGTGGATTGCCACAGCCACAGCCCGTTTCAACCAACGCAAGCCAAGTTGAAACAGGCTGAGTTCGCGAGTCGGCCCCGGATCAATCAGGCGGCGAGCGGCTTCGCCCTGCTGCAAGACG
>JBBIKK010000007.1:0-64555 GCA_037445475.1 Chloroflexota bacterium
TCGAGGGCTGCACCCCGTAAGATGGCCGCCGCCCGCAGGACGGCCTGCACGGGTTTCGCGTAGCCGGTGCAGCGGCAGAGCACTCCTCCGATGGCGGCGCGCACTTCTGCTTCGCTAGGGCTCGGGTTGCGATCGAGCAGAGCCTTGGCAGCGAGGATCTGGGCGGGAGTGCAGTAACCGCATTGGATGGCTCCGGTTTCGATGAAAGCTTGTTGCAAAGGGTGTAATCCAGCGGTCTTCTTCCAGCCTTGTTCCGGGTGCTCGCCTAGGGCTTCCAACGTAGCAATCTGGTGACCTTCAGCCTGCGCCGCCAGCATCACCGCCGCGTTGACCGGGCGGCCGTCCAGCAACACTGTATCCGCACCGCTCAGCCCGTGCTCATCGCCGAATTTAATGCTATGGAAGCCCAGCCCACGCAGGGTGGTAAGCAGGGTGGTGTAGGGCGGGAGATCGAGAGGGTAATCCATGCCATTGACATGCAGGGTGAGATTCATCTTGCCTCCGTAGAACAGGCGTAGCGCGGGATTTACCCCGCAACCCGAGCGCGACATCCGCGTCGCGTCGTAACCACCTACCTGTCACTGCGAGCGAGCGCAGCGAGCGTGGCAGTCTCCTCGCAAATGCTGGCGATTGCTTCGGGCTGCGCCCTCGCAATGACATACGGTGGCGGGTTTCTTCCCGCTTTTGGCTGCCGGTAGGTAGTTACCACAGGAGCGACTTATCCTGCCCATTTGAAGCGCAGAAACAACCAGGGCGCGCCGCCGGAAATCCAGAAGCCGACCAGGGCGTAACGCAGATAGCGCAACGCGGCCGGCAGCAGACTATCGCCGCGCGGAAAGACCAGGCCCAGCCCGAACCAGAGGAGGGCCACTCCGATCAGGCCGGCTATGTAACGCAAGAGGCGCTTCGTGGCTGGCCCCGAGGCCTGATAGCCGCCCCGCCGCGCCATCCATGCCAGGCCGCTCCCCAGCCCGAACAGCGTCCCGGCCGGGGTGAGGAAGCCTGCTATCGAAACGGGACCCGGCAGGAGTCCACCGGCATGACGCGCATTCTCCAGCCACTCGCCCGGAAGCGTGTATCCTTGCAGGGCCTGCACGGCGCTCCAGCCGGGCAGGATGAAAATCAAGGAGGCTGCCAGGGAAACCAGAATCTGGCGTGCGAGGGACAGGCTCCTCAACTGTTCGCCCGCTTTTTCCCACAGGGCGAGGAAGGCCCACAGCGTCAGGCCGCCCAGCAACAAGCCGGCCAGCACATCGTGCACAAAATGGACGCCCAGATATACCCGCGAGAGGCCGATCAGAAAAATGACGAGGGCGGCTGCCAGCCAGCCCCACCATTTTTGTAACCGCGCCGCCAGCGTGCCCCACACGCCCACCCCGATCTGAGCATGGCCGGAGGGGAAGCCAAACGAAGCTTCAACGGTCAGCGGTTTGACGGCCGCGCTCACCCAATAAGGGCGGGGAGCCGCGAACATCAACTTGAATAGTCCGTTGAGCCAGGAACTGAAGAGCAGGATCATGCCCACCCGCAGCCCAAGGGCGGCGTCAACACTCCAATACAGAGCAGGCAGAACGAGCAGGAAAAACTCTTCCGAGCCAAGAAAGGTGAAAAAACGCATGGGCTGCTCGAGCCAGCTTCCCAGACCTTGAATCCAGATCACCCAGTTGAGGGCTGAGGGGCCAAAGATATCCATACGTCCTCCGGTTCGAGGGGATGTTTGAAACGCTCAATCCACAGCGGGGCCGAAAGCCATGGGGGTTCCGTGAATTTTCATGCACAAAGGAGTCGATCGGTTCGAGGTGTTTCCACAAGACCTCGCGTATTTTCAGTTTTTCCCGGCGGGGAGCGGGCAAGCTCCTGCAGAAGGCGGTCGCCTGGATGATCTTCTTCTGGTCGTTGATGGAAGGCATGAGGCTCCGCAACAGGGGGTGGAATTTTTCGACATCTGCAGGAGAGAGTTTCACGTTCTTGCCTCGCGGGTTATCGGGGAGCGATCTTTTCCCGGCCCCGTGGTAGTCTGGGTGGGAAGGCCCTGTCTGGCAGGGTTCCCTTGTTGCCTCCCGAGGGCGGCGGGTTCAAGCACGCCAGAAGCCGCGTCGAATCGGCCTGACGTCCTCGGAGGTCACGAAGGCTTCTTCGTCCGTGCGATGGACGATCTCTTCGGCGCGCGCCAGGTCCTTGCGCAGCACGCTGACGCTCAGCAGGTGCACCGTCCCGTCCCGGCCGCGGGCCGGGATCTCGGTCACGGCGAAGCCGGCGAGGCGCAGGGCCTCGGCCAGGGCGGCACCGCGTCGCGGGCTGACGATGCTCAGGTGGATGTGGCCCACGGCCAGCCGTTCCTCCAGCAGAATGCCGATCACATTCCCTGTGGCGAAGCCGGCCGCGTAACCCAGGATCGTCAAAGGGTTGTTGAGATTGGCCAGCACGCGCGTAATGGCGATGACGAACACGGAGGACTGGCAGAAGCCGAGAAGCCAGGCCGCGCCCTTGCGCCCGCGCATCACCAGCAACACCCGCAGCGTGTCCAGCGACATGTCGATAATGCGCAGGCCGAAGATCATCAGCGCCGTCAGCCAGGCGGAGGCGGAGAACAGAAAGTCGGGCATGGCGGGCCTCCCGCCTCAGGGCTCCGAGGTGGCCGGGAGGGCCTCGAGCGAGGGCGCGCCCTCGGCCAGGGCCGGGAGGTACAGCCGTTCCACGTATTCCTTGACCATGCGGCGGGCGCTGAATTGGGGGATGATCGTCCTCATCGATTCCTTCATGCGTTTGAGCCACTCATGCGAAATCTCTTTTGAATCGCGCTCATAATACAGTGGAATGATCTCGTGTTCCAGCACATAGTACAGACTTTCGGCATCGGCCTGGTCTTGTGCCTCTGGGGAATCGTAGTCTTTATCCTCTCCGATCGCCCAGCCGTTCTGGCCGTTGTAGGCCTCCCGCCACCAGCCATCCAGCACGGAGAAGTTCAACACGCCGTTGAGCGCGGCCTTCATGCCGGAGGTGCCGCTGGCTTCGAGGGGCCGGCGCGGGGTGTTCAGCCACACATCCACGCCCTGCACCAGGTAGCGCGCCAGATTCATGTCGTAATCCTCGAGGAAGACCAGCCGCCCACCGGTCTCGGCCCTTTTGACGACGCGGTACACCTGCTGGATCAGTTGCTTGCCGGGCTCATCGGCAGGATGCGCCTTGCCGGCGAAGATGATCTGCACCGGCATGTTGGGGCGATTGATGATGTTCAGCAGGCGCTCCACGTCCGAGAGGATCAGATAGGCGCGCTTATACGTTGCAAAGCGGCGCGCAAAACCGATCGTCAACGCATAGGGGTTGATCATCACGCCCGAGGCCACCACCTGGACCGGGTGGTATCCCCCGGCCCGCCAGCGTTCGCGCACGCGCTCGCGCATGTAGAAAGCTAGTTTGCGCTTGAGGTGCAGCCGCACCTCCCACAGCGCCTGATCCGGAATCTCGCCCAAGCGGGTCCAGAAGTCGGCATCGTCCAGGTGTTCGATCCAATCTGCACCCAGATGAGAATCCAACAGCAGGCGCAGGCGGCGCGCCATCCAGCCGGCGGTGTGCACGCCGTTGGTCACATGTGTGATCGGGACCTCCTCCTCCGGGCGATCGGGCCAGACGAAGTGCCACAGCCTGCGCGAGAGGCGTGCATGCAGTTCCGAGACGGCATTGCGTCCCTCGCAGGCGCGCAGGGCAAGCAGGCCCATGCTGAAGGTCTCTGCTGTGGGCCGGCGATGACGCGCCAGATCGAAGAACTGTTCCCGCCCCAGATTCAGCTGTGGCCACAGGGCAGCCAGATGTTTTTCGATCAACCAGAGGGGGAACTCATCGTTGCCGGCCGGCAGCGGCGTGTGCAGGGTGAAGAGATTGCTACGGCGCGTTTCTTCGAGGGCCTGCTCGAAGGGGTGCCCCGCGGCCACGAGTTCACGCGCCCGCTCCAGGGTCAGGAAGGCGGCGTGGCCCTCGTTCATGTGCCAGACCGAGGGGTTGTAGCCCAGAGCGCGCAGGATGCGCACCCCGCCCACGCCCAGCAGCACTTCCTGCATGATGCGCCGATCCAGGTCTGACCAGTAGAGACGGGCGGTCAACTCTCTATCGGCCTCCGAATTGGGCTCGACGTTCGCATCCAGCAAATAGAGCGGGACGCGCCCGACGCGGACTTCCCACCCACGCAGCGAGACGCTTCGATCGGGAAATTCCACCTCGACCGTGAGCGGCAGCCCGGCCTCCGTCAGGAGTGGCAGGGCCGGCAGGTCCTCGAAGTGCAGTTCGTTGTTCAGCGCCTCCTGCCAGCCGTCCTCGCTGATGCGCTGGGAGAAGTATCCCTGGCTGTACATCAAGCCCACCCCAACCAGCGGCAGGCCCAGGTCGGAGGCTTCTTTCAGATGATCGCCGGCCAGCACGCCCAGGCCGCCGGAATAGATCGGCAGCGTCTCGTGCAGGCCGAACTCCATAGAGAAGTAGGCGATCGGGCGGTGAAGCAACTGCGGGTGGGTCTGCGCGGCCCATAGTTCCGTGCGCCTCAGATAGGCATCGAAGGCCGAGAAGACGCGATCGTAGACGACGAGATACTCTTTATCCCTAGCCATCTTGTTCAATCGGGGGCGGCCCACGCTGCGTAAAAAACGAATCGGGTTGTGGCCGAGGCGTTCCCACAAGTCATAATCCATGCGCCCAAACAGGCGCGCCGCTTCGGGCTGCCAGGTCCACCACAAGTTATAAGCCAGTTCGCCCAGCCGCGCGATGCGTTTGGGAAGATCGAAATGATTGGGCAATCGAGAGCGAAATGCGTTCATGGCGGTTGAATCATACCATAGGCTTTTGTAATACAATTGCTTTATGTCCCCTGTACAACTCTTCGTCACCTGCCTGGTGGATTCGTTCTATCCCGAAGTGGGCGAGGCCGTGGTGGCGGTGTTGAGGCGCGCCGGCGTCGAGGTGGACTTCCCGCGTCACCAGACTTGCTGCGGACAACCCGCCTTCAACGCCGGCCTGCGAGCGGAGGCCCGCCGCATGGCCGAGCAGACGCTGCGCGTCTTCGAGGCGGCGCCGGGTGAGATCGTCATCCCCTCCGGCTCATGTACACACATGTTGCGCCATAATTACCTCGAACTGTTTGCAGAGCATCCGCTCTGGCTGCGGCGCGCTCAGGCTTTGGCATCGCGGACGTACGAATTTACGGAGTATCTTGTGGACGTCCTCGGAATCACGGACCTCGGCGCGCGCTGGGAGGGTCTGCTCACTTACCACCCGACCTGCCATCTGCAGCGCGGCCTGGGCATTGACCGTCAGCCGCGCGCCCTGCTGGCGAGGGTGCGCGGCGCAGAAGTGCGCGCCCTGCCGGAGGCGGAAGATTGCTGCGGCTTCGGCGGCATCTTTTCTGTAGAGCACCCCGAACTTTCCACGGAGATGCTGAAGCGCAAGATCGGCAACCTGGAGAAGACTCAATCCCCCACCCTCGTGGTCTGCGAGGCGGGCTGCCGCATGCACATCCAGGGCGGGTTGAGGCGACAGAAGAAGACGCAACGCGTGGTGCACCTTGCGGAGGTCTTGAACTCCCGATGAACCCCTTTCATCAGCGCATTCGCGCCTCGCTTGCGAACGCCGCTCTGCAGGCCGCCTTGGATGCCAATGCCCAACGCCGCGTGCAGGGGCGCCTGGCCGCCTTTGCCTCTCTGCCAGATTGGAGGCAGAGACGTCAGCGCGCCCGGGCCGTGCGGGCGGAGGTCATGGCCGATCTCGATCGCTATCTGGCGCGCTTCGTGGCCAGAGTGGAAGCGAATGGCATGGTCGTTCATCGCGCCCGAGATGCGCAGGAAGCCGTTCGGACGGTCCTTGAGCTGGCGCGTGCCCATCGCGCCCGCCTGGTGGCCAAGTCCAAATCCATGCTCTCGGAGGAGATCGAACTCAACCGTGCCCTCGAGGCCGCAGGTCTGCGCGTGGTCGAGACGGACCTGGGCGAGTACATCGTTCAACTGCGCGGGGAGAAGCCGTCTCACATCCTCACGCCGGCTGTCCATTTGCGTCGCCAGGAGGTCGGCCAGCTCTTCCACGAGAAATTAGGAATCCCCTATACCGAGGAAGTCCCCGTGCTCACGCGCGCGGCTCGCGATGCCTTGCGGACGGTTTTTTTGGAGGCCGATATCGGCCTCTCCGGGGTGAACTTCGGCGTGGCCGAGACGGGCACATTGTGCATCATCACCAACGAGGGCAACGGACGCATGGTGACGAGTCTGCCTCCGCTGCACATTGCCCTGATGGGCATCGAGCGCCTCGTGCCCACGCTGGACGACCTGGCGCTCATGCTCTCGCTTCTGCCGCGCTCTGCCACCGGCCAGAAGATGAGCGTGTATGCCCAACTCATTCATTCGCCGCGCCGCCCCGGCGAACTGGACGGCGCAACGGCGCGCCATCTGATCCTGGTGGACAACGGGCGCGAGCGCGTGCGCCATTCTCCGTTGCGCGAGGCCCTGTATTGCATTCGCTGCGGCGCGTGCCTCAACGCCTGCCCGGTGTTTCGTGAACTGGGCGGTCATGCTTACGTGGGCCGCGACGGGGAGATCGCGCCCTATCCCGGCCCGATCGGAGCCGTGCTCTCGCCGGCGCTCTTCGGGGAGAACTTCATCGCCCTGGCGCAGGCCTCCTCGCTGTGTGGGGCGTGTAAGGACGCTTGCCCTGTGGATATCGACCTGCCACAGCTGCTGACGCGGGTGCGCGCCGGAGACCTGCCCCTCGAGCCGGAAGCTTCTCGCGCCTCCCGCCCCGACGGCGGGGCCGGGCTCTCTCTCTCGAGCCAACTGCTCCTGAAGGCCTACAGCCAGATCGCGTGCCGGCCGCGCCTGTTTGTGCTGGCCCAGAAGACCGCCGCGCTGATCGGCGGGCTTATTTCTCCGCGGCGCCCGTATTTCCCCCTTCCGGCCTTCACCGGCTGGGGTTGCAGCAGGGACTTTCCTCGCTTTGCCATCCGACCGTTCAGAGAGCGATTTCGGCGCGGCGCGGCGCAGAGTCTCCCGACGGAGAAAAATCCCGAGGCGCGGCCATCTGCTCAGCCCGACGCGCCGCCCCTGGATTGGCCCGATCTCTTCGCGCGCGAGTTGGAGGCACTCGGAGGACGGGTCTATTTCGTGAAACGAAGCGACCTGACGGCGCGGTTGATCGCCTTCCTGCGCGAGCGCGGTCTCGGGACGGTCTGGATGGGAGGCCCCCTCCCGGCCCTGGACGAGGCCCTTTTGACGGAGGCCGGCCTGAGGTCCGTGCGGGACGCGGCGGCCTCTCTGCAAGTGGGACTCAGCGGCGCGCTGGCCGCCATCGCCGAGAGCGGGACGCTGCTCCTCATCGCCGAGGCGGGAAGCGCCTTGAACGCCTCGTTGTTGCCAGAGGTCCACGTGGCCGTGATCGCATCCTCGCAGATCGTGCCCTCCCTGGAGGCGGCCCTGAGGCTGAGGGAGGTTCGAGAAGCCTCTGCGGCTGTGCTGATCAGCGGGCCCTCGCGCACGGCAGATATCGAAATGAGCCTGACCATCGGTGTGCATGGCCCCAAGGAAGTGCATGTGTTTGTGATTGACGAGCGCAGAGGGGGATGATAAAATCCCCCCGCTTGTGCTGCCCCCATCGTCTAGGGGCCCAGGACGGAGCCCTCTCAAGGCTCAAACTGGAGTTCGAATCTCCATGGGGGCACAGGAGCAGAGGGCCGCTGCCAGGAGGCGGCCCTCTTGTTTTTGAGGTTGCCGGACCTCCGAGGGAGGGAAGCGTTCTCTTTCCCCGGGCAGGACTTCGGGATGGCCGAGCAGGTACAGGCACAGATCGCACTTGCGACGTAATTGCCTGCCCTGTGGCATGGTTGCACTTTCCCGGCGGGCCGGAAGCCTTGCCTCCGTATTCCGACTTTTCGTGACCTGAGGAAGGACTTGCGCGCGGTTCCCTGGAAGGGCGGTCCGCCCGAAGCGGGCGGGTAGTTACCTTTTCGACATGGAAAACCCCATGCCTTCCACTCTCTTCCTTGAGAAAGCAGCGGCCGGAGCGAGACGCGGCTACTGGATCGCGCTCAGCGCCACGCTGCTGTGGTCGTCTACCGGCGTGCTCATCAGTTATCTCAGCCGCACCTATGCCCTGCCTTCTCTGGTGCTGGCCTTCTGGCGCGATCTGTTCGTCTCGCTCGGCATGGCGATCGGATTGCTCGTTCTCGGTCGCTCCCGTCTTCGCTTGGAGCGGGCACACCGGGGGTTCATGGGGCTCTATGGCCTCACCCTGGCCCTGTTCAACTCGATGTGGACGTTTTCCGTGCAGTACAACGGCGCGGCCGTGGCCACGGTGTTGGCCTTCAGTTCGCCGGCCATGACCGCCATCCTGAGCCGCCTGATCTTCAAAGAGCGGCTCAAGTGGGCCAGGATCGTCTCGATTGCGCTCAGCCTGGCAGGCACTGTGCTGGTCTCCGGCGCGTATGAGGCTTCCGCCTGGCAATTCAACGCGGCCGGGATCATCTTTGGCCTGTTGACGGGTCTCTTCTTTGCCTTTTACAACCTGGAGGGCAAGGCTGCCGCAGAGAGGGGGATCGATTCCTGGAGCGCCCTCTTGTACAGTTTCGGCAGTGCGACGCTCTTTCTGTTTCTCTTCAATGTGGGCGTCGACGCGCTCCGCGGCCGCCCTGTGCTGACGGATATGCTCTGGCTCGGCAACTCGTGGGAGGGATGGGCCGTGCTTCTCTTTCTGGGGCTTGCCCCCACGCTGGGCGGATTCGGGTTGTATACGTTGAGCCTGCACTATCTGGCGCCGACCGTTGCCAACCTGATTGCCACCCTCGAACCGGTCCTGACGGCGATCTGGGCGTATCTTCTGCTGGGGGAGCAGCTGAGCGGCGCGCAGATTTCGGGCGGGTTGCTCCTGTTTACAGGCGTGCTCCTCCTGCGGCTGAGGGAATGACGGGAGGCGAGGCGAACACAGAAACGGCAGAGCCTCCTCTGCCGTTTCTGTTGCGGCGGCGCCTTCGGCTACTCTTCGAACACCCAGCGATCGATCTCGCGCTTCCAGGGCACCAACTCCTCTTCCCTGAACCACAGGGCGATTTCTTTCTCGCCGTTGGCGGGCTCATCGGAAGCGTGGGTCAGATTGCGTCCGATCTCGAGGGCGAAGTCGTGGCGCAGGGTGCCGGGCGCGGCCTCGGTCGGGCGGGTGGCGCCCATCGTCTGGCGCACGGCCGCCACCGCATTCGGGCCTTCCCACACCATGGCCATCACCGGCGCCGAAGTGATGTACTCGATCAGGCCCGGATAGAATGGCTTGCCTTTGTGGATGGCATAATGGGCCTCGGCCAGGGAGCGGCTGACGTTCACGAACTTGGCTGCCACCAGCCGCAGCCCGCGGCGTTCGAGGCGAGAAATGACCTCCCCGATCAACCCCCGTTGTACACCATCGGGTTTCACCAACACAAGCGTTCGTTCCACAAATGCCTCCAGAGTGGCGGGGTCTTCGACTCCGCCGGTTTGGTTTATCCTACCATCAATTTTGGTCTGTATTGCAGCGCTTCTGCCAGGTGGACGGCCCGAATCGACTCGCTGCCGGCCAGGTCGGCGATCGTGCGCGCCAGCTTGAGCACGCGGTGATAGGCGCGGGCAGAAAGATCGAGCTGGCTCATGGCGGCGCGCAGCAGATTTCGACCTTCCTCATCCAGTTTGCAGAACTGGCGCACTTCGGCAAGGCGCATGTCGGCATTGGTGGTGAGGCGCGAGGCGCCTGGGGTGTGCTCGGCGAGTTTGGAGAAGCGTTGACGCTGAATCTGACGCGCCGCCTCCACCCGCTGGCGGATGGCCGCCGAGGGTTCTCCCAGGCGCTCGCTGGATAATTTCTCATACTCGAGGCGCGGCACTTCGATGTGGATGTCAATGCGGTCGAGCATCGGACCGGAGATGCGCTTCTGATACTTGGTCACAGCCGACATGTTGCACGTGCAGGCTTTGAGCGCATCGCCGTAGTAGCCGCAGGGACAGGGATTCATGGCGGCAATCAATTGAAAACTGGCATGGAAGGTCAGCGATCCCTGGGCGCGGCTGATGGTGACTACGCGGTCCTCCATGGGCTGCCGCATGACCTCGAGCACGCGCGTGCCGAATTCCGGGAACTCGTCCAGAAAGAGGATGCCGCGATGGGCCAGGGAGATTTCACCCGGATGGGGAATGTTCCCGCCCCCCACCAGCCCGGCATGGCTGATGGTGTGATGCGGAGCGCGGAACGGACGGTGACGAATGAGCGGCGTGCCCGGCGGGAGTTGGTCGGCGACCGAGTAGATCTTCGTGACCTCCAGGGATTCTTCCAGGGTCATCTCCGGCAGGATGCCCGGCATGGCGCGTGCCAGGAGAGTCTTTCCGCTGCCCGGGCTTCCCACCATCAGCACATTGTGGCCTCCGGCAGCGGCCACCTCCAGGGCACGCTTGACGTGCTCCTGGCCCTTGATCTCGGCAAAGTCGGTTGGGACGAACAGGGGTGCGGGCTCCATCTGCGCCGCCTGGTATGGGGGAATGGGGCGCCGGCCGGCCAGATGATTGTAGAGTTCCTCCACCGTTTTCACCGCGATCACCTCCAGGTCGGGAACCAGTGCCGCCTCGGCCGCATCCGTCTCGGAGACGATGATGCGCTTGAAACCCTGCGCCCGCGCCGCGGCCGCCATGGGCAGCACGCCCCTGGCATGGCGCACCGCGCCGTCCAGCGAGAGTTCGCCGATGACCAGCGTGCCCTCTACCGCGCCGCGCGGCAGGTAGCCGGCGAGCACAATGATGCCCAGGGCGATCGGCAGATCGTAAGCCGGCCCCTCCTTGCGCACCGAGGCGGGGGCCAGATTGACCACGATTCTTTTGCGGGGGAAGTCCAGGCCGGAGTTGCGAATGGCCGTCTGGACGCGCTCGCGACTCTCCTGCACCGCGGCATCGGGCAGTCCGACGATGGTGATGCCGGGCAGGCCATTGGTGTAATCCACTTCGACCTCGACAATGACGCCCTCCAGCCCGATGACCGCACACGAATAGACGCGCGCCAGCATGGCTATATTTTACATGAGTTTGCAGGCCGCGGCTTCGCAGGCTATCGTATTGCTCTTGAGAATCTGTGCCAACCGTAAAGATTCTGTACCGCGACGTGGATGTCGCGTTGGGGTTGCGGGATGAACCCCGCGCGACAGCGTTGCTATCGGACGGACAGCCTGCTCGGACTATAATGGCAACATGCACGGACGTCATCTATGGATTCTCCTCTTGCTCCTCGGCAGCGTGGCCGGCCCCGTGTTTTACAACGGCTGGCGGGAGGTGCAGGCCGCCGAACTGGCCCTGGCTCACGAGCAGTACGATGAAGCCGCGCGGCTGTATTCACTGGCGGCGCGCCAGCTCCCCTGGCGCCGCGTGTTGTGGGAACGCGCAGGGCTGGCCGCCTTTCGCGCCGCTCACTACGAGGATGCCATCCGCTGGCTGGAATCCACGCCTCTTTCGGGCGAGGGCTGGCTAGCCTTAGGCCTGGCCTATCGTTTCACCCACCGCCCCGAGGCAGCGCGGCAGGCCTGGCAGATGGGACTGCAGGCCCATCCATCGTATGCTCCTCTCTACGATCAACTGGCCATCGCTTACCATGAAGATCGGGATTATGCCTCTGAACAGGACCTGCTCACCCGCCGTCTGCAACTGGAGGACAGCGCCTGGGCTCATTACCGCCTCGGCCTGCTCCTGAGCATGCAGGATTTCGAGCGCGCCCTGCAAGAGCTCCGCGCGGCCTCCTCTCTGGACCCGCAGTTTGCTCCCGCGGCCGAGACGTTGCGCGCCGCCTTGAGCCTGGCCGCGCGCGCCCCCTCCCTCGCCTCTCGACTCGTCACGGTTGGCCGTGGACTCGGCCTCCTGGCAGAGTGGGGTCTGGCCTCCAGGGCCTTTGAGCAGGCCGTGGCCCTTGCGCCGCAAGAGGCCGAGGCCTGGGCCTGGTTGGGGGAGGCGCGCCAGCACATTGGTCAGGATGGAAAGGAGGCGCTGGATCGCGCTTTAGCCCTGGATGCGCACAATGCCTCGGTGCATGCCCTGCGCGGGCTGTACTGGAAGCGATTGGGCAGGGCCCAAGAGGCCCTGGAGGAATATCGGCAGGCCGTGCAGATCGAGCCCGGCAATCCCGCCTGGTGGGCCGCCCTCGGCGAGGCCTACCGCCAGCGGGGCGATCTGGTGGCCGGGCTGAGCGCCTATCAGGAAGCCACCCACCTGGCCGCGCATGATTCAACGTACTGGCGTCTGCTGGCTCTTTTCAGCGCGGAGAACGGAGTGCAGGTGATGGAAATCGGCCTGCCGGCGGCGCAGAAAGCGGTCGAACTCGCCCCCTCCGACCCGCAGGCGCTCGATGTGCTGGGGCTGTCTTATTTCAGCGCAGGCTACCTCTATCATGCCGAGCAGGCTTTGCGCGCATCCCTGCAGGCCGATCCCGAGTTTGCCCTTGCGCATCTTCACCTGGCTCAGGTATATCTTCGCAAGGGCGATCGCGCCGCGGCCTTCCGTGAACTGCAGCAGGCGCGTCAGCGCGATCCCCAGGGCGCAGTCGCCCAGGCCGCCGCCGAATTGTTGGCGAGGTACTTTTCGACCTCGCCGTGATACAATCCGGCGCATGAGGACGGCCTGCCTGGCTTTCGTGATGTGTGCGGCGCTGGCGTGTGGGCTGGCCCCGACGGGCACACCGGAAGCGCCCGCCGGCGCGCTCCTGTATCAGGACGACTTCTCCTCCCCCCTCAGCGGCTGGGATCGTTACCGCTCCGCTGAGGGCATCATGGATTACGACGGTGGCGTGTATCACATCCGAGTCAATGCCCTGAACGTCAACTTCTGGTCCACGCCGCGCCGCCACTTTGCCGATGTGCGGGTGGAGGTGGACGCCGCGAAACTCGCCGGGCCCGATGAGAATCGCATTGGCCTGCTTTGCCGTCTGCGCGGCAATGCCTATTATTTCTTCCTGATCAGCAGCGATGGCTACTACGGCGTTGGCCTGTTCAACGAAGGCAAAGGGATTCTGCTTGGTCAGAGCGAGATGCAGCCCAGCGACAAGATCCACACTGGGATGGCCATCAATCACCTGCGCGCCGATTGTCATGGCGAGACGTTGACTTTTTATGTCAATGGTTTTCCACTGGCTCAGGTGCAGGATGGCACATTGCGGGAGGGGGATGTGGGGCTGCTCGCCGGCACATTTGGTCAGCCGGGCGTGGATGTGGTCTATGATCGCTTTCTGGTCTTGGAGCCGTGAGCCGCTTGCCAGGTGGTCCAATGAAGATATACCTCGATAGCATCGGTTGCAGATTGAATCAGAGCGAGATCGAGAGCATGGCGCGGCAGTTTCGGGCGGCTGGGCATGAGATTCTGCCCTCCGCGCAGGGGGCGGATATGGCGGTGATCAACACCTGTGCCGTGACCGCCGAGGCGGCTGCCGATTCGCGCCGTTGCATTCGCGGCGCGGCTCGGGCGGGGGCCGGCGAGATCGTCGTCACGGGCTGCTGGGCCACCCTGCGACCCGAGGAAGCGGCCGGCCTGCCGCAGGTGAGGCGGGTGGTGCGCAACGAACACAAGGATCACCTGGTTTCCGATGTGCTCGATCTCTCCCCGCCGATCTTCGATCTCGAACCCCTGGCGCGCGCGCCGTTGCCCGGCCTGCGCCACCGCACGCGCGCTTTTATCAAGGTGCAGGATGGGTGTGATAACCGTTGCACTTTTTGCATCACTGCCATCGCCCGCGGCGCGGGCCGCTCACGAGCGCCGGCAAGCGTCATCGCCGATGTTCGCGCTGCGCTGGCGGGCGGCGCCAAAGAGGTGGTTCTCAGCGGCGTCCATCTCGGTTCATGGGGGCGGGAATTCGGTTCCCACCTGCGCGCTTTGATCCGGGCCATTCTGCAAGAGACGGAGGTGCCGCGCTTGCGGCTGTCTTCCCTGGAGCCGTGGGACCTGGATGCGGAATTTTTCTCGCTGTGGGAAAATCCCCGCCTGATGCCCCACTTGCACCTGCCGTTGCAAAGCGGATGCGCCGCCACGCTGCGTCGCATGGCGCGCAAGACGACGCCCGACGCGTTCCGTTCCCTGGTGGGCGCCGCGCGGCGGCTGATCCCTGAGGTGGCCATCACGACCGACCTCATCGCCGGCTTCCCCGGCGAGACGGAGGAGGAGTTCGCCGCATCGCTGGCCTTTGTTCGAGAGATGCATTTCGCCGGCGGACACGTCTTCACCTTCTCGCCGCGCCCCGGCACGCCTGCGGCGCGCATGAAGGGGCCGATTCCCCTCCCGGTGCGTAAAGAGCGCAATCGCATCTTGCGCCAGGCCCTGCTCGATTCGGCCTGTTCCTATCGGCAGCAGTTCATTGGCCGCAAACTGTCCGTTTTGTGGGAATCGGCCTCCGGCGTGAGTGAACACGGCTGGCGGATGGAAGGGCTGACCGAAAATTATCTGCGCGTGACAGCCTGGACCCCCGCGCCGCGCTGGAACCAGATCGACGAGGTGGAATTGCTTGAACTGAGTCGGGATGGCTTGAGGGGGCGCATTTGGAAAGCGGGATGTGCCGAAGCCCATCGAACCGATTGAGGCGTGCGGTGGCTGCGATGACTGCAGAGAAGCCGAAGAGTTATCTCGCGCCGCCCCCGCTCCACGCGGGCCTTCTGGTTCTCCTGGCGTTGCTGTTCTGCGCTTCGGCGCTGATGGCCCCTTTTTGGGGGGATCACGATACGTGGTCCAACTTGTTGCCCATCATCCAGTATCGCCGTTCGATCCTGGATGAACATACCCTGCCTGTGTACACAACCTTGTGGTATGGCGGTCGGTATCAGTGGATGAATCCGCTCTGGAATTTTCTCTACCTGCCGGCCACCATTGTATGGCTCCTCCTGCCCCTCGATTGGGGCACTCGCATCGTGCTCCTTGGGCACCTGATCTTTGCCCTGTTTGCCGGGCGGGGCCTGGCCTCGCTCTTTCTCAAGGGCGAAGTGGAGAAAACTTCAGCAGCCATTATCCTGGTATCTCCTATGCTGTCTGCCATGTGGCCCGGCCACATCGAGAAAATCTTGGGCTGGGGGTGGGTCTTGCTGACTTTGTATTATGTTTTTCACGATGGGCTTTCGCTGAGACGCAGGGGGATGGGGGCCGGGGTTTGTTTGGGAATCCTGGCCTTGACCGGAGCCAATTATTATGTGCTGTATACGGGGATTGTCGTGGCCTTGCTGCTCCTCAGTTATAAGAGCTGGAAGTTGTTCTCTTACTTCACGCTCGGCTCTCTGGTTGGTGTCTTACATCTCCCCAGCGTTTTTTATTTGATAGGGGTGCCGAGGGGCAACGCGGCTCAATATATTCCGCTCTACAGCACGGATTTTTGGGGCATGGTGGCCTCGCTGGCAATCGGGATTGGGAAGCCCTTTATCTGGGAAAGCTGGATGCCGGTTGGCCTGCCGATGCTCTTTCTGTTTTTGCTGGTTTTTTACAGGGAGGGTCGGACGCTGATTCATAAACAACCAAGCGGCCATCTGCCTCAGAAAGTGGCCTTATTGGCTTCCATCGTTTTGTTGGGGCTGCTGGCGAGCGGCGTGCTATACAAGGGGCACCACATTCTGGATACCTTTCGGGCGCCTGTGCGGGCGCTGGCTTTTGCCGCTTTGGGCATCGTGCTCTTTGTGTTGTTGGGTTATTCTTCGAGCGGCCTGAGCGTCTCCTCGCGGCAACACGTGCTCTACCGCAGGCTTCTGTTCCTCTCGGCTTTGCAGGTTGGGTTGACATCATGGGTGATCCGTCCTCCGGGGGCATTGCATGGACCGTATGACTCGCAGGCCCAGGAAATGGCCCGCATCCTGATTTCGGACAATGCCCACAGCGTATGGTTCTCTATGCAGAGCCTGCGGGACATGTACATTCACGCTGTGCTCATGCAGAACGGCCTCGCCTTGCCAAACGTTAGTTATGGTGATATGGGGCAGTCCATTCCGGTGCGGGGTGCGGTATGTGGGTATTCGTTCGATCACCTGGTCACCCTGCCTCCGCGCCACGGTGAAACGCGCCTCGAACTCAAATCTGACCTGGAGTACATCTCCGCTCTGGGCGATATCCCCATGGAGCGCTTACAGCTGCTTTCTCAGATCTCTGTCCATGAGCAGACTTACAATATCTACCGGGTTGTGTGCGCTCCCTAACGCGGGCGTGTTCGTGCAGGGGCGTATGCGGGGGATTGCCCGGCGAGGGTCGTAATCTGCAAATCGGGATAAGTGTCACTTGGGGGCGAGGGGCGTCGCTTGTATAATGCAGGCGAAACTCTAGCCGCAACGTAATTGCTTGCCCTGTGGCATGGTTGCACTTGCCCGGCGGGCCGGCGCGAGAGTCGGATTCATCCAACTTTTCATGACCCAGGGAAGGACTTGTGCGCAGCCCCCTGGAAGGGCAGTCCGCCCGAACTGGGCGGGTGGTTACGCAGCGTGACAATAGATTCTGGCGAACAATTCCGGCAAGGAGCGACTATGACCGCCCAAATCATTGACGGCAAGGCCATCGCGCAACAGGTGCGCCAGGAAGTGGCCGCCGCGGTGGCGCGACGCGTGGCCGAGGGCAAGCCCAAACCCACTCTGGCCACGGTCCTGGTGGGAGAGCGCCTCGACTCGGCCACCTACGTGGCCTCCAAACAAAAAGCCTGTGCCGAGCTGGGCATGGGGTCGGTGAGTCATCATCTGCCCGCGGAGGTAGGCCAGGAGGAGTTGGAAAAACTCATTAAGAGCCTCAACCGCAGCAAGAAGATTCACGGAATTTTAGTCCAGTTGCCCTTGCCGTCGCACCTGAACGAAGAACGGGTATTGCAACTCATCCGCATTGAAAAAGACGTGGATGGCTTTTCCCCCATCAACATTGGACGCCTGGCCCAAAAGGGACGTGAGCCCCTGTTCGTGCCGTGCACGCCGAATGGCTGCATTTACTTGCTGGAGAAGGCCGGCGTGCCGATCGACGGCGCTCACGCAGTCGTCCTGGGACGCTCGAACATCGTGGGGATGCCGGCTGCGCTGCTGTTGATCGGCAAAAACGCCACCGTGACGGTGTGTCATTCGCACACGCGCGACTTGCCCTCTGTGGTGCGGCAGGCAGATATCTTGATCGCGGCCATCGGCAAGGCGGAGTTCGTGCGCGGCGATTGGGTCAAAGCGGGTGCCGCGGTGATCGATGTGGGCATCAACTCAAAGCCCGACGCCAGCAAGAAGAGCGGCTATCGCCTGGTGGGCGACGTGAACTTCGAGGAGGTCAAGGAGGTCGCCGGCTGGATCACCCCCGTGCCCGGTGGCGTTGGACCGATGACCATCGCCATGCTGATGAAGAACACGCTGCGCGCCGCTGAGCTTCAGGATGGATAAGGAAGTCAGCGGCCGCCCAGCGGGCCACCTCTGCTTTTTGGATAGGGGACGGCCCCCATCCCCTCGAAATCGTCGGAGCGGGCCGGGCAGAGATTTTGGAAACCACCTGTCGCCCTCGCCCCACCCGAGAGGGGCGCAAAATCCATACGATTTTTGGGAAAAATCCACTCGTGTTGTGCTCCGATTGTCGAACAGCAGGTTCAACCTTGTAGGCAAATCAGCGGTTGTGATGCCTCTTGTCCGAGATGGTGAAGTACGCGTATAATAAAATAACTCTGCTCTGGTAATTGCCCACTTTTTTCAAGAAGGGCGTGTCGCGGCGAGGAGGGCGCCTTTTGCCCGACCGAAAGCCCCCTCGCCCGCCAGGGATTGCTTCGCTCCCTGCAAAGAGCGCAGGGGCTCGCAAAGACACACAAATGGCAGGCAGTTACCCGTTTTGTCACAAGACTCGTTTTTGCGGCGGGACAAGGACCGATTCGGATGTCGAATGAAGGAGGTGGCCAGGGGAAGTGAAAAGTCGTGAGGGCCCGCGTGGGCCCTGTCCGCTCTAACTCACCTTTGGAGGAGAATTGGCCATGAAACGTTTCTCGCTTCTCGTGCTCGGTGTTTTGTTGCTCAGCCTGCTCTTGGGCGCCTGCCAGCCGGCCGCACCGGCAACCATCAAGATCGGGGTCAATGCCGAACTGACGGGCGGCATCCCCGTAGTGGGCGAGTCCTGCAAGAACGCGGCCGAGCTGGCCGTCAAACAGGTCAACGATGCCGGCGGGCTGGAGGTGGGAGGGAAGAAATACAAGATCGAACTGGTGGTAGAGGACAACGAAGATAAAGCCGAGTCGGCTGCGGCCGCAGCTCAAAAACTGGCCACGGCCGGCGTGCTGGCCATGATCGGGCCGAACGCCAGTCGCAACGCCATTCCGGCGGCGGAGGTGGCCGAATCGAGCGGCATGCCGATGATCAGCCCCTGGTCCACCAACCCCAAGACTACCGTGGACGCCAAGACCGGCCAGCCCAAGAAGTTCGTCTTCCGCGCGGCCTTCATTGACGACTTCCAGGGGGTGGTGGCGGCCAAGTTCGCCATGGATCAACTGAAGTCCACCAAGCCGGCCGTGCTGTACGACGTGGCCTCCGAGTACAACAAAGGCATCGCCGAGGTCTATAAGAAGACCCTGGAGGCCAATGGCATCCAGGTCGTGGCCTTCGAGACCTACACGACCGGCGATAAGGACTTCTCGGCGCAGTTGACCAAGATCAAGGATGCTGGCGCCGACAGCCTCTTCCTGCCCAACTATTACAGCGAGGTGCCGCTGCAGGTGCAACAGGCGCACAAACTTGGCTTCAGCGGGACGATCCTGGGCAGCGACTCGTGGGGCAACCTGGAATTGATCGGCCTGTGCGGCCCGGATTGCGAAGGCTACTACTTCACCACGCACTACGCCCCGGACATCGCCACGCCCAAGGCGCAGGCCTTCATCAAGGCTTACGAGGCAGCCTACGGCAAGACTCCCGATGACGTTGCCGCGCTGACCTATGACTCCTTCGGGCTGCTCTTCCAGGCCATTCAGGCGGCCGGCAAGCTCGACCGCCAGGCCGTGCGCGACGCCCTGGCCGGCATCACGGCTTTCGAGGGCGTCACCGGCAACATGCAGTTCAAGGGCAGCGGCGACCCGGTCAAGAGCGCGGTCATCCTGCAGATCAAGAACGGCAAGTTCACCTACTTCGCTACGGCCAACCCGTAGGGAGCGGCGAACATCTGCGTGCGGAGGGCGGCTGGCTGTCAGGCCGCCCTCTGTTCAAAATGGAGAGAGCAGCATGCAGTTTTATATCCAGCAGGTGCTCAATGCCCTTCAGGTGGGGAGTGTCTATGCCCTGATCGCCCTGGGCTATACCATGGTGTATGGCATTCTCACCATGATCAACTTTGCCCATGGCGACATCTTCATGGTCAGCACGTATCTGGCCTTCTTCTTTTCCACCTGGCTGTTGGGACTCATAATGGGCGTGAACCCCATTCTGGTGTTCGTGGCCACGCTCCTGGCAGCCATGTTCGGCACGGCGCTCCTGGCGGTGATCATTGAACGCCTGGCCTACAAACCGCTGCGCACGGCGCCGCGCATTTCCGCGGTGATCACAGCCCTGGGCGTGGGCCTGTTCCTCGAGAACTTCATGGTGGCCTTCAAGGCCGTTGGCCCGGCGCCGCGTTTCCTTCCGCCGCTCATCCCGGCCATCAACTACACCATCGGTGGCGTGGCCATCTCCACCATTCAGGTCGTCATCATTGTCGTCTCCGCTCTGGTAATGCTCCTCCTGGACATCATCGTCAGGCGCACGATGACGGGGATGGCCATGCGCGCCATCTCGTGGGACAAGTTCACCGTGCCGCTGATGGGCGTGCCGGTCGATCGCGTCATCTCCATGACGTTTGCCCTGGGGGCCTCGGTCGCGGCGGTGGGGGGGACGCTGTATGGCATGGCGTACACCATCGATCCGTACATGGGCATTCGCATCGGCTGGTGGGCCTTCATCTCGGCAGTGGTGGGAGGGATTGGCAATATTCGTGGAGCCATGCTGGGCGGCTTCATTCTCGGCTTCGTCGAGATCTTCACGCCCGTCTTCCTGCCCTCCACATACCGCGACTTCGTTGCCTTCTCTTTGCTCCTGGTCCTCCTGATCTTTCGCCCCATGGGCATTCTGGGACGGGCCGTGGCTCAGAAGGTGTGAAGGAGGAAGCGGTGAAACAGACTTTCTGGAGCCGTTGGGGGCTGGCGCTGATCCTGGCGCTCGTTTTCCTCCTCACCCTCCTCCTGCCCCGCAGCGGGATTATCAATCCATACATCGATCTGGTGCTCAAGTACGTTGGCATCAACATCATCCTGACCATCAGTTTGAACCTGGTCAACGGGTATATGGGTGAATTCTCGGTGGGGCATGCCGGCTTCATGGCGATCGGGGCCTATGTGGCCTCCCTGCTCACGGTCTGGGTCTTCCCTCGTTCGTGGGGGGCCTTTGCCTTTCCGCTGGCCCTGCTGGCCGGGGGCGGCGCGGCCGGGATCGCCGGCCTGGGGATTGCCTTCCCCTCCTTCAAGACGCGCGGCGATTATCTGGCCATTGTCACGCTGGCGTTCAACATGATCATCAAGAGCGTTCTGGAAAACCTGGATGTGATCGGCGGGCCGCGCGGTTTTATGGGCATGGATAAACTGACGACCTTGGGGTGGGTCTATCTATGGGTCGTTTTGACCGTCTTTCTGGCGCGCAATTACGTCTTCTCGAATTTCGGGCGCGGGGTGCTTTCGATCCGAGAAGACGAGACCGCCGCCGGCCTGGTGAGCGTCAACACCCGCCAGATCAAGGTTCTGACGTTTGTCTTTTCGTCCTTTCTGGCAGGCGTCGCGGGCGGCCTGTTTGCCCATGAGTTGCAGTTCATCAACCCGCGCTCGTTCACGATCTTGAAGTCCACCGATATGCTGGTCATGGTCTATCTGGGAGGGATTGGCAGCCTGGGCGGCTCCATCCTGGGTGCCACCGTCTTCACCCTGGTCCTGGAGGGGCTGCGCACCGTGCTCCAGCAATTGGGAATCTCTCAGGAGTGGCGCCTGGTGGTTGCCCCGCTCATGCTCATCTTGCTGATGATCTTCCGACCGCGCGGCATCATGGGGCTGCGAGAATGGCGCTTCTTGTTGCCTCGGGAGGAGCACCCCGAGGCGCTCCTGGAACAGCGTCGCGAGGTCCGCGCTCGAGGTGTAAAACAGGTGTCCCCATGAGTCTGTTGCACATTGAGCACCTCACCCACTGGTTTGGGGGGTTGCGCGCCGTGCATGACTTCAACCTGGATCTGCTGCCCGGCGCGCTGGTAGCCATCATTGGGCCGAACGGGGCCGGCAAGACCACCGTCTTCAACCTGATCACCGGCGTTTATCGTCCCACAGAGGGGCGCATTCGCTTTCGCGATCAGGATATCGTGGGCCTGCCGACACACGCGATCATTCATCGCGGCATTGCCCGCACCTTTCAGACCATTCGGCTCTTCCGGGAACTTTCCGTGCTGGATAACGTGCGCATTGCTTGCTATATGGGCGCGGACTATTCCCCCTGGGAATCTCTCTTGCGGCTCCCTCGCTTCCTTCGCGAAGAGGCGCGCATTCGTCGCGAAGCCCTCGAACTGCTGGATATCTTCGGCCTGGCCGATCAGGCGGAGGTGACCTCGAAGAATCTGCCCTACGGACAGCAGCGCCGCCTGGAGATCGCCCGCGCTCTGGCGACACGGCCCTCTTTGTTGTTGCTCGACGAACCCGCGGCCGGCATGAACCCGGCCGAGATCGAGCAGTTGATGGAAACCATCCTGTGGATCCGCCGCGAGTTCGACCTCACCATTCTCCTGATCGAGCATCAGATGCGCGTCGTGATGGGCATCGCCGAACGCATCCAGGTCCTGGATTTCGGCCAGACCATTGCCGAGGGCTCGCCGGCGGAGATTCAGAATCATCCGCGCGTGATCGAAGCCTACCTTGGGGAGGAAGAGGCAGTCCTATGAGCAGAGATGGCGCATTGCTTTCCGTCCAGGACCTACAGGTCGCCTATGGCAGTATCCTGGCCTTGCAGGGCATTTCCCTGGATGTCCATGAAGGGGAGATCGTCACGCTCATCGGCGCCAACGGGGCCGGTAAGTCCACCCTGTTGCGGACCATCTCCGGACTCGTGCCGGCGCGCAGCGGTCGCATCCTGTTCGATGCAGTGGATTTGCGCCAGGTGCCTGCTCATCGCATTGTGGAGATGGGCGTTGCCCATGTCCCCGAAGGACGCGGCATCTTTGCTAATCTCACCGTCCTGGAGAATTTGAAACTGGCCACCTGGAGCCGCAAGGATCGGCCAAATCTGCGCCGCGACCTGGAGCGGGTCTTCTCCCTCTTTCCGCGCTTGGCCGAGCGACAGCATCAACTGGCCGGCACGCTCTCCGGGGGTGAGCAGCAGATGCTGGCGGTGGCACGCGCCCTGATGACGCGCGGCCGCATCCTGCTCCTGGACGAACCCTCGATGGGACTGGCGCCGGTCCTGGTGCGGGAGATCTTTCAGACCCTGCGCGAGATCAACGCGGCCGGCACGACCATCCTGCTCGTGGAACAGAATGCCCGCCAGGCGCTGAAACTGGCGCACCGCGGCTACGTGCTGGAGACCGGCCGCATCACCCTGGCGGGGGCCGCGCAGGAGTTGATGGACAACCCGAAGGTCAAGGCGGCCTACCTGGGAGGGTGAATCCGAATCGCGCGCCCGCGGAAGCGCCCGAGCCATGCGGGGAATGTCTATCCCCCAACCATCCTCACCAGCTCCTCGGCCATCTGCTGCATGACTTCATCCGGCACGCCGTCATGAGCCCTGGATTGAAGGCGGGTATCTATACCATCGTTGACATAATCCACGACCACGAAACGCCGGGCTTCGGTCAGGGCGATTTCGGTTGAGAACCAGTCCAGGCGGCAGATGGCAGCAATGCGCCCCGTGATGAGGCGGAGGGGTGCGAGATCGAAGCGTTGTTCCTCCTCTGGTGTCAGCACCGCGTAGGCGTGCGTGAGCGGATTCCACCAGCAGGGGAGACATTGGCCTCCTACGTAGAAGACACGGAACCACGCCTTTTGTCCGTTGATGAGGCACGCCTCGATGTGCTCCTGGATCAGATACTTCTGATCGGGAAATTCCAGCCGCGCCCGTTGGATGTCATCGCTTGTCGAGGCGTTCAGCACCACGCCCTCGCCGCCGCCGCCCACGGCCGGCTTGAGAACAAAATGCCCTCCGAGCGGTCCCAGATCCAGGGGCGGAAGAAGGGGTTGCTCGACGAACGGGGCCAGGATGATGGTGTAGGGAGCGTGCAGGCCGGCCTGGATCAACTCGAGGTGCATGGTGGCTTTGTCCTCTGACCAGTGCGAGAGTTCGGCGGGGTTGATGCGGCGCAGATGATGTTCCCGGGCATAACGACGGATGGGCTCGAAGCGCAGGTCGTCGCTGGCGCGATCGAGCAGGGCACGAAAGGCGTGCTGCCCCGTGTACAGGGCGGCGATGCTTTCCAGCAGGTTGGCCGGCGTTACTTCATAGAGCGAAAGCCCGTGGGCATGGCAGGCCTGGCGGATGAGAGCGGCAAAGTCCTCATCGTATTTCCAATACCAGGTCAGGCACAGGCCATGAGTCTGCATGGGCAGATTATAGAGGCGGTGGGGATAACCGTCAAACCCGGCCTGTTACGGAGCAAGACTCTATTTGGGAGCCTCCGGAAGGGATATAATAGCCCCCTGTCTGCCGGGCTAATGCCTGAGGCGGATGGCATCGGTAACGATATGACCTCTGAAGAGAAAGGCGTTCCCCAGCCGCAGGCATGGCGCAACGGCGCGTTCGCCGCCTTACGCCATCGAAATTTCCAGCTCTATTTTGGGGGCCAGTTGATCTCCAACATCGGCACCTGGATGCAGACCATTGCTCAGGGCTGGCTGGTGTATCAGATCAGCCATTCCGACCTGACGCTGGGGCTCGTTGGTTTTGCCTCCGCGATCCCGGCGGTGTTGATTTCGCCATGGGGAGGCGTGATCGTGGATCGCATCCCGAAGCGTACCTTGCTGATGATCACGCAGGCCAGCGCGATGACCCTGGCCCTCATCCTGGCCGTGTTGACGTTTGGCGGAGGCGTCCAGGTGTGGCATATCATCCTGTTGGCTGCCGGCCTGGGCGTGGTCAATGCCTTTGATGCGCCGGCCCGTCAGGCGTTCGTGGTCGAGATGGTGGGACGCGAGGATCTGCCCAACGCCATCGCCTTGAACTCGATGATGATCAACGGCGCGCGCCTCATCGGCCCGGCAATCGCAGGCGTGCTGCTCTCTGTGATGGGCGCGGCCTGGTGCTTTACCGTCAATGGGCTTTCTTTTCTGGCGGTCCTCGCCGGCCTGGGGGCCATGCGGTTGAAGCCGCATGTGGATGCGCCTGCCGTAGAACCGCCGTGGAAACAGTTGCGCAGCGGCATTCAATATGTGCTCGGACAGGCTGACCTGCTGGGCTTGCTGTTGCTGGCTCTGATCTTCAGCGTCTTTGGCGTTTCCTACGCCGCCCTTCTGCCGGCTTTCGTCGAACAAGTATTGAAGCAGGGCGCTCTGGCCTATGGCTGGATCAACACGGCCACCGGAATCGGGGCCGTGAGCGCCGCCTTCATCGTTGCCGCTCGGCGCCGCGGCGGCTGGCGCGGCACCTGGCTTACCACGGCCAGCATGGCTTTCCCGCTGACCCTTATCCTGTTTGCCTTCAACCCGTATTTCCCTCTGAGCCTGATTCTGGCTGTGGGATTGGGGGTGGGTTTCATGCTGGAATTCGCGCTGGTCAACACCATGCTGCAGACGCGCGTGGCGGATGCCATGCGGGGGCGTGTCATGGCGCTCTATACATTGACTTTCTTCGGATTTGCGCCGTTTGGAAACTTGATGGTGGGCGCCCTCTCTGAACAGATCGGGTTGAGTCCGGCGATCTCCCTGTTTGCCGGCATCAGCCTGCTCTTCTCCCTGGTGGTTCTGTATCGAATTCCTCTGCTCAGGAGTCTTCCGTGAATCCCTGCCAGGGCATGGTCGTTGGCGCGGCAGGGTCGGGCGGCCAGGGAATCTCGCTTGGGCCGGCAAAGCCGTGCTTTTCCTGCACGAAGATGCGTCCGTGAGAGGGCCGGGAACAGCCGGCTTCATCAACGAATGTCAGCCGGGTATCGTCGGTAGCCAGCGGCTCGAAGAGCATCTTCCCCTCCTGGCAACGCCACACTTCCACGATATAGTGCAGCATGTTCTCATCCTCTTCGTCCCCGGCCCGCAGGGGGATGTCCAGCCATTCCACGGTGACGTTTGTCCCCTGGCGTACGGCCCTCAGCACAGTCGTGGGGGGATAATACGGGGAGACGGGCAAGCGGGCCACTCCCGGATAAACTACCGGCAGGCTGTTCATCTCGCCCCCGATTTCGAGAAATCTGGCATTGACCCAACACCTGTTCTTCCCATCCACGTAGACCCAGTTCCAGTTCTCGCCGTCTGTGCGGCCAATCAGTTTGATGTTGGCCCCCCGACGCAGGCCATATAGGAACAGGTATTCTGCTCCGGGGCCGTAGCGACAGCTGAGGCGCTCTGCCGTCACGATGGCATGGAGGCTCTCGACCGTGGGAGCCGGGAGCGGCGTGCTGGTCCGCGCCGGCAGGAGGGGCCTGGGAGTCTCTGGAGGGGGAGTGACGCTCGCGGAAGCCACAGGCGCGGGCGAAGCCGCGCGGGGAGAGGCTTCTGCCCCGGGCAAGGCCGCTTGAGGGGTCGCAGCGCCCGCCCGGGTCCCGAGGGGGAGGCAGGCCGTGAGCAGCAAGAGCAGCCCGAGGCTCCTTTGCGCTTCGCTTCTGAACATGTCTTGATTATACGAGGATGTGTGTTGACATCTCCCCGTTCTTTTGTTAAACTATAGTTGTCAGACAACTCTGAGTGATGACCACGCTCCTGGTTAAACATGCCTATCTCGTCACGATGGATGACCATCAGCAGGAGATTGCCGATGGGGGGCTTTTTGTTCGCGATGGCTTCATTGAACAGGTCGGGCCGAGTGAGCAATTGCCTGCTTCCGCCGATGAGGTGCTCGATCTCAAAGGTCACGTTGTGCTGCCCGGACTGATCAATACACATCATCATTTCTATCAAACGCTGACGCGCGCGCTGCCGGCGGCTCAGGATGCGAATCTTTTCCAATGGCTCAAGACACTCTACCCCATTTGGGCACGGCTCACGGCGGAGGATATTTTCATCTCGACTCAGACGGCGCTGGCCGAACTGGCCCTTTCCGGATGTACGACAGCCTCCGATCACCTGTATCTGTTCCCCAACGGGTCGAAGCTGGACGATGAGATTGCCGCCGCGCAGGAGATCGGCATGCGTCTGCAGGCCGCGCGCGGCTCGATGTCGTTGGGAGAATCGAAAGGGGGGCTGCCGCCCGATTCGGTGGTGGAGGACGAGGCAGCGATTCTCCGCGACAGCCAGCGCCTCATCGAAACCTACCACGACCCGCAGCCGGGGGCGCGCACCCAGATCGTCCTCGCTCCCTGCTCGCCCTTCTCCGTCAGCGGCGACCTGATGCGCGCATCGGCCCGCCTGGCGCGCGCATACAACGTTCACCTGCACACCCACCTGGCCGAGACCGAAGACGAGGAGCAATTCTGTCTGCAAAAGTTCGGTCGCCGACCGGTCGCCTACATGCAGGAGGTCGAATGGGTGGGCGAAGACGTCTGGTTTGCCCATGCGGTCTGGGTCAACGAGGCGGAGATTCAGGTCTTTGCCCGGCATGGCTGCGGCGTGGCCCACTGCCCGACCTCCAACATGCGTCTGGCCTCCGGCATTGCGCCCATCAAGGAGTATCTGGCGGCAGGCGTGAAGGTCGGCCTGGGGGTGGATGGCTCGGCCTCCAACGACGGCTCGCACCTGCTGGCCGAGGTGAGGCAGGCCATGCTCCTGGCGCGGGTGCGCGAGGGCCTCCGCGGCTTTTCCCTCTCCAACGACCGCTCTCGAACGTTGATGACTGCCCGTCAGGCCCTCTACCTGGCGACGCGCGGCGGCGCGGCGGTGCTGGGACGCCACGACATCGGCCGTCTGGAGGTTGGCTGCTGCGCCGATTTCTTCGCCGTTGACCTCAAGCGCCTCGACTACGCCGGAGCGGAGGACGACCCTGTTGCGGCGATCGTCTTCTGCCAGCCGGGGCGAGTGGATTACACCGCTGTTGGAGGCCGGCTGATTGTCAGAGAAAGGCACCTCGTCTCGCTGGATGAATGCCGCCTGGTGGAGAAACACAGGCGGGCGGCGCGGAGGTTGGTGCGTGGGTAGCCGTCACGACTTGGAAGAGGCGGCCAGGCGATGACCGACGACGGAGAGGCATGTTACAGGAGATTTTTATTCAACTTGCATTTGGTGCCCCGGCGGGAGCCATGTCCCTGTTGCTCTCCGCGCTGGGAATCTGGAGACGGTGGCCGTTTGTGCTCTTGCTGGCGGGCGTTTGGGCTGCCTCTGCCATGCTGTATCTCAGTGGCGTGTGCGGCGCCCCGCTTTACTTGCTTGGCCTGCTCCAGTTCGGCGGGGCGCTGGCCGTGAAGAGGGGCCGGCCTCGAGTGGCCTGGCTGCTGCTGACTCCGCTGTTCTTGGGCACGCTCTTCATGGTGTACCTCGTTTCTCTCTCTTTGTTTACGCCGTTTCAGCCTTGATCGAGGAAAACGAATCCTCTCATCATGACCATCGCTTTGCGGCTCTTTTGTTCCTGCATTGGCTGTTCCTCTCGCTCGCGCGGGCCGTTGACCGACCTGTGAAAAGCGCACCGGGCATCTCGATTGCTTTCGAGGCCGTATCCGGAATGTACAGTCAGGAGGCCACATGTCCTCAGCTCCTTTTCTCCATCTTCTCGTTGAGGTTGCCATGGGGCGCCGCCCCGCAGACCTGGTCATTAAGAACGGTCGCTGGGTGTGTGTACAGACAGGCGAGGTGATCCCCAATACCGACCTCGCGATTGTAAACGGGCGAATCGCATACGTTGGGCCCGCGGCCGACCACACTTTGGGCAAAAGGACAAAGGTCATCGACGCCAGAGGCCGCTACCTTGTGCCCGGCCTGCTTGATGGTCACATGCACGTCGAATCGGGCATGGTCACGGTGACGGAGTTTGTGCGCGCCGTAGCCCCTCGCGGCACGACCGGCCTGTTCGTTGATCCGCATGAAATTGCCAATGTGTTTGGCTTGCGAGGCGTGAGGCTGATGGTGGAGGAGGCCGCTCGCCAGCCCATCCATGTTTGGGTGCAGATGCCGTCCTGCGTTCCCTCCGCTCCCGGGCTGGAGACGGCGGGCGCGGCCATCGGCCCCGGCGAGGTGAAGCAGGCCATGAAGTGGCCGGGCGTCATCGGCCTGGGGGAGATGATGAACTTCCCCGGCGTATACGGCGGCGACCCGAAGGTGTTGGCCAAGATGGAGGCCGCGCGCGCGGCCGGCAAAGTGATCGGAGGACACTACGCCTCGCCCGATCTGGGACAGCCCTTTCATGGCTACGTGGCCGGCGGCGCCGAAGACGACCACGAGGGCACGCGCCTCGAAGATGCCATCGCCCGCGCCCGCCAGGGTCTGAAGCCGATGCTGCGCTATGGCTCCGCCTGGCATGATGTGGCCGCACAGATCCAGGCCGTGACCGAGATGAAACTCGACCCGCGCCGCTTCATCCTGTGCACGGATGATTCCCATGCCGAAACCCTGGCTTACGAAGGCCACATGGATCGCGTGCTGCGCCATGCCATCAGCCAGGGCCTCGAGCCGATGACCGCCATCCAAATGATGACCCTCAATACGGCCGAGCATTTTGGCCTGAGTCGCGAGATCGGCCTGATTGCCCCCGGACGCTGGGCCGATGTCGTTCTCGTAGAAGACCTGCGCGAGTTCTATGCCGAAATGGTGATCGCTCGAGGAGTCGTGATTGCCGAAAATCAGCGCTGGAACATCAAACTTCCCTCCTTCCCCTACCCCAAGTGGGCGCTCCATTCTATCCGCATGAAACGGCCGTTGAGAGCCGATGACTTTCGCTTGGAGCACCCGCATAAGCGGGCCGGACACGTCAAGGCGAATGTGATCGGCGTGATCGAGAATCAGGCTCCGACGCGTCATTTGCGCATGCCGGTGACGCTCAACGAGGGCGAAGTTCATGCTGACACGAGGCGCGATCTGGCCAAGGTGGCCCTGGTGGAGAGGCACAGGGCAACAGGCCGCGTGGTGGTTGGCCTGGTGAACGGCTTCGGGTTCACCGAGCGGTGCGCGGTGGCCTCCACGGTGGCCCACGATAGTCACCACATGATCGTGGTTGGCAATGACGAGGCCTCCATGGCGGTCGCCGCCAACCGTCTGGAACGATGCGGAGGCGGCCAGGTTGTGGTCAAGGAGGGTAAAGTCATCGGCTTGGTCGAACTGGCCATTGGCGGTTTGATGTCCAGAGAGAGGGTCGAGATCGTGGCCAGGAAGGCTGCCACCATCCTGGATGGATTTAGAGCCTGCGGCTGCAAACTCAACAATCCAAATATGCAGTTGTCTTTGCTGGCCCTGGCCGTGATTCCCGCCCTGCGCATTTCGGATAAGGGCCTGGTTGACGTGACGAGATTCGAGTTGATCCCGGTCCTGGAAGAAGTCTAGTTCCGAGAGGCAGCTGATCCATGCCGCGCTTTCCCTTTCAGCGGTTGCAAAACGATCTGGCCGCTCTCATTTCCATCACCCCTGCGGGAGAGCGCCTGCCCTCTGAGCCCGAACTGGCCAGGAAATTGGGCGTCTCGCGTGCCACGCTGCGCGAGGCCATGCGCACCTTTGAGGCCCAGGGGTTGATCCGACGACGCCAGGGTTCAGGCACGTATGTGGTCGGGCAGGTGCCCATCATCGAGGCCGGCCTGGAGGTGCTGGAGAGTCTGGAGACGATGGCCAGGCGCCTCGGCCTGGAGGTCTCGGTCAGTGACCTGCGGGTTGAAATCGTGCCTGCCGATGAGGAGCCCGCCAGGGCGCTCGGTGTGCCCATGGGAACGCCCTTGACGCGCGTGGAGCGGGTGATGCGTGAAGAATCTCGCCCGATCGCGTACCTGGTGGATGTGTTGCCCGAAGACACCCTGCGGCCCGAACAACTTCCGGCCACGTTCAAGGGCTCGGTTCTGGACTTCTTGCTGGAGCGCGGCGAGCCGCTCACGGTCTCGTGCGCCGCGATCTCGGCCATCGGCGCGCCGAGCGAGGTGGCCAGGGCCCTGCAGATTCAGCGCGGCGATGTCTTGTTGCAGTTCACCTCTTACCTGTACCGCTCCGGCGGGAAGGTGATTGATTACTCCTACAGTTACTTCATCCCTGGCCACTTTCACTTTCATGTCATCCGCCGCGTGGGCAAGTAAGTCCAGTTCAGGAGTTTATAGACAGGATGTTCACCACAGTGAGCAGACAACTTGTGAGGGGCAGCACAGCGGGATCATCTGCCCCACGTGCGATGGTGGTGATTCGTTCGCCCCGGGCGTCCGTAGCGCGGTACAGAATCTTTACGGTTGTCATGGATTCTCAAGAGCAATATTGTAGCGCGAAGCGTTCGAGGCGCCCGAGGTCGAAATAACTCATCATAAGTTCAAGGAGGTTCACATGCGTAGTTTTGCCGGACGGGACATTTTGTCCCTCAAAGATTTCGAGCGCAACGAGTTCTTCCACGTCTTCGGAGTGGCTCAGCAAATGGAGCCGATTGCTCGTTCGCGCCGCAACACGGACATGCTCAAGGAGAAGACGCTGGTCACGGCCTTCTATCAGCCCTCGACCCGCACGCGCCTGGCGCACGAGGCGGCCATGCACCGCCTGGGCGGACATGTCTGTGGTTTTGCCGATCCGAAGATGACGCGCGCCGGCGATTTCTATCAGGAATCCATCAAGGATACGGTCAAGATGCTGGAGTTCTACGGCGATGTGATCGTCATGCGCCATTTTCAGCAAGGTGCGCCGCACGAGGCTGCCCGCTGGGCATCCATCCCCGTCATCAACGGCGGCGACGGCTGGGGCGAACACCCCACCCAGATTTTGACCGACCTGTACACAGTGTGGCGCGAGAGGGGTCGCATTGATGGATTGAAGTGGCTGGCCGTGGGCGATATGCGCATGCGCACCATGCACTCGTTGGGTTATGCTCTGACGCAGTTCGATTGCCCCATCACCTTTGTCGCCCCGCCAGAAATGAGCCTGACCGGGGAATTCAAGGCCGAACTCAAGCAATACAGCCTGAACTTCAAGGAGGCCGAGCACGTTGAGCAGGCCATTGGTGACGCGGATGTGATTCTCGTGGAGCCCGTTGTCCAACCCGATTACACCAAAGCACGAGATGAGCGCGCCGGCGAGGTCGGCCTGACGCCGTCCAACTACAAGATCACCCGCGAACTGTTGGAGAAGAAGGCCAAGCCGGATGCCATCCTGCTCCACTCTCTGCCGCGCATGGACGAGATTCCCACCGATGTGGACATCACCCGCTGGTCGCGCTACTGGCAGGAGGCCTTCAACGGCGTGGTGATGAGAATGGCGTTGCTGGCGCTGGTCCTCGGCGCAATGGAGTAGGAGTCGGATAGTAAGGAGACCTTGTTGATGGAGCGAAACCGATTTAGGCAACAACGAGAGCGACGAAGATCCATTCACCTGATGGCCATCCTCCAACTGAAGACCATCAGACTACCGGATCGGGAGACTAACCTATGCAAACCTTCTTACGTGGCCGTGATTTAATCGGCGACCTTGATTTTACGAAGGAAGAACTCGAAACTGTCCTGGATGTGGCCTTCGACCTGAAGCGCAAGCGTGCTCTGGGCGAACTCCATCCTTACCTGCGCGACAAGGTGCTGGCGATGCTGTTCTTCTATTCCAGCACCCGCACGCGCGGCTCGTTTGAGGCCGGCATGGCCCAACTGGGCGGTCATGCCGCCTTCATCGAGAGCAAGACCACTCAGATTGCGCATGGCGATACGCCCGTGGAAATCGGCGAGATCTTTGGGCGTTACTTCGATGGCATCGCCATCCGCCATGTGGATTGGGGCGTGGGCAACCGTTACATCAACGAGGTGGCAAAATACTCGCGCGCCCCCGTGTTGAACATGCAGTGCGAGATTTACCATCCGTTCCAGTGCCTGGCCGATCTGATGACCATCATGGAGAAAAAGGGGCGCGACTTGCGCCGCAAAAAGATGGTGGTCTCGTGGGCATATGCGGCCTCGTATCTCAAGCCCATCTCTGTCCCGCAATCGCTCATCCTGCAAATGCCGCGCTTCGGCTTGGATGTGACCCTGGTCCACCCGCCGGAATTTCCGCTCATGCCGGAGATCGTCGAGCAGGCCAAGGCCGAGGCGCGCAAGAGCGGTGCCTCCTTCGAGGTCATTGCCGATCCGAACGGCATGACCGAAGCCTGCCGGGACGCAGACGTCATCTACGCCAAATCCTGGGGGCCGCTCCTCACGACTACCGACTCGAACGAGGGCAAGCGCCTGCAGGACATGTACAGGCACTGGATCATGGACGAGGAGAAGCTTCGCGTGGCCAAAGAAGATGTGATTTATATGCACCCCCTGCCGGCCGACCGCGACATCGAAGTCACTAGCGCAGTCATGGATGGGCCGCATTCGGTCGTCTTCGACCAGGCCGAGAATCGCCTGCACGCCCAAAAGGCGGTCATGGCGTTGACGATGAGGTAGTTGGTCAGGCAGTCCAATGGACTATCTGACTATAAACCACAAGGAGACTTTATGACCAAACTCGCTGTTGTTGCTATCGGTGGCAACTCACTGATCAAAGACGAGAAACACAAAACCGTCGAAGATCAATACCAGGCGGCTAAGGAGACCTGTTATCACATCGCTGACATGATCGAGGCCGGCTGGGACGTGGCCATCGGCCACGGCAACGGGCCGCAGGTGGGGTTCATTCTGCGCCGCTCGGAGATCGCTGCCAAAGTCGAGGGCATGCACGAGGTGCCGCTCGACGTGTGCGGGGCGGACAGCCAGGGCGCGATTGGCTACGCCCTGCAGCAAAACCTGCAAAACGAACTGCGCCGGCGCGGGATTCGGAAACCGGTGGCGACGGTCGTTACCCAGGTGGCTGTGGATCGCAACGACCCGGCCTTCAAGAACCCTACCAAACCCATCGGCAGTTTCATGGACGAGGCCGAGGCCATGCGCCGCAGGAACGAGATGGGTTGGGATGTGGTCGAGGATGCCGGGCGCGGCTGGCGGCGGGTGGTGGCCTCGCCCATCCCAAAGGAAGTGGTCGAATTGCCGGTGGTGAAGACGCTGTTGGGGGCCGGGGTGATCGTCGTCACCGTGGGCGGCGGCGGCATCCCGGTCATCCGCGATGAAAACGGCGACCTGAAGGGCGTGGCTGCCGTGATTGACAAGGACTATGCCTCCTCGCTGCTGGCACGCGAGATCAAGGCCGATCTGTTCGTCATCTCCACCGCGGTCGAGAAGGTGGCCCTCCACTTTGGCAAGCCCGATCAGAAGTGGATAGACCAGATGAGCATGGCGGAGGCCAAACAGTATCTGGCCGAAGGCACGCACTTTGCCAAAGGCTCGATGGCGCCCAAAATCCAGGCCATCATCTGGTTCCTGGAGGCCAACCCGAACGGCAAAGCGCTCATCACCAACCCGGAGAACATCGGACGCGCCCTCAAGGGCGAGACCGGCACGTGGATTGTGCCGTGATCTGTTCCAGACCCCGAGGTCCTCATGGCGGCGGGAACACCCCGCGCTGCATGGCGCAAAAACCGTGTTACAGCACTGTTGAGTTCATAAGACCTCGGAGGTCTGGATCGAAGACCTCATGAACTTGTTGAAAAAGATCTTCTCCTGGCTGGATATTCCGCTGGTGAGCCTGGCCCTGCTCACTCTGCTGGCCTATGGATTGTTCCTGCCGGACGAGGGCTTTTACTGGGATGACTTGCCCATGTCCTGGATTCGCTATCAGTTGGGGCCGGCGGCGATGAGGCGTTATTTTTCCACCAATCGCCCGCTGTGGGGGTTGTTGTTTCAATTGACCACGCGCCTCCTTCCCCATGTGCCGATTTACTGGCAGATCTTTGCGTTGTTCTGGCGCTGGGTGAGCGCGGTGCTGGTGTGGGCGATCATTCGTGAGGCGTGGCCGGGGCGCAGGGCTTTTGCCTGGAGCACGGCCGCGCTTTTTCTGCTCTATCCGGGCTTCAATCAGCAGTGGGCGGCCTATCTGTACAGTCACTTTTTCATTGTCCTGGCCTTTTTCCTCCTGTCTTTCTTGTGTATGTTGCTGGCGCGGCGCCGCAATGCGCTTCTCTTCACGGCCATGGGCCTGATTCTTTCGGCGCTCAATTTGTGGATGATGGAATACTTCTTCGTCCTGGAACTGGCGCGGCCAGCGATGATCTGGGTGGCACTGCGTAGCGAGTTCGCCGAGCGCGGCCAGCGCCTGCGCGCCGGACTGCGGATGTGGTTGCCCTATTTGGGCGTTTTCCTGCTGGCGGTTTTTTCTCGCCTGTATATTTTCAATAACCAGATCTATGGCTTTGGACTGCTGCCAAAACTGAAGGCCGCCCCGCTTGCAAGCAGCCTCGCGTTGCTGAAGAACGCTGGGCTCAGCCTGTGGACGGTCACCGCCGCGGCCTGGGGGCAGGGATTCCAGTTGCCGTTGGGTGCCTCCTACGGCTGGAGAATGACGCTGGCCTACAGCGCGGTGGTGGGGCTCACCTTCGGGGTGGCGCTTCTCTCTCTTTGGCGGCGGCCGGCCGCGGGTCCGGATGGAAGCGAACGAGACGCGGCCAGGGAGGCCATCGGGCTGGGGGTGTGGATGTTGCCGCTCGCCTGCGCGCCGTTCTGGTTGATCGATCTGCCACTGACGCTGGGGTTTCCGGCCAATCGTTTCACGCTGCCGGCCATGCTCGGCGCCAGTTTGATCCTGGCCGGGCTGGTGGACTTGCTGGCCGGGTCGGGCATGGGACGCTGGCGACGGGGAGGGCTGGCTGTGCTGGTGGCCCTTTTTGCCGGGCGGCAGTTCTTGTGGGCAGGCGATTTTCGCCGTGACTGGCAGGCGCAAAAGGAGCTCTTCTGGCAGATGACCTGGCGCGCCCCCGGCCTGGCTCCCAACACCGTGGTGCTGATGAACGAAGCACTGGCTTTTTATTCCGATAACTCGCTGGGCGCGGCGTTGAATTGGATCTACGCTCCTGAAAATCGCAGCGATCGGATTTCGTATTTGCTTTTCTATCCCACCAATCGGCTGAACGGTTCGTTGCCGGACCTGCAGCCCGCCTTGCCCATCCATTACGATTACCTGGCCGGACGCTTCGAGGGGAACACCTCGCAGGCGCTGGCTTTTTATTACAATCCGCCCGGCTGTCTGCGCTTGCTGGAGGCGGATCTCGACCCGTTCAACCGCCTCATTCCAGACGGCAGCCTGATGCGCGAGGCTGCCCGCCTTTCCTCCTCAGCGTGGATCAGGCCGGATTCAACCGCGCGCATGCCCACCGTCTATGGCCCCGAACCGCCGCACGGCTGGTGTTACTATTTCGAGAAGGCCGATCTGGCCCGCCAGCAGAAGGATTGGACGCAGGTGGTGGCGTTGGGGGAGGTGGCTTTTTCGTTGAAGGATTACCCCAACGATCCAATCGAGCGTTTTGTCTTTATCGAGGGCTATGCTCACCTCGGCGAATGGAGACGGGCCGAAGAATTATCCATGACGGCCTACAGGGTCTCGCCGCGGTACGTCGGGCCCTTGCTCTGCCGGCTGTGGCAGCGAATCCAATCCGCCACCCCTCCCGCTCCACAACAGCAGGCCGCCGTCACCAGGATGCGCAACCAATTTGACTGCTCTCCTTGAGAACAACGGATGTGTGACACTGGTTCGGGTGAGCCTGTTCGTGCTACAATTGAACCGCCCTGTTCTCCGGCTTTCACACTGTTTGGCAATCTCGTACAGGCCCGTTACATTGTTTCAACCGCCGTGTGACGGGCCGCTGCAAGCAGTTACCGCAATCGAGGAAAGGAGGCACGCTCGCCAAGATAGCATTTGCACCCGCATTGTTCAATCCTTATCTGAACCTGCCGTTGATTTCGAAAGGAGGAGTATTCGATGCGCAACACCGTTTTGAAAACTGCCCTGCTTGTGGCCGTCTTCGCGATGCTCGCGGCGGCCTGCGGGCCGCAGCCCACGCCCACCCCGGCCGCTACCAAGCCGGCGGCCACACCCGCCCCGCCGACCGAGGTGCCCAAGACCGAAGCACCCAAAGAGTTCATCTTCGGCATGTTGCTGGTTGGCCCGCACAATGACCATGGCTGGAGCGAGGCACACTACGAGGCCGGCCTCTATGTGGAGCAGAAGGTGCCCGGCGCCAGGATGATCTGGTTGGAGAATGTCTATTCCGGCTCCCCCGCCTATCCCGGCCAGACCGCCTCGCAACTGGCCGAGCAACTGGTGGGGCAGGGCGCCAGATTGATCATCTTCAACTCGGATGACATGAAGGACGAGGCGTTGAAGTTCGCCAATGCCCACCCCGATATCTATGTGATCGGCGCCTCCGACGACTGGACCTGGAAGGAGGGCAAGAACTATCAGGAATCGCCCAACCAGATCGACATCATGGGGCGCATGGAATACGGCAAGATGATCGCCGGCTGCGCCGCCGCCCTGACCAGCCAGAGCGGGAAAATCGGCTACCTCGGCCCGCTCATCAACGATGAGACGCGCCGCCTGGCCTCCTCGGCCTACCTGGGCGCGAAGTATTGCTGGACACACTACCGCAACAAGCCGGCCAAAAACCTGGCCTTCAAGGTGAACTGGATTGGCTTCTGGTTCAACATCCCCGGCGTGACCTCCGATCCGACTCAGGTGGCGGACGAGTTCTTCAACAGCGGCTACGATGTGGTCATCTCCGGCATCGATACCACCGAGGCCATGACCGAGGCCAAGAAGTTGAGCGACGCCGGCCAGAAGGTCTGGGCGATCCCCTACGATTACAAGGGCGCCTGCGATCAGGCTCCTTCCATTTGCCTGGGCGTGCCATACTTCAACTGGGGCCCGGCCTACGCGCAGGCCGTCAAGATGGCCATGGATGGCACCTGGAAGTCCGACTTCTGGTGGAACGGCCCGGATTGGAAGGACATCAACAACCCCGATACCAGCGCGGTCGGTTTTGTCCCGGGGGCAGCGCTGAGCGCCGAGGCCAAGGGACAGCTGGATCAGTTCATTGCGGAACTGGCCGGCGGTTTGAACCTGTGGGTCGGGCCGCTCAACTTGCAGGATGGCAGCGCCTATTTGAAGGAGGGCGAGGTGGCAACCGACCTGCAAGTCTGGTACCTGCCGCAATTGCTCGAGGGCATGGAAGGTCAGAGCGTCTCAAAATAAAAGCCCGCCCCTCGCTCAGGGGGAAGGCGCCTGCCTTCCCCCTCTTGTTTCTATATTGGACCTGCGGAAGAGCGCATGAATGTTGAACTGCGGAACATCTGCAAGACCTTCGGCGCTGTGCGCGCCAATGTGGACATCACGCTGCGCGTCCCGGCCGGGACGATCCAGGGCATTTTGGGAGAGAACGGCGCCGGCAAAAGCACCCTGATGAAGATCTTCTCCGGCTTTATTCGCGCCGATTCGGGCCAGATTCTCCTGGACGGCCATTCGGTTCTCATTCATTCCCCGGCCGATGCCATTCGCTACGGGGTGGGGATGCTCCATCAGGACCCGCTGGACTTCCCTCCCATGCGGGTCATTGATAACTTCATCCTGGGGCGCCGCGGCGGGCTGTTGCCCCATCGCCTCGAGGCGACGCGGGAGTTCAGGAAGTTGAGCGAACAATATAGTTTTGCCCTCGACCCCGAGGCCTACGTCGAGACCCTGACGGTCGGCGAACGCCAGCAAGTGGAAATCCTGCGCTTGCTCTGGCTGGGAGCGCGCGTGCTCATCTTCGACGAACCAACCACCGGCATCAGTGCCGACCAGAAGGAAAAACTCTTCGCTTCGCTGCGTTTGCTGGCTCAACAAGGCAAGACGATCCTGTTCGTTTCCCACAAACTGGAAGAGGTGGAAGAACTGTGCCATCGAGTCGCTGTGTTGCGGCAGGGGCATTTGGTGGGCGAGGCCGGGCCTCCCTACGCGACGGGCCAACTGGTGGAGATGATGTTTGGTCGCAGCCTCTCTGTGGGGGAACGCCACTCCTGTGTGAGGCGAGAGGTGGCCGTCCGTTTGCAAAACTTCTCGGTGGAAGATCACCGCCTCAAGGTGCGGGACGTCTCGCTGGATGTCCATGAAGGGGAAGTCATCGGCCTGGCCGGGATGGAAGGGAGCGGGCAGGGACTCTGCCTGCGCGCCGTGGCCGGCCTGGTGCGTGCGGTCGGCGGGCAGATTCTGGTTCATGGAAAGAATCTGACGGGCAGGCCCTATCACGCCCTGCGACGACATGGGGTGGCGTTCCTGCCTGCCGCCCGCCTGGAGGAAGGACTGATTCCCGGCCTGGATTTGAGCGAACATTTCCTCCTCTCCGAGCCGCCGCAGGGATTCTTCATCGACTGGGAGAAAGGCAGGGCTCTGGCCCGCCGGCGCATCGAGGAATTCAACATCAAGGGCCTGCCTGCCAGCCGGGTCGAATCCCTCTCGGGCGGCAACCAACAACGTGCCCTGCTCGCCCTGTTGCGCGTCCCGCTCAGGCTGCTTCTCCTGGAGCATCCGACGCGCGGCCTGGATGTTGAATCTACAATTTACATCTGGTCGAAGTTGAAGGAACGCTGTCAGCAGGGGACGTCTATTCTCTTCATCTCTTCGGATCTGGAGGAGATCTTGCAATACAGCGACCGCGTGCTGGTCTTCTTCAGCGGCAGAGTCACCCCACCGCTGGAGGCAACGAGCCTGACGAGCGATCTGCTGGGACACCTGATCGGCGGTCGGGGATGGGAGAATTTGCAACCTGTTCAGGAGGCGGAACGTGCCTAGACGCGGGATGGATGTGCTTTTTCAGGCAGGGGCGCTGGCGCTGGCGTTTTTGATCACCATCGCCATTCTGGCCCTCGTCGGCGCGCCGCCGTTTCAGGCCTACGCCAGGATTCTCAAGGGAGCGTTTGGCAGCACGAAGAATGTGATCGGCGTGCTGATTTCCTGGTCGCCGTTGTTGCTCACCACGGCCGGGGTGCTGATCACGTTCTCGGCCGGCCTGTGGAACATCGGGGCGGAGGGGCAGATGGTGCTGGGAGCGGTTTTCACGACCGGGACGTTGCGCCTGCTTCAGGATACGAATCTGCCGCCGGGTTTGAGCATCCTGCTCGGCATCCTGGCCGGCATCCTGGGTGGAGCCTTCTGGGCTGCCCTGGCCGGAGCGCTGAAAACGTTTGGCGGGGTGAACGAGATCTTCGGTGGATTGGGGCTGAACTTCGTCGCCACAGCCCTGACGATCTACCTCGTCTTCGGCCCCTGGAAGCGGCCGGGGGTCGGCTCGATGTCGGGCACGCAGCCCTTTGGTCGTGAGTTCTGGCTGCCGACTTTGCCGGGCACGGAGCTGAGTCCCTGGGCGCTGGGGATTTCCATTCTGGGAATGATTCTGGTCTTCCTGCTCCTGCGCGGCACATACTTTGGGCTGCGATTGAAGGCCGTGGGCAAGAATCCGCGCGCGGCTTTCCTGCTGGGCGTCCCGACCTGGCAGTACAGCCTGTTCGCCTTCCTGGTGTGCGGAGCGCTGGTTGGACTGGCGGGAGGCATTCAGGTGGCCGCCGTATATCACCGTCTGCTGCCCAACATCTCGAATGGCTATGGCTTTCTGGGTTTGCTGGTGGCGATGCTGGTCAACTACCAGGCGCTTTGGGCCGCGCCGGTGGCCTTCCTGTTCGTGGCCCTGAACATTGGCACAATTCAACTCCAACTGAACTACAAACTGGATGCATCGTTCTCCGGCGTCCTGCAGGGCTTGCTGGTCCTGCTCATTTTGCTGGGAGATGGAGCACGTCAGCGCTTTTTGAAGGGATAAGGAGAGGAGCCGCGATGGTGACGGGTACTACCCTCATTGGCCTGGCCGGGGCGCTGGCCGCCGCGGGGCCGATTCTCTTTGCCGTGATCGGCGAGACCCTGACCGAACGGGCCGGCATCATCAATCTTTCCATCAACGGGACGATTCTGCTCTCGGCCATGGCCTCCTTTGCAGTGGCCTATGAGACCGGCAGCCTGCTGCTCGGCTTCCTGGTTGGGAGTCTCATCGGTGCAGTGGTGGCGCTGATCGTCGCTTTCAGCAGCATCACCCTGCGCCAGTCGCAGGTGGCAGTGGGGTTCGTGCTGGCGCTGATTTGTCGCGACCTTTCTTACTTCCTGGGCGTGCCCTACATGAACCTCTCTGGTCCGCGCCTGCCGGTCCAGCCATTCCCGCTCCTGAAGGATATTCCCATCCTCGGGGCGTTGTTCTTCCAACAGGACTGGATCACGTATTTGAGTTATCTGATTATCGTTCTGGCCTGGCTGTGGATTTTCCGCACGCGTCCGGGCCTGATGCATCAGGGGCTCGGGGAGCGACCGGCCGCCGCCTTCGTGCGCGGCGCGCCTGTCAATCGCTTGCGCTATATCTATACTGTGGTGGGCGGGGCGCTGGTCGGCCTGGCCGGGCCAGCCTATTCGCTCAACGTCAAGGCTGGCTGGATGGGCATCCAGTCGGGCCTGGATGGGTTCGGCTGGATCGCTCTCTCCATTACTATTTTTGGCGGTTGGAATCCGCTGCGGGCGGCCTTCGGCTGCTATTTGTTTGCCTTTCTGCAATGGCTGGGACTGGTGTTGCAATCCCGTTTGCCCGGCATTCCTTCGCAGGTGTTTCAGGTGGCTCCTTTCCCGCTGATGATCCTGACCCTGCTCTTTGTCAATGTTGGCAATGCGGAATGGGTCGAACGCACTCTGGCGGCCCTGCCGGAGTGGGCGCGTCGGCGCCTCGCACGCTGGTTGCGTGCCCTGCGGGCCACGCCGCCGGCGGCTTTGGGCGTGCTGTTCGAGCGTGAGTAGGGCGGCGATTCTTGACGCTCTGCAAAAAGGTCAATGGAGGGAACTGCCTGCTGTGGTAGCTATCCGCTCTGCGATGTCGCCGCGAGTGCAGCGTGGCGGTCCGTTGAACGAAAAGGAAATTGCTTCGGCCCACTGCGCGAGTCTCGCAATGACAGCGGCATAGTATTGCAATGACAACGATCGCAAAGGATTTCATGCTTGACCAATGGTAAAATGGTAAGTAGTTATCAACGGACTCCTTCTCCTGGCGTATGGCAGCCTTCCTCTTCTCCCCTGCTCAAACCTCCAGACATATCAGGGTAACCCGATATCAGGCTTTCCGTGCGCGGCAACAGATGAGATACCGCGCCCTGGGAGTTGCCTGTTATTTGGGCTTTGCCCCTCTGTTTTGGTTGATGGGAATCGAACAGCGAAAAAAAGATTTTCTGCGTTACCATTGTCGCCACAGCCTGGCTGTTTCTCTGTCGATGTTTTTCATCATCGCGGCAATCGTCGTGGCCGACGTGCTGGAGTATGGATACACCACGCTGTACTGGAAGCCCGGCCCGGATGATCCCATGCTGTTGGTGGCTGGGCTGGCTGGGTTGATGGGCAGTTTCATCGTGTTTGTTGCGCTTGTCCTGGTGTGGCTGGCCTGGCTGATTGGCCTCCTCGGTGCCTGGCGCGGACGCACGCCGCCCATCCCTTTACTTTCCCGGCTTGCCGACCACACCGGCTGGCTGAGATTCTCGCTCGGCTGGAGCCTCCTTGCTCGCATCGGGCTGGTTCTGCTCGTTTTTGCCGCTGTGCACGGGGCAGCGTTGACGCGCGCTCCTGCCCAATCGCCGCAGGTGTACATCCTGTATACCAATGGAGGATATATTCCTGTACCCACGTTGTGGGCAAGTTACACGCCCCCGCGCTGGACTTTCAGCCTGTTCTTTTACCCCATCGTGACGGCTGCTGCAAGACACTGGGGGCCGGGCCGCGTGGCCATCCAGCCGCTTTCCGAGGAGACGTTCAGGAATGCTATTCGAAATGGGCGCTTCGTTTTCGTTGCCTCGCACGGTGGCGAGGAGGCAGGCAGTTTTTCCTATTCCTTTGAATCTCGAGGGGAAATTTCGCCTGCTGACCTTCAGCCGGGAGAGGCTGGGCCACAACTTCGTTTCGTCTATTTTTCCGCCTGCTATGCCGGCTACCGCGAAGCGGAATGGAGACAGGCCCTGGCCCCGGCCGAGGTGGTAACGTACGCGCGGATATCGTACGTAGAAGAACATTTCATCTGGGTATGGACGAAAGGGGCCGAGATCGTATCGCAGCTCAAATAGCGACGGCATCTCAACGGCCGTGCGGCAAGGGCAGGCAATTCCCTTTTCGGTAGCCGGCCCATTCATGGGCATAGCATGCGCGCTTGCCAAATCCTAATGTGAATCTGCAAAAATCTCCGTTGACCGGAACAGGGGGCAGGCGCAAAATGCGCTCATATGCCGGATTCGATGCGTCATGCACGCAGGCCGCGCTTTCTGCAAGGCTCGCTCTTCTATGATAAGGCCGTGCCGCTGTTGCTGATTTTAATGGGGCTGCTCACGCTGGCCCTGATCCTGTTCGCCGTTGGAGTGGTGTTCGGCCTCGTTCGATTCTAACCTCACGGGAGTCGCCATGTCCATCAATCAAATCCTTCCCTTTATTTCTACCGTGATCATGTTGGGCTTCACGGTGCTTGTCTTGCAGCGCTTCTTCGTCCGCCGCGGGCTGCACTTTTTATTTTGGGGTGTGGGGCTGGCCATGTTCGGTGCGGGGAGTTTTGCCGAGGCCTATCTTTCTCTGACCTGGAACCGCTGGGTGTTTTTTGTGTGGTATCTTTTTGGCGCCGCGTTGAATGCGGCCTGGATCGGTCACGGAACGCTGTACCTGTTGGTGCGCAAGAAATGGGTGCACGCGGTCACCCTGGTCTTGATTCTGGGGAGTTTGTTCGCAGGCTATTTGATGGTACAGGTGATGCCGCAGCTGGATAGCGCGGTTTTCGATCCCTCCAGGCCCGTCAGCGAGCAGTATGGAACAAAAGTGCTGGAGGAGGGCCAGGGGCTGCCCTCCGGGGCGCAGACCGCGGTGGCAACGGTTCGTGGCCGGCAGGTAACCATCGTGCGCGGCTTGTTGCCTCTGGGCGCACGCGTGCGCCTGACCACCCCGTTCTTTAACATCTACGGGTTGCTCACGCTGGTTGGCGGTGCCATCTGGTCGGCGTACCTCTTCTGGCGCAAGCGCGTGCTGCCCAACCGCGTGATCGGGAATGTGCTGATCGCGGCTGGGGCGCTGTCCATTGGCCTGGCCAGCACCCTGACGCGCCTCGGCTATGGACAGTTCCTCTACGTGGGCGAGTTGGTGGCTGCCACCTTGATGTTCTCCGGCTTTCGCCTCGCGGCCCGACCCCAGCCGGGCGAGTGGTCTGAGACCGCCGCTGCCCCTGCAGACTAGATCGGGTTCCCCTGGTTGGATGCTTGCCTGGTCTGCGAAAACCGCCTCCTCTTCCTCATCGCGCACGATGGCCCTCAGCCTCTCCGCCGGGCTCTCCAGACGTCCCACAGCCAGCCGCCGGCGAAGACCAGCCCTGCCAGTACCAGGCTCAGGCCAAGCACCAGCATGGCCGGCAGGTGCACCCCCACCGCATAGTAGCGTGCCAGGTACCACTCCCCATACAGGATCAGGCACAGCACTTCGAGGAGCAGGATGCGCGGCAGCCAGGCATCCCGTTGCAGGCGCCAGCGTTGCCAGGCGTAGCTCGCAACCAGGGCCTGAACCCCCCAGAAGATCAGGCGGTAACGGGGATTATCCCATTGATCCCCCCCGCCGCGCACGGCGCCGATCAGGATCCATGACCATGAAAAGAGGGAGAGCCACAGCCAGACGCGACGCTCCGCTCCCGCCGCCGACCTCCACGCTGCAAAGGGAGCATAGAGCAACAGCGGCAGGGCCGCGTACCACCCCGTGGCGCGCAGGATGGCAATCACTCTCCAGGTCAAGGTGGTGGGCTCGAAGACGGCCGGCGGCAGAACCGGCTGGGCGATTCCGTATCCGATCACAAACAGGAACTGCGCCAACGGATTCATCCTGGAGAACACATTCTGCACCTGCCCCGAACCGCGCTCCAGCTGGTAAATCACCCACCTGACCGAATCGCGAATCCAGTTCAGGATCACCGCTATCGGCGAGCCGCCTCCGAAGTCATGCTGACGGCTGAGACTCCATGCCAGAAGCCAGAGGCCAATCAGGAACACGCTCCCCACTGCCATCCACAATGGCCACGGCAAACGTTTTTGTTCCCCCAGCGACCACAGCCATCCACCAAGTAGAATCAACAACGCCAGAGCGATGCCCGGCGAGACGAGCAGGAGGCCCAGGAGGCCGATTCCAAACCCACCCCAGGCCCCCCGCCGGCCATGCCTTGACCAGAGCGCGAAGCTCCAAAGGCACACGGCCATGAACGTCAGCAGGAATGGTTCACGCATCTGCGCCCCGCCCGTCAGCACCGATTCCGGGTACAGCACGAAAAGCCAGGTCGAGAGGCAGGCCAGCCCTTCGTCCCATAGCCGGCGCGCGGCTGCGTAGAAGAAGGGCACGCCGAGGGCCGCGCTCAGGGCCGCCAGCAGGAGGATCAGCAACGGACGGTGGGCGTCCGGCGAAAGGGTCCTGTATGTCAGCGCGCTCAGGGCGAGCAATCCACCGTACTGGTCGGAGTAATAGGTCTTGTTGAAGGCTTGCCACAAGGGTCTGTTGGAATGGGCCAGTTCCCAGGCCTGATCGTCGCGGCGGTGCGCGTCGGTGAAGACGTAGCCGGCGCGGTCGTCGGGCTCATCGTAGCCATTGAGCGGCAGGGCGATATATACGGCCACGCCGGCCGCCAGGCGCAGCAGGAGCGCCACAGCAACCATCCAGGCCAGACGGCGCCCGCCGCCTGCCCGCCTCCAGGCGAGGGACAAGGCCAGGAAGCCAAGCCAGAGCAGAGCGGAGAACCCCAGCCAGCCCACCCCGTAGCGTCCGGGCTGCAAGGCGGCCAGGCCCGCGCCGAGCAGGAGGGCCGGCGGCGCGAAAACAAGAAGAGGCTTCATTCTATTCCTTCCAGGGCCCGCCGGGCGCGGGCCAACCAGGTATATTTTTCCACCGCGCGTCGTGCCGCGCCGGCCAGGGCAGCACGGCGCTTCTCGTCCCCCAGCAGGTCTTCGATAGCCTGCTTCCAGGTGGCCAGATCGTCCGCCGGACAGAAGGCCGCGCAGCGCTCGTCCAGCACCTCGCGAATGGCCGGCAGGTCGCTGGTGACGATCGCCCGCTCTGCTGCCATGTATTCGAACATCTTCATCGGGTTGATGACCTCGGCGATGTCTTGCCCGCTGCTGGCGGCAATGGAATGGCCGTAGGGCATCAGCAGGAGATCGGCGGCGGCCTGATACAGCGGCAGGCGGCTGTTCTCAATGAAACCGGTCAGGGTGACGTTCGAGAGGCCGGCGGCCTTCAACCTGGCATGCCAGGTTTCGACCGCCTCGGGCGTGCCGCCGGCCCACAGGAAGTTGACGCGGGGGAGCGCTCGCGCCAGTTCGAACAGCAAAGGCGTGCCGCGCCCGGCGTAAAAGTGCCCGCTGAAGCCCACAGTGGGACCCTCTTTCAGGCCGAGCCGACGACGCGCCTCGGCCGGCGGCGGCAGGTTGAGATAGCGCTCGAGGTCGATGCCGTTGGGGGCGACCTGCAGCGCCTCGTCTGGGAAGCGCAGGCGGGTTGAACGCTCCAGGGCGCGCCTCAAGGCCTGCGTGGTCACCAGCAGGCGCTTGCGCCCGGGCGCCTTCCAGAACTGTCGCAGCCACCAGGCCCCGAGGCGGCCGGCGACGTCGGCATGCATTTCCAGAATCACCGCCTGGCCGCGCCACAGGCCGAGCACGGCCGATTGCGGCAGCCAGGTGTAAATCAGGTCGGCCTGAAAGCGCCGGGCGGCCCGCTGCGCATGCCAGATGAAGTCGAACCGTTTGAGAGCGCGGCGCGAGGGCAGCCATTGGATCGGGAAGGTTGTGCTCAGGCCGTAATGCCGGGCCAGTTCCTCCCAGGCCGGCGAGCGAGTTTCGGCCGGGGCGAACAGGCGCAGGTCATGCCCCAACTGCACCAGGGCCTGGCAGACCTTCATGGCCTGGAGCGAGTTGGCGGTCAGGGAGGGGATGCGAGAATTGGTAATGGCCGCGAGCCTCATGCCTGTTCCTCCCGGGCGCGCAGTTCGCGCATCCCCCGCCGGACGATCAGCCCGACCGAAAGAAGGTAATACAGCGAAAGCAGGGCGGCCTCCATCACGTAGCCATAACGCGGGACGAGCAAAAAGGCCAGGCCGGTCTTGAGCGCGCCGGCCAGAAGCGTGGCCCAGAGAGGATAGGCCGGCAATCCGAGGGAGAGCAGCAACGGGCGATTCCAGAACAATGTGTAATTGAAGACCATGCCCACCAGCAACGCCATCAGGGCCGGATAGGCCGCCGTGTATTGCTCTCCGTAGAGCCACAGAATCCAATGTCCGAAGAGCGCCATGCCAAGCCCCAGAGCCAGATTGTACCCAAAGGAAAGACGGGTCACCTTGCGCAGAACGTCGCGCAGACGCTGCCAGGCCCTTTGTACAATGAGGCGGTTGAGCTCGGGGTGGACCGTCAGGATGAGCGGGTCGGCCGGGACAGCGAGCAGGCCGATGATGGTGTAAGCGACTTTATAGTAACCGGCCGCCGCGCTGGAGAGAAAATAGCCGACCCACAGCACCTCGCTCTCCCGAAAGGCCAGAATGGCCGTGGCGCTCAGATTCGAACTGAGGGCAAAGCGGATCAGTTCACGAAAGGAGGGCAGGGCGGAGAGAGGAGCACGCGCCCGGCCCCGATCCAGAAGGCGCTGCCATTGCCGCCGCGCCACCACGAACAGGCCCAGCCCCAGAACGATCTTCCCGAACAGATAGGCGCTCAGCACGGCCCCCAGGTTGCCCCGCAAAACAAAAGCGGTCGTAACGATCAGGAAAGAGGCAATGCTCTGCACCAGGTTGATGGTGCCGCGCAGGTGAATCTGATTGCTGATCTGCAGCACGCCGGTGGAGGTCTCGGCGTTGAAGTTCGCCAACAGGCCGAGGCTGTAGAGGACGAACATCCATTCCACGCCGGGCGTCTTGGCGATGTGGCGGCTTGCCAGGCCGGCCGTGAAAACGACGAAGAGAAAGGCCACCCCGGAGACGAACGCTTCCAGGAGCCCGGCGAGGTGCACGAGCGCGGCGGCCTTCTGCTTCTCGCCCTGTTCGAGATATTCGCCTCCGTAACGCACGACCAGTTCGCTCATGCGGAAGGAGAACAAACTGTTGATGGTGGAGGCGTAGCTCATGACGATCGCGATCAGACCGTAGCCGGCCGGCCCCAACAGGCGCGCCGCCAGCACACCCTGCAGGACGCTCAGGGCCAGACCGAGGGAATTGCTGCTGAACAAATGGAGGCTGCTGCGGACGACGCGGCCGAGCACCTCATCCTGGCGCAGGCTGCGGAGGAGACTCATGGCGTCGCGATCTGGCTAGCCCAGGAGCGTTCCGCGGCGTACCAGTCCACCAGTTTCTTCACGCCCTCCACCAGCCCGGTTTGGGGCTTCCAGCCGAGCAGGTCGCGGGCCTTGCTCACATCGGCCCAGTTGGTGAACATATCGGCCGGGTTGGGAGGGCCGTAGCGCACGTCGGCCGGCTTGCCGATCAACGTCTCCAGCAGTTTGATCAAGTCGTTGATGGTGATCACTTCATGTCCGCCGAGGTTGATGATTTCATAGCCGAGCGGGCGGAGGGCCAGGATCGTGCCGTGGGCGATGTCATCCAGATACGTGAAGCCGCGCGACTGATTCCCATCGCCGTAGACGTACACGGGGCGGCCCTCGTGAATCCACTGGCAGAAGCGGAACATGGCCAGGTCCGGTCGCCCGGCCGGGCCGTAGACGGTGAAGTAGCGCACGACGCTGATGTCCAACCCGTACAGGTAATGATAGGTGTGTGCCAGCACCTCGGCAGCCTTCTTGCTGGCGGCGTAGGGCTGGAGCGGCTCACTGCTGGAGGCCGTCTCCGGCGTGGGATAGGGCGGGTTGGCGCCGTAGATGCTGGAGGTGGAGGCCAGCAAGAACTTAGGGATGCCGGCGCGGCGGCTCAGTTCGAGCAGGTTCAGCGTGCCGCTCAGGTTGGTCTCGTAAAAGAGCCAGGGATTCTCGACGCTGGCGCGCACGCCGGCCCGCGCTGCCAGGTGGATGACGGCGTCGAAGCGAAAGGCCGTGAGTCCGAAGGTGGCGGGATCGAGGATGGCGCGGTCGGCAATATCCAGCCTGCGAAAGGTGAAGCCGGGCAGGGTCTGCAGGCGCTGGAGGCGATACTCCTTCATGCGCACATCGTAGGCGTCGTTCATGTTGTCCACGCCCAGGACGGTGTGGCCTTCGGCGAGCAGCACTTCGATGACGCGATGAGCGATGAACCCGGCCGCGCCGGTGACGAGGTAGTGGGACATGGTGGAGCCTACAGCCTCACCACTTTCTCGCTCTTCTTCCCCATCTCCCCCAGAGCATTGCGGGTGTCGAAGATGAATCGGGCTGCCGCCAGGATGGCGGCGTAATCGTACACCTTGTGGTTGGTCACGATCACGACTGCATCGGCCTCCCGCACCGCCTGTATGAGGTCGCTCACGCTGTCCATCTCCCAGTGCTCCTGTTCGTGTTGAAGGTGCGGGATGTACGGGTCATGATACGCCACCTGCGCGCCGCGTTTCTTGAGCAGGGCGATCACATCCAGGGCCGGCGACTCGCGCACATCGTCCACATCGGGCTTGTAGGCCGCGCCCAGCACCAGCACGCGCGCCCCTTTCAGAGTCTGGCCGCGATCGTTCATGGCCTCCAGCACACGCCCGACGACGTAACGTGGCATGTTGGTGTTGATCTCCGAGGCCAGTTCGATGAAGCGCGCGTTGTAGTTCATCTCCTTCATTTTCCAGGACAGGTACAGGGGGTCGATCGGGATGCAATGTCCCCCCAGGCCGGGGCCGGGCGTGAACTTCATGAAGCCGAACGGCTTGGTGGCGGCCGCCTCGATCACCTCCCACACATCCACGCCGAGGCGCTCGCACATGATCGCCAGTTCGTTGACCAGCCCGATGTTGATCATGCGAAAGGTGTTTTCCAGGAGTTTGGCCATCTCCGCCGCCTCGGCCGAGGAGACCGGCACGACGGTCTGGATGGCGCCGCGGTACCAGGTCGTAGCCACCTCTGTACAGGCCGGGGTGAGGCCGCCCATGACTTTGGGTGTGTTGTACGTCGTCCAGTCGCGACGTCCGGGATCGACGCGCTCGGGCGAGAAACAGATGAAGATGTCCTCGCCCACCCGCAGGCCGGAATGCTCCGTCAGGCGGGGCAGGATCAACTCGCGCGTCGTGCCCGGATAGGTGGTCGATTCCAGCACCACGACCATGCCCGCATGCACGTACTTTGCCAGTTGCTCGGCCGCCGAGAGGATGTAGGACATATCGGGGTCGCCCGTTTTGCGCAGCGGCGTGGGGACGCAGATGCTGACGGCGTCCATCTCGCGCAGTGCGGCGAAATCGCTCGTCATGTTCAACGCGCCGGCGCGGCGCAGAGGCGCCACCCTCTCGTCGGGCACATCCTGGATGTAGGACTTTCCTCGCTTGAACGTCTCCACCTTGCGCCCATCCGGGTCGATGCCGGTGACGTGAAAGCCGGCCTCGGCAAACGCCACTGCCAGCGGCAGCCCCACGTAGCCCATTCCCAGCACCCCCACCCTGGCAGTTTTCGCTTTCAATTTCTGGATGAGTATCTCTTTGTGCGACATAGGTTCCCCGGATGCTTTAGAACAGATTCAACTGCTTCGGTTCTTCTTTGGGCTCTTCCGGAGCTGTGGGGGCCATCTGCCCCAGCCCTGCGCGCACCTCCTCCAGCAGTTTCGGCAGGCGCGCAAAATCGGCCAACAGGGCCGGCTTGAGCGCGGCCCGATGCAGCGCCGCGGCCGGATGATACATGGGGATGACGTAACGATTGCCGATGCGGCGCATCTGCCCGTGCACCGCGCCGATCCTGGCGTCTGGCATGAATTTTGCCATCGAATAGCGTCCCAGGGTGATGATGGTGCTGGGATTGATGGCCCGTATCTGACGCTCCAGATATTCGTCGCAGGCTGCCACTTCCTCGGGCAGCGGATCGCGATTGCTCGGTGGACGGCATTTGACCACGTTGCCGATCCAGACCTGCTCGCGCTTCAAGCCGGCCTGTGCCAGCAACTGATCCAGGAGCTGCCCGGCCGGCCCGACGAACGGCCGTCCCTGTTCGTTTTCGTAAAAGCCCGGCCCTTCGCCGATCAACATGATCTCGGCCTTCGCCGGCCCCTCGCCGGGCACAGCCTTCTTGCGCGAGTAATGCAAGGGGCAGCGGGTACAAACCGCAACCTCCTGTGCAACCTGAGCCAGAATCTCTTCCGCGTTCATTCCATCTCCAGATTTTCGAGTGTCATCAAGACCGCATCTTCGCCGTTGTCCTTGTAGTAGCGCGGCCGCCGGCCCGTGACCTGGAAGCCGAACTTGCGATACAGGGCCTGAGCCGCCTCGTTGCCGGCACGGACCTCCAGGTAGGCGCGCCGTGCCCCGGCCGCACGCGCCTCCCTCAGGGCCTCCCGCAAGAGCTGCTCTCCCAGGCCGCGCCGCCGAAAGTCGGGATGGGTGGCGAGGGTGGCAATGTGCACCTCGTCCGCCAGGATCCATGAAACCATCATGGCCACGAGACCACCCTCCTCGGTCACGGCCACCCAACAGCGGGCAGCGGGGTTCTCCTCCACTTCGTAGCGGAAGGCGCTCTCCGGCCAGGGCAGGCTGAAGGAGAGCCGATCCAGCTGAGCCACGCGCGGCACATCCTCCACCGTCATCTTGCGAATGATCACCTTCATGCCTGAGACAATGCGTTCACCTGTAAATACACAGGGGCCAGCGAAGCAGGCTCGTCCACGCGATTCTCCTGCCAGCGCACCCATGCCAGTTCGGCCAGCAGCGACGGGCGACGCACACACAGCGAGGGCGGAGCCAGACTCACATCATGCTTCTTGCGAGCCAGCCACTGACGTTCTTGCGGACTCAGTTCGCCCGCCATCCAGGCCGGCCCTTCGATCGAGGCCGCCAGTGCTTCGAGCGTGGTGAGGTGGGGCTCGCCCAGCGGCTTCCATTGCCGTCGCACCGATTTGTAGCGCCCGACAGCCATCCTGCCGCGCCCGGCCTGGAGCACGGCGATCAAGACGGCCCTGGACGGTGGCTGGGCCGCGGCCAGAACGTCCAGCGTGCAAACGCCGATCAAGGGCCGGCGGCGTGCCAGCGCCAGACCTTTGGCAAAGGCCAGCCCCACGCGCAGGCTGGTGAACGAGCCGGGGCCAATGGCCACGCCCAGCGCCTGTACATCTCCCACGCCGAGGCCGGTGCGTCTGAACAGTTCGACCAACGCCGGCGCCAATTCTACCGTATGATGGTGGGGACTGTGCCAGATCATCTCGGCAGCCAGGCGCGCTCCATCATACAGGGCCAGGCCGACCTGGGCGGTGGAGGTGTCAATGGCCAGCAGCATCAGACGACCCCAAACAGGACATGGCGTAAGTCGGCCAGCAGACGATCGTAACGTGAACCCTGGGCCATGAAGCGCAACTGGCGCTGTTCTTCGTCCACGTAATCGAGATGGACCCACAGGCGCTCCGGCGGCAGGATCGAAGCCATGCGCTCGGCCCATTCGATCACCAGGGCGCCCTGCATCAACATCCTGTCCAGATCCAACTCCATGGCCTCGGCGATGGAGCCGATGCGATAGGCATCCAGATGAAACAGCCGCTCCTCCGCGCCGCGCCGGTATTCGTTGACGAGAACGAAGGTCGGGCTGGAGACGGGATCGGCCGAACCCCATCCCTGAGCCATTCCCTGTACCAGCGTCGTCTTGCCGGCCCCGAGTTCCCCCTGCAATCCGACCACGTCGCCGCGGCGCAGCAAATCTCCCAGGCGCATGCCAATGCGGCGGGTTTGCTCGGCGCTGCGGCTGAAGAAATCGAATGTGTGTTCATCCAGGATGGGCACGCGCTGATTATACGTCAGCGGTCAAAGAAGGACAAGTTTCGAGCGTTGGGGATCGGACTCGAGTTGGGACCTTCGTATTTTTGCCATCATTGAGTCCATTGCAAAAAGGTTGTCTTATCGCCGAGTCCGCAGGGTGCACAGGGATACAATCCATGAAGAACTCTGCGTTCTCGGCGTTCTCTGTGGTTGGTTTTTTCGCAACCACCTCTCCCGGTGGGAAAGGGGCGCGAAACCCAGAAAAATTTGTCGTTTTTGGGTAACTACCCGCCCGGTTGGGCAGACGGAAGTCCTTCCTCAGGTCGTGAAAAGTCGGATAAATCCGACTCTTGCGCCAGCCCGCCGGGAAAGCATTACTTACCCCGGCTGCCGCAATGAGCCTCCTCTGGTAAAATACTTTTGTGCCTTCTGATCCCGATTTCGAATTTCATCCGAGGCAACCTCTCCTGATCGTCATCTCCGGCCCCTCCGGGGCCGGCAAGGATACCATCGTACAACGCATGCAGGAGCGGGGCATGCCCTTTCATTTTGTGGTCACGGCCACCACCCGCCCCAAACGTCCCAACGAAGTACATGGCAAGGATTACTGGTTCGTCTCGAAGGAGGAGTTTGCGCGCATGATCGAAAACAACGATCTGATCGAGTATGCCATCGTCTATGGGGATTACAAGGGCATTCCGAAGGCGCAGGTGCGCCAGGCCCTGGCCAGCGGCAAGGATGTGGTCATGCGGCTCGACGTACAGGGGGCGGAGACGGTGCGCAAACTCGCCCCCGAGGCGTTGCTGATCTTCGTCACGACCGCCAGCGAGGAGGAACTGATCCAACGCCTGAAACAGCGCAGGACCGAATCGCCCGATGCCCTGGCGCTGCGCATTGCCACGGCCCGCAAGGAACTCAAGCGCCTGGATGCGTTCGATTACGTGGTGGTCAACCACGACTTTCAACTGGACGAGACCGTCAATGTGATCCGTGCCATCATTGAGGCGGAACACCATCGCGTGAGACCGCGAAAGGTCAATCTGTGAATCTCCCCCCTGAGTCCTCTTCGGAATCGCCGACCGCCCCCGGAGCCGCGCCGGAGCCCGTGCCCGTGCGCCTCCGCCTGCCCGATGTCGTCCCTTCGGTTACGTACAGCATTGTGGGCCTGACGGCAGCGGTGTACGTCCTGCAACTGCTCAGCACCTTCCTGTTCGGCTATGCCGGCCCCGGAGTGCAGTTGGACTGGCTGGAGTTCTTCGGGGCGCGCATCAACAGCTTCATTCAGGCTGGCGAAATCTGGCGCTTCCTGACCCCGGTCTTGCTGCACGCCTCCGTGCCGCACATCTTGTTCAACATGTATGCCTTGGTCTCCTTCGGCACAGACCTGGAGCGCCACTTTGGGCATGGGCGCTTTCTGCTCCTGTATCTGCTTGGCGCCTTTGCCGGCAATGTGCTCTCGTTCCTGCTCACCCGCGGGTATTCGGTGGGCGCCTCCACGGCGATCTTCGGCCTGGTGGGAGCCGAAGGGGTGTTCCTGTATCAAAACCGCACACTGTTTGGGAAGCAAGTGCAGCGCGCCATCGGCAACGTGGTCTTCATCGTGATCGTCAATCTCCTGCTTGGCCTCTCGCCCGGCATTGACAACTGGGGACACGTTGGCGGCTTGCTGGGCGGGCTGATGTTCGCCTGGTTTGGCGGCCCACTGTGGGAGGTGGAGGGCATCCCGCCGAGCCTGTATCTGGCAGATAAACGACAGCCGCACCAGATCTTCACCGGCGCGGCTCTGGTTGTTCTCCTCTTCGGCCTCCTGGCGCTGGCTAGAATCATTTTTCCTGCAGCGTAGCATAGCGCGGGATTTATCCTGCAGCATGGCGCGGGATTTATCCTGCAGCGTGGCGCGGCATTTATCCTGCAGGGTGGCGCGGGATTTATCCTGCAGGGTGGCTCAAGAACAATGCCCTAGTGCACGTGCGTCAGACGTGGGTCGAGGGCATCGCGCAGGCCATCGCCCAGTAAATTGAAGGAAAGCACGGTCAGCATGATGGCCGCACCGGGGTAGAACACCAAATGCGGTGCGGTGAAGACCTGATTGCGTTCGGCGCCGAGCATCGAGCCCCATTCGGGGGTGGGGGGTTGCGCGCCCAGGCCGAGGAACGAGAGCGCGGCCGCGTCGAGGATGGCGGTGGCGATGCCCAGCGTGCCCTGCACGATCAGCGGAGTCAGGGCGTTGGGCAGAATGCGGCGGAACAGAATCTGGAAAGTGCTGCCGCCGAGGGCGCGGGTGGCAGAGACGAAATCCATCTCGCGCACCGAGAGCACACTGGCACGCACCACGCGCGCGTAGGAGGGAATGGAGACAATCCCAATCGCGATCAGGGCATTGATCAGCCCTGGGCCAAGCACGGTGACGATAGCGATGGCCAGCAGCAGGGAGGGAAACGCCAGCAGGACGTCCATCACGCGCATGATGGCGTTATCCAGCCAGCCGCCAAAGTAGCCTCCCACCGCGCCCAGGATTGTGCCGGTGAGGATCGCAAACGTGACGGTAGTAAAACCGATGATCAGACTCAGCCGCGCCCCATAGAGCACGCGGCTGAACTGATCGCGCACATTGCCATCAATGCCCATCCAGTGTTGGGGGCGCTCCGGCGGACAGCCCAACAGGTAAATGCAGGGCTTCTCACGGCGCTGCACCGGCTCGACCCCGATCAGCACCTGATAGGGATCGTAGGGCGCAATCCATTGGGCCGTCAGGGCAATGAAGACCAACAGGCCGAGGAGCATCATTCCCACCACGGCGGACTTGCGCCGGAAGAGCCTGCGCCAGGCAACCTGCCACAGGCCAACCGGCCTTGCGGAGAGCGTTCCTGTTTCAGCACGGGTGTCCGTTACGAGGGTCATGGTTGTCACTCAGTCCAGGCGGATGCGTGGATCGAGGTAGGCATAGGAAATATCTACAATCAGGTTGATGATGACAAAGAAGATGGCAATCACCACCGTGAAGGCCTGGACGATGCCATAGTCGCGGGCGGTGATGGCATCGTAGAGTGTGCGCCCGACGCCGGAGAGGCCGAAGATGGTCTCGGTCAGCACTGCCCCGCCCAGCAGGCTGCCCAGCGAGAGCCCGATGACGGTCACGATGGGCAGCAGAGCATTGCGCAGGGCATGTTTCAGCACTACCAGGTACTGTGGCAAGCCCTTGGCGCGCGCCGTGCGCACATAATCCTGACCGAGCACGTCCAGCATGCTCGAACGCGTCATGCGGGCGATGAGCGCCATGGGAATGGTGCCCAACGCCACCGAAGGTAGAATCAGGTGCTGGACCGCATCCCCGAGCAATTTCCAGTTGGCGGAGAGCAGGGCGTTGAGAATGTTCATGCGGGCGATGAACTGTAGCAAGGCCGGCCCGGCGCCGCGTTCGGGCAGAGTCCACCCCCAGAGAGCATAAAAGGGTTCTGCCGTCATCCCCGCGCTCAAGCGCCCGGAGGGCGGCAGCCAGAAGGGGGTATCTTTCAGGACCAGGGAGAAGAAGTAGGCCAGCATCAGCCCCAGCCAGAAGACGGGCATGGAGACGCCAATGTTGGCCCATAACATCGTCAGGACGTCCACCCAGGAATTGTGGCGGATGGCTGAAATCACTCCCAGGGGAATGCCAACGATCATGCTGATCAACAAAGCCGAAAAACTGAGTTCGATTGTGGTCGGCAGGCGCTCGACCAGCAAGCGAGCGACCGGCATTCCATAGCGGAACGAATCGCCGAACTGCCCGCGGACGATCTCCCCAATATAAATCCCGAACTGAATCAGCACCGGTCGATCCAAACCGTGCTCACGCATGAATTTCTCACAGGTGGCCTGGGTGGCCTTCTCCCCCAGGATGGCGCGGCAGGGGTCGCCCGGAATGACGCGCGCCAGGACGAACGTTACCAGCAGAATGCCGAAGAGCACCGGGATGGCCGCGAACACGCGCCGTACAATGTACTGAAGTATCATGGGTGAGCCTCCTGCGAAGAACGGGATGGCAGAATCATCTGCCATCCCGCTCAAGCTCGGAGCCGTGAGGACTATTTCTCCATCAGGCCCCACAGATAGGAGTAGTACTCCCAGATGTTCGTGTTGCCCACATGGGTCGGCGAGCCGGGGTTGAGGCCCATGTTGAAGGTGGCCACCACGTCCTCGGCGTCGAAGTCGCTGCCATCGTGGAACTTGACCCCCTGGCGCAGCTTGCAGACCCAGACGGTCAGATCGGCATTGGGATCGCAGGATTCGGCCAGGGCCGGTTGAACCGCCGTGCCATTGATTTCGTAGGAGTAGAGGGCCTCGATGACCTGTTCGCAGGCGCGCAGCGATTCGCCATCGGTCTCATCGGCGCAGAACAGGCTGATCGGCTCGGCGTTCTGCATCCAGACGAAGGTGTCGCGCCCGTTCGGCTTGGAGAAGGCGAAGAGCTCATTCGAGAGTGGGCTGGCCTGCGGGTTGGTCACGTCCTTGCGATACGCGGTGGCCGAGCCGCCGTGTGCAATCGGCACCATGGGCACGAACTCGCGGATGGCGTTGTTGGCCTCGACGTAGATCGGTTCCGCCTGCTTCGGGTCGGCGATTTTGGCGCCTTCTGCCAACTTCTCATAGTATGTGGGCGATTGCTCGCCGAATTGCTTGTTGTCCTTGCTGAAGTGGAAGTCGAGGAAGTTGGTGATGTGCGGATAATCGGCGCCCCAACCGAGCAGGTAGAGACCGTCCAGCTGGCCATTGCCGGAGGCCTCGATGAAGGCGCCCGATTCCATGACCACGATCTCGGCGTCGATGTTCAGGTTTTGCTTCAGTTGAGCCTGGATCTCCTCGGCCACGCGGCCGGGCTCCGGCAGGTAGCCGCGCACCACATCGCGGTAGAAGATCTTGGTCTTGAAGCCATCCGGGAAGCCTGCTTCGGCCAGGAGCTGCTTGGCCTTGGCCGGGTCGAAATCATACCAGGGATCGCCCACGCAGCCGTTCGAGATGGCGCACGGGGTGAAATGGCTGGCCACTTCCGAGCCGGGCGGATAGAATGTATCCACAATGCGCTTGCGGTCGAGGCCCATGGCGATTGCCTGGCGCACTTTGATATTGTCGAACGGCTTGAAGGTGTTGGTGATGCCAACATAGAACACATTCAACGGCGGGCGGACGGCGAGCGCAAGGTTGGGGTCGTTCTTGACCGTCTCGAAGTCGGAGGGGCCGACGTTGTCAATCCCATCCACCGTACCACTCTGTAGTTCGAGCAGTCGGGCGGCCGATTCGGATTGCCAGCGGAAGACCAGCGTGTCGGCGCCGACGACCTTGGCCGCGTCCCAGTAATTCGGATTCTTGACGAAGGTGATGCTCTCGCCGCGCTTCCATTCCTTGATCATGTAAGGGCCGGTGCCCACAGGATGCTCCAAGCCCTCGCTGGTGCGCTTCTCGGCCCCGGCGGTCTTTTCCAACCACTCCTTGGGCCAGATGCCGAAGACGCTGAAGGCGATCTTGGATAGGAAGGCCGGGTCGGGGCGGCAGAGCGTGAAGGTCACGGTAGATGGGTCGGTGGCTTCGATCGATTTGAACTCGCCGTCGTACTCGCAATCCGGAACGGACAGGCTCTTGCCATCATACGTGGCAATGGGCACCTTGGGCGGCGGAGTGGCCTCGGTCGGTGCAGCTGTCGGTGCGGCCGTCGGCGCCTCGGTGGCCGGGGCTTTCGTCGGCGCGGCCGTCGGGGTGGGCTTGGGAGCGCAGGCTGCTGCAAGCAGGCTGACGGCCACAAGCACACCAAGCAAAGCATACAATTTGCGGTTCACGGTTTCTCCTCCTATAGAGATTTTTGGACCGGGGTTGAAAAACGATCAACGGTTGCCAATGGCACCTCCTTTCTCTGCGTAACGGCTTAGATTATACAGCAAAACTTATAGTGTTGCTCTGGGAATCTATCGCGCCGTAAAGATTCTGTGCCGCGATAGGGATGTCGCGTTTGGGCTGCGGGATAAACCGCGCCACAGCATTGCCGCCCAGCAACTCGAGTTGCGGGCTGTTTCTACGAAGTCAGCCTGCGCCGATGGCCCTGTCCACCGTCCATCCCCTCCGCCTGTCGGACTCCAGACCCTCAGACCACATGCCGTTTCAACGGCCGTGCGGCTGTGGTTCGCCGAACCCGGCAGGTGGGCAATTACAAAACCATCTAATAGATTGGGACGGGCAGGCCGTAGCCATACAACGGTACTTGCGATGGATCGACAGGCCAGAGGCCGGGAATCTCCGTCCCGCATTTCGGACAGGTGCCGGCCGGGGTGAGGCGATATTCCGTGACGATGTAGCCCGTTCTGCGAATAAGGACTTCCGAGCAGGTGGGGCAGGCGGTATCTTCATATTCGCCCACGCGTCCCGGCAAGTTGCCGGCGTAGACGAAATGCAGCCCGGCCTCACGGCCGATATCGGCGGCGCGCTGGAGCGTGCGCGCGTCCGTGTCCTTGTGGTCGGTCATCTTGTAATCCCGATGGAAAGCCGTCACATGCCAGGGAATATCGGGCGAGAGCGAGGCCAGGAAGCGCGCCGCCTCCCACAGTTCCTCGTTGCTGTCGTTGAAGCCGGGGATGACCAGCGTCACCACCTCCACCCACAGTCCCATCTGGTGCGCGCGTTGGATTCCGTCCAGCGTGTTTTGCAAGGTGCCGCCCAGTTTGCGGTAGTTTTTATCGTTCATGGACTTCAAGTCCACTTTGTACGCGTCCAGATATGGGCGCAGATACTCCATGACTTCGGGCGTGTTGTTGCCATTCGAGACGTAGGCGCATTTCAGGCCGGCGGCCTTGGCCTCCTTGAAGATCGCCACGGCCCACTCGCTGGTGATGAGCGGCTCGTTGTACGAAGAGACCACCACCGAGGCGCGCCTCCGCCGCGCCACCTCCACCATTTGAGCGGGCGAAATGCGGCGGATCAGGCTCAGCGAAGTGTCCGAGGCCGGGTCGCGCAGGGCCTGGGAGGTGAACCAGTTCTGGCAATACCCGCAGTGAAAATCACATCCCAACATCCCAAAGGTCAACGCCGTCGTGCCGGGCAGGACATGGTTGAACGGTTTCTTCTCGATCGGGTCGGCCTGTAAGGCGGCCACATAGCCCCACGGCACGCGCAACGTTCCCCCTTCATTGAAACGCACCTGGCAAATGCCTCGTCTCCCTGGGCGGATCAGGCAGCGGTGCCCGCAAGCGAAGCAACGCACGGCCTCGTCGGGCAGGCGCTCGTAAAGAGCCCCCTCTGCCGTCAACTCATCCAACACCTGTGCTGTGGTGGACATTTCTTGCTCCTGCGAACGGCGTCAGTTCGCAAAACGATCTAACGGTAACCAGCGTCCATCCTTGAAGACCTCGATCTGCATCACCGGTGTGATCTCCCATAGTGTAGCACGAATCCGGCCGACGTCGTTGGGATGCAGGGGATCGAAGAACAACCAGCCGCTCAGGCGCGTCGGCAGGTGATCGTCCAGGATCACCGCCCGGATCAGGTCCAGCGTCCATCTGCGGCTCTGGCGCACGCGCGGCGTCACCTCGGCCAGGATCGCCTGTGAGCGTTCGTCGCCCGGCTGGCGCGCAAAATAGAGATGCCAGTTCAGATTCTCCCTCCACGGGCGGCTGCAGTTGGCCGGCTCGGGCGTGCCCTCCCAGGCACGGATGATATAGCCTTCCATTTTCACCGGAATGCCCTGATACTGTTGTATGAAGGCGCGCCCCTCGGCCGGCCAGTCCTTCATCATTTTGCCCTCTACACTTTTGGGCCAGGTCAGGGCCAGAACCGAATCAAAAGAGACGCTCACGTAGCGCTCGGAGTCGACGCGGTTCTTCCACAGGTTCAGTTCATTGTCGCCTCCCTCGCCCTGTGGCGGGCAGTCCTCGAGGGCGATGGCCTCCGGCTCTGGCTTCTCAATCATCACCGGCAAGTCGCCCACCGGCTGAATCGCGGGCGAGGAGAGCGTGACTTGAAGTGCGGTGGGATTGGGCCCGCGGAGGAGCAGATAGGCGATCACAACCAGGAGGGCCAGGAGCAACCATGAACCCTTGTGGTGCGCATCTCCAAACATCAAAAGGTCTCCGAAATCATTATAATCGGCTCATGCTCAGCGTTGCCATCCAGGCCGGCGGCGAATCCCGCCGCATGGGTGAGAACAAAGCGCTCAAATCCTTCCTGGGGCGTGCGCTGATCCAGCGCGTGGCAGAACGGGTGGCGCCGATCGCGGATGAGCTCTTCCTGGTGGTCAGCCGGCCGGCGGATTATGCCTTCCTGGACCTGCCGCTCTTCCCGGACCGGCTGCCGGGGCGCGGGCCGCTGGGTGGGCTCTACACCGCCCTGGTCGTGGCGCGGCATCCGATCGTGGCCATGGTGGCGTGCGACATGCCCTTCGTCAGCGCGCCGCTTTTGAAGGCCGCGGCCGATCTGCTCGTCCAGGAAGAGGCAGATGTGGTGATCGCGCAGGGTGAGGATGGCTACGAACCGCTCCATGCTGTCTATCGCCGCGCGGCCTGCCTGCCGGCCGTCAAGGCGATGCTGGATTCTGGCCAACGGAAGGTGATCTCCTGGTTTCCACAGGTGCGGGTGCGTGTGCTTCGCCCGGAAGAGATCGCCCGTCTCGATCCGCGCGGGTTGGCATTCTGGAACCTCAACACACCCGAGGAGTTTGCGCGGGCCGAAGCATACGCCCGCCTGCTCGAGCCCTCCAACACCTGAGCCTCCAGCTATCTGACGACCAGCACCGGGCATGGTGCATGACTGACGACCTTCTGAGCCGTGCTACCCAGGATCAGGCCGCGCAGTGTTCCCATCCCGCGCGTACCGATCACGATCACGTCGCTGCGATGCGTGGCGGCCACGTTGATGATGGCTTCTGCCGCCGGACCCTCGATCAGTTCTGTGCGGACTTCGGCCGGCAGCTGGCCCACCACCTCCAGTGCTTGCTGCAGGATTTCTTCCGCCCTCTTCAGACGGGCGCTGATGGCAAATTGCAAGTTGGGTTCTCCCAGGTACGGTGGAATGGGGTCGAAGGCCACCACCACGCGCAGCGTTCTGGCCTGAACCGTACGGGCCAGGTCGGCTGCCATGCGCGCCGCTCGCCAGGCATGTTCTGAGCCATCCACGGCCAGGAGGATATTCTCAAACATGGGTGCCTCCTTCCAGAGCGATTCTCTGGAAAACGTTCAGGGATTGTCCATCCTCTCCGCCATAGATCAGATCCACGGCGCAAGTCCTGTAAGTTCACTCATGGGCAGCGGGATAAATCCCGCGCTACGAGTATACAATAAGATTTTGACCAACGGCCTGCCATTTAGAAGTGTTGTGAAAACGCGTTGCTCTGTTGCGAACACTTTCAATAGGTGGTTTCGCCCTCAGCGGGTTGGGGTGAGGGAAGAGGGGGTGAGCCAATTGCGTCAAAGTATTCTTGCAGCAGAGCAAGAACGCGTGTATTTTTGTCATGGCGAGGGCGCTGTCGAGTAGCAAACGCAGGGAGCACATCGAGACCCGCCGGGTCGAGTTCGTCGAGGCCCAGCCTAAAGTCCGCTCCACTTTTAGCGAGGAGACGGCCACGTTCGCCGGGACGGGCAGTTACGATTTGGATGTGATTTGCTTGGCCTCTGCTCCCGGCCGTGGGCATGCCGGCCGGCGGTTGATAGCCGTGCTTTGGGGAGTGCATTGTACCGCGAAATGCATTTCCCAACCTGATCGCGGTGTGCATGGCGCGCTGCAAGGTTTGCGCGCACAGGACAAATGTTGCGCGGGAGCACTATGAAAAAAGAGCCTCCCCTTCGGGAGGCTCCCTGGCCAGGCAAGTTGGAAGGCGCCACGCCCATTCACGGGCGGCAGGCCATTGTCATTCCATCCTCTGAGCGGACGTAGCAGAAAGGCCGGCTGCTGTTCTCCTGCCAGAGGGCCACCGCCCACACGCTGTCCGCCGCTTCAGGGATGACCACCTCGGGATAGGTCGCTCTCGATGATTGGCGATACCAGTCGAAGGGCAGAAGATCCTCGGCCAGCACGATCAGATCGGCGCGTTGCTGGAGGGCAAAGACCTCGTACCACAGGGCAAACACGGCCCCATCTCCACTGGCTAGCACAATGGCGTCACGAGGCAGGGCGGCCAGTGCCTGGCGCGCGAAATGTTCGGCCCGGGCATCGCGGGAGGCGTCCACTTGTGGCCAGTGCCAGAGCGTCAGGCCGAGAAGGTAGAGAAGGATCAAAATTCCCAAGGCGCCGCCGATCGGCTGCCGCCGCGAAAAGAGCTCAAACAGGCGCGCGCTGCCCCATCCGATCCAGATCGAAAACGAAATCAGAGCCGGAATCAGGTAGATGTAGGCATCTGTCGTGTTGTAGAGCAGCACAAAAGCAGTGTTTGTCACGAACATCCAGATCGTCAGGAACAGCCAGCGCGTCTGCAGAGGCCAGGTCAACCCCAGCGCGGCCAGCATCAGCCCGAAAAAGCCTGCCTGATAAAGCAGAAGGGTTGCCACGAATCGAAGCCGCAGCCAGAAAGCAGGATCAGGCCATGACGCCAGGTAATCGTGATAGAGTTGCCCGGAGATTTGCCACCAAAAGCGATCCACCGTCTCCACGTCCCCCCAGTTGACGGGAGGGTGATGCGCGGCACGCAAGGGCAGTATCAGGTAGACCAGCAAACCGAGTCCCAGGCCGCTGAAGCGGCGAAGTAGAGTGATGAACGGACGGCGGCGCGCCGGCAGAGCACCCATCATCAGAAAAGCAGGGATCAGCCATAGAGCCGTCAGATGAATTCCCAGCAGCAACCCTAACAGCAGGCCAAAGAAGAGGTCTGTGTATCTCCCGCGCCGGAGACGTGCCAGCCACCACAGGGCCGTCACGATAAACAGCCCCTGCAAGGCATAGACTTCTGTAATGACGGCCTGCGACCAGACCAGAGGCGCCAGGCCGTATGCCAGCCCACTGATCCAGCCGACCCGATTCGGGCGCATCTCTACCGCGCGCGCCACGCAGCGCGCAAAATCGTACAGCAGAGCGGCAGCACAGGCGCTGGCCACTGCCGACATCAGGTTCGTACGGTAGGCGAGCGAGCCAAGCGGGAGGAGTTGAAAGAGGCGCGCCAGCAACAGATACGTCGGGTAACCGCTGGGGTGGGGCACGCCGCCAACCGCCGCAGCGGTGATGAGATCGCCTCCATCCACGCCATCGTTGGCCCAGGTGAGGCCGGGCGCCAGTGTGGCCAGGTAGACGATGAATAGCAGCACCCCCAGCGCGGCCGGCGAGAGCCACGTGCGGGCGAGGTGCCATGGGGATGGCGCGCCGGAGGGAATGTCAGGCTTATCTGCCTCGCCGTACATAGAAGCCAGACCAGTTGGCAGGGGAACAGGCCAGCAGATTGTCCGTCGTGGTGGGCAGAGCCGTCCAGACCGGCGGGGAGTATACGAAAATGTCCCCGCTTCTGAATGGAATATCTGCAAAGCAAATCTGAACACTGCCCTGATCCGGCGAGATTTCGGCGAGATGCTGTCCCACCGAAGTATGATACTGCAGGTGACAGACAGCAGACAGGAAGATGCCCTCCGGCAGGGGTTGCCCGAAGCCCGAATAGTAACTCCGCTCGACCTCGATGAGCACCTCCGGCGACAGGAACTCCACCCGGATCAAGCAGAATCCGCCGGCCGAGAAATTTCCGGCGCGTCGGATGATGAGAGCCGGAGGGGGCGGTTTCACGGTCCCCCGGTTGGGCGAGCGGGAGGCCGGTTCCGGTTTGGTGACGTTCGGGCTCAGCGAGGCGCTGCCCCTGGACAGAAAGTCTGCCCAGGCCGGGCTTCTGGCCAGCAAAGCGATCACGCTCACCAGGCCGATGGCCAGTGCAACACGAAATAGTTTGCTCATGGAAAATCTCCTTTCAATCTTGGCCAATCATGCTGTGAAGCAACGGCGGTGTGAGTCCTCGTCCATGACCCTTGCCTCGTATATCCGCTTTTCGGGTGACCTGCGAGTCGCGCTTTACGGAAAACCCTTGCTGGGGCATGGGCGCGACCTCAGGGAAGACGCACGACGATCTCCAGCCGTAGATCGGTCTTGAGGGCCGTCTGAAGCATGACGTTGTTATCTTGAAGCACGGCTCCAGGCGGGAGCGATACCAGGGAGGCTTGCCTGGGGAAATGAATCCGAACCGTAAGCGGGACGGCGAGCGTCCCGGCCTGCTTCTGGACCTTCAACCGGTACACGCTCTGATCCGAGTTGCCCAGCGGAGAAAGCACACCTGGCGGCAGCGCGAACTTAAACGTGGTGGTGAGCGATTGCCCTCCCGGCACGACGAGCAGGGTGCCATATCCGCGCACGCCGCTGATTTCCTCGTCCAAAATGTCCACTCTGGGCGGGACCTCCTGCTCAAGGATCGTCCACGCGCGCGGCACGGCATGCGGTGTCGAATCTACCAGAACGGCCTCGCTGGACTGATGGATTCGCAAATAATCCCAGTAACAGCGATGGATCGGATACCACCACTCGCCGGCCTCTCGTTCTTCGTTCCACTGGAGGCAGGAGGAATTGGCCGAGGCATTGTTGGTGTGAACAACACTGAGCTG
>JBBIKK010000008.1:0-64445 GCA_037445475.1 Chloroflexota bacterium
CTACCGGCAGCCAAAAGCGGGAAGAAACCTGCCACCGTGTGTCATTGCGAGGGCGCAGCCCGAAGCAATCGCCAGCATTTGCGAGGAGACTGCCACGCTCGCTGCGCTCGCTCGCAGTGACAGGTAGGTAGTTACGTATTCAAAATGGGCGCCGGCGGGCCGCCAGAAAGACAGGATGAGACACGCTCATTTTCTCACGAGGCGTTTGTAAAGGAAAAGTTGCAAGAAGAAGGCCAGAGGCGCGGCGGCAAGGGTATAGGCCCAACGGCAGACGGGAGAGAGATAACCGAAACCCTGCTGAAAGAAATACACGGCGGCGCCGAACGTCAGGCCGCTCAACAAGGCGACCTCCAGGGTCTGATAGAAAGAAATGCTGTTGGTCTTGTAGGCCGGTGGCAGGGTAGAGGCATTCCAGCGAAAGGCGCTCTTCAGGTTCCGATCGGGGGCGCGCTGAATCCAGTACTCCTGAAGCCGATTCATGGCCAGCATGGCCTCATACCAGGCGGCACGCAGGCGGGCCAGTTGCAAGGTGGTCAGCGTGCCCAGCAGGGTGAGAACAAGAAACAAAGCGCTGAAGGCCAGCGTCAGAGAACGCGGGTTGAACCCGGCGCCGAGCCATTGTGTGCTGAGGAGCGCCGCCACCAGCGAACCCACCGCCAGCAGATAGAAAGATGAAACGCGGGCTCGATCCTCGTTGGCTTGAAAGGCCGTCTGGGCGATGTACTCGAACTCTGCTTCCAGCAGTTCCTCCACTTCAAGGGGACGAGGGGGAGGCATGGTCTTCTCCGTTGCGGGGCGGTCATGAACGAGTCGCGGGTATCTCGAAAGCCCACTCCCCTTTACGCATGAGCGGCTCGGGCGTGCCGTCCTGGCGGATGCCATCGATGTCCATTTCCGGCGAGCCGATCATGAAATCCACGTGAACGAGGCTGGTGTTGCCGCCGTGCTGTGCAAACTCCTCCTCGGACATCTTCTCACCCCCCTCGAGGGTAAAGCGGTAGCCACGCCCGATAGCGATATGGCAGGAGGCATTCTCATCGAAGAGCGTGTTGTAAAAGAGGTGGCCACGCCGGGCGATGGGGGAGCTGGCCGGCACCAGGGCGATCTCCCCCAGGCGCGCCGCGCCCTCATCGGTCTCCACCAGTTTCCGCAAGACGGTCTCGCCTTTTTGCGCGCTGACCCTGACAATGCGTCCGTTCTCAAAGTGCAGGCTGAAGCCCTCGATCAGCGTCCCGCCGTAACTGAGCGGCATGGTGGCGGTCACGAAGCCGTCGGCGCGTGAGCGGTCGGCCAGGGTGAAGACCTCCTCGGTCGGGAGGTTGGCGGTGAAGTCCACGCCGTTCTCGGCCGTCATGCGGGCGCTGATCCAGCGATGGCCGCGCGGCAGGCCGAGGGTGAGGTCGGTGCCGGGTGCTTTGTAGTGTAAGGCGGCATATTGTTTGGACTGCAAATAGCGGGCGCGTCCGAGCAGGTTTTGAATGTGAGCTGTCCAGGCCGCCAGCGGGTCCGGCTGGTCGATGCGCGTCGACTCGAAGATGGCCTTCCACAACTGTGCCTCGGCCTGCCGGGCAGCGAGGTCGGGAAAGACCTTGGCGCTCCAGGCCGGGCTGGAAGCGGCCACCAGGCACCAGTTCACGGCATTGCGGCTGACGGACGTCCCCACGGGCTGATAGTTTTCGAGGTGAACCTTCTGCAGGGTGGCGATGGCCTCCTGGTCGAGGCCGTGCATCAAATCGGGGTTGTCGGCTAGGATCGTCAGGAGCGCATCGCCATGCTCGATCATATCCATCAGGGCTGCGATCTGCCACTTCGGATACTCGCTCAAGGTCTCGCGCCGCGCCTGCTGCAGACGAAGGCGCAGCAACTCCTCGTCGTTCCAAATGACGTCCACGTAGCGCGCCCCGGCCTCGTAGGCGAGACGCGTCACCTCGCGCACCAGCGGTGCGGCAGCCAGCACGACGCCGCGCGTGCGTCCGTTGTGGATGATGAGCCTTTGTCCGGGGCGCAGATTCAACCCAACCCGCACAATCACTTCGGCATACTTTCTGAGCAGTTGTTGATGCCTGGATGATCTCATGGTGTGTTCCTCGATGGCAAGGGATGAACAACGTTCCCATTTTACAACAGATTCGGGGCTTTGTGTCGGGGCGGGCTCTCCCGGCAGATAGAGAAGGGAGAGGACGCCTTGGAGCAAAGACGAGTTTTCCCGCAAGGCAGCCAGCCCGTTTCCTGGCCGTGAAACTTCGGGCCGCCTTCCTGACAGCTCTTGAGCGCACATCCAGTGCCCAGGGCCTGCTCACCCTATCCCTGCAGGTGTTATACTTTAATCATTCCCCGTTTGGAGGTCACCATGCTTTCCATCGAGAAGGTCGACACCGCGGACAAGAAGCAAGTGCGGCAATTTGTCGAGTTCCCATTCCATCTCTACCGAAACTGCCCGCAATGGGTGCCGCCCCTGTTTGTCGATGCGTATCTTCAACTCAACCGCAAGAAGCATCCCTTCTTCGAGCATTCCGAGGCTGATTTCTTTCTTGCCCGGCGAAACGGGGAGGTGGTCGGGCGCATCGCGGCCCTGGAGAACAAGCCCTTCAACCAGTACCAGAAGAGGCGCGACGCCGAGTTCTACTTCTTCGATGCCGTTGAGGATCAGGAGGTGGCCGGAGCCCTGTTCGCGGCCGTGTTCGAGTGGGCCAGGAAGCGCAACCTCGAACGAGTGGTGGGGCCAAAGGGGATGTCGCCCTTCGACGGCTATGGCATCCTGGTGCAGGGTTTCGAGCATCGTCAGATGATGACAATGATGAACTATAACTACGATTACTATCCCAGGCTGGTGGAGGCCCTCGGCTTCGAGAAGGAGGTGGATTTCGTCTCCTGCTACCTGCCTTCCGAGGCATTCCAGATCCCCGAACGGATCGAGCGCATCGCGCGGCGCGTCGCCGAGCGCGGCCGGCTAAAGGTGAAGCGCTTCGAGAGCAAGCGCGAACTGATCGCCTGGGCCAATCGCATCGGCCAGGCCTACAACAAGGCCTTCGTGAACAATTGGGAGTACTATCCACTTTCCCCCAGCGAGATCAAATTCGTAGTGGACAACATCATGCTGGTGGCCGACCACCGTCTGATCAAGATCATCACGCACGAGGACGAAGTGGTGGGCTTCCTGTTCGCCTTTGCAGATGTCTCCGCCGCGCTGCAGCGCGCGCGCGGCCGTCTGACGCCCCTTTCCATCCTGGACATCCTGTTGGAGATGAGGCGCACCAAGACCGTTTCCGGGAACGGCATGGGAATCCTGCCCGAACATCAGGGGCATGGCGGGAATGCCCTCTTGTATTACGAACTGGGCAAAACCCTTCTGGAATTCAAGCGCTTTGAACACGTGGAGATGACGCAGGTGGCAGAGACGACGCGTCAGATGCGTGCCGATTTGAAGAATCTAAACGGCGTGGAATATAAGAATCATCGCGTCTATCGCCGCTCGGTCTGAATTCCGAAGTCCGGCCCCGAATTCACGAAAGCAGCGGGGACGGCGCTACAGTTGATCGAGGTATTTCAACCCCGATCCGGTATTGAACAGAACAATGCGCTCGTCGGGGCGTACCCAGCCTTGCTGGAGGAGCGTCCAGAGGGCAGCCACCGTTGCCGCGCCCTCCGGGGCCGGGAAGATGCCCTCCACCCTGCCCAGTTGGCGCTGGGCTTCCAGGATGGCCTCATCGCTGACCGCGACGGCCGTTCCCTGGCTCTGGCGCAGGTCTTCCAGAATGAGCGCATCGGCAAAACTCTTGGGAACGCGCAGGCCCGAGGCGAGGGTGTGCGCCCTGACCCAAAAATCACAAAAGGGCGCGCCGCTCTCGAACGCCTTGACCACCGGCGCGCAGCCCTCCGCCTGAACCGCCACCAGGCGCGGCTTGCGGGTGTCGTGCAGCCAGCCCAGGGCCTGCAGCTCGGCGAAGGCTTTCCACATCCCCACCAGGCCGGTGCCGCCCCCGGTGGGATAGATGATCACTTCGGGGAGTTGCCAGTTGAAGAACTCCGCCAGTTCGTAGCCCATCACCTTCTTCCCCTCGACCCGATAGGGTTCCTTGAAGGTCGAGACATCGAACCAGCCCTCCGCGCGTGCCTTCACGCCCGCCATGCCGGCTGCTTCGCTGATCAGGCCATCGATCAGGGTGATCTGCGCGCCGGCGATCTTGCATTCCTGCACATTGGCCAGGGGAGTGTCTTTGGGCATGAAGATATGCGCTTGCAGGCCGGCCCGAGCCGCATAGGCAGCCATGGCTCCGCCGGCGTTCCCGGCCGTGGGGATGATGACTTTCTCGATGCCCAACTCTTTTGCCTTCGAGATGGCCGCGGCCAGTCCGCGCGCCTTGAAGGTGCCGGTCGGGTTGAAGCTTTCGTCCTTCAGATACAGTCGTTCCAGCCCAAGGATTCGTCCAAGATTGGGCAGGGGGAGCAAGGGGGTATCGCCCTCGCCCAGGCTGATAATGAAAGCCTCGTCGAACACGGGCAGCAATTCGCGCCAGCGCCACATGCCCCATGGGCGGTGACGGATCTCGTCACGGTCGAGTTTCTCACGCGCCGCCTCCAGGTCGTAGCGAGCCAGCAAAGGCGCCTGACATTTGGGGCAAAAGGTCTGCACCTGCCTGGGGTCGAAGCGATCGTTGCACTGGCTGCATTCCAGATACTCGAAGTAAGTCATGATCGTTCCTTCAGAGAGCCGGGTGGTGGAGGGTTCAGGTCGCATGGGAGCCTCCGAGGGGAGATGCGGCTCAACGGCTGTGAGCTCCGCCCGCGCGACCGCGAAGCACCTGCGGCGCCCGAATCATATCACGCAGCGAAGATGGGCGAGGCGCGTGGAACGGGAGCGGGTTCTCTCCAGCGGCTTCCGGCGGCTGCGAATCAAACACCCTGCTTCTGAGGAAAAGAGCGCCATCCCGCTTCATACGGCCCTGGAAGTGGAGAGGATCTGTTCTCTTTGCCGGCCTCTCTCTTTGCACTGCCGCCCTCACTGTGGAGAGGGCACGAACGCCTCGACGCGCGCCCATAATTCACGGATGTTGACCGGCTTGGACATATACACATCACAGCCGGCATCCAGGGCTTTCTCGGCATCCCCCTTCAAAGCGTTGGCCGTGATGGCAATGATGGGCACATAACGCAAATGGGAGTTCATGCTGGAACGAAGCCTGCGGGCCACCTCGTAGCCGTCGATGTCCGGCAGGTTGATGTCCAGCAGGATGAGGTCGACATCCTGATTCTCGGCCATGAACAGCCCTTCTGTGCCATTCCGCGCCTCCAGTACGGCATATCCGCGTGCCTGCAGGACGCGCTTGACGAGCAGCATGTTGTCGGGGTTGTCTTCAATATAAAGAATGTTGTGTGCCATAGTCCTCTTCCTTATGCAGCACCCTTTTCCTGGATAACCTGAATCACCTGATCGACAAACTTACGGGGCTGGAGTGAAGCCTTTTGATACAGCGCTTCGATGTGGCCGTTCAAGCGTTTTCTCTCCTCAGGGGTGATATCCTTGGCACTGACAACCACAATGGGGATGTCGCGCGTGCGCGGGTCAAGGCGCAATTCCTCCACCAGACCAAAGCCATCTATGCCGGGCATCATCAAATCGGCAACAATCAGATCGGGCAGTCTCTGCCGCGCCTGGCTCAGGCCCTCCCACCCATCCCTGGCATGGTACAGGCGGTAGGCCTTGCGGCTCTCCAACAGACGGCGGATGAGCAAGGCATCGTCCTCATTATCATCCACGATCAAAATAGTGGTGGTTCTTTCGTCCAGGTTCTCCAGCGCCGCCAGCAGGCCTTCGCGCGGGGCGGGGGTCTGTCCCTCGCTGAGGTGGACATCCACTGCAAACTGGTCGCCCAGGACGTGCTTCTCGACCGGGAAGGTGTGTCCTGTGCAATTGACCACGACGGTTTCCTCTTCACCGATGGAGCCCTCGCGAAGCAGCTTCGTCAGGCCGGCGAAGGCCACGGCGGCCGCCGGCTCCACAGCCATGCCCTCGCTCTCGGCCAGGGATTGCATGGTGCGGAAGGCTTCCGCGTCGGATACGGCTTCCATGACTCCGCCGTATTGTTGAATGAGAGACCACAAATACGTATAACTCTTGCCCGGATCGCCGGTGGACAGGATAATGATGTGGGTATCTGGGACGACGGCCTCTGCCGCGTCCTGTCCGGCCCGGAAGGCTCGCACCATCGGCGCGCAGCCCTCGGCCTGGATGACGGCCAGCCTGGGGACGCGCTCGATCAAGCCCATGCTGTACATTTCACGGAAACCCTGGTACACGCCTAAAGGCCCCAGCCCGCCGCTCACAGACTGGATGTACCAATCCGGCGCGCGCCATCCGAGTTGTTCGACCATCTCGTAAGCAATCGTCTTCATCGACTCGCGGGCGGGGATGGAACTGACGCCTCGCTCAAGAAAAAGATGGCGGCGTTGCGCAAATTGGGCTGCGATCTGCTTCGTTTGATCGTAGTTGCCGCTCACGCGAATGACCTCGGCTCCAAAGAGCGCCGCCTCGCGCAACTTCTCCTGGGGGACCAGGCTGGTCATGAAGACCCACAGCTTGATGCCGGCGCGGGCGCAAGCCGCGGCGTAGGCCACGGCCGCGTTCCCGGTCGAGGCGATGACCGCCTCACGCACGCCCCCCTCGACCATCGCGGCCACGGCTACCGCCGCCTGACGATCTTTGAACGAACTGGTCGGGCCGTAGCGCTCGTCCTTGATGTACACGTGGTGATGCCCCAATCCGATCGCAAAGCGTTGCGAGAGCCACAGCGGCGTCCCTCCGGCAGGATAAAGATCGAGGGCAGAAGGATTCTCAATCGGAAGGACATCCTGATAGCGCCACATGTTGAGCGGGCGCCCGGGCAGGCCGCGCAGGATCTCTCGCTTGAAAGCGGCATAGTCGTAGCGCGCTTCCAGCCATTGGGAGCCGCAGCGTCTGCAGACCGCCGCGGCGAAGCGCGCGTAGGGTTGCTGCTCACCGCAAATGACACATTCCAGAAATCTGGGGGCTGCCATGCTACCTCGCTACCTTCTCGACCGGGATGGCGATCTTCGCCTCCAGAGGCAACTCGACATAGAAAGTAGAGCCCTCGCCGGGAATGCCTGTGCTCTCCGCCCACATGCGACCGCCGTGCATATCGACCAGGCGGCGACTGATCGGCAGTCCCAGCCCGGTGCCGCCCACCTTACGCGTCGGCGATGGATCCACTTGAGCAAACTCCTCGAAGATGGCCTCCAGTTTATCGGGCGGGATGCCCACACCCGTATCGCGCACACGAATCAGGACTCGCTCTTCCTGCCGTGTGGCACAAATGCTGATCTTGCCCTTCTCGGTGAACTTCAGGGCATTGTTCACCAGATTGAGCATCACCTGGCGGATGCGCGTGCGGTCAGCAAACACCTCCACCTCTTGATCCGACTCATCCTCGATGAACAAGGAAAGCGCCTTTTCACTTGCCAGCGGAGAAGTGATGCTGAGCACCTCGTCAAGCACCTCGTGGAGTCGGAATCGTTCTGGCTGCAGGTTCAGCTTCCCGGCCTCGATCTTGGCCATATCCAGCACATCGTTGATCAGGTGCAGCAGGTGCTGGCCGTTCTTCTGAATGAGTTGCAGATCGGTCTTCATCGGTTCTGTGAGCGGGCCATCCAGTCCTTCCGCAATCACATCTGCAAAGCCGAGAATGGAATTCAAAGGTGTACGCAGTTCATGGCTCATGTTAGCCAGGAAGGATGATTTGAGGCGATCGAGTTCGCGCAACTGCATTACCGTCGCGGTTTGCTCGGCGTACAGACGAGCATTTTGCAAAGCAACGCCTACCTGTGCGGCGAGCGTGGTGTAGATGTTGGCCTCTCTTTCGGTGAAGGAGCCTGCCATCTCAGACTGAACGTCGAACACGCCCAAGACTTGCTCACCCACGATCAACGGCACAGCCATCTCGGAGCGCGTCTCAGGCAGCAGGGGATTGGGGAGGAAATCGGGCTCGCTGCGGACATCATTGACGATGACCGCCGTGCGTTCGCGTGCCGCCCGCGCCACCAGAGAGCGCTGGGCATCCAGCGGGATGGCGTGCCGCTCCGCCACCAGCTGCCTCCCGACGTCGCCTGCCCCCGCGGTCAGGAGCAATGTGCCTGCCGCTTCATCAACAAGATAAATGTGAGCATGATAGAGGCCGAAGCGTTCTTTCGTCAGATCGGTGACCAGCTGCAACAATTTATCGGGATCCAACGTTGTAGCGGTCTTGGTGCTGATCTCGGCCACGGTGGCGAGTTCGGCGGCGCGCCTGGCTGCATCCTCCTGGGCGCGAATGCGGTCGGTGATGTCGGCAAAGGTCGTCAAGATGGAGGGCTCGCCCTGGTACTCAAAGATGCGCGCCGAGAGGAGCGCCCAGAAGATCTCTCCGTCGCTGCGCACCAGGCGCACTGCCATGTTCGAAACCCGGCCCTTGGCGCGCAGTTCGGCAACAAACTTCTTTCTATCTTCCAAATCGTAGTAGAAATTCGGCGAGGGTTTATTGATCACATCTTCGTATTTGCTGCGAACCGATTCGGCCGCCGGCTGGTTGATGAAGGTCATGATGTTATCGGAGAGGCGCGTGATCACCATCGGCAGAGTCACGGTCTCGAGAATGGTCTGCATGCGCTGCTGAGCCAGCCGCAGCCGTTCCTCGGCCTGTTTGCGCTCAGTGATATCGCGGAAGGTCACCACCGCGCCGACGATCTTCCCTCCTTCCCGCATCGGGGTGCTGGTGAAGGTCACCGGAAAACCACTGCCGTCCTTGCGCAGGAAATACTCATCGCCCTCGTGCACCGTTCCGTCGCGCAGGCTGAGGTAGATTGGGCATTCCTCATCGGGATAGGGGGAGCCATCCGCGCGTTGGTAATGCCAGGTGCTGTGGCTGTGGCGGCCAACCAGTTCCTCCACGGTGTAGCCGAGCATGTGCGCTGCGGCCGGGTTGACAAACGAATGCTCGCCCTTCTCGTTCAGGCCGAAGATGCCTTCGCCGGCCGATTCAAGGATCAACTCGTTTTGACGGCTCAGTTGCTCGGTGCGCATGAGCGCCTGTTCGATCTCCTCTGCAAGCCGCAAGTTCTCGATGTGGCCGCTCAACTGCCGCGAGACAGCGGCCAGGATTTCAGCAGCCTCCTCAGAGGCCGCGACGGCCTCTGAGGCCAATTCCCCCACCACCTCTCCGCGCACGGTCAACGGCTGCTTGAGAGCGCTGAAACTGCCATTGCCCTTCGGGTCCAGCACGCGCACCTCGACCAGGTCGAACATATAACCCGGCGCCAGCTCGCCGCGTCGCTGCAGATACGAGCCCCAGCCTTCACGTGTCAGACGGCGAACGGCCTGCTCGGCCTCGGCGCGGTAGCGTTCGGCCTGGGCCAACAGTCGCAGGTTGTCAATATGCTGAGCCAGTTGCCTGGCCGTTGCCTGGAGAACCCCGGTCTCCTGCTCGCTCCAGGTTTGCTGAGGGTCACGGCTCAGTTGAATGACGCCGAGGCGCGCCCCGCTGACGTCAATCGGCGCCTGGAGGGCGTTATCTGCTGCCAGGTCAGTGGGGGTCTTTACCTTCAAGGGGGCGGTTTGATGCTGATCAAAAACAAAGCCGATCCTCTGCCCGCGTTCGATGGCATCCAGAAAGTCCTGCCAGCCCTGTTCCGTCAGGCGGCGGGCCTGCGCTTCGGCCTCGGCGCGCGCCTCCTGAGCCTGGGTCAACAGAGAGGCATTCTGAACGGCAATGGCCAATTGCCCTGCCAGGGCTTCGAACACCGGCAAGTTCCCTTCGTTCAACAGGCCCACCTGTTCGCTCTGCATATCCAAAACGCCCAGCACCCGCTCTCCGCTGATCAGCGGAATGACCATCTCGGAACGCGTCTTCGGCAGCAAAGGGTTGGGCAGGAAACCGGCACTCCTTTCAGTATCGGACACGATCACAGGGCGCCTTTCAAAGGCCGCGCGGCCATTCAGTGAATTGGGAGCCAGAGCCAGCCGGTGGCCGCGGCGCAGGAGTTCCGCGCCCACTTCCCCCGTGCCTGCTTTGAGGATGAGGACCGTCTGATTCGGGTTGCTCAGGTAGACCTGAACATAATACAGGCCAAAACTTGCACGGATGAGTTCCACCGTCTCGGTCAGCATGTCCGAAAGGTCGCGGAGTTGAGAAAGGCGTCGCGCGACATCCGCGGCCAGAAACAAGTTGCGTGCGCGCGAGGCCGCAATGCTTTCCGCCATCTCCAGGGCGCGGTTCTTGTTAACCAATTCGCTGCGGGCTTCTTGCTCAACTTGTTCCCGGAAACGCTTGCCGATGACCAGCAAGATGCTGATGACGCCAACCCATATTGTGGGAGCGAGGATCGCCTCGGCCGGAAAGCCTGGGACGAAGGTCAACGCAAGCATAGCCGCGAGGTTACCAATCAGATAGATAACCAGTGAGGAAAGAGGCAAGATCACGCTGCCCAGGAACAGAGGCACGGCCATCCAGGAAAGCGCACCTTGAATCTGGGAGAGCGTATAACCGGTTGCCGAGGGCAGAAGAACGCCCTGATACACAGAAGCGGTCAACGCCAGGACCGAGAGGATGGCTCCACGACCAAAGCGCGCCGTACGACTCAGCCCATAGCTGCCGATCAGGGCCAGAGCAATCATGTAACCGATGAACGCCTCTGTATCGAAGCGGCCTGTAGAGCGAAACGCCTCGCCGTAGATGTAGAGTGGGATGAGGATGGTCAGCAACGTCGTCAGCAGTTGAGCCTGACGGCGGGCCTCCACACCCACGACCGTGCGATCGGGCTCAAGCACCAATTTCGACAGCGCCCGCCAGAAGGGGAAGCGCTGAAGAGTGAAGCGCCCCATCCCCTCCAACGGCATGGATGGTGCCTCCGAGGCTGCCTCCAGGCGGCTGTAATGGGCAACCATGCGAACCAGTTGCAAGACCACCCAGACGCCGATCACGACCGTCACGGCCGGGATGAACACGCGCAGGGCCGGAGACTGGTTGATATCGAAGCGCGGCAGAGGCTCGATCTGGTTGACGGCAAAGATGTAGGCGACATAGGCCATGGGCACAACAAACCAGGCCATCGCCTGGGGCGGGAAACTCGTCCCGATCATGAAAAGCAGCAACAGACCGGTGATGAGCAAGTACGCCGTGGCGTTCTTCCACACCACCTCGGGAGTGGCATAGGCAAGGGAGATGCCTACCATGATCCAGGTGGACGCTGCACGGAACCTGTTCCGCCGAATCAGCGGGTAGGCAATGCCCAGCATCGAAATGCCCAGAAGGATGAAGCCCGATTCGGCCAGGATTTGCCACACCCCGGTTTGTAAATACAGCACGAAATAGAACAGGACAGCAACAAAGCCAACCACCCCAAGGAATGTGGCCAGGAAATTCATGTTCCTGCGAATGCGCGGCTCAGGGGCTGGCGCGCTTTCGGGCGCGGGGGAAGGCACGGCCTTCTCGCGTGTGGCTGAGACGCTGATCGCATCCCCGCCCATCGTTCTGGGCTCAACATGCGCCGCGAGGGACTCGGGGGGGATAGCCGGCTCCCTGCGTGCCACCTGCCTTTCTTCCAGGGCGGCCTCCAACTCAGCCAGGCGCGCTTTCAACGCCTCCACATCGCGAATGCTCAGGTGGGTCGGCGGGGCATTCTGTTCCGAGAACAATTCCTGGTACTGTTGCTGGACCTTCCTGGCAATCAGTTCCCGGTCATTTTTTGACTTTCGCGTCTTTGCCATACGGACACTCCTCTGTTACGAGGCCGGGGGCTGGCCATCCGCAGCCAGGCCGGGCGACTCCAAAACGACGCGCGCTTCCTTTGCTCCCAGGGCGCGCCCCAACTCACGGATGGCAACCTGCAAGGCGCTCTCCACGGTAGGCGCTCGTTGAATCTGTTGACCGATGGTTGCGATCAATGCTTCGCTTTCAGCGCGGGCGCGGAGCTCTGCATAGGAACGGGCATTGCGCAAAGCAAAGGCAACTTGCGTCGCGATGGCCTGCAACATATCCACGTCTTCCTGTCCCAGCCCGCCAGCCTGGTCCTCTTGCACATCCAGAACGCCCAACACTTGCTCGCCGATCGAAATCGGCACAGCCGCTTCAGATTGGGTTTCGGGCAAGAGGGGGTTCGGCAACCAGTCAGGATCAGACGATACCGCGCTGACCAGCACAGGCGCATTGATTGTGGCCGCGCGGCCGACCAGGCCCTTCCCTTTAGGAACCTTATGGCCGCGCGCGAGCAAGATTCGGCCAACCTCGCCCGTGCCACCGACCATGATCAGGTCGCCGCTGGCCTCATCCACCAGGTAGATATGGGCATGGTAGTAATCGAAAGCATTTTTGATCTGCTCCACGACCTCAACTACCAGCTGGCGCTGATCGAGGATCGTGGAGAGGCGGCGGCTGACCTCGGCGGCCGTGGCCAGGGCGCGGGTACGGTCTGCAACGCGCTTTTCCAGCGAGCCAATCAGATCACGTAGCTGGGCCGTCATATCGTTGAAAGCGGAGGCCAGCAGGCCGATCTCGTCCTGGCTCTTCACTTCGGCCACGCGGCTCAAATCACCGGCGGCAATGGCCGAGACAGCCTCTGTAAGCACCCCCACGGGCTGGAGGGTGCTGCGGATGGTAAACCACGCCAGGGCAAGCATAATGGCCGAGCCCAAGACAATCAAGATGAACGCATTGCGCTGAAATTGACGCACCGGAGCGAGCACTTCGGCCTCGGGTTGCTGCACGACCACCCCCCAGCCGTTATCCAGGGCATGCACGTAGGCTCGCCAAACCTCGCCATTCTCATCCGAAAATGTGAGCAAGCCCTCACGGCCCTGGCGCAGGGCTGCGAGTGGCGGGTAGGCACTCAGATCGCGCAGTTCCTGAGTGGTATAGGTCGGGTCGGGGTGAGCCACGACCCGGTTCTGGCTGTCAACGATATACGTGATTACGCCTGCCGGCCGGCTCTTGAGCACCTCGTGGCTGATGTCGTCCAGTTCGCTCACAATGGAGGCCACCCCCACCATCTGGCCAGAGGCATCGTAAATCGGGGTGGACATGTTGAGAGCCGGGTTGCCGGTGGTGCGGCTGATCAGCGCCTCAAAAGTGATCGGCGCGCCTGATCTGGCTCCTTGAAACCACACTCGATCGTGGTAATCTTTGGGCTCCGCATTGTCATTGCGGGCCACATTGATGCCATTCAGATCGGTCGTATGGACAAGAAACAGGTTAGGGTGGGTCGCCGCGATGGCCTGCAATACAGGTCGTTGTCGGGCAGCATCCATGCTGACAATGTCTGGGAGCGTAGCCATTTCGTGCAAGGTGCGCATGTGCTGTTCCAACCAGGTGGAGAGATTGGTGGCCAGGGCCTCATTCTCTTTCTGGAGTGCCACGTTGGCCAGCGCTTCGATGCGGGCTCCGGCTTGCGAACCGAGATATGAGGAAACGCCGATCAGCAGAGGAACCGTCACGATCAGGATCAGGGAGGTCAGGCGCGCTTGAATGCGGGGCTGCCCGGCCTGACGGGCCATGAACAGGATAAAGATCAGTGCCACGCCGGCCATCAGCCAGATCGCCTTGGTGTCGAAGTTGGCTACGGCCACGCTGAGGGCAGCCAGGCTGCCAACCAGCACGACCAGATTGGGAAGCGCCGCTGCCAACCTATCCAGGGCTCGCCCCCACCGCGAATCCACAGCTTCGGCCGGCGAACGATAGGTTTGCCTCAAGGCTGCGTACAGGAAGAACAGGAAGGCAAGGCTCCACCCGCTGTCAATCCAGCTGCCTGTCGTGTATGTGCCTGCCAGGCTAGCATAGCCAAAGGCCACATCGGAGCCCACGAAGAAGAGCATGCCGATAAACAGGAGCCAGAGTGCGGAGCGGGTATCGCGCTCGGGACGGCGCAGCAAGGCACTGAGGATGCCGGCCATCATGATCACATCGCTGATCGGGTAGGCTACAGCAATGGCCTGCGCCAGCACGTCCCCGCTTTCGGAGGCGGCGGTGGGTTGGATAATAAAATACCACATCAACACGGCCATGGTCGCCACGACGATCAGAAGGTCGAGGATATAGTATCGGCGCTCTCGCGAATGGAAGGGAACAGCGGGCGTGCTGAACAGGCCGACCGCAGCCAGAAACGCAAACAGCAGATAGAAAGCGTCAGCGATGGAGGGGAAGGGCAAGTTTTCCGTTATGCTTTCCAGATAGGTCCAGATCCCATCGGCGACGAGGTGGGAGAGGAGCCCCAACCCGAGCAGAAGCCACATACGGCGAAGGCGTGAGGCCAGGTGTTGCTGCAAAACGATGGAGAGGGCCACCCCAAGCGCAGCGACCTCCAGGGGGATATCGGAGAGATCACCGACCAGGGCGACATAGACCTCCCCGCCCCAATGGAAGCGAAGCCACCCCATGTATATCAGGGTGTAGAGGGTAAAGAAGGCAGCCACACCACCCCGCCAGTTGCCGAGCCATGTGGGGAGAAAGCGCAAGATTTTTACAGAGGGGAGTCGATTAGACGGGTTCATGGTGATCTCCTGAGCTGCGGCCGTGACCATTGCCCAATTTCAAGCGCACGCGAGCGGGGGTTCCTAGAGCGCGTCCCACTTCGCGCACCGCCACCTGCAAGGCACTTTCCACAGTGGTGGCGCTCTGGATCTTCTGGCCAATGGTGGCAATCAGCGCCTCGCGCTCGGCGCGGCGCTGCGCCTCGGCATAGGAGCGGGCGTTGTGCAAGGCAATTGCCACCTGGTTGGCAATGGATTGCAACAGATCGGCATCTTCCTGCCTCAGGCCATGTGTGACGTTATGCTGCACATCCAACACGCCCAGCACCCGTTCGCCGATCGAGATCGGCACAGCCACCTCGGAGCGCGTCTCGGGCAACAAGGGATTGGGCAACCAGGCAGGGTCTTTGGAGGTGTCTGGGACCAGGACGAGGCTGTTCGTCTGGGCAGCGCGGCCGACCAGGCCCTTGCCTCGGGCGATCTTGTGTCCGCGAGCCAGCATGGTGGCGCCGGCCGTGCCCGTGCCGCCGGCCATGATCAGGTCGCCACTGGCTTCATCCACCAGGTAGATATGGGCATGATAGTAATTGAAGGCCGATTTCACCTGCTCGACCACCTCAACCACCAGCCGGCGCTGATCGAGGATCGTGGAGAGGCGGCGGCTGACCTCGGTGGAGGTGGCCAGGGCCTTGGTGCGCTCGGCGACACGCTGTTCAAGGCCGCTCAATAATTGCTGTAGTTGATCGGCCATGTTGTTGAAGGCTGCTCCCAGCTGACCGATTTCGTCCAGGCGAGTTGTATCCGCGCGTTCCCGAAAATTCCCGGCGGCCAGCGCCTGTGCCAAGCGCCTCAACGTATCCAGAGGACGAGTCACCAGCAAGGTGAAAAGGAGAACCGTCATGATAACCAACACAAGGCTGGTCAACAGAGCAGTAACCGCAATGGTGAGGGCGGTCTGAAAAGAGGCCTGCCGAATGCGCGCGCTGGAATATCCCAGCCGGAATTCGCCCAACGTTTGTTCTTCCAAGAGAATCGGCGCCTGCACTTCGCTTACAGAGGGGGCATGGTGAGCCATCTCAATCAGGCTCAAAATATCCGTGTTTGCCGGGCCCGTCTCCAGAATCTGAGCCACGGTGGGATCCGTGCGATCCAGAAAGCGCGTCAAAGCCCTGCCTTCCGCGTTGACCACGACACCGTACACCACATCGGGGTCTTGATTGGCCTGTTTCACAAAGTTTTCTAACGCCAGGAAATCCGAACGGAGGATGGCTTCCTGGCTTACGGAGGCAAGTAGAATGACCTGGCGTTCCATCTTCCCTCTAAGATCGGCTTGCTGGCGTGCGAAAGTTGTGTAGATCTGGAAAGCGCCCAAAAGCAGTTGCACCGCCACCAGAACGGCTCCTACTACAGTCAGGTAACGAAACGCCAGACTGTGTCTCACAGATTGAGTTCGACGCCCGCCTGTGTGTCCTCTCGAACTCGGTATATCCGTAGATGGATGATGCTTGTCATTCAGCCACATATACAACAACTCCTTTGCCAACCATAAGCATATTCACGCGCTCAAACAGCGGCAGGCATACACGCAAGCGAGACAAAACACCCGATCAGGTTCACGTTCTCCGGGGCGTTCAAGGCATCACATCCCAGGTGGGCAGTTTGAGGGTCTCGATCAGGGCATCCAGAGAGGAATAGTCTTCGGGCGGGACAAAGCCGGTCAATTTGGCAGCGCTCAACGCGGGATGGTCCGGCGGAATGTTGAGCAGAGCCAATTTCACCGCATTGGCCAGAGCGGGATCGGTATCGGCCAGCATGGCAAAGGGCCACTCCGGGTAAAGGGCCGTGGTATGTGGATAGAAGAAATCATCGTTGGCCTGATCGAAGATGAGCAGTTCTTTATCATCCGTGAGGATGCCGGCCTTAATCATGTCTTCGATCTGACCGGTACGTACAAAGCCAACGTCGATGGTGCCGTTCAACACGGCCAGCACAATATTGTCCTGAGAAGAGATCTCGGTGAAACTGCTAAAATCCTTGAAGGCATCGAAACCTTTCTGAAGCAAATGATAGACTTGAAAAACGCAACCTGCCGCAGCCGTCTCGAAATCCACGCAGGCGGCGCGCTTGCCACGCAGATCCTTCACGGCCTGAATGCCGCTATCCTTGCGGACGATGATGATGCCGCTGAATTTTGTTCCGGTGTTGGGACGCGAGAGGGTTGCCAGGAAAGAGATATGATACTGGCGGCGTAATTGAGTGGCGGCCAATGGATTGGTAAAGACGAAGTCTATGCTCCCCTGCTCCACTTCACGAGACTGACCCTCGAAGCTGAGGGGAACAATGGTAAACGGGCGGCCGACAGCACCACTCAAATAAGAAATCAGCGGGCCATACTGTTCGTTCGTGGCCACCGCGCTGCGAATCACCAATATGCCCACTCGCACAGGTTCGCCGGCCGCTGCAGGCAATGCCGTGTTCGTCGGTACAGGGGTGGCAGGAGGCACGGCCGCCGATGGCTGCCCGCCACATGCAGTCAACACCAACAAGACAATCAACAGACTCGAAGCCAGACGAAATATCTTCATGGCTATCTCCTTATGGTGGACGAGACAAGAGTTATCCGAGCCGGCATCACGCCGATTCACTCCGCGGTTGCCTGCATGGCAACCGAATCCGCGACGGGCAGAAGGGGCAGAACGACCGTGAAGCGCGAGCCCTTGCCCGGCTCGCTCTCGACGTGTACCTCTCCGCCATGCTGCTCAACAATGGACTTGACGATCGTCAACCCAAGCCCATTGCCTTCGATGCCCTTCGTGGCCGCGTTGCGAACGCGGTAGAAGCGCTGGAAAATGAAGGGCAAGTCCTCCGATGGAATCCCACAGCCGGTATCCTGTACGCTGAGGCGCACCTGGGAATCCGAATGTTCAAGAGAAAGCATGATCGTGCCGCCGTTGGGCGTGTATTTGATCGCGTTGTCGATCAGGTTGTGCACCACCCATTGTAACCGCAGCGGATCGCCCTTGATCTTAGGATGGCCCTCGGCTTGCTGGACGCGCAATAGCTGTCCTTTGGCCTTGACCTTCGGTCCGAACTCATCCTGGACGGCGGCCATCAGGGCGTTCACATCGACGACCTCTTGCTTGAACTTCACTCCCATTTCCAGCCTCGTCAACTCGAGCAGGTTCTGCACCAACTGGTTCATGCTGCAGGCAGTGGAGTAAATATGTTGGGCAAACTCAGACTGCTCCTCGTTGAGCGAGCCTGTCCGTGTCAGCAGCTCGGCATACCCCAGGATGATGCCGATGGGGGTTTTCAAGTCGTGAAGGGCAGTGGAGATGAATTCGTTCTTTTCCTGCTCCATCTCCTTGAAATGGCTGATATCATGCAAAACGGCCATGCATCCGCTCCTTTCCATAGGCACGCATTGAGCCAGGAAGGTGCGCTGTTGCGCCCCGGGCACCTCCACGACTCTCGGCTCGCCGGAGATAACCACCTCTTCCACCGCTGCCGCCAATGCATCGTATCCCTCGCCAGATGCCAGGCGCCGGCCCATGGCCAAGGGGCGCTCTTTGAACAACATTTCAGCAGCCGGATTTAACTCCACAAGGTTGCCGGCGCTGTCGAACATCAGAACTGCTTCTGCCATGCAGCGCAGGGCAACCTGAGAAGAGAGTGTGTCTCGACCTTTCGCCTCTGCCTGGAGGCGGATATTCTCAACTGCCATGGCCACCTGAGCGGCAATCGCCTGTACGAGAGATAAATGCTCTGATTGAAAGTGGCCTGCTTGCTCATGCGTCAACAGGATCAACCCAAGCACGCCTGACCGTCCGACCAGAGGAACGAGAACGGCCGAGCGAACCGCTATGTTCGGGGTTGCCTGCCAAAACGGCTCACGCTGGGTATCCTCAATGATCCACCCTTGCCAGGTTTCTCCTATTTGCGCCAGGATGTCTGTCCATTGCGGGAACAGCATCTCGATCATGGACGTGGCCGCAGGAATGCTGCGAGAGAGCAAGGAGGCGCCCGTCTCAGTCAGAAGGATAACCTGCCCGGCCGCGGCTCCCAGCGCCCGCGTGGTGATCTGCAGCACTGCATCCAACAGTCCTTCCAGTCCTGGATGAGCAACCAGTGCTCTAGCCATCTCGGCCAGGACGCTCCACTCACGATGGCGGCGTCGCAGGGCCTCCATAGATTCCTTGACCCGCAGTTTGGCGCGGATGCGCGCCAGCAACTCGCGGCGATCGAAGGGCTTGGTCACATAATCGTCGGCGCCCAGGTTCAAGCCGGCTTGCATGTCGATCGGGTCGGGGCGGGCCGCGGTCAGGATGATGACCGGGATGTGTTCGGTGGCCGGGTCGGCACGGATTTCCTGCAGAACCGCAAAGCCGTCCATTTCCGGCATGTTCACATCCAGCAACACCAGGTCGGGCATTTCGGAGCGGGTTCTCTCCAGCGCCTCTGCCCCATTGGAGGCCATCACCAGGCGATAGCCCTCACTTTGCAGGTAACGCGAAAGCAACGAGACGTTATCCGACGAATCGTCCGCAATCAAGATTTTATGGGCCGTCGGCGTCTCCGCAGCTTGCCCAGTTGCGTGCAGCCCATACCCTCCAGCGTCTTGCCAACGATCTGGCGAATGCGCTCGGGGCGAATGGGTTTGATGAGCACTTCATCCACCTTCAGCCGCCGGGCGCTTTCCCTCACGCCGGGCACATCGTAGGCCGTGATCAACACCGTGTATGTCGGGCGACCCCCAGGGTGTATCCGCAGGGCCTCGATCAGTTCAAGACCGTTCATGTCCGGCATCACCATATCGGTTATGAGAAGATCCACGGCTTCATCCCTGGCATATTCCAGCGCCATCCTGCCGCTGGTAGCAGAAACCACCTCTACGCCCGGCCCCAGCTGCGCAATCGCCCGCGCCAGGGTCGTGGCCGTGTTGGGATGGTCATCCACGACCAGGACCCGCGCCTGGGCATGGTGAGTGGAAAAGTCCTGGATGTCCATAAGCCGTATCCATTTTTGCACAGACTCCCTCCCCCGGCAGATTGCTATAAGGGAGGAAAGGTTGGCAAAGGTTTGGAAACGAAAAAGGCCGCCCCGACCTGTGGACGAGACAGCCTTCGCCCCGGCGCCTCACGTTTCATCGCCCCGTGCTACCGTGTAAGACGAGGAATCGCACCCCTGAACCTCCTTCGGGATGGGCTCCGGCGCCCCGCCCTCCGGCTGTGACGGCCGCACCCGGCAAGCACACTCCCCTCGCCCTCAATCCACCACAAGGCGATAGCCACTCCCGCGCACGTTGATCAGTTGAACCGCCGGCTCGACCGCCTGGCGGATGTGGTGCACATGCCACTTGACCAGTTCCTGTGCCTCGCGCACCTCGGCCTGGTATCCCTGGGCTTCAGAAACCAGCGTCTGATAGTCCACAAGGTTGGGAGCATGGCGCGCCAGGACGAGCAGGTAATCAAAGGTGGTGGGAGGGAGGTCGATGGTGCGCCCTGCAAGGAGCAAACGGCGCGTGTGCAGATCGAGCGTCAATTTGCCGCGCGTGAGGAAGCGCTGATCGGCATTCACCGCGATGGACGCCGTCTCGCCCTGGGACTCCTCCTTTTCGAGAGCCCTCAACTCGGCCTGTAGAGCCTCAATGCGCATTCGGATTTCACGTTTGCGGCGTTCGCGCTCCAGGCCGGCCAGGATGGCACGCGTACGCTCGATGATCGTCTCCGGCTTGAGCGGCTTGAGCAAATAATCCATCGCCCCGTTGTGCAGGGCCTCCAGGGCAGACTTCAAATCCGGCTGGGCGGTGAACAGGATGACCGCAACATCGGGATTCTGAGAGCGGATGGCGCGCAACACCTCCAGGCCGCTCATGTCGGGCAGACGAATGTCCAGGTACACCAGGTCGAAGGGTTGATGAGAGAAATGGAAAAGCCCCTCTTTTCCGTCCGCGGCGGTGGTGGCATCGAAGCCGGCCTTCTTCAGGACGCGCGCCAGGGTCTGGCGCAGAGCGGCTTCGTCGTCCACGATCAGAACGTGGCCGGAAACGCCCATCTTCACTCCTTCTCCTCTCTGTTCCCCTTCCCCCTTTCTCCCCTGCCCCCCTTCCCCTTTACAGGCAGATACACCCTGAAAGTGGCGCCGCCGGAGGGGTCGTTCTCGGCCTGGATATCCCCACCGTGTTGGCGAACGATCTCCTCCACAATCGCCAGGCCCAGCCCCATGCCGGTCGTCTTGCCGGTGACGAAGGGCTCGAAAATGTGTGGGAGGATCTCGGGGTCAATGCCGGGACCACTGTCGGTCACCGAGAACAAGACACGCCCCTGCTCAGAAAGATAGCGCGTAGCCGCGGTCAGATGTCCACCCGTTTGCATCGCCTCGATCGCGTTCATGAACAGATTCAACACGACCTGTCGCATCTGGTCGGGGGCCGCGAGCACCTCCGGCAAGGCAGGATCGGCGATGAACTCAAAGGCGATCTGCTTGTGGCGCATGTGAGTGGCAGTCAGAGTGCAAACGTCCTCGACGATGCGATTCAGCTGAATCTCCTGAAAGTCTTCCGTCTGTGCAGGGCGATAGGTGGAGCGCAGCCTGTCGAGCATGGTCGTCATGCGTTCGGTTTCCGAGAGCACGATCTCCAGATACTGGCGGCCGTCGGCGGAAAGTTTTTCATCCTCCATGACCAGAAAGAGGGCGTTATGGATGGCCTGCAGTGGATTATTCAACTCGTGCGAAACAGAGGCCAGCAAACGGCCGGCTACGGCCAGCCGCTCGCTCTGGATCAACCGTGAACGCATGGCCTGTTCCTGCTGCAAGGACATCTGCAGGTCGTTGTAGAGGCGTGCCTTTTGTAAAGCGGCAGCCAGCTGGTCGGCCACGCTGATCATCAACTGCAAATCGCGTGAAGTGAGGCGGCCCGGAGAGGCCTGCTGAATATCCAGCACTCCCAACACGCTCCCATCCACCTGGATGGGCACGGCCAGTTCCGCTTGCGTATCTGGTAAAAGGGGGTTGCGGATAAAAAAGACGACTTGCTCGACGTCGTTCGTTACAAAGGGCTGGCCGATTTCGGCCACGTGGCCGACGATGCCCGCGCCAACAGGCAGGCGATACCCCTGCTCTCGCAATCTGGCGCCGATCTCTCCGCTGCCATGGCGCGCCAGGAACTCTCCATTTTCGGGGTCCTTCACATAGACCTGAACATGATAATACCCAAAGTCTTGCTGCAAGAGTTTGACGACATCCTCCATCAGTTCATCCAGTTCATCGGCGTCCAGAGAGGCGGCCAATCCCCGGCTGATGTGGTAAAGCGCATTGATCTCCTTCAGATCCTGGCGGGTTCTCTCCAGCAAGTTGGCATTCTCGATCGCGATGGCGGCCTGCGTGCTCAACGCCGCCAGCAGGCGGCCGTCGTCCTGGGAGAACGCGTTCACCTGATTACTCTGAACGCTGATCGTTCCCACCAACCGATCATGGCTTTGAATGGGAGCCACGATGAGCGCGCGAAGGTGCATGGCGGACGCCCGATGGACAAAACGTTCATCGGCTTGCACATCTGGGATGACAACCACCTGGCGCGAGGCAATGGCCATGCCGGCAATGCCTTCTCCCAGGTGCATTTTCAGGTTGGTTTTGACTTCATCGGCGAGACCGGCAATAGCGCGCGGGACCAGGGTTTGTCGATCGTCGTCCAGCAAGTGCAGGACGACCCGTTCGGCGCCGGGGATCAAGATCTTGGCCGAGTCGACGATCAGCTGGAGCACGGTTTCCAGGCCCACTCGTTCCGTTTCGCTCAAGACGCGCGCGATGTTGGCCAGGGCGCCTGCCTCCTTGAGCCGCTGTTGCAGGCGCAGCCCCTGTTCCCGCGCCCAGAGCGCCAGAGCAATTTGATTGCCGGCCAGTTCAGCGTATTCGATTTCCTCACGGGTGAAACTGCGCCGCGTGCCATAGGTGATGGTCGCGGCGCCGAACCTGTACCTCCCCGCCGCTAATGGGATAACGAGAGCCGATCGCAGCGGAAGTGAAAGTTCGCCATAGGGAGCCGGGTGAATGAGATGACGCGATTTCGAGACATCCTCAATAACCAGCACGCGCCCGCTCTGCAACACCGAGGCGGTCACAGTTGCCTCCTCAGCCCCCAACACGACGCGGCCGGAATGGGGCTGCTCCAACAAGAGGGTGGATGCCAGGAAAACAGCCTGTTCCTGCCCTGCATCCCAGTACGTGAGATAAGCGTAATCACCGACAAACATGTTGACCAGATGGGTGATCAAATAGTAATACGTGGAATCCGCATCCTTGGGGTCCAACACGTCCTTGGTGAGAATGTTCATGAGAGCCAGGAAGCGTTCGCGGATGCGAAATTCCTCCTCAAAGCGCACGCGTTCGACCACTCGTTCATGCAGCATGGACGTGACATAGCCCATGGCGATCAACATCAAATTCCCTGGCCAGCCAGAGGCCAGCCAGGTGAGCCAGTCACCCCCCGCGAAGCGGGCCAGAAGGGTCGTGTTCAGAAAAATGCCCAGAAAACTGGAAATCAGCCCGCCTTTGAATCCAAAATACCAGCCGGCGGCGGCCACGGGCACGGTGATCAGGGCCGAGGCCACCGGCCCCGCTCGCTCCAAGAGCCAACGAAAAAAGACAACATACAGGAAAGTGACGCCCAGAACAATCGCTGCTCGCCCCCAGGCATGAGGCGGAAACACAACCGGCGCGTTTCGCCCCTTGATCTCACTGCTCGTGCTCAACTGCATCTTTGCAGGTCCCTAACATAGAAAGCAATGTTCTCATCTCGCGCCAGGCGATCTGACCTGCGAGGGGGTGAGCAACAACACATGAGGATGCCCACACCACGCCTCGTGTGTTCATAGTATATCATGTGAGCACACCCGTTCGAGTTGCGAAACACTTGCAATCCTGCCCGGGCGTTATTCCGCAAATTGCAGCCTGCCAGTCCCCCCTCCCAGAATCAGGGAGAGGCTGGTCAAAAGGTCTCCGCCCATCTCTGAGCGGAGACCCTCGTCAGGTGATTTCTAGAGCGGCACCACGTTGGCGGCCTGTGGGCCCTTGGGCCCCTGCTCCACCGTGAATTCCACCTTCTGGCCCTCCACCAGTTTGCGAAATCCTTCGCTCTGGATGGCGCTGTAGTGGACGAACACGTCTGGGCCACCTTCGCGGGAGATAAAGCCGTAGCCTTTCTCCGCATTGAACCACTTGACCGTTCCGACGATACGTTCGGACATTGCTTTGCCTCCTTCTAGCAAAAGAAAACGGTTACGATGTCGCACGTGTATCGGACGGTCAAACAAAATGACCCGCCGAAGAGCCCTCGGGTCAAATGTTGATATTCCTGACGATAACGTACCGGCATCTCACAGGGTTGATGATACAAGTGTTTGATTAAAACGTCAAGTGCCACGGGCGCCAGGGTGCATGCACAGCCGGCGCCGGGTGCAAAGACGCAGCTCACCGCAAGTATAATCCAGAGTATGAAGCCCCCGTTCGAGTTTCGTCTCTCACGACAGGCACGACAGAAATATGATTTCGAAGACGAACTGTTCAGCACAGATGGCCATCTGATCCTTTCACACGCCTCCGCCTCGCCCGGCGCCGGACTGCAGGCCGCCCGCCGCTTGGCAGCGCGCATCCATGCCGTGAGCGGGCGCCTCGTCCCGGCCTCGGCGCTCTATGGCATGGCTCTGCTGCACGAAGTGATGCACCTCCTCATCCGAGAGTATGAGAAGCAGGCTCCCCACCTCATGTCCGGCGTGGCGCGTGCTCTGCAGTCCCATTTGGGTCCGCTGTTCGAGGCAACCCTGTGGCGTTTCGGCGAGGAGTTCCCGTCCCTGGCCGTCTACCGCGGGAAATCCACGGTGCAAGAGGACCCGCTTTCGCCCTCCACACCCCCCGGGCAAAGCAGGCGCGAAGCAATCCTCGAAGAAATGCTGCTTGTGCATCTCGCCAACTCCAACCCCGCCCTTCAGCCATATCGCGAACTGGTTGACGATCGAGTGCTCCACGACACCGCCTATTCAGAGACAGTGCAGCAGATGCGCGCCTTCTTCGCCCAGCAGCCGCCGTTCGCCATGCCCGGCACGGCGGGCGGAGAGACATTGGATGAGGTCCTGAGCGCTCCCTTGCGCGCCGCGCCTCACTCGCTCGAAGGACAACTTCAATTCATCCTGCGCCGATGGGGCGCCCTGCTCGGCGCGGAGGTGATCCAGCGCATCCTGCGCGGCCTCGATTTCATCCGAGAAGATGCCGCTCGGCAGGCGCAGCCTGTCGCCGGCCGCCCGACCCTCGCAGCGCCCCTGCCCCACGGCGAGGCAACCGAGGAAGAGCATTTCAGCCCCGAGCAGGAATGGATGGCGCGGTTGGTACTGATCAGCAAAAACACCTACGTCTGGCTGGAGCAGTTATCACGCAAATACCAGCGCTGGATTCACCATCTCGATCAGATTCCCGATGAAGAACTGGACGAACTGGCCCGGCGCGGCATCAACGGGCTGTGGCTCATCGGCCTGTGGGAGCGCTCGCCGGCCAGCCGCGCCATCAAGCAACGGATGGGAAATCCAGAGGCTGCGGCCTCGCCTTATTCGATCTATCGTTATGAAATCGCCGAGGACCTGGGCGGATGGGAAGCGCTCTCTCGCCTGCGCGCCCGCACCGAACCACGCGGCCTCCGCCTGGCCGCCGATATGGTCCCGAATCACATGGGCATCGATTCGATCTGGGTGATCGAGCACCCCGACTGGTTCCTCTCCGTGAGCACTCCTCCCTACCCATCCTATACTTTTCACTCCGAAAATCTCTCCACCGACCCGCGCGCCCAAATCATCCTCGAAGACCACTATTACTCCAGAAGCGACGCGGCTGTGGTCTTCAAACATGTGGACACCCGCACGGCTCAGGTGCGATACATTTACCACGGCAACGACGGCACCTCTCTCCCCTGGAACGACACCGCGCAACTCGACTTCACAAAGCCCGAAGTGCGTCAGGCCGTCCTGGAGACGATCCTGCATGTGGCGCGACACTTTCCCATCCTGCGCCTCGACGCCGCCATGACCCTGACCAGGAGGCACTTCCAGCGCTTGTGGTTCCCCGAGGCCGGAACGGGCGGCGCCATCCCCTCGCGAGCCGAGCAGGGGATGTCCAAAGCTGAATTCGAAGCCAGGATGCCGCGCGAGTTCTGGCGCGAGGTCGTGGAACGCCTGGCCGCAGAATCCCCAGACACGCTCCTGCTGGCCGAGGCCTTCTGGATGATGGAGGGCTACTTCGTCCGCTCCTTGGGGATGCACCGCGTCTACAACTCGGCCTTCATGCACATGCTGAGAGATGAGGAAAATGCTCAATACCGCCGCTTCATCAAGAACACACTGGAATGGGAAGCGCGGGTCCTAAAGCGTTACGTCAACTTCATGAGCAACCCGGATGAAGGCACCGCCATCGAGCAGTTCGGCGACGGCGATAAGTACTTCGGCGTCTGCACGCTCATGTGCACCCTGCCCGGCCTGCCCATGTTCGGGCACGGACAAATCGAAGGCCTGCGCGAGAAATACGGCATGGAATTCCGCCGGCCCCAGCAGGACGAATCTCCCCATGAAGGGCTGGTGCGCGAGCACGAACGCCGAATCTTCCCGCTCCTGCGCCGCCGCTATCTGTTCGCCGATGTGGAGCAATTCTCGTTCTACGACCTCCATACCCCCCAGGGCGCGATCCACGAAGACGTTTTTGCTTATTCCAACCGCTGCGGAGACGAACGCGCCCTCATCGTTTACAACAACAAATTCGCCGAGGCGCGCGGCTGGATCCATGCCCCCGCCGCCCGTCTCAAAAAGCCATCCGGCGAACGGATTCAGAGAACACTGGCCGAGGGACTGGGCCTGCCTCATGAAGGTTACGTGGTCTTCCGAGATCATGCCGACGGCACGGAATATGTGCGTCCCTGCCGCGAAATATGGGAAAAGGGCCTGTACATCGAACTGGGCGCCTATCAGTGTAAGGTGTTCATGGATGTGCAGATAGAAAAGAAAACCCCTCTGACCCCCGCGGCGCCGAAGGCCGAGAGCCCAAGAGCACAAGACGAGATGGAGCCCAAAGCGCCTGCCGGGTCGCGGCGCGCCACAAAACGGAGGGGAAAACGCACTACGAAGAAAAGACAGCAGGGGAGAACGTGACATTTGAGAGCACTTGTGGTTAAATTACACTCATGCGCTGGATTTACCTCTCCCCACACCTGGACGACGCGGTCCTCTCCGCCGGCGGGCTGATTTATGAACAGACGCATTCCGGCACCCCGGTCGAAATCTGGACCTTCATGTGCGGCTTCCCAGACGAGGGCGAACTGAGCGACCTGGCCAGGGCCCTGCACATGCTCTGGGGCGCTCGCTCCGCGGCTGAAGCCGTCCGCCTGCGCCGCGCGGAAGACCAGCGCGCCGCCGCCATCCTGGGCGCCAGGGCCGTTCACTTCGATTTCCTGGATTGCATCTACCGCCGCGGACGAGAGGGCCAGCCCCTCTACACCAACATCTTCGACACGCCCAACCCGGCCGAGGCCGACCTGCCGGCCCAAATCGCACAGACGATGGTCGCCTGGCTGCATAAGGACGACCGCCTGGTCTGCCCGCTGGCCGTCGACGGCCACGTGGATCACGTCCTGGTGCGCAGCGCAGCCGAAATGCTCCAACACCCCCTGGATTTCGTGGCCGACCTGCCCTACACCTTCCAGAACCCGGATGGGCTGACCCCGAAGACCGCCGGGATGCACGAGGTGCTCTGCCCGGTCTCAGAAGCCGGCCTGAGGTCCTGGTTGGAAGCAGCCGAGGCTTACACCTCTCAAATCGAATCACTGTTCGGAACTGCGCAGGCGATGCGCGAGCAAATCCAGGCCTATTGGGCTGGAGCAGGGGGCGTGCGCCTATGGAGAGCGGGGCCGGCAGGGCTTGATTCGCACCCGAAACCATGATATATTAAACTCACCTTCGGGAACACCAGAGGGAAGCAAATTGCATCCTGTGACGGGATGCAAATTTTTCACCAAGGAAAGCCTATGCCAACCAAATTCCTGACCAAGGAAGGCTATCAGAAACTTCAAGAGGAGTTAGATTACCTGCGAACCGTGAAGCGGCAGGAAGTGGCCCAGCGCCTCCACGAAGCCATGGAGGGCGGCGAACTGATCGAGAATGCCGAATACGAAGCCGCCAAGAACGAGCAGGCATTCGTCGAGGGCCGCATCCAAGAACTGGAAATGCTCCTGGCCACGGCGCGCGTGATCGAAGAGGGCGAAAAGGGGCAGAAGAGCGGCATCGTGACGATCGGCTCGACGGTCACCATCCAAGAAGAAGGATTCGAGCCAGAAACCTATACGATCGTCGGGGCCGTGGAAGCCAACCCGCGCCAGGGCAAGATCTCGAACGAATCGCCCATCGGTCGAGCGATCTTGAATCACAGGAGCGGTGATGTCGTCCAGGTGGAGACTCCGAGCGGAACCTACAAAGTCAAAATCCTGAAGGTCAAGTAAAGACCGCTCGCTTCGCGGCCCCGCGCTGCTGCTCCCGGCCGCGCGGGTTTTTTTTATACCCTCATGGAAAAACGGAGAAAGCGGCGAACATGTCCGAGAATACTGCGCTCGAAAAAATCCGCTTACAGAAAATTCTGGACCTGCGTGCCCAGGGCGTCGATCCGTACCCGCCGCGCGCCGAGAGGACCCACACCAGCCTCCAGGCTGTGACCGAATTCGAGGCCGCGGAGAAAGGCGGACAGGAGGTGCGCGTCACCCTGGCCGGCCGCCTGCGCGCCATACGTCCGATGGGCAAACTCGCGTTTGCGCACATCGAGGACGGGGATGGCCGCATCCAACTGCTCTTGCGAACGAACGAGCTGGGCAAGGAATGCCTCGACTTCTTCAACAGGATGTTCGACCTCGGCGACTTCATCCAGGCCTCGGGCGTGATGTTCCGCACCCGAACGGGCGAGATCACGCTGCAGGTGCACGACTTCAAGATGCTGGCCAAGGCCGTGAGCCCCCTCCCCGCCGCAAAGGACGAGACCCTGCCCGACGGCAGCGTGATTCGCCACGCTGCCCTGGAGGACCCGGAACTGCGCGCCCGTCAACGTTATGCCGACCTGGCCGTCAACCCCGAGGTGCGCGAGGTCTTCCGCAAGCGCGCCGCCATCATCAAGGCCCTGCGAGAATTCCTGGACGCACGCGGCTTCCTGGAAGTCGAGACGCCCATTCTCCAACCCATCTACGGCGGGGCCGCGGCGCGCCCCTTCATCACGCATCACAACGAACTCGATCAGGACATGTACCTGCGCATTTCCTTCGAGTTGTACCTCAAGCGCTTGCTGGTCGGCAACCTCGAGCGCGTCTACGAGATCGGACGGGACTTTCGCAACGAGGGCGTGTCGTTCAAGCACAACCCGGAATTCACCCAGCTGGAGTTCTACTGCGCCTATGCCGATTATCTGCAAGTCATGGAACTCACCGAGCAGATGATCGCCTACACCGCCAAAAAGGTGCTGGGCAGCCAGAAAATCGTCTATCAGGGCCATGAGATCGATTTCACCCCTCCGTGGCGCAGGCTGGAACTGCGCGCCGCCCTGAAGGAGGTCAGCGGCATCGACATTGCTCAGCATCCCACCGCCGAGTCGCTCTACCGGGCGATTCTCAAGAGCGGCAAACAGCCCGACCCACGCGCCACGCGCGGAAAGTTGATCGACTTCCTGCTGGGCGAGTGCCTCGAGCCCACCCTCATCCAGCCCACCTTCCTCTACGATTACCCGCGCGATATCTCGCCGCTCGCCAAGAGCAAGCCGGGCGACCCCCTGACGGTTGAACGCTTCGAGGTGTACGTGGCCGGCTTCGAATTGTGCAATGCCTTCACCGAACTGAACGACCCCCTCGACCAGGAACAACGCTTCCTCGAAATGGGACGCGACTACGCGGCCGACGATGTCGAGAAACACCCCCTGGACGAAGATTACCTGCGCGCCATGCGTTACGGCATGCCCCCCAACGGCGGTTTTGGCATGGGCATAGACCGCCTGGTCATGCTGTTCACGGATAAACATTCCATTCGCGAGGTGTTGCTCTTTCCGGCTCTGCGCAAGGAAGAATAAGCGTAGCGTGGGATTCATCCTGCCCGTGGCGTGGGATTCATCCCGCTGCCCGTAGCGTGGGGTTCGTCCCGCTGCCCGTGGCGTGGGATTCATCCTGCCCGTGGCGTGCGCAGTACAGAATCTTTACGGCCGTGATAGATTCCCAAGAGCAATACTTATTAGGAGATTCCGTCTATGCAAAATCGGCTCTTTCTGATCCTGGGTGATGGGCTGGCCATTGCCGTAGTCACCATCCTTGGCTTCGTTGTTCACGGCGAGAACCCGCTGGCCTCGCTGCCACGCGTCGCAGCCACGTACTTTCCCCTCTGCCTGGCCTGGTTCGTGCTGGCCCCATGGTTCGGGCTCTTCCGTCAGGAAATCACTTTGCAGGTGCGCCAGTTCTGGCGTCCGGCGCTGGCCATGTTCCTGGCTGCGCCCCTGGCGGCCATCCTGCGCGGCCTGATCCTCAGCACTCCGATCTTCCCGATCTTTGCCCTGGTGCTGGCAGCCACCTCCGCCCTGGGCATGCTGGTGTGGCGATTGATCTTTCTTCTAGTGTACCGCCGCGCCAGTCCGTAGGGTAAAATACGCTCGATGGATGAGCAAGCTCTCATCTCTGCTGCCCGGCAGGGCGACCTGGAGGCCTTCAACACCATCGTCCTGCATTATCAGGACATGTTGTTCAATACCGCCCTGCGCATCCTGGGCGATGAGGAACAGGCCGCCGATGCCACCCAGGAGGCTTTCCTCTCCGCCTTCCAGGCCATCAACTCCTATCGCGGCGGCTCCTTCAAGGCCTGGCTGTTGCGCACCGTCACCAACGCCTGTTACGATGAATTGCGTCGCCACAAGCGTCGCCCCACCATCGCCCTGGAATCGGACAGCGAAGGCGGGAGCGAGGACTCACCGCCCTGGCTTGCCGACCCCTCCCTGACGCCCGAACAACGCCTCGAAGCTCGAGAACTCGAGCATGCCATTCAACACTGCCTCGAGGCGCTCCCGCCGGCCTTCCGCACGATCGTTGTGCTGGCCGATGTTCAGGGACTGGATTATGCCGAGGTGGCAGCCGCGTTGCGCCTGCCGCTGGGCACCGTCAAATCGCGACTGGCACGGGCGCGCCTGCGCTTGCGGCGCTGCCTGCAAGCGGTAGCGGAACTTCTGCCTGCCGCGTTCCGTCTGTGAAAGGAACAAGCATGACAACTTCTTTTCGCGACGCGGAACGACTCTCTGCCTACCTGGATGGGCAACTTCAACCCTCCGAGGCCGCGCGGCTGGAAACCCGCCTGGCTTCGGACCCCGAACTGGGAGCCCTCCTGCAAGAACTGCGCCAGGCGCGAGCTGTACTGCGGCGACTCCCGGCACGACGCGCCCCGCGCAACTTCATCCTCCGGCCCGGCATGGCAGGGCTCAAAGCACCGCTTCCCCATGCCTACCCGTTCCTGCGCCTGGCGAGCGTGGTGGCGATGGTGATGTTCCTGAGCACTTTCCTGATCAATGCACTGAGCCCACAGCCGGTGACCCTGGCCGCCTACAAAGCCGCGCCCGCCTGCGAACAGTGCGGGGGCGGCGGCCCCACGGTCCCCCGGGCGGCTCCTACACCCGCCGCAGAACCCCTGATCCAGCCGTTCGCTGCCGTGCCGCTCCCCTCCCCCACCGCAGAGAGCATTCTGGAAGCAACGCAAGCACCCACCCCGGCCGCGCTCCCCGAGGGCGAGAGGGCCATCCCAGCCGCGCTCCAGAAAGAGGCGCCGGTTCCGCCCGTCTGGCAGGCCGCGCTCGGGGGAATGGCTTTCCTGAGCGGCGCGGCCTTATGGTGGATGCGCGCCTCCGCCGAACGAAGATTCCACAAACGATGGAGCCAGAAGTAACCTACTGCCCGCTGTGTGGGACGCGCTTGATCTTCGCCCAGCGCTTCGGGCGGGAACGCCGCGTCTGCCCGCAGTGCAATTGGGTGCACTTTGCCGATCCAAAAGTGGCAGCGGCGATCCTGGTGGAAAAGGAGGGCCGCGTGCTGCTGGTCCGACGCGTCAATGAGCCGTTTCGCGGCCTGTGGACTCTGCCGGCCGGCTTCGTGGACGCCGGCGAGGACCCGGCCCGCGCCGCAGAGCGGGAATGTCTTGAAGAGACCGGGCTGAGAGTGCATGCCACGCGCGTGCTGGATGTGGTTGCCGGGCGCGAACACCCGCGCGGCGCCGATTTCGTCATCGTCTATTACGGGGAAATCCTTGGCGGAGAACTTCGCCCCGCCGACGATGCAGACCGCGTGGAATGGTTCGAACGCACCCACTTACCCCCCCTGGCATTTCGGGCCACCAAGCGCGTGCTGGGGAGATGAGTCCCACGCCCTCGAGGCCGGCGCGGAGTTAAACGTGTTGCCGCGGCGCGCCGCGCTTCGAGGCCGCGCGGCGGTGTGGGCGCATGGTCTCCTGCCTGACCATCTCGCGCTTGCCCATCATCTGCGGCACAACCCGCAGGACCTCCGCCTGGCGCTTCAAAGCGCTGCGCACAATCAGATCCATGAAGCCCTGGTGCCCCATCGGATCGTTCAAGAGCGAGAAATCCGCCGAGCCGGCCTCACTGGGAGGGTAGAAAATCCCGCAGTTGGGGTTGATCTCAAGCATATAGAGTTCGCCGTTCAGGCCGAGGCGATAGTCACAACGGGCATAGCCGTTGCCGTTGAGCGCCTGAAAGACCTTGATGGTATATTCGCGCAGGCGTTTGTCATATTGCGGGTCCGTGACAACGGCCACGCGCATTTTGTCGTAATCCACCCATTTCATGTTGTAGTGCTTGAAAGACTCCCCCGGCGGGAAAATGAATTCCACCGGCTGGAACGAAATGGGGTGAGCCGGATCATCCGGGTTCTCGGCTACAAGGCAGGTGAACTCGCGCCCCTCGATGAATTCTTCCACCAGGGCGCGTCCATCGTCCTTCATAGTGATGGCGGCCTGCTCTTTGAGTTCTTCCAGATTGGCCACGCGCGATTCCTTGCGAATGCCATAACTGGCATACCCATGAGGGGGCTTGACCAACATAGGGAAGCGCAGCGTGCGCGCCGCACGCTCGACATCGGCCATGGATTTGACAAACGTGGAAGCCGGCGTTGGCACGCCAACGCGGGCCGCGGCGCGTTTCATCTCCTGCCGCGTGGGGTCGAAGAACGATGAATCCGCTCCGCTGAAGGCCGCCCCCAATTTCTCCAGAGCCTTGACCAGCTGGATGCCGGAGACCGAATCATCCGGCGTGCCATCGCACAGATTGATGAACACATCCACGCCATCATCCATCAAGGCCCGAATTTGCTCCTCGAGGTTGTCGGGCTGGACGATGTAATGTCTCCACCGTTTGCCCTCCAGATAGGGCGAGGGATCATACGGCGGATCGTTTGGATCAGGCAAGCTGCTGAGGACGCAAATGTACATCCTTCACTCTCTTTGTCGAATGTGTTGAATGGCTTCCAGAGCACGAATCTTCAGCACGATCATGACAATATATAACGCCATATATGGAAATGTACAAGGTTTTAAGCCCATATTTGGGCTTAAAACAGAAAATTTTAAGGTTCAATGTTAAAAAAATATGCAAAAGTGCGACGCTCGCTGTGCTCGCTCGCAGTGACAGGTAGGTAGTTACTCCGGATCAAACCTTTCAATCCACCCCCATAACATCCCCACAGCGAACAATTACTTTGCTTCCACGCTCACGCCGGCTGCGGCGCGGGTGATGTATAACTTGGCCTCCAACCCAGATTTCAACCTGTATGCCGCATGCACAGCCTGCACAAAGGCTTCCACGTCATCCTCTCGAACCAGAGCCACAGCGCATCCGCCGAAGCCGGCTCCGGTCATGCGTGCTCCGTAGCAAGAGGGATGAGACCGCGCCGCCTCCACGATGTCATCCAGGGCCGGGTTGGTCACCTCGAAGTCATCCCGCAGGCTGATATGGCTGGCATCGAACAGCCGGCCCAGCCGGCCGACATCCCCTTCCTGCATGGCCCTCACCGCCTCCAACACACGCTGATTTTCAGCAATGACGTGGCGCGCCCTTTTCCGCACGACTTCATCCAGACGATGCTTTTTTTCTTCAAACTCGCTCGGGCTCACATCGCGCAGGGCCGGCACGCCGAAGAAGCGCGCCGCCTGCTCGCACTGCGCCCGGCGCTCGTTGTAGGCCGAATCCAGCAGGCCGCGTCGCGTAGAGGTATCCAGAATCGCGACCGAAATGCCTTGCGGCAAGGGAACATGCCTGTAGGAAAGGGAGCGACAATCCAGGAAAAGGGCATGCTCTGCCAGGCATAGAGCGCTTGCCATCTGATCCATGATGCCGCTCCGAACGCCCACCCACTCGTTCTCGGCTTTCTGGCAAAGGAGGGCCATGCGGGGAGCCTCCCACTCCACCTCGGAGGCCAGGGCAAAGGCCCGCGCTGCTGCCATCTCTACCGCAGCGGAGGAGGAGAGCCCCGCGCCCAGCGGAACGTCGCCGGCAATCACCCCTTCCCAGCCGCGCAGCCGATAGCCTGCCTGTTGCAATGCGTGGGCCACCCCCTGGATATAGGCTTCCCAGCCCGCGCCTCGGCGCAGATCGTCCAGCGAGAACACCGCTTCCCTCCCAAAGTCCAGCGAGAGGAGGCGCACGCGGCGATCCGCTCGCGGCCGCAGGGCAATCCACACCGCGCGTTCGATCGCCATGGGCAACACGAAGCCCTCGTTGTAATCCGTATGCTCGCCGATCAGGTTCACGCGCCCGGGCGCCCGAACCACGGCGGCGGGTTTGCCGTTACAATAAGTTCGAAATGCTGCGCGCACTCGCGAGAGGAGTTCCATAACATTCGCAGGTTGCTCTGTTGCGAACACCTTTTCAACGGGCGGTTTCGCCCTCACCGCCCCTCTCCCGCCGGGAGAGGGGTTGGAGTGAGGAAAAATGGGGTGAGCCAATGCATCGAAGTATCTTTGCAACAGAGCATTCGCCGGTAATCACCTGGATTATACGATCTTGCCTTGCTCGCAGGGCAGGCCATGACGAGATAGATACGATTTGCAAAGGAGGCTCCGATGTCATTCCCACAAATCCTTGAAGTGGCCCTCGGCCTGATGGTTGTGTACTACGCGCTGGGGACCCTGGTCTCCATCGTGACTCAGATCCTGCTCGAATCACTGGAGACGCGCGGCGCCATGCTGGAAAAGTACCTGAAGCGCATCGCCGGCGATAAGACGATGGATTTGATCGCCTTGCCGCAGATCCGGGCTTTGCGTCCCATCCGCTATGCCAACTGGTGGAATGCGTTTCGAGCCAGGACGGAGGAAAAGAAGGTCGAGAAAATCCCAGCCACCATTCTGGTGGATGCCTTTCTCGACCTGGCCGGCCTGACGGCCCAAAAGGACCTGAGCGCCGAGGAATTAACCCGCCTCATCGGCAAATTGCCACCCTCGGAAGGCAGGGAGGCTCTGCTGCACTGGATCGATCAAGGCGTGACCGACATCAACCTGCTGCGCGCCCGAACCCATGCCTATTTCAGCGGCTTGATGGATCAAGCCGCGGCAGCTTTCAAGGCCAACGCCCGCAGCGTGGTCATTCTCCTCTCGATCATCGTGACCCTGCTCTTCGGCACGGATAGCATTCAACTGGCACAGGATTTATGGGCCAACGCCGGCTTGCGCGCCATCGCCCAGGCCCAGGCCCTGGCCGCCGTGCAACAGCCAGCTCCTCCCACAGACCTGGGCACGCTCCTCCGCCAGTTGAGTGAGTTATCCATCCGCCTCGGCTGGTGGCAATATGCCCCTCTCGCGCTTCCCGCCTCGCCGGCGGAATGGGCTAGGCTGGTGTTGCTCAAACTGGCCGGCCTGGGAATCACCGCGGCGGCCGTGTCCCAGGGTTCCTCGTTTTGGTATGACGTCTTGAGGAAACTCAGCGGTGCAAAACCATCTCCGAAGGGCGGGGCCCTGGAGGGCGAATCAGAAGGATAGACGAAGCAGGCCGAACGCCGGCGCTATTCCCTTGCATACCAGCGAGCGTAAACCGCGTGAGATAGCCATCGTCCGGCCGAGCTTTCGCGCGTGGCCAGTTCTCCACAAACCACACGCCCTGCCTGTCCCGCCAGCCGATCCTGCAGGGCCTGGCTCAGGTGCACCGCCGAAGCCCGCACTGCATAGAGCGTGACGATCACGAACAGCGGCCTCTCGCTCAGGAGGGCACAGCAGCTCTCCAACAGGTGCGGCAGGGATTTATAGACCTCCCATACTTCGCCCCGCGGGCCGCGGCCGAACTTGGGCGGGTCAAGGACGATCCCATCATAGCGCACGCCGCGTCGCGCCTCGCGCCGCACGAACTTGAGCGCATCCTCCACGATCCAACGGATGGGCTTCTCTTGCAATCCGGAAAGAAGCTGATTCGCGCGCCCCCAGGCCACAGACTTTTTCGAGGCATCCACATGGGTCACCTGGGCGCCCTGCGCGGCTGCCGCCAGGGAGGCCAGACCCGTATAACCGAACAGATTGAGCACCCGCAGGGGGCGATGCGCGGCGCGCAGCGCGTTGGCGATGAAATCCCAATGAGAGGCGGCCTCCGGGAAAACGCCGAGGTGACGCCCCGCAGTCGTCATGGCCCAAAAGCGCAGTTGCACGCCATCGAGATCGTAGGTCATTTCCCATCGTTCGGGAAGCTTCTTTTTGAATATCCAGTGACCGCCGCTCTCCTCGGAGGTGGGGTGAAAGATCGCATCGGCCGCATCCCATTCCCGCGGCGAGAGGGCGCGCTTCCACATCGCCTGCACCTCCGGGCGGACAAAAAGATAGCCCCCAAAGCGCTCTAACTTGAGTCCATCCCCGCTGTCGATCAATTCATAATCTGGCCAGCGCATGGGTGAAAGGAGGGAAATCTCCATAGCCAATGGTCAATTTGTCCTATCTTTTTCGTAAGTTTGGGGCTAACTCTTGAAATCTTAGCCCAAATCATGTACAATGTGGGAGAAAGTGGTAAATAGTGGAGGACGCCGGTGAGTCCCGGCGTTCTGCTATTATATAGAGGATTTAGAACATATGTTTTTGGGCCAGTTCCAGCACTCGCTCGATGAAAAGGGCCGCCTGATGATCCCGGCGCGCTTTCGTGAACTGCTGGACGGAGGCGCATACATCACGCAAGGCTTCGATCGCTGCTTGATGGTCATGAGCGGGACGTACTTCAAGCAAGTGTATGACAGCCTCAACGCCATGAACCTGGCCGATCCCAACGCGCGGCTGCTGCGCCGCCTGATCTTTTCCAACGCCTACCCTCTCGAGGTCGATAAAGTCGGGCGGGTGCTGGTGCCGCAGGGCCTGCGCGAGTTTGCCGGTCTGAACAGCGAGGCCGTGGTGGCAGGTCAGGGTGAGTACTTTGAAATCTGGGCCCCCTCGGCATGGAGCGAGCAAATGCAGCAAATTCGGGATACCGAGGCCAATCATCAACGCTTTGCTGCATTGAATCTCTCCTCCAGGCCACCGTCATGAACCGCTCACATCAACCTGTACTTTACAAAGAAATTATACACGCGTTGCAGCCGAAGAGCCCGGGCCGTTACATCGATGGGACGATTGGAGCGGGCGGCCACGCGCGCGGGATTCTGGAGGCCTGCGCCCCGCAGGGGCGTCTGCTGGGTCTGGATGTAGACCCTCAGGCGTTAGCGCTTGCGCGTGAGAACTTGGCTCCTTACGCCTCGCGCCTCACTCTGGTGCAGGCCTCCTATCACCGCCTCCTCGAAGTCATGCACGATCTGGGTTGGGAGGCCGTGGATGGCATCCTGCTGGACCTGGGAGTCTCCTCCATGCAGTTGGAGGCCCCCGAGCGGGGGTTCTCCTTCCTGCACGATGCTCCGCTCGACATGCGTTTCAATCCAGAGGCAGGGCCGAGCGCGGCGCAACTCCTCAACAGCCTCTCGCAGGCCGAGTTGGCCGAGATCCTCTTCCGCTACGGTGAGGAGCCCAGGGCGCGGCGCATTGCCAGGATGATTGTGCAGGCGCGACCGCTGACGAGCACCTTGCAACTGGCCAAGATCGTCCAGCGCGCCTATGCAGGGCATCGTCGCACCCATCCTGCCACGCGCACCTTTCAGGCGTTGCGCATCGCGGTCAACGAGGAACTCTCGATTCTGGAGGCTGCCCTGCCGAAAGCCGTGACCGCCCTGCGCCCGGGCGGGAGGCTGGCCATCCTCTCCTTTCACTCGCTCGAAGATCGCCTCGTCAAGGAATTCATACGCCGGGAGAGTCGCGATCGCCTCAACCCGCCTTACGAAAGGCTCTACGAGCAGGAACGCAAAGCCACACTGCGAGCGATCACGCCCAGGCCCATCACGCCCGGGGCAGAAGAAATCCGCCGCAATCCTCGGGCGCGCAGTGCCAAACTGAGAGTGGCAGAGAAATTGCCCCTCCCTCAGGGATGATCGCGGAGCCATTCACAGAAAGCCATGAGCAGAGCATGTCAGTAGGTCAGTTTATCCACGCTTACAAACAAGCCCCATGGCGCGTACAGCGCCAATGGCTGGGCATGTTTCTCCTGAGCGTGCTGGGATCGGCGATGATCGCCGCTCTGTACCTGGATGTGACCGCGCAGGCCGCGATCGAGGGCCGCGCCATTCAGAACATGAGCGCGGAAATGCTCGCCGTCCAACAAGCCAATTCCGACCTGGAATCCAAACTCGCCGAATTGACCTCCGCCCATGTGATGGAACAACGCGCCCAGGCCCTCGGCTACCAGCGCGCGGAGGCAGATCAGATCGAGTACGTGATCGTGCCGGGCTACTCCCCTCCTGTTCCGCCCATCCTGGCCTCATCTTCTACGCTAAAGCCAAGCGCACCCAGCATTCCTCCTGAATACACCCAATCTTTGCTGGAATGGCTCAATCAACGCCTGCGCGCTCCGAGCACAAAAGGGTATTCCCAATGATGCGGCAGCAATACACGTGGCGCTCGCTGGTGGTTGCGATCCTGATGGGAACGGTCGGCGCATTGGTGCTCCTGCGCATCGTCCACATCCAGCACAGCCCGGAGGCGGCCCTCTTTCGCCGGCAGGCTGCCGAGTACGCCAACTTGTTGCAGACCTACTACCCGGAGCGAGGTGAAATTTACGATCGCCAGGGTCATCTGCTGGCCGGCAACAAGACCGTTTATGAAGTGGGCGTGGATCTGGAGCGAGCCATCAACAAACAAGCCATGGCCCTGACGGTCGGTGTGACCCTGGGCCTGAACCCCGACGATCTCTATCAGCAGATGATCCACCCCCCGCCCGACGTGCGTTACCTCGTCCTGGCCGACTACGTAGAGGCCGACAAAGCCGCTGCACTGCAACAACTCAAGGAGGCTGCCGGCGCGCAAGCCTCGGCGGGCCAGACCAACAGCCTGGCCGGATTGGAGTTCAAGCCGCATCCTCAGCGAAGTTACCCCGAGGGCGCACTGGCTTCCAGTGTGCTGGGCTTCGTGAACCGGGAGGGACGTGGGTATTTTGGAGTCGAGGAAAAGTACAACCACCTCCTGGCAGGCAGCCCACTTCAGGTCTGGGTGCCGACCGATCCTACAAAGGCCGGCGACATCCCGCGCCTCCCCGGCGGAACCCGCCTGATCCTGACGCTCCACCGCGAACTCCAGGCGCAGGTGGAACAAATCCTGAGCGCGGCCCTGGCCAGGTACGGGGCCCAGAACGGCACGATCGTGGTGATGGACCCGCGCAACGGTGAAATCCTGGCTCTGGCCTCCTCGCCTCGCATGGACCTCAATCAATTTTGGAATTACGGCAGCATCTACCACAATGCCAGCGAATATAATCGTGCCATTTCCATGCCTTATGAACCAGGCTCCGTCATCAAAATCCTGACGATGGCCGCCGCCATCGACAGTGGCACGGTCACACCGTCCACGACCTACCTCGATACCGGCGAATGGCTGGTCGGCGGCGTGACCATCCACAACTGGGACAATCGCGCCTGGGGCCAACAAGACATGTTGGGCTGTCTTCAACACTCGCTCAATATTTGCGTGGCCATCCTCTCCAGCAGAATGGGCGCCCAGACCTTCTACGGCTATCTCAATCGCTTCGGTCTGGGACATCCGACCGGCATTGACCTGGCCGGCGAGGCGGCAGGTCGAGTGAAGGTGCCCGGCGACAGCGATTGGTTCCCGATCGAACTGGCCACGAACGCATACGGTCAAGGCATAGCCGTCACACCGATCCAGATGCTCATGGCCGCCTCGGCCTTTGCCAACAACGGACGCATGGTGACGCCTCACGTCCTGTATGCCATGTTGCGCGACGGCCATCAATATAACGTTCCGCCCCAATACGCCGGCTCTCCCATCTCAGCCGAGACGGCGCAGGTGATGAATCAAATGCTCAGCGCTTCGCTCGAAAACGAATCGTCCAGCGCCCTGATTGCGGGCTATCGCATCGCCGGCAAGACGGGCACGGCTCAGATTCCGGGCGAATACGCTTCCCAGGCCACCCATGCCTCGTTCATCGGTTGGGGGCCGGTGGATGAGCCGCGCTTCATGGTGTATGTCTGGCTGGAAAGGCCCTCGGCTTCGATCTGGGGCTCGGAGACGGCCGCCCCCGTCTTCGCGCAGGTTGCTCAGGCAACTGTGCTCCTGCTCAACATCCCTCCTGATACCATCCGCCATCAACTGGCAAAACCCTGATCATGCTGACGCTCGCCGACGTAATCGAGGCTCTGACGCATATCCGCCCCTCCGGCGCGCTGGTCATCACCGAAGCGGCGATCGACTCGCGGCAGGTCATTCCCGGCGCCCTGTTTGTGGCCCTGGTGGGCGAACACGCCGATGGCCATGACTTCCTGGCCGAAGCCTTTCAGCGCGGCGCCTGCGCGGCCCTGATCCAGCGCGACCCCGGCAGTACGTATCGCACCCTCGACCTGCGCGGCGGACCATTGGTCGATTCTCTCTCCGATCTGCAGCCGCCCGTCTGCCTGCGCGTCGAGAACACCCTGGCAGCCCTGCAACAGGTAGCACGCTTCTGGCGCCGCAAATTGAATCTGCGCGTCATCGGCATCACCGGCAGCGTGGGCAAATCCACGACCAAGGAGGTTGTGGCGCAGGTGTTGAGCGAGCGTTACCACACCCTCAAGAATCCGGGCAACCTCAACAATGAAATCGGCCTGCCGTTGACGATGCTGCGCCTCGGCCCTGGCTATGAGCGCGCCGTGCTGGAAATGGGCTTTTATGTCCCCGGCGAGATCGCCTTTCTGTGCGACATGGCCCTGCCTCAGGTCGGCGTCGTGACGAATGTGGGCACAGTGCATGCCGAGCGCGCCGGCTCCCAGGAGGCGATCGCGCGCGGCAAATCGGAACTGGTCCAGGCCCTGCCTCCGGCGCCAGAGGGCGTGGCCGTGCTCAACTTCGATGATCCATGGGTGCGCAAAATGGAAGAGAAGACCAAAGCGCGCGTCTTCTTCTATGGCCTCTCTCCCGAAGCCCACCTGTGGGCCGACGGCGTGGAAGGTCTCGGCCTGTCTGGCATTCGCTTCCGTCTGCACTATGAGGGTGAAAGCCTGCACGTGCACGTTCCGATGCTCGGACGCCACTCGGTAGAAACCGCCTTGCGGGCCGCAGCGGTGGGGTTGATCGAAGGGCTCAGCTGGCAGGAAATCATCCAGGGCCTGCAACACGGCCACACGCAGTTGCGCCTGGTTGCCGTGCGCTCCGAGATCGGCGCCCTGTTGCTGGACGACACATACAATGCCTCGCCCGAATCCATGCTGGCCGCGCTCAACTTGTTGGCCGAACTGGAAGGGCAGCGCAAGATCGCGGTCCTGGGCGATATGCTCGAACTCGGGCCCTACGAGCAACGCGGGCACGAGATGGTCGGCCTGCGCGCCGCCCAGGTCGCGGATGTGCTCCTGACGCTTGGTCCACGCGCCCACCTCTACGCCCGCGCCGCCCGCCGCGCCGGCCTGCCGGCCGCGCACATTTTCGAATTCGAAGAGAGTGCTCCCTTGATTGAATGGTTGCAGAAGAACCTGGGGCCGCAAGACACGGTGCTCCTCAAAGGTTCGCACGGGTTGCGCATGGATCGCATCGTCGCCGCCCTGGAGGCACACCGATGAAACAGGCGGCTCTCTCATTGAGCCTGGCGGGGCTGGCCTTCATCATGACGGTGATCTGGGGCGGACCGTTCCTGCGGGTGCTGCGCCACTTCAGAATCGGCAAGATCATTCGCCTCGAGGAGCCCACGCATCACGTGGTCAAGATGGGCACGCCCACCATGGGCGGCACGATGTTCATCCTGCCGGTGCTGCTGCTGACCGGCCTGCTCAACGCGGTGGCACTGATCGGCTTCCCCCAAAGCGGGCTGGGGCGCTCGGTGCTCCTGCCGATGATGGTCATGGTCTGCTTTGCCATCCTGGGCGCCGTGGACGACTGGCAGGGCCTGCGCGGCAGGCACAAAGGCGAAGGCATGCGCCCGCGCACCAAGTTCCTCTTTCAAGTCCTTCTGGGGCTGATCACCGCCTGGGCCCTGAAATACCTGCTGGGCGTCCCTGACATGTTCGTGCCCGGCATCAAGGGCTTCTTTCCGCTCGGTAGCTGGTACGTGCCCATCGCCGCGTTCATCATCGTCAGCATGTCCAATGCCGTCAACTTCACCGACGGGCTGGACGGCCTGGCCGGCCTGATCGCGGCCACCGCCTTCGCGGCCTATGGCATAATTGCCCTCAATCAGCATCAGGTCTATCTGGCCCGCTTCTGCTTCACCCTGGTCGGGGCGCTGTTCGGCTTCCTGTGGTTCAACGTCCATCCGGCTCAACTGATCATGGGCGATACCGGTTCGCTCTCCCTGGGCGCAACCTTAGCCGTCGTCGCCCTCATGACCAGCCAATGGGTCATCCTGCCTGTGATTGCCATTATCCCCTTCGGCGAAATCCTGAGCGTGGTGATTCAGATTCTGTACTTCAAACTCACCAAAGGCAAGCGCTTCTTCAAGATGGCGCCCGTCCACCTGCATTTTGAATTGCTCGGTTGGAGCGAAACGCAGGTGGTGCAGCGTTTCTGGCTCATCAGTCTGATGGCCTCTATGATCGGCATCGGCCTGGCCCTGGTGTAGACGATGAAGGACTGGAAGGATAGACGCGTGGTCATCCTGGGTGCTGCCCGACAGGGCGTGGCTCTGGCGCGCTGGCTGGCCCGCCACGGAGCCCGCGTGACCTTGAGCGACAAACGCAGTCAGGCAGAGCTTGGCGCGGCGCGCCGAAGCCTGAACGGGCTGCCCATCCAATGGGTCTTGGAAGGCCACCCACTGGAACTGCTCGAGCAGGCCGACCTCCTGTGCCTTTCGGGCGGCGTGCCCACCACCTTGCCCGTCGTGCAGGAGGCCATGCAGCGCGGCATTCCGCTTTCCAACGATACCCAGATTTTCCTGGAAGCCGCGCCTTGCCGCACCATCGGCATCACCGGTTCAGCCGGGAAGACAACCACCACGAGCCTGGTCGGAGAGATGGCGCGCGCAGCCTACAGGGACGGAGCACGCTTCGCCTCTCAACCGCGCGCCCCCATGGTGTACGTGGGCGGCAACATCGGCGACCCGCTCATCAACTATGTGGACGAAATGCAGCCCGGCGATGTGGCCATCCTCGAGATCTCGTCCTTTCAGTTGGAACAAATGACGCTCTCTCCCAACGTGGCTGCCATCCTGAACATCACGCCCAACCACCTGGATCGACACGGCAGCCTGGAAGCCTACACAGCCGCCAAGGCGCGCATTCTCGCATTCCAGAGCGAGGGCGATGCTGCCATCCTCAACCGCGATCAGGCCATCACCTGGGACCTGCGCCGCCGCGTGCGAGGCGCTCTGTATGCGTTCGGGCTCCAGGCCACAGAGGAAGGCGAAGGCACCTATTATCAGGATGGCATTCTGTACCTGCGCCAGGGCGGCGTGGACGTTCCCCTCCTGCGCCGCGAGCAGATCCCTCTGCGGGGCGAGCACAACGTGATGAACGTTCTGGCTGCTTTCTCAATCGGCCAGGCGGCCGGCTTCCCGCTCGATGCCATGCTGATCGCCGCTGAAGGGTTTCGCGGCCTGCCCCATCGGTTGGAGCTTGTGCGCGAGGTACACGGCGTGCGCTGGTATAACGATTCGATTGCCACTGCCCCAGAACGAACCATGGCCGCCATCCGTTCATTTGAAGAGTCGATTGTGTTGCTGCTGGGCGGACGCGATAAAAACTTGCCCTGGGAAGAGCTGGTCGAGCTCATTCGCCAGCGCGTCGACCACGTGATTCTGTTCGGGGAGGCCGCCGAGAAGATCGAACCGCTCCTGCACGGCGCTCCAACAGGCGGACGCCCATACACGCTCGAGCGCACCGATCATCTGCGCCAGGCCGTGTTCAAGGCCGCCGAAGTGGCCCAGGCCGGCGATGTGGTCTTGTTCTCGCCCGGCGGCACCAGCTTCGATGAGTTTCGAGATTTCGAGGAGCGAGGAGAAAACTTCAGGCTATGGGTGCAACAACTTTCGTAAGCCCAGGGGCAGCCCCCAACACACGGCGCAGCGTGGACCTGCCGTTCGTGGCGGTGCTCCTCACGCTGCTCATCTTCGGACTGGTGATGCTGTTCTCGGCCTCGTGGGACTATTCACTCCAGCTGTACAACTCCCCGATCCGCATGTTCGAACGCCAGTTGCTCTGGCTTGGACTGGGGGCGGTGCTGGCCTATGGGCTCTCGCGGCTGGACTATCACCGCTGGCACAAGTGGGTTGTTCCGGCCATGGGCCTGACCATCGTGCTTCTGGTGAGCGTCCTCCTAGTCAATGAAATCCGCCTGGGCGCCAAGCGCTCGCTATATCAGGGCTCCTATCAGCCCTCCGAACTGGCCAAACTGGTCTCCATCATTTATCTATCGGTGTGGATGTATTCCAAGCGGAACGTGCTCCACGATACCTCGTTTGGGTTGATCCCGCTCAGTCTCATCCTGGGGCTGATCGGCGGCCTGATCTATCAACAACCCGATCTGAGTGCCGCGGGCACGGTCTTTTTCATGGGCGGTCTGCTCTTCTTCCTGGCCGGCGGGGATTGGAAACAGATCCTCCTCCTGCTGGTGGGCGCGTTGGCTTTTGGCTGGCTGGTGGTGCAGATCAACCCCACCGGTCATCAGCGCGTGAACGATTTCATCGCCGGGCTCAAAGACCCCACCCAGGCTTCTTACCATCTCCGGCGCTCACTCGAGGCAATGGTCACCGGAGGATGGTTCGGCGTGGGCATTGGCCGCGCGGCCTCGAAGCTCACCGGCCTGCCCTTCCCCCCCACCGATAGCATCTTTGCCGTCATCGTCGAGGAACTGGGCTGGTTGGGTGCGCTAATCACGCTCGGTTTATATGCCGCCCTGGTCTGGCGCGGCCTGGTGATTGCCCGCCGCGCCCCCGATATGCTGGGCACATTGCTGGCGAGCGGCCTGGTGCTGTGGATCGGCATCGAGGCCCTGATCAACATCAGCGTCATGGTGGGCATCCTGCCTTTCGCAGGCAATCCCCTGCCCTTCATCAGCGCCGGCGGCTCGAATCTGGTTGCCTCGCTGGCCGCCATGGGCATCCTGATGAACATCTCGCGTCAGCGCGGCACCCCCATCCCGGAAGACGAAGAATGGAGGCCATATCATGCGACTGTTGATCTGCGCGGGTGGCACCGGCGGAGGCGTGTACCCCGCCCTCGCCGTGCTCGAGGCGCTGGAGAAATTGAAACATGAGAGCCCACACCGTGCTTCTGAGTGGCAACTCTTATGGGTGGGCGGCCAGGGCGGCATGGAGGAGGAACTGGTGAGACGCGCCGGCGTTCCCTTCGCTTCCATCCCTGCCGCCGGCCTGCACGGCGTCGGTCTGCACCTCCTGCCGCGCAACCTCATTCAACTGGGCCGTGGCATCGTTGCCGCGCGCAGGATTCTGAGGCGCTTCCGGCCGCAGGTGCTGTTCCTGACCGGGGGATACGTGGCCGGGCCGCTGGCCCTGGCCGGGCGAGGCATCCCCACCTTGCTGTATGTGCCGGATATCGAACCGGGCCTGGCGCTCAAGAGCCTGGCGCGTTTCGCAGATTGCATCAGCGTGACCGCAGAGGATTCGCAGAGGTACTTCTCTCGCAAAGTGATCGTGAGCGGCTACCCTCTGCGCTCCAACCTGATGACGTGGACTCGTCCGAAGGGACGCCAGGCGCTGCAGCTCGACGAGCACGCAGCGGTGCTGCTGATCTTCGGCGGGAGCAAAGGGGCGCGCTCCCTCAATCAGACGGTCCTCGCCCAGCTGCCGGCTCTGCTCGAGATGGCCCAGGTGGTGCACATCAGCGGTCACCTCGACTGGGAGAGCGTGGCCGGTGCCAGGGAGGCTCTGAGCCCGGCGCTGCGGGGGCGCTATCATGCCTTCCCCTACCTGCACGAGGAGATGGGCGCGGCCCTGGCCTCCGCAGACCTGGTCGTGGCGCGGGCCGGCGCCTCGGCCCTGGGCGAATTCCCGTTCTTCGGCTTGCCAGCCGTGCTCGTCCCCTATCCCCACGCGTGGCGCTACCAGAAAGTCAACGCCGACTATCTCGCCCAGCGCGGCGCGGCCGTCATCGTGAAGGATGAATTCCTGAGGCAGGAGTTGTTGCCCGTCGTGAGGGACCTGCTGCGGAACGCCTCCAAACGCGACGCCATGCGTCAGGCGATGCGCGCCCTGGCACGTCCGCAGGCCGCCCGACAGATCGCAGAGCAACTCCTGGCCCTGGGAGAGACAGGCCTATGATGAGCCTTTTGTACGTCTTCTGGATGTACGTCTTCGTCTTCGGCTGGATCGGGATGATGCGCGGCTGGGCCAGAGAACTGCTCGTCTCGTTCAGCGTGGTGGTGGCCCTGACGCTCAACTTTCTGCTCAAAGCATACATCCCCATTGTCAAAGGGCTGCCCGATGAGAGCACCGAGCTGTTCTGGATCCGCACGCTCGTCTTGCTGGCGCTGGTGTACTTCGGCTACCAGACGGTCTCCCTCGTGCCCCATCTGGCCCCCAAGGCCAAACGCGAACATCTGCAGGATGCCCTCTTTGGAATCTTCCTGGGTGCCTTCAACGGCTACCTGATCATTGGCTCGCTCCTGTTCTACCTCGATCAGGCAAAGTACCCCTATCCCAACATCGTGGCCCCGCCGGGCGGCGAGCTGAGCACCAGCATTCAAAACATGATGGTCTACATGCCGCCGCGTTTGCTGGGCGTGCCAGGCATCTACTTTGCCCTGATCCTGTGCTTCATTTTCGTGCTCGTCGTCTACATCTAGCGGCTCAAGAGAATCGGGATGACTCACGTACACCTCATCGGCATCGGCGGCAGCGGGCTTTCTGCCATCGCTCACCTTCTGAAGGAGAGCGGTTATACCGTCAGCGGCTCGGATCGCAGCCTGACGCCCCTGGCGGCCCGCCTCCAGGCCGAGGGCGTGACGATCTACGTCGGCCATCACCCGCGCCACATCCAGGGCGCGGACTGGGTGGTGCGCTCATCAGCCGTGCCCGAGGACAACCCGGAGGTGCTCGCCGCGCGCCAGGCCGGCATCCCCGTCTACAAGCGCGCCGATCTCCTGAGCCGACTCATGGAAGGCAAGTTCGGAATCGCCGTGGCCGGCACACACGGCAAGACGACCACCACCGCCATGATCGCCTTTCTGCTCTCCGAACTGGGGCGCGCGCCCTCCTTCATCGTGGGCGGAGTGATGAAGAACTACAACGTGAATGCCCGCGCCGGCCGGGGTCGCTTCTTCGTCATCGAGGCCGATGAGTACGATCGCACCTTCCTCGGCCTGCGGCCGCGCCTGGAGGTCATCACCAACGTCGAACACGATCATCCCGATTGCTATCCAACCTATGGGGAGATGCTGGCTGCGTTCGAGGCGTTTGTCGGGCTGCTCCCACCGGATGGCGTGCTGATTGCCTGTGCCGAGGACGCCGGCGCAGCCGCTCTGCTCAATCGCGCCCGGCGCGCCGGGCGCCAGGTGGTGGCCTACGGCATCCAGGGCGAGATGACCATCAACGCTCCCCAGTGGATCCAAGGGCGCGCCCTCCAGCCCAATGCGCGCGGCGGCTTTGACTTCCACCTCCTCACCAACGTAGGGGAGGTGGAGGCAGTGGCCGTCGGCCTGCAGGTGCCGGGCGAGCACAATGTGCGCAACGCTCTGGCAGCGCTGGCCACCACCATGATGCTGGGCCTGCCTCTCGAAGAGGCTGCCTCAGCACTGGAAAGATTCAACGGCACCGCCCGCCGCTTCGAGGTCAAGGGCGAGCGCAAGGGCGTGATCGTGATTGATGATTATGCCCATCACCCCAGCGAAATCCGCGCCACGCTGGCAGCGGCGCGGGCACGCTACCCCCAACATCGCCTGTGGGCCGTGTGGCAGCCTCACACCTACTCGCGCACCCAGGCGCTCTTCCACGAATTTCGGCACGCCTTCCAGGACGCCCAGGAGGTCATCGTCACCGAAGTATATGCCGCGCGCGAGGTCCAACAGGCCTTCTCGGCCGCCGAGGTGGTGCGCGGCATGCCCCATCCTTCGGTGCGCTTCATTGCCTCGCTGGAGGAGGCAACCCGTTATCTACTCAAACATCTGCGCCGCAACGACGTGCTGCTCGTGCTCTCCGCCGGCGATGCGGATCGAATCAGCGCCGAGGTGCTGGCTCAACTCTGACATGATGGAGACTCACGCAATTCGTGTGGATACGCTGCGCGAGAGATTCGGCCATCGGGTGAAGGTGAACGCCCCGCTTGCGCCCTACACCTCCGCGCGCCTCGGCGGGAGGGCCGATTATCTGATCACGGCGCATTCGGCCTCGGAACTGGCCGAGATCATCACATTCCTCCGCCAACACGGATGGCCCTACCTCATCCTCGGCGGCGGATCGAATGTGCTGGTGAGCGATAAGGGCGTGCGCGGCGTGACGATCCTGAACCGCGCCAGGGCGGTGCGCTTCGAAAGCGGCAGCCCGCCCCGCGTCTGGGCTGAATCGGGCGTGGTGCTGAGCAACCTGGCCAACCGTTGTGCGGCGCGGGGGCTCTCCGGGCTGGAATGGGCCGCGACCGTCCCCGGCACGCTGGGCGGCGCGGTGTACGGCAACGCCGGCGCCTTCGATGGCGACATGGCCGCCTGCCTGGCATGGGCCGAGGTACTGAGCGAGGCCGGGCCGGAACGCTGGCCCGTGGAGAGAATGGGCTACGGCTACCGCACCAGCATCCTGAAGCGCGGCGAGGCGCGCGGCATCGTGCTTTCGGCCGAGATGATCTTGAGGCCGGCGACGAAGGAAGATGTCCAGGCCAGGATCGCGCACTTCGTCCAGCGCCGCAAACTCACTCAACCGCCGGGCGCCTCGATGGGCTCCATGTTCAAGAATCCGCCCGGCGATTTCGCCGGGAGGTTGATCGAGGCCGCTGGGCTGAAAGGCGCGCGCCTCGGCAACGCCGAGATCAGCCGCCTGCATGCCAATTTCTTCATCAATCACGGCGCGGCCCGGGCCAGCGACGTTCAGGCCCTGATGGCACTGGCCCAGAAGAGCGTGAAAGAGAAATTCGGCATCGAGTTGGAGCCGGAAGTAGAACTGATCGGAGAATGGTGAGCAGCATGGTCAGGAAGAAACTGCGCGTGGCGGTTCTGTTCGGCGGGCGTTCGGGGGAGCATGAAGTCTCGCTCATGTCGGCACGCTCGGTGCTCTCCGTGCTCGACCCGGCCAAATACGAGGTGACGCCGATCGGCATCACTCCGGACGGAAAATGGCTGGCGGGCAAAGATGCGCTCGAGCGATTCGAGCGCGGCGAGACGGAAGGATTGGAGCCGGTGCTGCTCGCGCCCGATCCCTCTCTGGCAGGCCTGTACGTGCTGCGACAGAGGCGCTACGTGAAACTCACCGACATCGATGTCTACTTCCCCGTCCTGCACGGCACGTTTGGCGAGGACGGCACATTGCAGGGACTGTTCGAGCTGGCCAACGCGGCCTACGTAGGAGCCGGCGTGCTCGGTTCCGCGCTCGGGATGGATAAGGGCGTCTTCAAGGACGTCATGCGCGCCCATGGCATTCCGGTCGTGGATTGGATCGTCGTGCTGCGCTCTGAAGTGGAGGGGAACCTGCAGGCCGTGATCGAGAAAGCCGAAAAACTGGGCGCATACCCGCTCTTTACCAAGCCGGCCAACCTGGGCTCCTCGGTGGGCGTGACCAAGTGCAAGACGCGCGCCGATCTGCACGCAGGGCTGATGGAAGCCGCCCTGTACGATCGCCGCATTTTGATCGAGCGTGGCGTGGTCGAGGCGCGCGAGATCGAGGTCAGCGTGCTGGGCAACGACGAGCCGCGCGCTTCCGTGCCCGGTGAAGTGTTGCCCAGCCGCGAGTTTTACTCCTATGAAGCCAAATACCTGGACGGCCGCTCGGGATTGCTCATCCCCGCCCCTCTGCCGCCCGAAACCACCCTGCGGGTGCAGGACCTGGCCGTGCGCGCCTACAAGGCTGTGGATTGCGCCGGCATGGCGCGGGTGGATTTCTTCGTCGCCAGGACGAGCGGCGAGGTTTACCTGAACGAGCTCAACAGCATCCCCGGCTTCACCCAGATCAGCATGTATCCGAAACTATGGGAAGCCAGCGGGCTGCCCTACTCTCAGCTGGTCGATCGCCTGATCGAACTGGCCCTGCAGCGCAAGGCCGAACGCGATCGCACGCTGCACCTCTATCGGAGTCAGAAATGAATCGCAGGCGCGGGCCGACTCGGGCTGAGATCGTGCGCATGCGCCGCCGGCGAGCGCCTCACTCGCCGACCCTGGCCGGGCGAGCGCTGCCGCCGGTGCTCTCGCGCGGCCCCACGCCGGCACCCCCTCGCCCCGCGGCGGCCCAATCCGGCGCGCGGCGGCGCTTCCAGACCATCCTGACCATGCCAGCCGCCCCGCTGCAAACGCCTGCGCTGCGCCTGCCGCGCCGGCGGGTCAGCTGGCGCTGGTTTTCCTTTTGCCTCTCGCTGGCGCTCGGATACGCGCTCTACCTGGCCTGGACCTCGCCGACCTTCCGCGTCAGCGCGGCGACGATCTCCGGAAATCAACGCCTCAGCCCGGACGAGATCAACACCGTGTTGAACCTGGGCGGGCGGGCGATCTTCCTGCTCGAACCCTCCGAGTTGGAGGCGCGCCTGCGCCTGAACTACCCCGAACTGCTCGCGGCGCGGGTGAATCTGTCCCTGCCGAACAGGGTCACGGTGACAGTGGTCGAGCGGAAGCCGCTGATTCTGTGGCAGCAGGATGGCGGCTATACCTGGATCGACGAAAACGGCGTTGCCTTCCGGCCGCGCGGCGAGGCGCAGGGCCTGATCAGCGTGATGGCTCTGGCGGCGCCCGTGCCCGGCCAGCTGTCGGAGGCCGATCCGCTTTCGCCGCGCCCCTACCTTTCGGCAGGACTGGTCAAGGCCATTCAAACTCTGGGCCCCAACGTTCCTGCCGGCAGCACGCTGGTTTATGACGGGCGCTACGGACTCGGCTGGCGCGATGCGCGCGGCTGGCAAGTCTTCTTTGGGAGCGAGGCCCGAGATATGGCGTTGAAATGGCAGGTCTATCAGGCCCTGGCTGACTCCCTGACCCAACGCGGCATCTACCCGGCCCTGATCAATGTGCAATATGTGAACGCACCCTATTATCGAATGAGTCGGTGATATGGAAGAGATCCTGGTCGGCATTGACGTTGGCACCACGAAGGTCTGCACGCTGGTCGGGCGCGTGGAGGGCGAAAAGAGCATCCGCATTATCGGGGTGGGCATTGAACCCTCCGGCGGCATTCGCAAAGGCGTGATCGTCGACCTGGCTTCGGCCACGGAAGCCATCCGTCGCTCGGTGCGGCAGGCCGAGCAGACTTCGGGGCTGGAGATCGCCTCGGCTCTGGTGAGCCTGGCCGGGGCACATGTTTCCTCGGTCAACAGCCGCGGCGTAGTGGCCGTGCCGGGCGGGATCATCGATGCCTCGGATGTGGGCCGCGCCCTGGAGCAAGCGCGGGCCGTGGCCATCCCCCACGATCGCGAGATCGTGCACGTCATCCAGCGCGGCTTTCGCGTGGACGGGCAGGAAGGCATCCGCGCTCCGCTGGGAATGCACGGCTATCGTCTGGAAGTCGAGGCGCACATTATTACCGCCGCGGCCTCCACGGTGGACAACCTGCGACAGTGCGTGCAGGCGGCCGGGGTGGAAGCCCAGGGCTTCGTGCTCAATCCCCTGGCCTCGGCCGAGGTGGTTTTGAGCGAACAGGAAAGGCAAATGGGCGTGGTGGTGTGTGACATCGGCGGCGGGACGACCGATCTGGCTATTTACGTCGAGGGCGATGTGTGGCACACGATGGTCCTGGCCGTCGGCGGCAATCACATCACTCAAGACATTGCCCATGGTTTGCGCCTGCCGCTCGTCCAGGCGGAAGAAGTGAAAAAACAACAGGGGCATGCCGTGCGCTCAGAGGTTGGCGCCGAGGAATATTTCACAATCCGCCCCTTCGGCGAAGATCACCCGGTGCGCATCCATCGGCAGGACCTGGCGCACATCATCGAAGCGCGCACCGCCGAGATGTTTGCGCTCATCCTGCAAGAGATCAAGCGCTCCGGCTACGACGGTCTGCTGCCGGCCGGCATCGTCCTGACCGGCGGCACCAGTGCCTTGCCCGGAATCCGCCGCGTGGCCAGCGAGGTCCTGGCCATGCCTGTGCGCACCGCCGCGCCCGAAAACCTGCTCGGCCTGGTGGACCGCCTGAACTCGCCTGCCTACGCCACCAGCGTTGGCCTCCTGCACTGGGCGCTGACCATGCACGAACAGGATTTATCCCTGAGCCGGCGACGCAGAGGGCGCCGTGCGAAAGGAGAAAAGAGCATGAACTGGAGCCATTTTGCAGAATGGATAAAAAGGCTACTGCCCTAAGTGGTGAGGAAAGTGGTCATTTTTGCTCTCATCCCAGGCGTGAACGCGAATTAGAATCTGTTCGCGTTCCCCGGACTCACAGCCAGGCACCTACCTGGAACGTTCACGGAGGAACAAATGGAACCGACTCGGAAACATCAACCCATTGAGACCTTTGCTCGTATCAAGGTCATCGGCGTGGGCGGCGGCGGGCAAAACGCCGTCAACCGCATGATCGAGGAGGGAATTCAGGGGGTGGAATTCATCGCCGCCAACACCGACGCGCAAGCATTGGCCTTATCCAGGGCGCCGGTGCGCGTGCGCCTCGGCGATAAACTCACACGCGGCCTCGGGGCCGGCGGCGATCCGGAGATCGGACGCAAGGCCGCCGAGGAATCCGCCGACGATCTGTACAACGTCTTGAAGGGCGCCGACATGGTCTTCGTCACGGCCGGCATGGGTGGCGGGACCGGCACCGGGGCCGCCCCGGTGGTGGCGCAAGTGGCCAAGGAGTGCGGCGCGCTGACGATCGGCGTGGTCACCCGTCCCTTCACCTTCGAGGGCGGACGGCGGGCCCAGGCCGCGGAGGCCGGCATCGCGAAAATGAAAGAGCACGCCCACACGCTGATCTCCATCCCGAACGATCGCCTGTTGCAACTCTCCGATAAGAAGTCCAGCCTGCAAGATGCCTTCAGCATGGCCGATGATGTGCTGCGCCAGGGCATTCAGGGCATTTCGGAACTGATCACGGTGCCGGGCCTGATCAACCTCGACTTCGCCGACGTGCGCACGATCATGTCGGAAGGCGGCGCGGCCCTCATGGCGGTGGGACGCGGCTCCGGCGAGAACCGCGCGCGCGTCGCCGCCGAGCAGGCCATCTCCAGCCAGCTGCTCGACATCACCATCGACGGGGCGCGCGGTGTGCTCTTCAACGTGACCGGCGGGCCAAACCTGACCCTGTTCGAGGTCAACGAGGCGGCGGCCCTGATTCGCGAGACGGCCCATCCGGAGGTCAATCTGATCTTCGGAGCCGTGATCGATCCCGACATGGGAGATGAGATTCGCATCACGGTCATTGCCACCGGCTTCGAGCGCAGCGGCGTGCCGCGTCGCACCCTGGAACGCATCACCACACGCAGCGAGAGGCCGGCCGCGCGGCCGGGGACAGCAGGCACCACCTACCTGCGTCCCTCCGAATCCGTCAGTGTGAGCGCGGAGAAGCCAGGCCTGGAGGGATCCGCCCCCTCATCGCCGGGCCTCAGCAGCGACGATCTCGACATCCCCACCTTCCTGCGCAAGCGACGCTGAACGCAACACTCGGCTCGCTCCATGGCCTCACCCTGTAGGATTGCTCTTGAGAATCCTATGACAACCGCACAGATTCTGCACCGCGACACATCATCCCCCTCGGGGATGGATGTCGCGTTTGGGCTGCGGGATAAATCCCGCCCTACGCTCGGCGCGGCATTCCCTCCCCGCGTAAAGCACTCCTGTATGTTAAAATACCACCATGAAAAAAGCCGCTCTGCCCCTCCCTCGCCTCGAAGACCATCCATCCTACCGCCTGCATCGTCGTCAGCGATGGATTCAGATTTTCCTGCCCGTCCTGCTCACCGCGCTGCTGGCCCTCGGAATGACCCTGTTCCTCAGCCTGGCCACCTTCGAGGGAGATGGAGGCGTGAGCCGCTGGGCCGCCATCGCAACCGTGTGGCTCACCCTGCCCGTGATGGTCGCCGGACTGGCCCTGCTGGCGCTGCTCGTCAGCATGAATTATCTGCTCGCACGCCTGAGGCAACTCATCCCACCTTACTCTCATCAGGCCCAGCAGTTTTTCTATCGCCTGCGCGGCCGCACGCGCAGACTCTCGGAATGGGTGCACCGCCCCGTGCTCGTTTTCCGCGAACTGGCGACTTCCCTGCGGCACAGGATGCGGAAGGTGAAAGAAAGGATGTAACGCACGATGCAAAACCAGACTCGAACCCTCCTGCTGGGAGCGCTGGTCGGGGCCGCCACCGGCCTGGTCGCCGCCATGCTGCTCAATCGCCGCGCCATAAAAGAAGAGCGCACCACCGCCATCACCCTGGGGGAGGGCATCAAACTCGGACTTCTGGTGTTTGGATTGCTGCGCGCCATCGCCTCCCTGGGGGACGAGAAGGGCTGAGCAAAACGAGTTCCTGGTTCGCGGCGGCTCGCATCCAGCTCCCTGCAAACCGCTTACCCTCTTGGGCCGCAAAATGTGGATATAATAGAGAGATCATCGGAAATAAGACCGACGCGACAGGATTGTTAACTTTAAAATCCGCGTTCTTCCGTGTTTGTCCGTGTCCATCTGCATCCTATTTCCGATAAAGTCTAATAATCCGATGGCTTTCTTCCTTCCGCAAGACAACCTGCAGCGAGTCGCCCCCGAAGAGACGCGCATCACCCTGCTCAAGGCCGAGCCCTACCCCGATGGCCGGCGCGTGCGCGTCAACCTGGAAATCACCCCCTTTCAAGAACGTCCTTACATTGAAATCCTGTTGAGCGATGTCCACGGCGACGAGGTTGCCTCCACCACGATCGTCGAGCCCATGACCTGGAAACTGGAACTCACCCTGCACCTGCGCGGCGCCCAGCGCGGGCCGTTCACCCTCGAGGCCAAATTGTTCTACCCCGATGGCCCTCAGGCCAGGCCGGTGACCTGCATCTTCAACGCCGCTCCGGAAAACGGATAATGCGCTCTCTCCGCCCGACTCTGAGCCTGAGTCTGGTCCTCCTTTCCCTCTTCGGTTGCCAGACACAAACCCCAACCATCACCGCCACCCCTCTCCCTACAGAGACGGCCACCCCCTTGCCCGTCTCCCTCAAGAGCGGGGAGCAGGATTGGATGCTCCTCTCCCTCGAGGAGAACGGCTACGCCCACCTCTTCGCCTACGATCCCGCCTCCTTGAGCCTCATCCGCCTCACGTCGGGGGCCTGGAACGATGTCACCCCCGCCCTGAGCCCGGATGGAACACGCCTCGCCTTTGCCTCGAACCGCAATGGCTTCTGGGACCTCTATCTCCTCGACCTGGCCAGCGGACAGGTGGCACAGATCACAAACACCCCTGAATACGATTCCTCGCCCTCCTGGTCGCCGGACCTCGCCTGGCTGGCTTATGAAACCTACCTGAACGACAACCTCGAAATCGCGATCCTTTCCCTCACCAACCCCGATCAGAAGCCCATCCTGCTGACGGAAGACCCCGCCTCCGACCATTCACCCGCCTGGTCGCCGGGCGGGAGGCAGATTGCTTTTGTCTCAAACCGCGCCGGCCAGGCCGACATCTGGCTCGCAGACCTGGACAAAGTGGACGAGCGCTTCACCAACCTGAGCCATACCCCACAGGCCGAGGAAAGCCACCCCGTCTGGAATGCCGACGGAAAGCGCCTGGCGTGGGCCTCTGCTTCGCAAGGCATCGGCGCCAGCGGCGTTTATGTGTGGGAGGCCACCAACCCGACAGGCACGGCACAATGGGTCGGCGACGGCAACTGGCCAGCCTGGAGCGCCGACGGAAGCGCGCTCGTCGCCGCCGTCACCGCACCCAACCAGGAGTACCTGACGGCCTACACCTCGAAGGGCGAGCCCCTGATTCTGCTCACGCCCCTGCCCGGCCGCGCGCGCGGCCTGATCGGGCCGGGTGTGCGGCTTCCCAACTCCCTGCCGCCCACTTACCAACAGGCCGCCTCGGAGACTCCACAGGCGTTATGGTTGCCCGCCGTCACGGAAGTGACGGGCGTCCCTTCGCAGCGCTGGTACACGGTACCCCTGCCGGGCGTGCAGGCCCCCTACCCACAGTTGCACGATCTGGTGGATGAGGCCTTCATGGCTCTGCGCCAGCGCGTGATTCGCGAGGCCGGCTGGGATGCCCTGGCCAGCCTCGAGAACGCCTTCGTGCCGCTGACCACCGCCCTCGACCCCGGCCTGGAAAACGATTGGCTCTACACCGGCCGCGCCTTTGCTTTGAACTCCCTGATGGTCAATGCCGGCTGGATGGTGGCGCGACGCGAGGATTTCGGCACCCAGACGTTCTGGCGGATATACTTGCGCGCTCAAAAGCAGGATGGCTCTCAGGGCACCCCGCTGGAGAACCCGCCCTGGGACCTGAACGCCCGCTATGAACTCGACCCACGCACCTATGAAGCCGGCGGGCGCTACGCCCCGGTCCCGCCCGGATACTGGGTGGACTTCACCTCCCTCGCCGCGGCCTACGGCTGGGAACGCCTGCCGGCCCTGCCCAACTGGCGCACCTATTACGCGGGCACGCGCTTTACCGAGTTTGCGCTCACCGCCAGCCTGGACTGGTATGCGGCCATGCTGGAACTGTACCCGCCCGAAGCGCTGTACACAGCCACCCCGCTCCTGCCACCCACCTCCACGCCCTCGCGGACGCCCATCCCATCCCGTACCCCGACCCTGACGCGTACGCCCACTCCCTCGCGCACCCCTACCCCTACTCCGTCCATCACCCCCACCCCTCCGACCATCATCCCCACTTTCCCGTGAGGCACCCCTTGCCTGCTCGCCCTGCCCTTCGCCGGCTCATCTGGCTGCTGCTGGGTACATCTCTGGTCAGTTGCGCCCCGCAAGCCGCCACACCCACGCCACTGCTTGCGGGTCGGACGGAATCCGCCCCCCCGGTTCACAACGAAGCAGCGGTGCCCACGCCGCAACCTTTCCGCTTCGACCTGCCGCTGCCGGGCGCGCCGCCCATTTCCGGCTGGCGTCCGCCCCTGTACCCCATCCCCTGGGCCATCTCGCCCTACGACCACTTCTACTTCGCGCGTCCCATCGCCGCCGATCAGGTCAACTGGCCGCTGGCCATCTACCGCTACGGCGGAATCTTCTTCGCCCCGAACATCGTCCACACCGGGGTGGACATCCCTGCCCCCGAAGGCACGCCCGTCCGCGCCGCCGGCCCCGGCACGGTGATATGGGCCGATTGGGGACTCTTCACCGAATCGCCCGGCAATCATGACGACCCCTATGGGCAGGCGGTGGTCATCCGCCATGACTTCGGCTACAAGGGCCAGCAACTATATACCGTCTACGCCCACATGAGCCAGATTCTGGCCGTCGTCGGGCAGCATGTGGAAACCGGCGATCTACTCGGCCGGGTGGGCGCGACCGGGGCCACCACCGGGCCACATCTGCACTTCGAGGTGCGCTTGCCGATCAATTCATTCCACCATACCTACAACCCCGAGCTGTGGATCGCTCCCCCTGAGGGCTGGGGTGTGCTCGTGGCACGCCTGGCCAACGCCCGGGACGACACCCTGCAGCAACTCGAGGTCAGCGTCACCAACCTGGAAAGCGAGGAGAAGTACCTCGTCAGAACCTACGGGCCGGGGCCGATCAACCGCGACCCGATCTTCCGCGAGAACCTGGTGCTGGGAGACCTGCCGGCCGGCCTGTACAAAATCACCTTCAATTACAGGGGGCGCGATCAACAGGAATGGGCGTCCATCTACCCCGGCCAGATCACCTACTTCACCTTTCGCGGCGCGCTGGGCTTCCAGATCGGCCTGCCGTCCGCGCCAGCGTTGGATTTTCTCCCTCCGGCGGCGGAACCATAGCGTGGCTGGCCGCGCTGACAGGCTCGCTTCGCCCGGCAGGCAACCGGCCGCGAACCTCTATGGCCACCTTCAAAGCCGTCCGCGGCCGAAATCCTCCAATTGTCAGCCAAAATTGTCCAAAATATGACAACTCGCACACGAATTCATGTCATATATAACTAACCGCCCTGCCTGGTGAGAGATACACTTACGCCATGAGCTTGTCTGTGTGTTTTTCAGGCACCCAGAGCGTGGTGTCTGCGAAGCGTTTAACCGTTTTTTGCTCAGGAGATAGAACATGAAGCAGCCGTCCAGCATCATGATCGATGGCAACGAGGCCGCCGCCCGCGTTGCCTACCGCCTCAACGAGGTGATTGCCATCTACCCCATCACCCCTTCCTCTCCCATGGGCGAATTTGCCGATGAATGGGCAGCCAGGGGCCAAAAGAATCTATGGGGCACGGTACCGACCGTGATCGAAATGCAATCGGAGGGCGGAGCGGCCGGCGCCGTGCACGGCGCGCTGCAAAGCGGCGCGCTCACCACCACCTTCACCGCCTCGCAGGGACTGTTGCTGATGATTCCCAACATGTATAAGATCGCCGGCGAACTCACCAGCACCGTCTTCCATGTGGCCGCCCGCTCCATCGCCGCCCACGCCCTCTCGATCTTCGGCGATCATCAGGATGTCATGGCCACGCGCCAGACCGGGTTTGCCTTGCTTGCCTCCGGGTCGGTGCAAGAGGCGCAAGATTTCGCGGCCATCGCTCAGGTGGCCACCCTCAAGAGTCGGGTGCCCTTCCTGCACTTCTTCGATGGCTTCCGCACCTCGCATGAGATCAATAAAATCGTCGCCCTCCGCGACGACGAACTCCGCCTCCTCCTGGACGAGGAACTGATTCGCGCCCATCGCGCACGCGCCCTCAACCCCGAGCGTCCCGTGTTGCGCGGCTCGGCCCAGAACCCGGATGTCTACTTCCAGGCGCGCGAGACGGTCAACCGCTTCTACGCCGCCACGCCGGCCATCGTACAAGAGACCATGCATGCCTTCGCAACCATCACCGGGCGCGCCTATCATCTCTTCGACTACGCCGGCCACCCCCAGGCAGAGCGCGTGGTGGTGATCATGGGCTCCGGCGGGGAAACCGCCGAGGAGACCGTAAGTTACCTGCTCCAGCGCGGCGAAAAGGTGGGCGTCGTGCGCGTGCGGTTGTACCGCCCGTTCTCGGTCGAACATTTCGTGCGCGCCCTGCCTGCCACGGTGAGGGCCGTGGCCGTGCTGGACAGGACCAAGGAGCCCGGCGCGGCCGGAGAACCGCTGTACCTGGATGTCGTCAACGCCCTGGTGGAAGGCCAGCGCCCCGGCCTCAAAGTCATCGGCGGGCGCTACGGCCTGTCCTCCAAAGAGTTCACGCCCGCCATGGTCAAGGCTGTGCTCGACGAACTGGCCAGGCCCGAACCCAAGAATCACTTCACAGTCGGCATCCTGGATGATGTCACCCACACCAGTCTCGAGGTGGACGAATCCTTCTCCATAGAGCCCGAAGAGACCGTGCGTTGTGTATTCTTCGGCCTCGGCTCCGACGGCACGGTTGGGGCCAACAAGAACTCGATCAAGATCATCGGCGAGGAAACCGAAAACTACGCCCAGGGCTATTTCGTCTACGATTCCAAGAAGGCGGGGCAGATGACGATCTCCCACCTGCGCTTCGGGCGCAGGCCGATTCGTGCCCCCTACCTGATCGAACCGAACCAGGCCAGTTTCGTGGCCTGCCATCAGTTCTCCTTCCTGGAACGCTTCGACATCCTGAAGTACGCCCGCCCCGGCGGCGTGTTCCTGCTCAACAGCCTGCATGGCCCGGACGAAGTCTGGGATCATCTGCCGCGCGAGGTGCAGCAGGCCATTCACGAGAAGAAACTCCGCTTCTACGTCATCAACGCCTACGAGGTGGCCGAGAAGACCGGCATGGGCGGACGCATCAACACGATTATGCAGACCGCCTTCTTCGCCATCAGCGGCGTTCTGCCGCGCCCGCAAGCCATCGCCGAGATCAAGCGCGCCATCGAAAAAACCTACGGCAAGCGCGGCGAAGCGGTGGTGAAGAAGAACTTCGAAGCCGTAGATCAGACCCTGGAGAACCTCCATGAAGTGCCGGTGCCGGCCAGGATCACGTCCACGATCACGCGCCGGCCTCCCGTCCCGCGCGAGGCGCCCGAGTTCGTGCGTCAGGTGCTGGGGCCGATGATTGCCTTCGACGGCGATCGCCTTCCCGTCTCGGCTCTCCCGGTAGACGGCACCTTCCCCACCGCCACGGCCCAGTGGGAGAAGCGCAACCTGGCGCTCGAGATCCCGGTCTGGGAGCCCGATCTGTGCATCCAGTGTGGCAAGTGTGTGATCGTCTGCCCCCATGCCGTGATTCGCCACAAAGTGTATGATGAGGCCCTGCTGGAGGGCGCGCCGGAAGCATTCAAGCACATGCCGTCGAAGTTCAAGGAATTCTCGCAGGGCTACGCCTACACGGTGCAGGTCGCGCCAGAAGATTGCACCGGCTGCACCCTGTGTGTGGAAGCCTGTCCGGCCAAGGATAAATCGCAGGCCGGGCGCAAGGCCTTGAACATGGCGCCCCAGCCGCCCCTCCGTGAGCAGGAAAAGCGAAACTGGGATTTCTTCCTGTCCCTCCCCGATGTGGAGCGAACACGCATCAACCCCTCTACGATCAAGAATTCGCAGTTGCTACGTCCGTTGTTCGAGTTCAGCGGGGCATGCGCCGGCTGCGGCGAGACGCCTTACATCAAGTTGGTCTCGCAGTTGTTCGGCGATCGCGCCATCATCGCCAATGCCACAGGCTGCTCCTCGATCTACGGCGGCAACCTGCCCACCACGCCCTGGGCGGTGGATGCGAACGGACGCGGGCCGGCCTGGTCGAACTCCCTCTTCGAGGACAACGCCGAGTTCGGCCTGGGCATGCGCCTGGCACTCGACAAGCACAATCAATACGCCCGCGAGCTCCTGCCGTTGTTCGAGAAAGAACTGGGAAAGAGATTGATCGAGGGGCTGCTCAACGCCGATCAGTCCACAGAAGCCGGGATCCAGGCCCAGCGCGAGCGCGTCGCCGAGCTCAAGCAGAAACTGCGGCAATCCAGCCATCCCCGTGCGCAGGACCTGCTCAGCGTGGCCGATGCGCTGGTGAAGAAGTCGGTCTGGATCATCGGCGGCGACGGCTGGGCCTACGACATCGGCTACGGCGGCCTGGATCATGTGTTGGCTACGGGACGCAATGTCAACATCCTGGTGCTGGATACGGAGGTGTACTCCAACACCGGCGGACAGGCCAGCAAGGCCACGCCGCGCGCCGCGGTGGCCAAGTTCGCCATGGGCGGCAAGGCCCTGCCGAAGAAGGATTTGGGCCTGATCGCCATGTCTTATGGCTACGTCTACGTGGCGCGGGTCGCCCTGGGCGCCAACGATCAGCAAACTCTCAAGGCCTTCCTGGAGGCCGAATCCTACGATGGCCCATCCCTGATCATCGCCTACAGCCACTGCATCGCGCATGGCTACGATATGGCCAGGGGGCTCGAGCAGCAGAAACTGGCCGTGCAATCAGGCTACTGGCCGCTCTATCGTTACGATCCCCGCCTGATCGAAAAGGGGCAGAACCCCCTGATCCTCGAATCGAAGGAGCCAAGCATCCCCATTGCCCAGTACGCCTACAACGAGACGCGCTACAAGATGCTCACCCAGATCGACGAGGGACGCGCCGAGGAGCTGATCCGAGAAGCGCAGCACGACGCCCAATCTCGCTGGAGGCTCTACCAACAAATGGCAGCCATGCACTACGGCAACGACAAGGAAAGGCCGTCCGGCTAACTCCAGAACCCGGAGGAGGGCATGCCCGATCTATCCACCACCTACCTGGGCCTGCGATTGAAAAACCCGCTGGTCGCCTCGGCCTCGCCGCTCTCCAAAAACGTGGAGACCGTACAGCGCCTGGAAGAGGCCGGCATCGCCGCGCTCGTTATGTACTCCCTGTTCGAAGAACAGATCATCCATGAGAGTCTGGAACTGGACCACTACCTGACGCGCGGCAGCGATTCGTTCGCCGAGGCCATGAGTTACCTCCCCGACGCCGGAGTCTACGCCCTGACGCCGGAGAAATATCTCCATCACCTGACGGCGCTCAAGAAGACGGTCAACATTCCGGTGATCGGGAGCCTGAACGGAGTCTCCAAAGGCGGATGGACGCGCTACGCCCGCCTCATCCAGGAGGCCGGAGCGGACGCGCTGGAACTGAACCTCTACTACATCCCCACCGACCCCCTGCTGACGGCGCAGGAAATCGAGGCGGTGCAGGTGGATCTGGTGGCCAGCGTCAAGGCCTCGATTCGCATCCCCCTGGCCGTCAAACTGAGTCCGTTCTACACCGCCCTGCCCCACTTCACGCGCCGTCTGGTCGAAGCCGGTGCAGATGGGCTGGTGCTGTTCAACCGCTTCTATCAGCCCGAATTCGACATCGAGCAACTGGAGATCGTGCCCACGCTCGACTTCAGCCTCTCCGCCGACCTGCGCCTGCCTCTGCGTTGGGTGGCCATTCTGTATGGACACATCCAGGCCGACCTGGCGCTCAGCAGCGGCGTCCACACCTATCAAGGTGTGCTCAAGGCCATGATGGCCGGCGCCAGGGTGGCCATGCTGGCCTCCGAACTCCTGCTGCACGGCGTGGGGCGCGTGAGCGAACTCCTGAGCGAGTTGCAGGAATGGATGGAAGCACACGAATATCGTTCGATTGCCCAAATGCAGGGGAGCATGTGCCGGCGGGCTGTGAAGGACCCGGCCGCCTTTGAGCGCGCCAATTACATGAAGGTGCTGAGTTCGTGGCGCGATCTGCCCTGAGCCTCCTCGCCCCCGACCGAAAGAAAGCCCCTCGCCGCAAAGCGAAGGGCTTTTGAAAAATAAGTGCAAGGGCAGAAGATCACTCCTCGACCGGGATGGGCGCCGTCTTGCGCTGGCGAAAAGTGATGCGGGCACGCGTCAGATCATAGGGAGACATCTCCAGCGTGACCCGGTCCCCAAGCAGGATGCGAATGTAATTCTTGCGCATCTTGCCGGAAAGATAGGCCAGCACCTCGTGGCCATTATCCAGGCGCACACGAAACTGTGTGCCCGGCAGGGCCTCCACCACGACGCCTTCCGCTCGAATTTTTTCTTCTTCCTTGGCCATACACTGCCTCCAAGCATTACTCAGACTCTCGGGTAAGCATTCGCCGTTTGATGCGGCGAATGGCCTTTTTCTTCTCCATGCGGCGCTGCTCGCTCTTCGAGACGAACCAGCGCTTGCGCCGCACCGTGCTCAGGATGCCGCTCTTGACCACTTTCTTGCGAAAGCGCTTGAGCAGCGAATCCTGGGATTCGCCGTTGCGCAGAATCACGACTGTCATTTCCGCTTCACCTCCTTTCACAGGCAAAATCGGGTCAAAAAAAAACCTCCGCCGAGCAGACTCGGCCGAGGGTCATGTGAAAGCGAGTCAACGAATCCGATCTGGCGATCAATCAGCGGTCCACAACTCCTCGAATGTCGATCGGAAAGAACAACCTCTCACGGCCGAATCAACGAGTTTATTATACACAATTCGGGCATGCTTGAAAAGGTCTGGGAAGAACAAGAAAAGTCCCTTGGCAATGACCTACTCTCCCAGGAGGTCGCCCTCCAAGTACCATCGGCGCTGACAGGCTTAACTTCCGGGTTCGGGATGGGACCGGGTGTACCCCTGTCGCTCCAATCACCAAGGGACATTTTCACGAGGTTTTTTGACTGAATAGCACTTCTGATGTAGGAGATGGCTTCGGGCATGGTCTCGATGTGCCGCTTTGCGGCTACTCGGCCAGCGCGCCTCGCCATATCGAAAAGTATCAAGTTCTCCGCACCACGGAAGGAAGCCCTCGACCATTAGTACAGCTTCGCTCAACGCATTGCTGCGCTTACACGTGCTGCCTATATAGCAGGTGGTCTACCTGCGGTCTTACTCCCTGACGGGAACACAGGGATCTTATCTTGGGGCGAGTTTCCCACTTAGATGCTTTCAGCGGTTATCTCTGCCAGACATAGCTACCCAGCGATGCCGTTGGCACGACAACTGGCACACTAGAGGTCTGTCCACTCCGGTCCTCTCGTACTAGGAGCAGCTCCCCTCAAATCCCTTACGCCCACAGCGGATAGAGACCGACCTGTCTCACGACGGTCTGAACCCAGCTCGCGTACCGCTTTAACGGGCGAACAGCCCGACCCTTGGGACCTTGTCCAGCCCCAGGATGCGATGAGCCGACATCGAGGTGCCGAGCGAGGTCGTCGATGTGAACTCTTGGACCTCACCAGCCTGTTATCCCCGGGGTAGCTTTT